>JAFSMR010000054.1 GCA_017447805.1 Kiritimatiellia bacterium | reverse complement strand
CAAGCTCCGGCTAATAACTCAAGTTATAACGGGCCGGCTCAAAACTGGAAGGCAAGCGATACTCCCGACTATTCTGCCGGAAGTGCGGGCGATATTCCGTTTTAAGGCTCAATGCTCGTTTTATAACGTATTCAGTCCTGAAGACGGCTATTGCACAGGGATTAAAGAAGAGAGCGAAAAGGGCTTGCACGGGTGCTTGACGTGCAGGCTCTACATTAAAAATCAACATGAGCAAAAATAGAGTTAATGAGTTTTTACAACGCTGCTGGGTCAACAAGCTCAAGCTCGAGGTTATTATCGAAGTGCCGTGGAGAATCGCCCTCCACGGTGATATTTTCACAAGTCAGAAAGCCCGTGAATATTTAGACAAACATCAAGAGTTAGAGGCTGAATTAATCTTAAAGCTTGCTGATGATACGTTAAACGAGCTGATAGACGAGCGCATCGCAATACGCGAGGCTGATAATCTCAAAGGCGGGGCTATCGCGGCAATTATGGCTAATATGAATAGGGGCTATTGAAAATGGCTGATTACGATCCTATACCGGAAGACTTAATTATTAAGCAATTCGAGGAGTTTTTATATTCCTCCGACAATGCGCCTTTAGAGCCTATTAATATCATACTTGATAAGAAGACGCGTTATCAAGTCAAAGGCGATAAAGGCCGCGAGACAGGCGCGGTCTATTGCGTGCATTCCGACGGCTATCCCGCCGGTTATGTCAACAACTATAGAGACAGCGTCTATTTAACGTGGAAATTCGATATTGAAGAGTTAAAGCAAAACAAGAAATACGAGAAACTTTATAAGCAAGTTCAAACGCCGGAATATAAGAAATATGCTGAAGAACGGCGCAAACAGCATGAACTTGAAGAGAAACAAGAGACTATAGACGCCGTTAAACGCGCTCAAGAGATTTATAATAAAGCTAAAGACTTTACCGGCGAGCATGACTATTTAAAACGCAAGCAAGTCAAGGCTCATGAAGGCGTGAAGATATTAAACGGCGCATTATTAATCCCGCTTAGAAATATTAACGGCGAGTTTATGAGCTATCAGCGTATCAAGCCGGACGGTGACAAACTCTATGCTAAAGACGCATTAACAGGCGAGGCGTTTTACAGCATGGGACTTGACGAGCTCAGCTCCGGCAGTCCGATATTATTATGCGAGGGCTACGCTACAGGCGCAACATTGCGAGAGCTTGCAGAATTCAGTTATGATAAAGTTGCCGTTATCTGCGCAATGTCATGCGGCACGATCCAAAGAATAGCCGCAAGCTTACGCGCTAAATACCCTGATAATAAAATCATAGTCATGGCGGACGACGACAGCGCAAAACATACTGACGGGAAAAATCCAGGCGTTGAGGCCGGACTTTACGCCGTGAAATTCGCTAATCTTGACGAGATGTTTACACCGCCGTTTGACGCGTCCGACAGAAAAGACAAGCTCACGGACTGGAACGATTACGCGATTAAACACGGAGCAGATAAAACACGCGAGATTATAAACGATAAGCTTATTTACGCCTATAAATCGCAGAAGGAACGCGAGATTGACGCGCGTGTTGAAGAGATACGGGCTAAATATCCGCTTATCAACGCCGCTGATTTAATGCACATGGAATTTCCGCCTATTAAATGGGCTGTTCCGAATATAATTCCGTCCGGCCTTGCAATGCTGTGCGGCAATCCTAAAGCCGGTAAAAGCTTAATGGCCTTGCACTTCGCTACCGCTATAGTTTACGGCGGCTATGCGTTAGGCAATATCAAATGCGAGCAGGGACGCGTGTTATATTTAGCCCTTGAAGACACTAAACAGCGTCTGCAAAGAAGATTAAAACAGACGCTCATTAATCCCGATGACGAGAGCGGGCTTGTTAATCTTGATATTCAAATAGATATTCCACGGCAGCATGACGGCGGAATTGATTATCTTGAATGGTATCTAAAGCAGCATCCCGACACGAGATTAATCATTATCGACACGTTTCAGAAATTCCGTAAACAGCTTTCATCACGCGGGAATATATATTCTGAAGACTACGACGCGGCGGGCGATATTAAACGCCTTGCCGATAAGTACGCCATAGCGATTTTAGTAATTCATCATTTGCGCAAAATGCTCGACACGTCCGATCCGTTTAACGAAATTTCCGGCTCTCAGGGCTTGGCTGGTTCGGCTGATACTAATATTATATGGAAGAGACCGCGTCAGCAAGAGAAAGGAACGCTTGAGTGGTCAGGCCGTGACGTAGAGGAAAAGAAGTATTATGTGTTCTGCACTAAATTCGGCGAGCAGTTTTTATGGAGCTT
>JAFSMR010000053.1 GCA_017447805.1 Kiritimatiellia bacterium | reverse complement strand
TTCCCCCACACCCCTATCTTCTTTGCTTGCTTTTCCTCTGCGTTGGCGCACGGGGAATATAAAGTCACACACTATGACAATGACCGTAAATTTTATTTAAAATTTACAGTTGCTGACCTGTATTCTCAGTTGGGAATTGTGTTTTAGACAAAAGATTCGAGCAAATTGCGGGCTTTTCGGCAGTTTTCCGGTATTTCAATTTTTGGGAAACGGGTCTTGCCCGTTTCCCTGATTGGCAACATTTTCACATTAAAAGCTTCTACAACCTTCAACATTCAAAACCTGCAACCTTCAACGATACGACCGTGGACGAAGGTAGCGTCAAAATTCTGACGGTACTTGCGAGCGTGGTAGAAGGTCGCGTCAAAATTCTGACGGTACTTGCAACCGGGGGCGAAGGGTGTAGAATGTTGCCAATGCCAGTAACCAATTAGGAATTAGGAATTAGGAATTAGAAATTGTTTATTTTTTATGATTAAGCATGGAGAACAGGAGAAACAGGTGTTTAACCCGAGAGGCGCTGAGGCGCTGAGTGCACAGAGGTTGTTTAATCATAATTTCTAATTTCTAATTTCTAATTCCTAATTTCTAATTGATTTCTTGGTCGGAGGTGCCGTCAAAAATTTGACGGTGGTTCCGACCGTGCTCGAAGGTAGCTTCAAAATTTTGACGGTGGTTCCATCCGTGGGCGAAGGTAGCGTCAAAATTTTGACGGTGGTTCCGATCGTGCTCGAAGGTAGCTTCAAAATTTTGACGGTGGTTCCATCCGTGGGCGAAGGTAGCGTCAAAATTTTGACGGTACTTGCAACCGGGGGCGAAGGCTTGATTTCGCTGTTCCAATCGATTTCGCCTTCGCCGGAACCAAGCCCAAGGCGCTAGCGCGATAATCGCGACTACCTGCAAAATGGATGGGCCATTATCTGAAAATGCCGGCGCAAATGTCGAATAGTTTACGCCGTTTTTCGCCAGTACTACTGCAAAGCTGATTGCGATTCCGCCGACCAAGACGGCCGCGAGAATCGTCTGAAGCCATGCGGCAAGCCGCTTGCCAATAAGGGAAACCGCCATTGTCGCGATTAACGCAACGATAGAAAGCAATACTTCCCCGAAATATACATCATACCCCGCTACATAATAATGAAAACCGAAACTAAAAACTCCGCCGAGCAAATTTCGCCCGACTAGCGCAAGAGCGGTAGCATTCGCCCAGGCGATCGCGATATATGTCAAAATCAAAAACCACCCGCAAATATAGCCGTGGTCATGGCCGCAAATCCGCTTGACATATCCGTATGCGCCGCCCGATTCCGGGAAGTGTTGGATCAAATAGTGATAGTTTCGGCCGAATATAAACATTATGAGCGCGCCTGCGAATATTCCCAGCAAGGTCCCGACCGGGCCTGCCAATGGCAAGAATGTAGTGCCGGGCATTACAAACGCGCCCCAGCCTACGGCACAGCCAAACGACATCGCCCACGCGCCCAACGGCGATAGATATCGTCGCCTCAGGCCGCCCTTATATTCCTCTTCTTCGTGTAGTTCCATGGCATGGCGATATTGTATCAAATCCGCCAGCCATTGTCTAGTGGTCGGATGGTCAAATGGTCAGATCGTCTGATGGTGCGAAGTCCAAATGTAAATGCAAGTTTCTCTTGCGTTTAGTCCTTGAGAATACTGGGTGGGATTGAAATGTAGGACTTTCACCTTCATTCCTTCCTAGGAAGGAAACTAGCGTTTACTTTCGGACATGGATATTGTAT
>JAFSMR010000052.1 GCA_017447805.1 Kiritimatiellia bacterium | reverse complement strand
TCCCAAGTCCCCCTTCCTAATTCCTAATTTCTAAGTCCTCATTCCTAATTTCTAATTGCGCGCCGCGCGGCACGCTAAACATGCCCTCTCTTGATAATCACCGCCAAAACAGATATATCTGCCGGATTTACGCCGGGAATGCGCGATGCCTGCGCGAGATTTTCAGGCTTCGCCGCCATTAGCTTTATCCGGCTTTCATACCTTACAGCCGTGCATTTCGCATAATCAAGCCACTTGGGAATCGCAATCGATTCATCCTTCTTCGCCCTCTCGGCCGCCTTGCGCTCCTGCTCGATATATGGCGCGTAATGCTTCATGATCTTCAATTCCTCTTCTATGACCTCTCTCGGGAACCAAACGGACTCTACAGCATCGTCGCATAACATATCGTGTTCCGCGCTCACCGCGTTTTCCAAATATTCCTTGACCCTGCGAGTGGCGTCTATTTGTTCGCGCGATATTATCCCGACATGTTCAGCCGCATCGACAAGCCTCAGACGCGCGTTATCTTGCCTTAGCAGCAACCTCCGCTCGGCCCGGCTCGTGAACATTCTGTAAGGTTCATCAGTTCCTTTTGTCACCAAATCATCTATCATTACGCCGATATAGGCATCTTGACGACTCAACACCAGCGGCGATTTGCCTAAAACGGCAAGCGCCGCATTGATTCCGGCGATTATTCCTTGAGCAGCTGCTTCCTCGTAACCAGTCGTGCCGTTGACTTGTCCGGCGAAATACAATCCAGCAATCCGCTTCGATTCAAGTGTATGTTTCAGTTCGCGAGCATCTATACTGTCATATTCTATCGCGTATGCGTAGGCGAGAAATTCCGCGCGCTCGAGTCCAGGCACTGACCGCACCATGCGCTCCTGCACATCTCTTGGAAGGGAGCAGCTGAGTCCGTTTGGATATATCACCGTGCCATCGATATTCTCGGGTTCAAGTATTACATGGTGTTGCGAGGCGGACTCAAACCGCACGATCTTGTCTTCAATAGAAGGACAGTACCTCACGCCTGTGCCAGTTATCCCGCCGCCATACAAGGACGACTTATCCAGGTTCTCACGGATTATTCTATGTGTTTCTTCGGTCGTATGAGTCATCCAACAGGGCAGCTCCGGCATTTCAACATCGAGTAGGGCACCCGGATGTTCCACGTGGAACATTCCACCCACATCTCCTACCTCCGCGTCCCTGCGCCTCTGCGCGACCAACTCACCCCCACAAACCCCATCAACCCCATCTCCTAACTCCTCGTCTCTGCGCCTCTGCGTTAAAATACCACCCACACAAATCCCCCGCCGAACCACATCTCCTACCTCCGCGCATCCAACACCACAATTTACCCTATTTTCTCCCCCTGTACAATCCACCACCTTAGAAACACCACCAAAATCCCCCGATTTATCCTCTCCATCCACGCCACCACAAACTCCTTCACACCCCACAGCTCCGCTATGTTCCACATGGAACATTCCACCCCCACCCTCATCTCCACAACCTAAATTCCCATCATTCTCCGCGCCTCTGCGCCTCTGCGTTAAAATACATCCCTCACACGCCCCCTCACTCCCTGCGCACTCCGCGACTCCGCGCCTCTGCGTTAAAGAATCGCCCTCTGTCCTGTGATGTTCCACGTGGAACAATGGACGCGGCAGCTCGCCATCATGTCTCTCGCACTTGCTGAAATCGCACGAACTTGCCTTTAGCCTAGGCGGCGTACCGGTCTTTAGACGAATCAGCTTGAATCCTAAAGCCTCCAACGAACTCGATAGCGCATCGGCGTTCGGACGCCCATCGCCGCCACCGCCACAACTCTCCTTGCCGATCCAAATCACACCTCTAAGACTCGTCCCCGCAGTAATCACAACCCGCGAGCACTCTATATCGCCCGACTTGGATGTCCTAATGCCCGTAATCTTGCCCGTATTATCCTTTGAATCGATATCGGCGATAAGTCCCGTTGCAATATCTTCGAGTATATCGAGATTCGGCGTAGATTCGACGACCCGGCGCATCCTGAGGGAATATTCTTTCTTGGCGCATTGCGTGCGAGTCGCCCGGACGGCTGGGCCGCGACTCGAATTGAGCGTTTTGGACTGCACTGCCGCGGCGTCTGCATTCTTGCCCATCTCTCCGCCGAGTGCATCCAGTTCGTATACGAGATGGCTTTTTGCGAGTCCTCCTATTGCAGGATTGCAGGGCATTTTGGCGATATCATCGCGGCTGGCGGTCACTAGAAGAGTCCTCACGCCCATGCGCGCCGCGGCCAACGCCGCCTCTACGCCGGCATGTCCGGCGCCAATTACTACCAGGTTGTAAATTTTTGCGTTTTTCATCATTTCGCTGTAATTATAGCATAATGTTTACATGGTTGTTAACATAAAATTTGCCTGCGTTATGCGTCAGTCAAGAATCAAGGTTTTATCGAAAACGCCTGGTTTTATTGGCAAAATTCGCCATTGGGGGTATTTGTCAAGATACTAATAGTAAATAAAAATTTACAGTTATCTAAAAGTTATTAACAATCCTGTTAATTGATTTTTTTATCGTTCTAGCGCGATATTTTTCAATATTTTCCCGCCCCCGCGGCACTTTTGAGATTGCTTTATCAGCCGTGTAGAGGTGGAGAAGGGGAGATGTATGGTCTCATCTCCCCGCTGGCCGCCGGAATATGTCAAACTATACGCGGCGGTGGCGGGTTCATGAGCCCTACCGAACAGAATCGCGTGGAATGGTTATTGAAAACGGCCATTCTTCTGGAGTGGCGCAAAGCCCTTTTCGAACAGGATTGTCTAGGATGTATTGGTATTTTTCCGCGAAATGCATATTATCACGCAGACGTGTATCGAAGAAATCGCGTTGAAAACTGATGCCAAAACGCGTTGATAACAAATGTTTGAAATTTGCAATAATCTTCGGTAGGGCGGCCACCCCGTGGCCGCCGTCCGGTATATGAACAATGAAATGCAAATGATCTGGCATGACCAAAAATAATGCCAATCGCCAAATATCACGAACATGGTATTCATGCGCTTCGTGCAATATCAAAGGGGCGACCAATTTCAATTGGGATATTTCCGGCGGCCGCGGGGCGACATTGTTTGGTTCCGGCGGTCGCGGGGCGACCGCCCTACCGATCTTCATTTTATCAAGATGCCATGGTTGGTGATTTGACGCACAAATTGTTATGAAATACCATGATGATCTTACATCAATATATAGCGGACCGCGATGATTTAATCTCTTGCGAGATGGTTGGAGATCAATCTCTTGTGATGATAAATCCTCTAACATAGCTACAAATTCTATTTTGATTTTTACACCCCATATTGTATCAAATTCAGGACATTGGTGCAATAACCTTTCAGAGGAAATACCGAATGGCGGCCACCCCGTGGCCGCCGCAGACGCGCGAAAGCGTCGCTAGAAAAGTGGCGGGGCTTGCGCAGACGCGCGAAGGCGTCGCCAGAAAAGTGGCGGAACTTGCGCAGACGCGCGAAGGCAACGCCACAAAAGTGGCGGCGCTTGCGCAGACGCGCGAAGGCGTCGCCAGAAAAGTGGCGGGGCTTGCGCAGTCGCGCGAAGGCAACGCCACAAAAGTGGCGGCGCTTCCGGAGTGGGGCAGTTGCGCGGCAGAGGAAAATGTGATATAATACTCGCCACCTATGAATAATAATAACAACATAACGAAAGAAGAAGTAGGCAATTGTTTCAACTTGCCCACATCTAGACCAGATTATCAGAGAGAAGCTATCCTAGGGCAAAGTATTTTAAAGCACAAAGACAATCTGTTAGCTGCAAACAACTCAGAAAATGACGAGGAATCCTTAAAAGAATGTTTTAAAGTTATAAGAGATGGTATTTTTCAATATGCTAAATCTTGTATTCTAGGTGAATATAATGCCGTGTTGTGCACAAATGATGACAAACTAAAATTAAGAAATGCAATCTATTACATGTTAGGACATGTCTGGCTCCCATTTGAAGGCTTGCGAGCAGATGCATTTTACGAGGTAAACAATTTAGCATATTTGCTAGCGCAACTAGCTAGAAAAATCAATTCGCAAAAGCTTCAGGATGTCTTGGCTTTACAAGTCAGTTTGAAAAAACTCCAACTTTCGACCATAGATGATGCTAAAGTGTTAGAAGATAAGATTGAAGATTGCACAGATCGTTTTGCCGATTGCTGGGATGCAGTAATTTCAGAATACGATCTATTGGATGATAGCGAGAAGATGAATATAAAACTTCGCGAACTCGAAAAACCTCAGCCGATAATAAAGGAACAATTCATCAAACTCAGCAAAAGCGTGGAGGAGTCGACAGAAATATCGAAGAAAATTGGGATTGAATATTGCCGGGAAAGTCTGCCTAAAACTTTTGCTGAAGATGTCAATCGATTAAACGATATATTCAAGCGCGCGAAAGATGTTCTTGAAAATGTGGATGAGCTAGAGAAAGTAAAAGGGGAGATAATTATAAATCAAGATACTCTGAAACGCATTTACGAAGCGAAAACCTCTTACTACTACTATAATCTAGTTTCAGAAAAGGATGAGAATCCGAAAAGGCTAAAGAATATAAAGTTCGGCATAGTTGAAGAGGCGGCGGCAAGGGATGTGTTAATCAAAAATATTGAAAGTTTTTTGAAAGAAATCAATAGAGTTGCGGTGGAAATCGGTTCCAAAACGGCAGAGATATTTTATCGTCTAAGACTCGATATTACTACCTATAGCAATATCTTAGAAAAAGATAACAACATTATTCAAGTTTTATCGAGCAATAACGATATTTTGCGCCGGAATATAATAATAGAGGAACTTGATTCGAAACTCTGCGAAGCTCTTACAAATTTTGTTATAGATTTAGCAATTTTCCAAAAGAAGCCGCCAGAGAAAGTTACAGCCGATGAAACATTTTTCAAGCGGGTGGATGAAATAGTCACTATGGCGAAAAATAAGATGAATAAAGAGAGAGATTTCTTTTCTACTAAGTTTCTAAAAAGACTGTTTGGGGTAAAGAGTGAAAATACAATCCGGAATTGGAAAAAACATAAAAACAAAGCTCCACCCGGTTTTCACGATGCTCTTATAAACTTTGATGTAGTGAAGATGCAACAAATTGCCGAAATCTATAAAGCAAAAAGAAAGAAGAAAAAGGGGGATGCTTTGAATTCAAAGCATGTTGTAAGAGGCGCGTCTGCTGAGCAAATACATAACCTCATGATAAAGAAATAATTGCGTTAGACCGCAATTTTCCGCAACGGTATAAAATTTTTTCAACTTTTTTTGATTCATAAAACTGGGCGAAATCGTTAGGATTTCGTCCTTTTTTGTTAATTAGTCCCAAGCGAGCAGAAGCGGCTTGGGCTAATTTGTTGTTTTCGTTTCGTTTTGGTGCGAAATGCCACCCCATTGTTAGATACTAACAATCGTCCCGCAAGGGCGAACAAATAGGAGTACACCAATGGGTAAAACCAAAATGCTAACAGAAAAAGAAATCTCGGCGATAATCGCCGAACACAACCTCGGCATATCGATCGAGGATTATCGTGGGATAGCCAAATACTATTTCAACGAAGACATCGTTGCTGCGTTCTCATACGAGAAAAGCACCGATGTGGAAGAAAGAAGCCGCATCGCTGAAGCGCTGCTGAAGCATCGTGAAAGCCGAGATGCGAATATTGATCGTATGCACTATTCACGAGGCATGATGAAAGATTCAATCCACATCGAAATGCTGGAAAGCGACGACGAGGTAATGGAAATTTCCGATGACGGCATCGGTATCGAGCGGCTAATCGAAAAGATAGACGCCGAACTCGAAAAGCTATCTGTGCAACGGCGCAAAAGGGTAGACGCGTTAAGAAAATATTTAGTACGCAAAGGAGCTAACATAGCAGTATTCACGCTTAGGCTACTTGTCGCAAATGGCAAGGATAGAAAAAAATCTATCACAGCCATAGCGAAAATAAAGGGATTGGATTATCATACGGCCGAGGTAAAATATCGGTATGATCTTAATAAGATAGAAGCCATTGTTAATGCCAAAATCAGGACATGCAAAAAAAGTTGAAAAAAATTATTTTCGCCAATAAAATCAAGGGTGAAAGCGATGTTCGGAGCATCGCTTTCGTTCTAAATTTTCTGAGAAATCGCAAAAATCTGTGCTTGTGATATAGAGGGGCATGTGTGCGATGGCGCGGCTGTGGCTGCGCAATGACGAATGGTAGGGCGATGAGCCCTACCGAACGAAATCAACAATTCCACTCTCCAGCTCCAACTCGAAACTACAACTAAATAAACCTTAAACGATAACAAACTATGAAACGATTATGGCAAATAATTAAAGCAAATTCAAAGCCGATAATTCTCGCGGTGCTAGCGAGTTTATCGACATATTTCGCGACTGGTTGCTCGAGCTTCACGCCGAGCGACAAGACGCAAACCATGGGCGTATACGCTTTTGGTCTTCCGGCGATTGCGATCATAACGCAAACATCGCAAGATACCGAAAACTCCGGCAGCGATACGAACAGCGCGAATCAATCGAACCCTGTCGATGTAAAGACAGAGTTTTGATTTGTCTTTCGTCATTAATTTCCGATTTCCGGCAACACTAACAACAACAAACAACAACCAACTACTAACAACTAACAACTAACTATGGCAGACAATGAAACACCAAGCTATCCCGCGATAGTCGTGCAAGACTTCACGGGTGTAAAACTACGTAACGGACAATTCGCGGAATACATCCAGGATATTCTCGCGGCAATCGGCAATGATGCGCCAACGCTCTTCGCCGAAAATATCGTGCCCGTGCTCGAAGCGCTAAAGGCTTCTTACTTGAACCTCGTGCGTTTCCCGTTCGGCTTCAACGAAACCGCGCAGATTGTCGCGAAGGATGAATATCGCGATAAACTCGCAAGGCTCTTGATCGTCGCATTCAAGCGCTATCTCGCGATGCCTTCCGATTCTCCGTTCTGGACTCACGCGAACTCTCTCTATGAAATCGTCAGTCGCTACTACGATATCGGCGGACTTTCCATCACCGAGCAGACTTCGCTGATTCGCGAGCTTTGCGAGACTCTTACGGCAGAGGCAAACGCCGCGCATGTCACGGCGCTCGGACTCACCGCGCTCGTCACCGAGCTCAATACCGTAAACACCGCGGTAAGGACTCTCTTCCGTGCGCGTACGATGTCCTCCGGCAAACGCACTGTCGCGCGCGGCGGCAAGTCTGTTCGCGATATCAGAATCGAAATCGGGGAAGCTTTCAAGCAGCTCTGCGTAATCATCAACGGTGCATACGCCTTGCAGCCGAGCGAGATTACCCAGAACATAATGTCCAACCTGACTGGTATCGTCAACAAATATAAAGCTATCGCCGCGAGTAACAGCACAACACCTGAAAACGGCGAAGATGAAGAGCCCGACCCTACACCGACTCCCGACCCTGATGAAGGCGGCGGCGAAAGCGATGAAAGCGAAGGCGGCGGCGAAACGCCGCAGGTAACGGAGGGCTAAAGGACAACAAACAGGTGTTGCCGGATTTGCCAGTGTTATCGATTTCCAAATCTAGATTGGTTATCGGTAACGCTGGCGATTTAAAAATTTTTGACAAGCAAATTCCATCCCTGACAAAAAAGGGCAAGTAAGGAGAATTGTATCTATGAATAATTATCCAATAGAGAGAGAAATGAGAGAAAGAACCAAAGAGAGTAAAGAGAGAGACAACACGACGACTACGACAACGCGCGCCCCGCGCGACGTCGATATTGAAGATTTATCAGACCCGCTTGGCAACAATCCAGAAAAAGTTCCGAAATATTGGAACAACCAAATGCGCGATTGGTTCAGCTTCATCAAAGATTATTGCCGCAGAAAAAATCTTCTTGATAAATATTCCATCGCGATCATCAAGGAATGGATAGAATACGCCGATGAAGTCGATTACTCATTCCAACAAGGTGAACCTATAACGAAGAAGAATTTCATTCGTTCCTTGCGACTATACTACGCAAGAGCAAACTCGGTAGCATGGAAAAACGAAAATGAAAAGTGTGCCGCCTATCGCCTCGCGGCGAAAGCAGAAAGAGAAGCTTCGCACAAAACGCCCTCACAGCTAGCAGATGAGAAGCGCCGCGAAAATGCCGCCTCTGCAAAATTCACAAATGACGATTGGCAACTCTGCTTCGAGGAGTGCCGCAATTGCATCGAGAAAAACGGCGTGCGCCTCTGCGCGGCCGGATGTGCCATCCCTGCGAACAAGCGCCCTCGTCCCATGCCCCCGCGCGAATGCGCGCAATATGCGGCGAAGGCGCAAAATGACGAATGACGAATGGAGAAAGGAATTGCTGATTTTTTGTGATTAAGCATGAAGGACAGGAGAAAAATGTAGGGCGGCGAGCCCCGCGGGCGCCGTTCAGATGTTCAGATGGTTGAAGGCTGTAAGGTTGTTTAATGCTGCCAATGTGGAAGTGTTGACAATTCCAATGTTGCCAGTTTCCAATTGGAAATTGGACAATGGAAACAGCAACAATGTAAACATTCTCCGGCGGCCAAGCGGTTAAAGAAAATTCTAGAACTTACAAATGTAAAATCAACATTAACGCATTTTGCAAAATTCGTTATGATTTGAGAAGAACTTCTATGTTCCCCAGAAATAACAGAATTGCGGTCATTAACGCTTTTTGCAAAAACCGTTAATAGTTATAAACAACATGTAAATTCCCTGTGCATAAACCTCCACCGCACCGGCAAACATCCTAGAGCTTCCAATCGTAAAATCAACATTAACACTTTTTGCAAAATTAGTTACGAATTGCGAAGAACTTGCATGTTCCCCAGAAATAACAGAATTGCGGTCATTAACGCTTTTTGCAAAATTTGTTAATGGTTATGAAAAAGATGTAAATTCCCTGCGCTAAACCTCCACCGCACCGGCAAACATCCTAGAGCTTCCAATCGTAAAATCAACATTAACGATTTTTGCAAAATCCGTTATGAATTGAGAAGAACTTGCATGTTCCCCAGAAATAATAGAATTGCGGTTAATAACGCTTATTGCAAAATACGTTATATATCCGACAACACGATTTCTCTCATGACGGCATCGATTCTGTTGATCGGTTTTCGGAGCGAATACCCATCATCTGTTTCAAACGCCAAGCCAGCTTTGCAAAATAATCGCATGTGACGCGATACGCTCATGGCAGGAACGCCTATTTTTTTGGCGATTTCCGATATCGTAGCAGCCTGCCTTGACGAGAGAAACTTGATGATATTCAATCTCCGCGAGTTTGCGTATGCCGTCATTAAGACACTTAACTTCTTAGACCAGTCGCTTGACAATGTTTTGTTTTTGAAAAATCTGCCGAACGCGGATTGTATCTTCTGCGCTTCCGGAAGGGATCTATCCTTGCGGTTGTCATAATATACATACCCGGCGTCACTTATGACAGATATTAAACCTCTAGCATTCAAGGCTCTCAAGTAAATACTTGTTGTCGAGACGGCAAGATTGACCTCTCTAGCGAGTTCGGAAACCGATTTATCCCCGTTTCCAGTCAAAACCTCTTTCAAAAGGCGAAGGCGTCGTTCATTTTTTAACACACGCGCAGTTCTCCATACCGTCGGTCTAAGAAGTGTATTTTTCATGTCCTTAATTATACCATATTCCGGCCCATTGAATCAAGTGGAAACTTATAACGAATTTTGCGAAAACCGTTAATGATTAAACATGTAAATCCTCTATGAATAATAGAATTGCGGTTAGTAACGAATTTTGCGAAAACCGTTATGATATATTCCATAGGGAATAACGAGATTGTTGTCATTAACAGTTTTTGCAAAAACCGTTATGACTTTTCCGATACGAGATTGTTATTCGCGTACTATGGCGTGAACACGCGGTATATCCCCGTGTCTTTGGATAGCTTGGGCGGCGAGGCGGTCGATGTAGGCGGGTTCAATGCCGCGATATTTTATTTCGATGGCGCCGCTGCCCGAAATCCACTGTGCGATTCTGTTCAAGACGCAGGCGTCAATACGAGTGATTTTCTTTTCGCCTGGGATATAGGGCCAGGAGATAGGTGCGAGCATAAGAAGATTGCCTTTGGCAGTCAAATCGAACAACTTGCCGCCCGGCTTGTAGAGTGGCGAGAAGCCTTTGTTCGAGAGTGTTATCACCTTGAGTCCTTTATCGAATGCGAGGCGCGCGATTTCTCTCTCTCCTTCGCTGATGCATGGGCTCAAGAGAACGGCGCCATGCTCGGCCGCCTCAAGAAATCCAGAGCGCTTTGCCTCAAATTCAGATGTTGCGACTGCAGGCGGCGCGTTTTTCAATATAGCGCCGCGCGAGTCGCGCTGATATGCGAAAAACGAGCGCGATACTTGCACCTGAAATATATGCGGGGCTTTCAAAAGCGCCTTATTGCCGATTGCGGCAAAGCGCCCGTGTGCGGCTTCAACATCGCCGAGAACTCTGAAAAGTTCCGGGCGAGCGCGCTTTTGCCATAAGCGGCGAGGGTTGTCGCGGATGTATCGCACCATGTTTTTCAACTGGCCCCTTCGATAAAGGATAGTATCGACATAGCCATCTTGCCAGCCAACTTCGCGGCAACCGGTCTTGAAGCCACGAATCACATCGCCGAGAGTTTTGGGCTTATTCTTCTCAGTTTTCGGCGAAGCGAAAGTCCGTGCCACGGCGGTGTCCTTTGCCTTGCCGGAAACGGCGAGGGGCTTTTTCACAAATAAGAGCCCATGAAAATGATCGGGCATAACCTGGCATTCCAGCAGCTCTACCATTGGCCAATATTCGGGAATTCGCCGCCAGCAAGCCAAAACCTTCTCGCCAAGCGCGGTAAGGGGCATCTGGAGAGACTTCGCCGTTTCCGGCGAAGAACAGGACACCGGTGAAGAACAGGACATAGGCGAAGAACAGGACACAGGCGAAGAACAGGACACCGGTGAAGAACAGGACATAGGCGAAGAACAGGACACAGGCGAAGAACAGGACACAGGCGAAGAACAGGACACCGGTGAAGAACAGGACATAGGCGAAGAACAGGACACAGGCGAAGAACAGGACATAGGCGAAGAACAGGACACTGGCGAAGAACAGGACATAGGCGAAGAACAGGACACAGGCGAAGAACAGGACACAGGTGAAGAACAGGACACTGGCGAAGAACAGGACACAGGCGAAGAACAGGACACAGGCGAAGAACAGGACACAGGCGAAGAACAGGACACAGGCGAAGAACAGGACACAGGCGAAGAACAGGACATAGGCGAAGCGAAAATTTCCGGCCAGGCTGCCAAAACCGGGCGACCACGTTCTTTTAGACAAATTGTTATCATGTAAATCGCCCGTCCACTGTAATCGCAATTATAGCAACGCCGCCCCATGCGATGAATTACATCTCGCATTATAGCGCCTGTATCTTCATCGTAATGCCAGCCGGGAGGCAAAGCGTTCATAATATTACCTTCTACGCTATTTGAAATATCATTTGTCATCCTATTCCCATTATCCAATCGATATTATACCATATCCCGTTCCCCGGCGCAATAGCGCGGCAAATTCCGGCGGCCGCGGGGTAGGTTAGGAACAAACGTAATGTTCGCCGCAGAAAGAACAAACGGCGCCGGGGTGAATCGGCTTGCCGCAAGAAGGGCAGACCTTTTCAAGAATCTCGCCGCAGACGGCGCAGAATTTGCCGTGAACGGGATCTTGCTCTTCAAGGTTGGGCTTGAGAAAAACTCTGCCATCTACTTCATAGCGTGCGTGAGAAGGGCAATGGGGGTTTGGACAAAATCCCCTCGCCGAAGTTACTAGCGAAGAAGCAGAAGAACCAATATTAGACGAGTTGTTTGTAAAGAGCGGCTTATCTATTATCGATTCTTCAAGAAGTTTAGCGAGATTGAATTTCTCAGCTATCTTCCTTATTACTTCTTCACTTAGCTTTGTGCCGTCCCCAACTTCAAACATCGAAAGAGCAGACTGCTTACAGCCTACTTCCCGCGCAAGAATACTTTGCGAAATGCCGGCTTGACGCCGACATTCTCTTACTTGAAAGCAAAATTCTTCTCTTAGGTTCGTCACGCCGCATATTATATACTATTTTCCTAAATCGCTCAAGGGGGTAGATATCAACAGATATCAACAGACTTATAAACATATCAACATCTGTTGATAATTTTGTTGATAATTCGGTCTAGTTAAAGGCATCGAGAAAAATGCAAGTATTTAAAGTAAATTAATTAAAAGTTATCTTCAGAGTGTTAATAAAATTAGTTATTGATTTTGTTAGATATTGCTTCATTTTTCTTAATTTATAACGATATCTACAAAAATTGTCAATAGCATGTATATAAATGGAGATTAAAATCCTTTGATTTTGCAAGGCAAAATATGCTATTATATCGCGCGTAAAGAGCGGAAGGTATAGTATGTCAGGTTATGAAGAAGCAGGCGAGGCCGAAAAGCTGTGGGAGCGAGTAAAGCTCGTTTATATTTCCACTTTGCCGACGCCGGAAGAAAAGAGTCAAGCAGATAGATATTTCTCGATGATCACAAAAGTCGAGAATGAAGGGACAACATTTAGATTTTTCACATCCAATCCTTATGCTGCGCACGTTTTGACGGAAGGTTACACAGAAAAGCTAAAAGGGTGCTTTTCTCTTATATTAGGAAGAAGCGATATCCTTATAGAATTCAAGGGTGATGAAACGGCTGTTCCTAAAATCGTAATTCCTGAGAGTAGACAGGGGACAGGGAACACGGGTCACGCGGCAGGGAATGCGGGTCACGCGGCAGGGAACACGGTGAATGGTTTTGTTTCGACAATGCCATTAAGAGAAGATTATACATTCGATGAGTTCGTGGAAGGTCCTTCGAATAGCTGGGCATACGCGGCTGCAATGGCAGTTGTATCGCATCCAGGCGAAAAAGGCTATAATCCTCTATTTATACATGGAGGGACTGGTCTAGGAAAGACTCACCTAATGCAGGCAATCGGCAACAAGATCATAAGCGAGAAGAAAAACATCGCTGTTTGCTATCTGACGGCTGAAATGTTCCTTAATGAATATGTAAATGCATTGCAGATTGGTAAAATCGACCAATTCAGAGAAAAATACCGCAATATAGATGTATTATTGGTCGATGACGTGCAATTCTTCCAAAAAGGAAAGCTCTGCCAGGAAGAATTCTTCAATACCTTCAATTATCTACAAGGCAAAAACAAGCAAATCGTAATGACGAGCGATGTTGCGCCGAAAAACCTTCCTGCGCTTGAAGAACGACTTGTTTCGCGCTTCATCGGAGGAATGGTTCAAGAAATCGAATCGCCCAGCTACGAGACGCGCTTAGCTATTCTGAAGAAAAAGTCGGAAGGCTTTAGGGTTCCTATACCTAATTCCATATTGGAATTCATTGCAGATAACATAAAGAGTCATGTCAGGGCAATGGAAGGCGCGCTGACGAAAGTAAAGGTAATAGTAGAAAACAATCCTCTAAAGAGCGACCTTACTCCGCTTATGCTATCGCGTCTATTGAAAGACTTCATAGACGACGAGCAGGCGATGAAGAAAATGACGATTGCCGAAATTCAAGCGGCAGTCGCGAGAAAATATGGGGTTACGGTAGAAAATCTGCTATCTTCAGAGCGAACACAGTCCTTCGTTACGCCGCGTCAGCTAGCGATGTATATTTCGCGATGCTATACATATTCCAGCCTCGAAGAAATCGGCAAGCAATTCGAAAAGAAGCATGCTACTATATTGCATGGAGTCAAGACAATCAAGGCGAGACTCGACAACGAATCGGAATTGAGAGAGACTTTGCGGCAGATTCTCGACGAATTCGGCGTAAAAGAAACGGATGTACGCGAAAGATAAGGATAAAAGAGGAGTAAAAAGGGTCAAAAAAGGGCTGTAGAAAGGTTGTAGACAAAGTGAAAGCAAAGGGTATAGAAAATATGCGACTTATATACAGATATCATCGCTCCGCGAAAAGCCTTGACAATCCTCTAGAGGTTGCGATAAAAGTTGCCTACACCCAAAAAGTTGATTTCGACCAATAAAAACGGGCATGAGACGAAGTTATCTACACTATCTACAAGTATAATAATAATAATAAGACCCTTTATTTCATAAACACTATTTGTTATACTACAAGGAACAAAATGGCGGAAGGCCAAAGAAAGGCGTAAATAAGATGAAGTTTTCTATAGTGAGATCAAATTTCCTTGAAGGGTTAAGGAGCGTTCAAAATATTGTCGCGGCAAAGACAACCTCGCCGATTATGCAGAACGTAAGGTTGGAAGCTGACAATGGCGAGCTGAAGATGACGACTACTGATATCGATATATCGATTTTGTGCAAAGTCGAATGTGTAGTCGAAGAGCCGGGCGCAACGACTCTGCCGGTAAAGATTCTTTCAAACATGATTTCTTGCGCTGCGGAAGGCGTAATCGAAATCAAGGTTGACGAAAACGAAAAGGCGAGCATTCGCGCCGGAAGCGCGAAGTATAAACTAAGCGGAATGCCGGAAGCCGACTTCCCGCGTCTGCCGCCGGAAGAAGGCAATTTCGTCTACACTCTCCAGCAGGCAGTTCTTCGTGAAATGCTCCGCAAGACATCCTACGCTTCATCGCAAGACGAAACGAGAAAGCCTCTTCGCGGCGTCCTGTTGAGTTTCAAGGATGGCAAGCTCACGGCAGTCGCGACTGATGGAAGACGCCTCGCGCTTGTAGAAAAAGAAATTGAATTTCCGAAAGAAGCCGAGAAGGACGTAATTTTGCCGAGCAAAACGGTCCAGGAGCTTCAAAGAGCGCTTTCATCGGAAGGTGACGTAACAATAAAGATCCAGTCTACGCAGATTTGCTTTATTTTGCCGAAGATTACGATTTATTCGAAGCTGGTCGCTGACATATATCCGAATTATGCCCAGGTCATTCCTTCAAAATGCGAGCAGAAGATAACGGTCGACAGGCAGCAGCTAATCGACGCAATCGAACGCGTCGGCGTAATGGGCAGCGAAATTCATTCTACTAAATTCCATTTCTCGCAGAATCTGCTGGTAGTATCTTCTACAGCGAGCGATATCGGCGAAGCTAACGATGAAGTGCCGATCAAGTATATGGGTGAAGATATCGACAGCATGTACAATTCCTCGTATCTACTCGATGCGCTAAAGGTAATCGACGATGATGAAGTAATCTTCAATTTGAACAATGCGCATACGCCAGCCGTCATTCGCTGCTCTATTCCGTTCCTCTACGTGATCATGCCGCTGAGAGTGAACTAAGGGCTTTAGGTCAAGAGCTTAAAAGAAAAAAAGAGAGAGGTTTTTTCTTCAAGGCAAACTTGAGAAGCAAATAAAAGAAAGGTCAAAAGGTAGGCCATGAGAATATTCGAAGATAAGAGCTATCCGATAATCATATCGTGCGCAAAGGAACTTTCCCGCTGGACGGAGAAAGAAGTTTGCGATATGGGTTATCATCCTATCGAGGTGACTGAAAACACGGTAGTCGTAAGAGGAGCGTTTCGCGATGTAATGAGACTCAATTTGCGTTTGAGGACGGCGCATCGCGTGCTTGTGCCTTTATATCGCCGCGAGTGCCGGAATATTCGCGATCTATATGAAATGGCGCGCTCGATAGATTGGGAAAACCAGCTTGAGGCTGACGGATATTTTTCAGTTTCCTCTGTCGTTCACAACTACACGATACGCGATACGCGCCTACCTTCGCTCTACACGAAAGATGCGATAGCCGACAGGATGAGGGAAAAGTGCCAAAGGAGGCCTGATTCCGGCGGCTTGAATATAGGCGCATCCGTCTTCGTGTATTGGGAAAAGAATGAAGCGATAATTTATCTCGATACTTCCGGCGAACCTCTATCGAAGCGCGGTTACAGAAAGATACCGGGCTCTGCGCCAATGCAGGAAACACTGGCAGCCGCTTGCATAATGGCAATGCATTGGGATGGAAAGACTCCTTTCCTTTCGCCGATGTGCGGCTCCGGGACGCCTGCGATCGAAGCTGCGATGATTGCTGCGAACAAGGCGCCGGGTTCGTTGAAAGGGCATTTTGCTTTTCAATCTCTCAAAGGTTACACAAGAATATTGCCGGGCGAAAAAGCGCCGCGAATCGCGCCGCGTCAATATGCCGGCGCTACGCCGGAGCAGCTTTGGAAAGAGATGATTCTCGAAGCGAAAGAACAAGAATCATACGAAAACATGCCGGAAATCATCGCGACCGATATTTCGCCCGAAGCGATAGAAAACGCACATTCAAACGCGATAAGCGCAGGGGTGGCAGATTGCATAAAATTCAAGGCGTGCGATTTCGCCGATACTCCGATTCCGGAACAAAAAGGTTGCATATTCTTCAACCCGGAATACGGTATTCGCCTCGGGACATTCGAAGAACTAGCGCCGGTGTATGAAAGAATCGGCAAATTCCTGAACGAAAAATGCCGCGGTTGGACTGGTGCGCTTATTACGGGCAATCCGGATCTAGCGAGATTGGTCGATTTGTATTACAAAACGAGAGTGCCGTTTTACAACGGTCCGATAGATTGCAGATTGTTCCTCTATTACGGATGCGAGAAAAAAGGAGAGAATCTCAAATGAGCGAGAAAACTTTTGATATATCCGAATTCATGGAAACGAAAGAATCGCCAAGCCCGGAAGGAGAAGAAGATTTTTTCGAGCAAGAAGGCGGAACAGGTGAAGATGAAATCGCCGAAGTAGATATACAAAAGGCGGTCGTGGAAGAACTCGCGGCCGAAAAAATAGAGCTTCACGAAAAAGTCTCGGCGAAAGAAGAAGAGCTTCAGGCGCTCAGCGAAAAAATAAAATCCGCGGAACTCGCGCTCGAAGAAGCGAAGAAAGAAGCCGAGGAGAAAAAGCAAGAACTCGAGGACGCAAAGAAGATCGCGTGCGAGCTAAAGGAAAATCTCGCGCAGGCCAAAGAAGCAATCAGAAAGCTAGACGAAAAATTAAGCGAAAAGTTTTTTGCCCGCCTCGAAGTATTGGAAAGAAATCCTAATATGCTCGCTCTTCTTGATAGAGAGCCGGAGCTTGAAGATAGATATTTAGGAGAAACGCGCGACCATGTTCTCGAAGTAATCAAAGAAGCGCGCGACGCGGCAGAAAAAGAAGGGCGCCAAAGAAGAGCGCAGATTCTGGAAAGCGTCCTTGTGGCAAACGAACCGGCCGGAGAATTGAAGAAGAGAAGGGAAATGATAGAGAATCTCTTCAAGGAAAATGCAAATCTTCTCACCGGCAGCGCCATGAAAAAGCTCGACGAGCTGAATATCAAATACAAGGAAGGCGAAAGCTATTTGATGCCGGGCGAAATAATCCTTCGCAATTTCTGAGCTTTGCAAAAAAGTATAAAAGGAGCAAACCATGAAGAAACAAAAAACCAACTACTGGCAAAAGTGGAATGCCATCTATAAAGACGAGCTTCTCGAAAACATCATGCCTTTCTGGATCAAGAACGGCTGGGACAAGAAAAACGGCGGTGTTTATACATGCCTTGATAGAGATGGAAGTTTAATGGATTCCACAAAGTCCGTTTGGTTCCAAGGTCGCTATGGTTGGATGTGCGCATACGTATACAATCACGTAAAGAAGAATAAAAAGTTCCTCGAAATTTCGAAGAGCTGCTGCGAGTTTCTCGAAAACCACTGCTTCGATACGGATGGCAGAGCATTCTTCGAAGTGACGGCGGAAGGTGTTGGGCTTCGCAAGAGGCGCTATGTATTTTCAGAATGCTTCGCCGCGATCGCTTACGCGGAATATGCTTTAGCGAGCAAAGATTATGCGTGGGCAGATAAAGCGGTAGAGCTATTCAAGCGCATTCGCAAATTCACCCAGAACCCGGAAAAGTGGATGCCGTCGAAGTGCACTGCGGCTGTCCAGGCGCAGGGGCATTCGCTTACGATGATTCTAATCAATGTAGCGAACGTAATCAAGCAGGTATCTGATGATCCCGTCCTCGACGAACAGATTGACGAATCGATTGAAAAGCTTGTAAAATATTTCATTCATCCCGAATTCAAGGCGCTGCTGGAAACAGTAGGACCAAACGGCGAATTTATCGATACCCTCGCGGGTCGCGTAATCAATCCGGGCCACGCAATCGAAACGAGCTGGTTCTTGATGGATGTCGCAGTCGAGAAAAACGACGTGGAGCTTCTCAATACCGCACTCAAGATTTTCGATTGGTCTTGGGATTGGGGTTGGGATAAAAAGTATGGCGGCATAATTTCGTTCAAGGATTGCCGCAATCTTCCGCCGCAGTGCTACGAGCAGGATATGAAATTCTGGTGGCCGCAGTGCGAGACGATTATCGCGACGGCCTATGCCTACAAACTCACGGGCGAGAAGAAATACCTCGAAAAGCATAAACTCGTCAGCGACTGGGCGTGGAAACATTTGAAGGATAAGAAATTCCCCGAATGGTATGGCTATCTTCACCGCGATGGCACTGTAGCCCAGCCTGCGAAGGGCAATATCTTCAAGGGTCCTTTCCATATTCCGCGCATGCTCGCTAAGACTTGGGAACTGACGAAAGATATGTAAGAGATGGAAAACCTGTCGTTTTCGATATGGGAAAAGCCCCTGGTATTTCCTGCGGAAGTACTGGGGCTTGTGAACGACCGCAAAATTCTTTCGTTGATATTGGATTGTGCGGATTCGAGTTCTCGCGAACTTCTTTCCGAAAAAGCGCCGCACGCCAACCGCTACGATTTTTTCGCGGCGATCGATTCCGGCGTCGGGCTGAAGGAAGGAACATATCTGACGATAGGCAATATTCTATTCGCCGAAGGCGATGGCGGAGTAGAAGAAAAAGCGCTGATGGATATCGTGCACCAATATCTAGTCAAGCGCAAATATTCACCTTCCGATTCCACACCTTCGGCGATTCGCGATATTCTCGCGGAGCTAAGAGGGGTATTCCGCCGGATTGGCGAACTTACCGCGCTCGGCGTGAAGGCAGTACTCGAGAGAAGAGGAATAAAGATTGCGCGCAAAGCGAAGAAGCCTTCGCTCGATGAAGAAAGCCGTCTCTTGGATGAAGCTTTAGGGTTGGACGAAAAATCTTCGCTCGTCCAACTCGGTGAAGTAAATTCAAAATCGATCGGCTTTTTCGAGAGGCGCATTTTCAAAAAGGCCGCCGAAGGAATAGATGAATATATAAATCGACTCAGGAAAGGAGTGCCGGAATTTTTGGCGATTTTCCGCGAATGGGTAATGGGCGTTCTCGAAAATTCCGAAATAGAAGGATGGGGTAATTTAAGGTCGAACGCGCAAAAGTGCCGTGGATTGAAAGAGAAATTGCTATTTGGCGCGCTTTCGCAGCCAGAATCGCGCGCGTGGCTTGAAAAAGAACCATTCGATTCCATGGCTCTTTTCGGCGCGCTGGAAGCTTGCAAAGGCGATAACGACGAGGCGCGCAGACTTCTTGCCACATTCGGAATGAAGTGGAATGTTGAAATCGCAAAATTCCTCAAAAAGCTCGTCGGCGGGGCATACCGCGACAGCGAAGAAGAGAAACTAAAAAAACTCTACGAGCGCCTCGCCGCGCGAACAGAACCGAATCTTCAAATCGAAGGATCGCGAATGCTCGAATCGATGCTTCTCAGGCTTGAAGAAGAATTGCGCAATATCGATATAAACGAGCGCACGGTCGCAGGTGTTTTGAACGAGACGCGCGAAGAAGCGGATTTGGCGCGAAAGGAGCTAGAGGTAATTTGCGAAATTCTCAAAGGCAAAAAGACGTGGCCATACAAAAATCTGCGCTCGATTTACGATGAAATCGCGCACGCCGGTTTGAAATCGAATCTCGCGCGCAATGTCGAAGAAGGGTTGAAGCAATGGTGTAGATTTTCTCTCAGGGTAGACGAGCGGGATTATTCTACCTACGAGGAAGCGCAGATGGCGTTCGATGAAGTATGCCGCGCGAAAAAATCGGCTCATCGCATTCTCGCTTGCTTCTCGGGTCCGGTGATTTGCCGCCGCGCGATATCAAGATTCGCGAAAGGCAAGCCGTTCGGCACTCGCCTCGCATTGCATTTGCGCTCGTTCTTCACGCTTTTCTTCACGGCGTTTTCGTTCAAGCGCTCTATGCGTTGGTGGGTTTGGCCGGGCTCGCTGGATCTCGGCAGTTCGCGCTTCTCGTTCATCTTGCGCCATGCCCAACCATTCCCATCTTCATCGATTGTAGAGCGCTTGGCGACGCTCGGCGAATAGCGTTGCCCCCCTAGCCATACAGCAAAAAATATGCTATAATATAAGGCGTTGATTTCACAAAAGGGAAAAAGGAGATAGATATGCAGACCAACCGCAGAGATTTCTTGAAGGGCACTTTATGGATGGGCGCGACAGCCGCGCTCGCAGGATATGCCGCGCATGCAGCTACGAAAGCGGCGCCTGGCGCGATGAGCGGCTTTGCAGTTGCGCCGATTTCGCGCGTGAGAGTTGGCGTGGTCGGGCTTGGCATGCGTGGTCCTGGCGCGGTGCATCGTCTTGCTTCGATTCCCGGCGTTGAAGTCGCGGCGCTTTGCGATCTCTATCCGCAACGCGTAGCCGCGCAGCAGGCGTGGCTTAAGGAAAACGGCAAGCCCGCGGCAAGAGAATATTCCGGCGAAGAAGGCTGGAAGGCGATGTGCGAAAGCGACCTCGACCTCGTTTATGTCGTCACGCCTTGGCATCTCCACGCGAAGATCGGCCTTTATGCGATGGATTGCGGCAAGCATACTGCAATCGAAGTTCCCTCGGCGATGAATCTCGACGAATGCTGGGCGCTTGTTGAAAAGGCCGAAGCAACCGGACGCCATTGCATGCAGCTCGAAAATTGCTGCTATGGCGAAATCGAAATGCTTACCTTGAACCTCGTGCGCCAAGGCAAGCTCGGCGACCTCGTGCATGGCGAAGGCGCGTATATTCACGATTTGAGAGATTTGAATTTCCTCGACCCTGCTCAAGGCGGCTATCAGAATTATTGGCGCTTGAGATGGAATCGCGATCACTTCGGCAATCCCTATCCGACCCATGGGCTTTTGCCGATCATGCAGGCGATGAATGTAAATAGAGGTGATAAATTCGATTACTTGACTTGCGTATCTAGCGACGAGAAGGGAATGACCGCATACGCGAAGGTGAAATATGGCGAAGATTCTTGGCAGGCGAATTTACATCCTCAGTGCGGCGATATGTCGACGACCGTAATTCGCACCGCTCTAGGGCGCACGATTATGGTGCAGCACGATGTAACGAGCGCACGTCCCTATTCGCGAATCAATCTTCTTTCCGGAACTCAGGGCTGCTTGAACGATTATCCATTCAGAATCGCGCTCGCCGAAAAGCCAGGAGACCCCGCGCACCAGTGGTTTGACGAAGAGCAAACGAAGCGTGTAATAGAAGAATACAAGCATCCGTTGTGGAAGGTCGCGGGCGACCTCGCCGTCAAGATGGGCGGCCATGGCGGTATGGATTTCTTGATGGACCTCAGACTTTGCTACTGCTTGCAAAACGGACTTCCCCTCGATATGGATGTCTACGATCTTGCGACAAGCTGTTCGCTTTGCGAACTTTGCGAAAGATCGGCACGCAATCGCGGCGCCTCGCAGGATGTCCCGGATTTCACGCGCGGCGCGTGGAAGACTATGAAGCCGCTCGGCATCGAATCTGTCGACCTCGAAAAATTCGGCATCTTCAGCGTCGAACGCGACGATTCACAGCTGAATGTTTAATCTGCGGCGCATAATTTCGAGAGAGTCGGGGCCTTTTTGGCAGTTCGTCAAATATGGCGCGATAGGCGTAATGTCGACGGTTGTCCAGCTTTGCGTATTCTATGCGCTTGCCTCGACTTGCTTGAAGTGTCTGACAGCGGATGATATTGCGGTAAAATATCTCGGGCTCAAGAGCGCATATTTCAGCGGCAACGAGCCCTGGTATTTTTCGCGTGGCATGATCGCCAGCGCGGCGACGGCGATTGGTTTTACGATTTCCAATATTTTCTGCTGGCTGATGAATCGCGCGTTTGTCTTTATGCCCGGCAAGTTCAGGTGGTGGGCGGAATTCGGCATGTTTTACGGCGCGGCGACATTCGCGACTGTCGTTGCGCTTGGAATAATGACTCTTCTAATAGATCTATTCGGCGTAACGACATCTTTCGCCGCGTTCGTCGAGGTGGCAGTTTCGTTTCTGGTCAATTTCTTCGTACGGAAATTTTTCATTTTCAAAGGCTGAGGGGAAGGGGGGCGGCTGAATGAAATTCGATCTTCATATCCATAGCTGCCTATCGCCTTGCGCGAATCTCGAAATGTCGCCTTCTGAAATCGTCGCGCGCGCGAAAGCCGCCGGCATGCAAGGAATTGCGCTAACCGATCATCAGACCGCGCGCAATACCCCGGCGATTGCAGAGTGTGCGAAGAGAGCGGGGATTGCCGCGCTTTTCGGGATGGAAATCTGCACTGCCGAAGAAGTGCATACTTTGGCGATTTTCGATACTGTCGAGCAAGCGTTGGAAATGACCGATTGGGTATATGCGGCAATGCCAAAGCGCGTAAACGATCCCGATACTTTCGGCGACCAGCCGGTCGTCACATGGGATGACGATATCGTGGAAATGGAATGGCGGATTCTCGCCGCCGCCTGCCGCCGCACTATCCCCGAGACGAGCGCGAAATGCCGCGAGCTCGGCGGGCTTTATATCGCCGCGCATATCGACCGCAGTGCATTTTCAGTATATTCGCAACTCGGCGCGATTCCTGAAGGCAATCTATTCGATGCGGTGGAATTTTCGCGAACAGCCGATGAAACTATTTGGCTGGCGAAAGCAGAAGGCTACGCGATTACGCGCTCTTCCGACGCGCACAATCTCGATGATGTCGCGCGCGTCTGGAGCGAAGCCGAGCTCGATTCGTTTTCTGTAGAGGCTCTAAAGGATGCATTCCGGCGCCGCGCAACGACCATCTCCCCCCGCCTAACCCGCTTCTAATTTCCAACCCCCAACCCCCAATTCCTAATTCTTAATTCCTAATTCCTAATTTCTAATTCCTAATTCCAAAGCCATGCACGCCACACTCGCAGATGTAATAGCCGATACCGCGCAAAATTCCATCGAGGCCAAGGCCAAGAATATTTCGCTTTCCATCATAGAAGAAGGCGGCAAGATATTCGTGAAGATAAAGGACGATGGCAAGGGGATGGACGAGACGATTCTGGCGCGCGCGTTCAATCCTTTCTATACCGAGCCCGGCAAGCATGACAAGAGAAAGGTAGGCCTCGGGCTGCCGATTCTGAAGCAAATCTGCGAATCGACCGATGGTGAAGTAAGTTTGAAAAGCGCTAAAGGCGTCGGCACCGAGCTCGATTATTCGTTTTCTGCCAAGCACATAGATTTACCGCCGATGGGCGATTTGGTAGAGGCGGTTTTGATGCTCTTCAATTATCCTGGCGATTTCGAACTAGTCTTTACGCATAAAATCGGCGAAGAGGAATATTCGATTTCGCGAAGCGAGCTCGCGGATGCCGTCGGCGGTTTGGAAACAATCGATGGCATTACCCTGGCAAAAGAATTTCTTTCATCTCAAGAAGAAGCGCTGAAAGAATGACAAGCGAAAAACCCGATTAAAAAATTTTCCCATTGCGCGGCTATGGGGGAATATGGTAAAATATGCGGCCATGAAAATATACGAAAGAAACAAACTCGGTGCGCGCGATTTCGCGATTGCGCTCGCAATTGGCGCCGTTGCAACAATCGGCGCGTTAGTCTTTTCACTTAAGGGGCCAGACCCTGCGGATTGGGAAGAAATAGCAGTAGCTTCCCGAATTATTCCGCCGAGCGGCGTTTTCCCGGGCCTGTGGCGTCTTTGGGCTTCCACCGTCGCGCATCTGATCGGCACGGCGGCATTTTTGAAGCTTCTCGATATTTTAGGCGCGCTCGCGGTTGGTGCAATCGCATCGCTCATATATTTCATAATTCGCGAGCTTTTGCATTTTCTCCTTCTTGCGCAGACGGAATATGATGTATGGAACAAACGAATCGTTCCATACTTCGCCGCATTCGCATCTGTCCTCGCCGCATGCTCCGACCCGATTCTTTCGACTTGCCAGATATTCACGGCAGATGCTTTCGCGCTCGTCATGATGGTTTTGCTGATTCAGCTTTGGCTTAGGTGGCTTTCGCTTGGGCGCGCGTGGCGTCTTTATATCTTGACGGCGCTTTCCGGCATGCTCGCGGCAGAAACGCCTTTTGCATTAATTCTGCCGATAGTTTTCGTAATTGGCTATCACATCTTTTGGGTCAAGGTTATGAATGGGCATTTCCGTGCGATATCGACATTGCCCGATCCCGATAAGATGCCGCACTGGAGAACATTCTTCCTTTTCCTCGCATCTTTAGGCTTCGCCGTTTGGGTATCCGGCGAGACATTTACTATGCTTGGCGGGCTAGCTGCGAACGAGTGGAGCATGAACGATATATATTTCCGCTATAGCGCAGCATACGGCAAGAGCTTTTTCGATTCCTCTACTTTGATCGGCTGGATACTCGGTCTAGGCTTCGGCGTTTTGCCTCTTGTGGTCGTGCTAAAGCTTTTCACGCGTTCGGTAGGCGATCACCGGCCGATGCCATTCCGCTACGGCGTAATGCTCGTATTCGCGGCGGCGATGGCGGTATTGCAATCCGGCGCATTTCCGGCTGCGAGATTTTGGGCGATGATGAAAGAAATCGAGCTTGTTCCTTCACGTCTCTTGCTTTCGATGTTTGTGATTTGTTCGATCGCGGCGCTTGCGATAATTGGCGCGGCTTTCGCGTTCGAATGCCAGCGCAAATATCTTCGCCAGGAAGATACTCCGCCCGGGCCCTTGCTGAGGGGGCTTGTTCCCGCCATGGCGCTTGTCATTGCGATTCTCGCGGCGATTCACGTGCCGCGGCCTGTCGAAAAGCAAATGCAGCAAATCGTGAACGATTCAATCGAAGAAATTCTGAACGAGGCGGACGACGCGAAATGGCTGTTCACGGATGGAAGGCTTGACGCGGCGATACTCCTCGCGGCAGGCGAGCGCGGCAGCGTTATCAAGCCGCTGAATATGCTCTCGGGCGGTGCGAAAGTAGATGTATTTATTCGCGAGAGATATTTCGAGAAGGGTTCGGTAGAAAGGGATTTGGCGAAGATCGGAATCGATAAACTATTCGGCACATGGTATGATTCCAAGCCCGAGCGCATGAATGAATCTGCGGTGCAGTTTGGTCTTTGGCGCTGGAAGAGACCTTCGATCGATGGAAGAGAAGTAGAAATGCCGCCATGCTCTGGATTTCTCGCGCGCCCCGGCGGCTTTAAGGACGAGGCGGAACTGGAGCGCGGCATCAAGGCGGCGGAAGAAATCGCCGCGAGGATTCTCGAGCTTTCTTCGAAGCGCGAATCGGCGCGTCCTTCTCGTGCGCTCGATAATGCTTTCGCCGCTGTCACATGGCGCATTGCGTGGTTTGCGCGAATGAGAAACGATACCGACCTATCGCAGGCGCTCAACCGCACGAATCGCGAGTTGAAGCAGGATATCGTGAAGATGGAAGAAGAAGAGCGCCGCAGGACCTTCCAGCAATCTTCTCCAAAAGATTTGCTCCACATGGCATTGAGAAAAGCCGATTTTGCAGAAGCCCAGCGCTATGCACAGGCCGTACTCAAAGGCGATGAATACGATCTTGAAGCAAACTTCGCAATGGGCATGTGGCTGACGCTCGATAATCGCCCTCAGCAGGCCGAGATGTATCTCAGGCGCTGCCTGAAAGTTCGCCCGAACGAGCCGGTAGTCTTGAACAATCTTTCGATCGTCCTTCGCAAAGCGAAGAAATATGAAGAAGCCGAGGAACTCGCGCGCCAAGCGCTGAAAATCCTGCCGGATTCCGCAGAAGTAAAGAAAACGCTCGATGATGCAATCAATAGAGCGCTTTGAGGAATTAGGAATTAGGAATTAGGAAT
>JAFSMR010000051.1 GCA_017447805.1 Kiritimatiellia bacterium | reverse complement strand
GCCGAAAAGTATTGTGAAGATATCAAGGAAAGATTTCTATCATTCACGGGCGTGGCGTAAGCTCTCACGGCTGTATATGGCTGAAAAGAATTATATCTGTGAACGTTGCGGCGCGCCCGCCGTTATATGCCATCATAGGGAATATCTGAATGAACGAAACGCGCTTGATAAACACAACTTAGAGGCTTTGTGTTTTCGTTGCCATAATGAAGAACATTTCAGCCACGCGGTGAAGTTCAACGAAGCCGGCGACCCCCTCCCCCCTCGTCGCGGTTAAGCCGGCTAGGAGACCGGAGGGGAGGGAATGAAAGACCTCCGAAAGGAAATTTTCATGCTGAAAGAACTAATCATAGAAAGAAACTTTGTTAAGAAAGCACTAAAGCAGTATCGGAATGATATTGACACGTATACGAAGTTGTTGGGGAAATTTTTAGCTCTCACGAAACAGATCGATCGCATGCAACGGGCGGAAACAACGGACTCAATGTTAGAAAGTTTTCTGAATGAACGCGATTGAAGAATATTTAAGGCTCCCCGACATTCCCCCGCAAGTCCGGCGGATATATGAGGGATTGAGCATTAACGAGAAAAAGGCTACCCGCCCGATTGAGTTTATAGAAACATTTTGTAAGCACTCAAAAGGGGAATATTTCGGGCGGCCTTTTAAGTTGTTGCCGTTTCAAAAAGCATTCCTCGCGGCTCTATATGGCCACGTTAACAAGGACGGCCGGAGGATATTCCGCGAGGCGTTCTTATATCTTAGTCGCAAAAACGGTAAAAGTACGCTTGCGGCGGCTATTGCTCTCTACTCTTTGCTGACAGAACGGGGCGCGGAAGTCTATCTTGCCGCAACAAAACGAGACCAGGCGAATATCATCTTTAACGAATGCTATAACATGGTGAGGCAATCGCCCGAATTGGCGCGGCTTATCAGGAAACGAAAGAGCGATTTATATTATGAGCGGGGGTTAGGCGTGTTGAAGTCGTTGGGGCGAAACTCCGACACGTTAGACGGCCTCAACGCGTCAACCGTTATTCTTGACGAATGCCACGCGATAGAGGGGCGGGAGCTGTATGAAGTTTTGAAACAATCACAGAGCGCAAGGGCGGAGCCGCTATTCTTGACGATAACTACGGCGGGGACGGTTAGAGAGGGAATATTCGACGATTTAATTGCCATTGCCCGCGACCCCGATGAGAGTTTTCTTCCTGTTCTTTATGAGGGCGCGGACTACAGACGGCCGGAAACATGGATTTTGAGCAATCCCGGCCTCGGGACTATAAAGCGGGTTGACGAGCTGAGCGAAAGAGTTAAGCGGGCTGAAAAATCCCCTGTTGAGCTGTCAGGCCTCCTATGCAAGGACTTCAATATCATAAGCAACGTTTCGAAGGCGTGGCTGAGTTGGGACACTCTCAATAACGAAGCTGTGTTCAACGTTGACGAGTTCAAAGACTTTTACGGTATAGGCGCGTTTGACCTCTCTATGACCACAGATTTAACTTGCGCCGCCGCTATGTGGGTGAGGGATGGCATAAGGTTTGTTGAAGAACACTTTTGGATACCGGAAGACAGACTGACAGACGAACTCCCTTATAAGAAGTGGCTTGCGCGAGGCGTTCTGAGCCTTTGCTCCGGCAACGTCATTAACCCCGACGATATATTCCATTGGCTGAGACAGTTCACCTTGCCTTATATCTTCTATGACGCTTACTCAGCGAGATATTTGAGCCTGAAAATGGAAAGAGCCGGTTATAAGATGTGTCCCGTCCGGCAAGGCGCGAAGTCTCTTTCTATACCAATGGAAAGGCTTGCGGCTGATTTAGAAACGAAACGCCTAAACTATAACAACAACCCTATTACGAAATGGTGTTTAGCAAATACCTGTTGCGCGACTGACAGAAACGGCAACTTTATGCCCGTCAAGCGACGCAATCCTAAATACAGAATAGACGGGACGGCGGCTTTGCTTGACGCATATTACGGATTAATCGAAAAGGAGGAAACACTCAACAATGCTAATCAAGGATAAGAAGATTGAACTTTTCGACGTTCAATTTATAGGCGACCAGACCGGCAACAGGGAAAAGCATTGCACCTTGAAAGCCGTGTGTTGGTGCTACTCTAGACAGTTATCGCAAAAGTTAAAGGCTCAGTTCAATACAGACGAAACGCGGCTATTTATCCTCAACTATAGAGACGATATCGCCGTGAGGGATTTTATCAGGTATAGACTGAATTGGTATGAAGTTACGAGAGTTGACACAAAAGACGATTACAGGACAGATTTATATGTTTATGCGAAAGACGCTCCGGCAAGTTTTGGGGTATTCAAAAAGCGGGGGCTGTGATAAAATAGAATAAATTTAACCAAACGACCCACCGGAAACTCCGGCGAGTCCCAATAGGTATATTATAACATACGAAAGGAGAAAAGCAATGACGTTAGAAGAAATAAAGCAACAAAGCGATATTCTGCAAGTCGCGACGGGCATGTTAGGGTTAAAACTAAAGCAACAGAGCCCGACGGAATGGCGAGGGAAATCAATTTTTGCCGAGGGCAATAATGAAACGTGCTTGAAGATTGATACAAGCCGCGGGCTGTGGGTTGACTTCAAGGCGGGTAAAGGCGGGTCAGTTCTTGACCTCGTCGCTTATGTGAAGTTTGGCAATCTTTCAGCAATATACGAGGCGGCGAAACTCCTAAGCGGCGACAAGTTCAACTCAGGCTATTGGGGGGCATGGTCAAAACAGAGGGATAAGCTCCGCAAGGACGTCGACCTATGGCATGAGACGCTACTGAAAGATGAGCGGACTCTCGCCTATCTTCATTCAAGGGGTATCACCGACGAGACAATCAGAGAAAACAAGCTGGGGCTTGTCCATGAGTGGGTCGGGTCAGTTCAGGAATGGCGGCTAGCTATACCATGCTTCAACCAAAATCGTGAGCCCGTGTCAATGTGTTCACGCCAGCTTGCTTGGGACGCTCATGACGGAAGCCCGAAATACAAACAACGCGCCTCTAGTGAATTCTACAAGAAAGCCCCCTTCGGCCTTGAAACAATCCCGTTCAAAGATGAGGAATGCGACAGGCTCATGATAGGCGAGGGGTATTTCGACGCGCTCGCCTGCAAGCAAGCGGGGTATAAAATCCTCTTTTCAGGCGGGGGATATTTCGGCAAGGATAACGAGAAGATCGTTATAGAAACGGCGCGACGGTTTAGAGAGGTTGTACTTGTCTACGATTCAGACAAGGCGGGGGCGGACTTTACGGAAAAAGTCGGGACAATGCTCCTAAATGCCGAAGTCAGCTTCACTTGCATACGCAATTACGGCGAGGGGAATAAAGACTTATCCGATTACTACAGCAAAGGCGGAAAGATTGACGCGCTGACAGTCGTGTCGGGAGCCGCTTTTCTTGCGTCAAGAATGATAGGGGCGCGTCCGTTCAAAGCTCTCAGTTCCAACGACAAAGATAAACTCGTCGACGGCGCAAGAGAGTTCTTGAAAAAGATTGATGATGACGACAGGGACGCCGTAATGAAAGCCTTCGCCGATTACTTTCCTGAAAATCGGTTGAAGAAAATCAAGAAAGAGCCGAGCCGCCACGAAATCCTTTGCGGACTCCGTGATAGGTTCTTAAAAGGTAGGGAGATATTCTACCACGGGACTTTACAGCATGGTACATTCTACGAATATGACCCAAAAGGTTTTTGGGTTATACCCACGGACGCCGACATTCAGCACGAAATATCTCTTTTCTTCAATCATGAGGAAAGCAATGCCACAGTCAAGGAGCTTACGACGATGATAAGGCTCAAGACGCAGCGTGAAGTGTTGCCGGAGTTCAATAAGTCGCCAATAATTCCTTTTAAAAATGGCGTGTATGAACTTGAAACAGGCAAATTCCGCCGCGCTGAGCCCGAGGATTATAACACATTTCAGCTTGGCTTTGAATACAAGCCCAATGCAAGAAACGAACTTTGGGAGCGTTTTCTGTCTGAAATCGCCTGCGGCAATCGTGAGAGGCTGAGGGTCATTCGCAACATGTTAGGCTATACGCTATATCCTAACTGTGATTTACACAAAGCCTTTTTCCTGATTGGAAGAGGCCGCAACGGGAAGTCTACATTGGTGAATGTTATCAGGAAAGTTCTTGAAAACTTCAACCGCCGCGGCAATATGCGAACGGTAAGCAGCATTTCCCCCACCAACTTCGACGATAAGACGCAGCTGATTTGTCTCGCTCATTCACTCGTCAACATATGCGACGATATGAAACTGAAAGTCAGCAAGGACGCCGTAGAGCCGTTGAAGACGCTCATATGCGGATTCGAGCTTACAGGCAACTACAAATTCCGTGATACTCAGCATTTCACCAGCCGAGCGAAGATAATCGCATGTTGCCAAGGGACGCCGAATATCCCCGACACGAGCTTCGGAATGGAAGAAAGGCTGATTTTCGTAAACTTTTGCGCCGACTTTTCAAAGAAGCCGAAAAGGGGGCTTGACAGGGAAATCCTGAAAGACCCTGCGGGCGTGTTCAGTTACATTCTTGACTGCTACAAAGAGCTGAAAGAGCAAGGGGACGTAATCCCTTATGAGGCCGACCAACGCAAGATAATGCTTGATTATGAAGAGTCCGCGAATACGGTTGTGGCTTTTCTTGCAGATATGCGAGAGCAGTTAGTGAAAGAGATACACGTTACAGCCCTCTATAACTGCTATCTTAATTGGGCTAAGGCTCTCAACATTCGGAGTCCGCTAACTCAAAAGAAGTTTTCTCGCGAGCTGAAAGAGCGTGAAGTCCCCAAAATTCATAAGAACGACGGTGATTATTTCGTGTTTACGGCCGCAGAGGAGGCAACAACACCGGCCGCAGAGGAGGCAACAACACCGGCCGCAGAGGAGGCAACAACACCGGCCGCAGAGGAGGCAACAACACCGGCCGCAGAGTTCAACCTCTACCAGAATTATCTTGACTTCAAAAAACGGTATTCAGGGATGGCGATAAAGCGAGGATTGAAGCCCGTCGAAACATACGAGGACTTCTTAACACAAAATATTCTGGTATGGAAAGATAACGAGGAAACAAGAAATCTCTATCTTGCAGAGTTAGAGCGAATAAAGCGAGCCGCATAGACGCGCGCTAAGGCCACTTTAGAGCGACTAAAGGATAGATTACTAGGCGAGCCCCTCATCTCGTTAAATGAGAGGGGTTATTTGAGCGTGGCTAATTTTCGCTCTCCTTTCAAAAGTTCTACAAAAACACTTACCAAAAGACCAGCAAAATTAATTATCTCTCAGGTTGTAAAAATCACCCAAAAATATCCCTTGTATATAGGGAGGTATTCACAGGGGGGTATATGAAAAATTTCCCCTCGCTCTTTCAACGGTAAAAACATAGATGACAGCGCGAGAATGATAATGTGATGATTTTTCTCGCAAGGTAAGTTTCATTATTTTCTATTTAGCTCTCACGTCTCATTTCACCCTCTACCCTCTCTTTCTTACTGAAAAGATTATCACATTATCACCGAGGGGGTATGAAACAAGCAAACAACACAACAATGCAAGGTGATAAGTGTGTGATTGTTGCGTGAGGGTTATCAGACATTATTCTTTGCATCGGAGGTTTTCAGTGTGTATCAATGAATATATCGTTCAAAGCGGTATTGGCGAGACATATCAAGTCTATGTGAAGAAAGGGGTGGCGTTCTTTCGCGACAGGGGCGTGGTAACTCCTAACGAGAGTGATTATGCCGCTTATTCCGCTCATTTGGCGGAAATCTACCACGGGAAGAACGTGCCTGAACGCTGTGAAAAGGCGGTGAACGCGCTTAAAAAGTTTTATGCGTGGCGCGACGGCAATACGGCTGATACGACTGACGGCGAGGAGGTAAGACTGATTGACGGCAATACGGCTGATACGACTGACGGCGAGGAGGTAAGACTGATTGACGGCAATACGGCTGATACGACTGACGGCGAGGAGGTAAGACTG
>JAFSMR010000050.1 GCA_017447805.1 Kiritimatiellia bacterium | reverse complement strand
GCGCTAAAGGACGACCCCGTTTGGGTAAAGCTTTCGGTCTTCGACAATCCTTTCCCTCCATTCGATTGGGGTAGCGGCATGGGACTAGAAGATATCGGCCGCAAAGAGGCTGTTAAGCTAGGTTTAATCGATGATAAAGAGCTCTCTAAAAGGGTCGCAAAGAAGCGTGAAGAAAAGCCCGTTGGCTTCAACGGCAAGCTTCAGGCAGAACTGCCGATGAAAGATGATTCGCCCGAAGCCGCCAAACTCAAGGCCGTATTCGGCGATCTGGTGAGAATTGATAACGGCGTCGCAAAATGGAGGCCTGAAATTCTGAAAGAAACCGTAATGACAGGAAAGAATTTCGAAATAGATATCGGCGTTCCAGATTCAAGGCTCCTTGAAAAACTCGCCTCCCAACCATCTACGGCGGGTTTTGCCGAAGCGATAAAAGGCAAGCCGCTCACAATAGACCAAACATGGCGCGATACAAAAGCGAGCAATGGCGGCACTCACATAAAACACTTCAAGCCAAACAAAAAGCAACCATCGGATATTCCTCTCGTTGAAGAAGATTTCGAGATGGTTCCTTCGATGTGGCGAAACCCGAGCCGCGTTTTGAAACTTCGCAGCGACCTGTTTTCTTGCGAATTGGACGCGTTCGACGGCTCTACTTACGTAATGCAAATTTCGATAGCGGAGGGCTCCCCGAAATTCTGGACATTCTTTAAAACGAAAAACCCGACTTCCAAAAAAATCGCCCGCGGAAATTTATCACCGACTGACGGCGGCCCAAAGGCCGTCCGTGAGGCTTCGCATTCCCGCAGGACGGCGAATATTATAGCATAATCCATCGAAGAAAGGCAAGGGCGAAAAGATGAATCCGGTAAAAGAATTGCAATTGGAATTGAAAGAGCGAATCGGCGAAATCTTCGCTGAAGATGCCCCATACGTCAAGGCTTTCGCCGAAGATACAGCAACGGTCGTGAACGATGTGCTTCTCGCGCTGAAAGGCTCGGGCGCGATTGTCGCAGTAGTTACTACTCCTTCCTTCGAGCGCGACGGCTCGTCGGCGCGCGGGATCCCCGCGAGCGCGAGGGTCGAAATCCGCGCGAGCGAAATCCCGGAAATCAATCGCAAGCAGCCGGGCCACGACCTTACCGCGCTCGATGTCGCCCACGCTATCGCCAAAGCGCTCGATAGCGAAAACATGAACTTTATCTCGATCTCGCAATCGGCCGATGCAAGCGGCCAGCTTCTTACCGCAACGGCCACATTCCAAACTTCGATAATGCTTTAACCACCAAACAAAGAAAGGAACAAAAACATGGCAGGAGCCACAACAAACGCAGAAGGCAAGTGGGGCGTTGATGCAGTTCTAGACGGCTATACCGTCGAATCCATCAACATCACTACTACCCCTATTCGCGAGCAGGTAGCGGACCAGAAGAACATCGTCCGCAAGGAAATCCGCTACGATACGCGCCATGATCTCAGGTGCACGCTTCGCGGCACGGCCGAGCCAGCGAATACTACGCTTACGATCGATTCTAAGACCTTCCTAGTCGATTTGGTCGAAAAGGCGGGCACCTACAACGGTCTGCAGCGCTGGAATGTAACCGGCCACTGCTACGCGAACTGCACAGCGGAAACCGCTCTAAGCTAAAATGGCAAACCCGAAGAAAGCTATCGCGGCACTCTTGCCTTGCCCCATCCAAACGAGCGCCGGGCCGATTAAGCCCATGACGCTCGCGATGTGGGCGGCCTTGGAGAAAATCGGCTCGCCGCTCGTTACGAATCGCGACGCGAAGGATACTTTAGAGCTAATCCCCTCGCTGTACCTATTGGTCAATGGCGCGGAAAAGCTCTTCGAGCCGGATTTAGCCTACAAGGCGTTTATCTGGGCCGACGGCCTCGCGGTAGGGGCGCTTGAGGAAATCCTAAATGCCTGCCGCGCCCAAATCAAAACGGTTATGGACGTAATCCCGGAAGACGACGAGGGGGAAAAGCGAAAAAAACCGACGGGCCGCTCGCCTTCCTCGCGGGCTGGGCGGCCAAAAACACTTCCTTCAGCTATGAAGAAATCCTCTACAAGGTCCCCGTCTCGTTCCTCTGCCTCGTAAGACGGCAGGATTGGGGCGATAGGGTATTCCCGCTTGAGGCTATCGAGGAAATTGACAATGGCAACGAAAAAGCTCAAATACGAAGTTGACGTAGATTCCGAAAAGGCCAAGCGCAAGCTAAAGGCCGACCTCGCAAGCGTCGAGGGCGCGGGCGGCTCGGGCGCCACGCCCGGCTCGGGCTCTAGCGCCGCTGTCGCGCGCGAGGCCGAAAAGGCCGCAAGAAGCCTCGGCAATCTCGATAAGGAAGCAGGCGCCGCTTCGAGCGGCATGGGCCGCCTCATCAAGGGCTTTTCCGGCATGGCCGTCGGCCTCGCCACGAGCTACGCCGCGCGCCTTATGCCCCAGGGTCTCGCGCGCGATGCCGTAGAAATCGGCGGCTCCGTGGTTCAAGGCGGCGCGGCCGGTTTTTCGTTAGGCGGGCCTAAAGGCGCGGCAATCGGCGCCGTTGTCGGCGGCGCTAAAGGCGTTATCGACAAGGTCGGCGAAAAGGATGCCATCCAAGAAGATTTCGATCGCGCGGAACTTCGCTATAAAGCGAGCCAGAAAACACGAAAAGAGCTGATGGATTTGGCCGATATCGGCGACGACCCTACTAAAAATGAAATCGCGAAGAAGCTGGATGAGGTCCAAAAATCGCTCGAAAAATACAGCGCGGCAGAAGCCCATCTGATCGAATCGGTCAACAGGGATATCGGCGCGGGCAAATACGACGCCGCGGCATTCAATCGCGAGAGCCTTGGCGAAAACCGCTCTATGCAGCAGCAGCTCGAGGCGCTCGCCAAAACCTACGAGAAGATGCTGGCCAAGGAAGATCCGAAGAAAGGCTTCCGCGCATCGATGAGCGCTTCGGACGCTCTTTCGAGAGTAGACGGCGATTTCGCCCCGTCGGGCGGCGCGGCCGTATTCCGCGACCTTAAAGATATCAATGAAAAGCAGCTGGATGCCTTGAAGGAAATCAGCCGCAAAACAGGCAAAGGAGGCGTATTCTAATGAGCTGGGATACACTTGAAAATACCGGCATTTACAAGCAGCCGGATGATATCAACGAAGTAGATGAATCTACTTCAAAAACATTTACAATCAACTTCAAAGGACCTTACGACACCCTTGAATCGCGTTCTAAATCCCTCAAAAAAGGCGATGAAATCGAAACCGGCAAATGCGCGAATAGCTGGGTGCTGCGTCGCGTGGCGGGCGATCATGGCATTCTTAGCATTCTTTGCGCTCCGCCGGAAAACACTACGACGGTCGGCCAATCGACGGCTAGAGATACTTTCAAGGAAGTATGGTCTATCCATTCTGCACGAAACGACGTTTCGATATTCGGCTATTGCGGAGATACCAATTCTACGGCGCAAAGAGCGCCGCTGGAAGCGTGGATGAAAGAACCGGATGGCGAGGTGGCCAAGGGGTTTCAATATTACGACAGCCATGAGGCCTTGCAGTCGCTTGGCGGGGCGACATTGGAGGTCGCCAAGAAAATCGCCAAGGGTATCGATAGCGTAATCAGGTTCTACGCGGTTATAACACGAAAGCGCTTTTATCATCAACCTCCGCCGGATTGCATGGCGAATCTCGGCTTTGTAGATACTCCGCCTACCCCGCCAAGCGGGCGAATCGAAGATACTGATTCCCAAACCGGTGAAGTCAAAAAGACGCGCTCGGCGCCAGGAGGCCTTTCCAGCATAATCTCAAGCTATCAGTGGCTGAAAATGCAAGATGATTGCGATGAAGATCAAAATGGCGATTGGATAAGAATTGAAAGCTGGTGGGGAATTGCCAAAACTACGAATAATCAATCGCCTTGGGACACCGATTTATACGGTCCTAACCGCTGGGATATGCCATATTCAGGCTCGGGAGGTAGTGGATCATGAATCAGCTGACGATGCCTTCCAAAAACAATCCGATTTTGCCTTGGGCTCAAGAAGCAACACGGCAAATTCGCGCTATGACGCAATCGGGGGCGGCCGGAATGCTCGTTCGCGCAGGCGTTTCCGGCTCTGGTTCAGAGCCACTCCCGGCCAATCAGAGGATTCATCGCTCCTTGTCTTGCCATCCATGGGCCGT
>JAFSMR010000049.1 GCA_017447805.1 Kiritimatiellia bacterium | reverse complement strand
TTCGAATCCCCCTCCCTCCGCCAAGCCCCATACAATACCGGTTCCCAAGTTTCATTCTGCCAGGTGCGTCAAGCCGTTTGCGACTATGTGACGCGACCTATTGCGCGGGGAAGAAAAAAATGCTATAATACCAACTCCATCACCCCACAAGGAGATATTAAAATGGGCGGACTGTGCGGCGTTGTTTCTAAAGTTGATTGTACACTGGACCTGTTTTTTGGGACAGATTATCACTCTCACCTCGGAACGCATCGAGGCGGAATGGCGGTTTTGCAGAAAAACGGGACATTCCATCGTTCTATTCATAATATCCAAAATGCGCCGTTTCGTTCGAAGTTCGAGAATGATCTAGCGAAATTCGAGGGTAATAGTGGAATAGGCGTAATCAGCGATACAGATCCGCAGCCTCTTGTAATGTGCTCGCATTTAGGCACTTTCGCGCTAGTGACAGTAGGGCTTATAGAGAATATAGAAGAAATAAAGAAGGAGCTCTTTGATAGAAACGCTGCGCAGTTACAGTATTCGACTACGAGCGGCATGGTAGGCCCTACGGAAGTCGTCTCGGCTCTCATCGCTACGCAAAGTTCATTTGTCGAGGGTGTGAAGTATGTGCAGGAAAAAGTCCGCGGCAGCTGCACAATCTTATTGTTGGATGAGCATGGTCATTTATATGCGGCTCGCGATAAATATGGCCGCACGCCAATTATCATCGGCAAGAAAGATGGCTCTATGATTGCGTTGCAGGAAAGCTGCGCAATGCCAAATCTCGGCTATAAATATGTGCGGGATTTGGGACCTGGCGAAATGGTTGAACTTTCTGCAGAAGGTGATGTTACGACTTTGATTGAACCCGGCGAAGAAATGGCAATATGCTCGTTCCTTTGGGTTTATTACGGATATCCGGCTTCTAGTTACGAAGGCAGAAATGTAGAAATGGCGCGCTATCGTTGCGGCGGAGCGCTCGCGAAGCGAGATAACGTGAAGATAGATGCGGCGTGTGGAATACCAGATTCCGGAACCTCGCATGCCCTTGGCTACGCGCATGAAGCTGGCGTGAAATTTGCGCGGCCATTCGTTAAATATACGCCAACTTGGGCTAGAAGCTTCATGCCGCAGGATCAGCGCCAAAGGGAACATGTCGCATCGATGAAACTTATACCGATTCCGGGGCTGATACAAAATAAGAAATTGGTGTTCTGCGATGATTCGATTGTCCGCGGAACACAGCTCGGCAAGCAGGCGGCGCGACTTTACGAGTCTGGATGTCTGGAAACTCACATGCGAATTGCTTGCCCTCCACTTGTATTCCCGTGTAGATTCATAAATTTTTCGCGCTCGAAGAATGAATACGATTTGATAACACGCCGATATATCCGCGGCCACGAGGGCGAGAATGTGGATTTATCGAAATACACCAATGCCGATGGCGAAGAGTACAAGAAGATGGTCGAGTTCATTCGCGAAAAATTGAATTTGACCTCGCTGCAATTTCAACGCCTTGAAGACCTCGTAAAAGCAATAGGCCTAGATGAAACCAAACTCTGCACCTATTGCTGGACCGGCCGAGACGTTTCGTTGAAGGGCGAAAGGAAGGGGTGTGCGGCATGCAAGAATTGCCCATGCGCCGGTAAATAAAAGATGGTCGGGAGGCAAGGAATGAAAGTGAAATATATCACAGGGCTTCTTTTTGTCGTAGCATTCTCTTTTTGCGCTTTGGCTGCGCCAAAGGAAGAATCGAAGTGGAAAAATCTCGAAGATAAATATTGTCTAAATGGCGAGGAATATACTATAGACGACCTAACTGACATGGTCGTAATGGTAGGAGTAGCCGATGGCAAAGAAATCGCCCAATTCCCGTTCTCCCAAATAGAAGAGGCGATGCGATACAACAAAGGTTTACGCGTAAAATATATCGTATCGATAAGAGAAGCGCGTTATACAAAGCAGAAATTGGCAGATAAAGCGAAGAAGCTAAAGATGGCAATTCCCAAGAATGTTCACATTTATCAAGATTTCGCGTTGAGAGAAGCCGAACCCATCCCTGAAGATCCCTTGCCGTTTTTCTATGTTCTTGATTTGGAAGGCAAAACCATATATCAAGGGCCAAATGTGACCGATGCCGCGGCAGCTTCAAAGACTGCGGCGGAAAAATTGCCGAAAGATCATCCGATATTCGGGCAGGTCAAGCCCGATAAGCTCGCAGGGTCTATCACAAATTATTTTAAGGAAGGCACACTCGCCAGGCCCGGAATGGTTTGGCTAAAGAAGACTTCGATGGGCAAAGATGCCGATGCCGCAAAAGAAGCCAAGCGCCTAATGGCTGCTATCGAGCAGAAGAAAATGATGAATCTCAAGGAGCTTGAAAAAGATCTGGATTCAGCGCCAGGCATGACGCTCTACCGACTTGATAATCTCCTGAAAATGTGGCCTGAACTGAAGGCGGACGAGATTACGATCGAGATGCAGAAATCTTTCAAAGAGCACCCCGATTGGGCGAAGACTTATACCATAATTACAAGAACCGAGGCGTATGCGCAAAAGCCGATAAAGAAAGCTTCCGAGGCTAAGGCTGCAGTTCAGTTCCATAAGGCGAATGCTGTTAAACTCGAGCGCCTCAAAAAGCACAAAGATTCTGTTATTGCCAACGAAGCGACGAAATATGCATCGAGGGTAAACGATTTGGTCGGTGAAATGTCAAAATGGACCCCACCACCAAAGCCAGTGAAGACATCTCCGGCACCCGCGCCGGCATCAGCCGCGCCAGCCAAATCTGAACCAGCATCGGCCCCCGCCGCCCCCGACGCCCCGGCACCCGCGGCCGCCGAGCAACCTGCCGCTGCCGAGCAGGAAAATAAATGACGACTCTAATTACAGGGGCTTCTAGCGGAATAGGCGAAGCGCTAAGCATAGCTTCGGCGAAGAGAGGCGATAACCTATTCCTTTGCGCAAGAAACCCAGAGCGTCTTCACAGGGTTGCTGAAGATTGCCGCAAGCTAGGCGTAAGAGTAGAAGAGAAGATTCTCGATATTCGCGATGAAGAAGGCGTGAAGGCGTGGCTTGATGAAGCAGAGTCTATTTTGCCGATTGAGAGGGTCTTTGCCAATGCCGGCGTTTCTACCGGTGAAGAGACCGAGGAAAATGTTCGCAACACTTTTTCGATTAATGTAAACGGCACGATGAATATTGTCCTTTGCGCGATAGGCCTCGCGAGGCGGCGCAAGCGGCCGGAAGACGAAAAGGCTTGCGGTATGCAAATCCTTGTTACGTCTTCAATCGCAGGGTATGGCCCGCTCGCTTCGTGTCCTTCCTACTCGGCGACAAAGAGTTGCCTAAAGACCTGGGCGCTCGCATTGAGAGGGGCGCTAAAGAAAGAAGGTATCAAGGTTTCGGCAATCGCGCCAGGCTTCGTTCGCTCGAGAATAACCGATAAAAACACATGTCCCATGCCGTTTTTCATGGAAGCGGATAAAGCTGCGATGAAAATTTTGCGCGCAGCGGATAAAAATGTCGGCCTGATTGCGTTCCCGTGGCCGATGAGATTCGCTTCTTATTTCGCTTCAATCTTGCCTTGGCGCCTTAATGAATTTATTACGGGGCTAATGCCGGCAAAAATTATCTGATTTTTTAGCCCATTGCAGAAACCCGAAGAATATGCTATAATATCTCCAGAATATGACAAGTAACGATGAATATGTCTTGCAGCTTCTCTCAGAGCGGGGTTTCGTAACGCCCGAGCAAATAGAGGCTGCTTCGAAGTCGATGAGGGCCGAGAATGAAACGACGCTTGATGTTCTTGTTTCTGGTGGGACGTTAAGCGAAGATGATGTTCTTGGTACGGTTGCCGACCAGTTTGGCTTGAAATATTGCCATGTGAACGCCGATGCAATCGATACGCAGATCGTCAAGGAGATTCCTGCTGATATTGCGAAAAAGTATGGAGTCGTTCCTGTTGTCGCGGATTCCGATTCCATTACTGTTGCGCTATCCGACCCGATGGGCTACGATGCAATCGATTCGTTGAGATATGTTCTGAACGGGCGCGAGGTCGAGGCTGTTATTTCGCCGAAATCGGAAATCGCCGCGGCGATGGCCAAGCTGTATCTCGCAGATGAGCCGGCCGATGTCCAGACTCGCGATGAATTCGGCGAAGATGGTGAAGCTTCCGGCGATGATGCGCCCGTCATCAAGCTTGCGACAATGCTGATCACGAACGGAATCAAGATGAAGGCTTCTGATATTCATCTCGAGCCGATGGAAAAAGAATTTCGTGTTCGCTACAGAATCGATGGCGCGCTGAGAAAGATGGATTCGCCGCCCAAGCGCTTGCAGGGCGCGATTATTTCGCGAATCAAGATCATGTCGAAGATGAAGATTTCCGAAAAGCGAATCCCGCAGGATGGAAGAATTCAGATTACTGTAAACGGTAAAGACCTCGATCTTCGCGTAAGCTCTGTTCCTACGAATCACGGCGAATCGATCGTAATGCGTGTTCTCGATAAGTCGAACCTCGCGCTTGGTCTTCCACAGCTCGGGTTCCTTTCCGACGACCAGACTACTTTCGAGCGTTTGATCAAGTTGCCTGATGGCGTCGTCTTGGTAACGGGTCCTACGGGTTCCGGCAAGACGACTACCCTCTACGCTTGCTTGGGCCAGATCAACACGCCAGATAAAAAGCTTATTACCGTTGAAGACCCTGTAGAATACCAAATGAGCGGTATCAACCAGGTTCAGGTGAATAAGGATGTCGGCCTGGACTTCTCGGCGGCGCTGCGTTCGATTTTGCGTCAGGCTCCGAATATCGTAATGATTGGCGAAATCCGTGATGAGGAAACTGCCGGAATCGCGATGGAAGCCGCGCTGACTGGTCACTTGGTGTTCTCGACTCTGCATACAAACGATGCACCGAGCGCGGTGACGCGTCTTTTGGATATCGGCGTAAAGCCGTTTCTCGTCGCTTCCGCGCTTCGCGCCGCGATGGCGCAGCGTCTGGTTAGGGCGATTTGCGAAAATTGCCGCGAGGCCTACACGCCAACCGATCGCGAAATCAAGATGCTGGGGCAATTTTCGAAGACGATGCCAGATAGAATGTTCCACGGCGCCGGATGCGAAAAGTGCGGCCGTAGCGGCTATAAAGGAAGAAAGGGTATCTTCGAAATATTCAAGGTGGATGATACGGTCCAGCGCTTGATATTCGATCATGCCCCTGCGACTCTCCTAAGGCAAAGGGCGCGCGAGCTCGGCATGAGAACTCTGCGCGAAGATGGCATGCTTAAAGTCGCCAATGGCATGACTTCGCTTTCTGAAATTTTGCGCGTAACAATGGGCGATGCCGACTGATATATAAAACCCGGCATCTATACGAAAGGATAAGACGATGGATATTTCGATGAAAGATTTGCTTCTTGCGATGATTGACGAAGGTGGCTCAGACTTGCACATCCGTGCATATATGCCGCCGGAACTTCGCGTTCATGGCGAACTTTGCCCGCTCGCAGATGATGATTTGACCGAAGAAGATTCCTATAATCTCTGCCGCGAAATTTCTACCGATGCCCACATGGCCGAGGTGGAAAAGAATGGCGGCGCCGACTACGCGATCGCCTATAGCGATATGTGCACGCCCGAAGAGCGCGAGACCGAGGACCCCAAGAAACTCAACACCCGTTTTCGTGTATCTGTATTCAAGGAACGCAAGCGCTATGGCATGGTGCTTCGTCAAATTCCTTCAACTCTCCTTTCTATGGAGCAGCTCGGCCTCCCGCCGGTCGTCAAGGAGCTCCTCTTTAAACCGCGCGGCTTGATTTTGGTAACCGGTCCTACGGGTTCGGGTAAATCTACGACTCTCGCGTCGATGCTTCACGTAATCAACAACGAGCGCAGCGTCCACATAATCACGATTGAAGACCCGATCGAATTTTATCATAAATCCGCCAAATCCCTCATTACCCAGCGTGAAGTCGGCGATGATGTGCCATCCTTCGCCGAAGCAATCCGCCGCGCCTTGCGTCAAGACCCCGATGTGATTCTCGTCGGCGAAATGCGCGACCTCGAAACGATTGGCGCGGCGATTACCGCGGCGGAAACGGGCCACCTCGTCTTCGGAACTTTGCATACTACGGGTGCCGCGGAAACGGTCGACCGTATTATCGACGCGTTCCCGACCAATCAGCAGGCGCAGGTCAGAACTCAGCTCGCCGCCGGCTTGCAAGCGGTGATTTCGCAGATTCTCCTCCCGAAACTCGATGAGAACGGCGAAGTCCATGGCCGTGTCGCCGCTTTTGAAATCATGACTTCGACCGACGCAATCCGCTCGAGAATCCGCGATGGCAAGACCAATATGATTAAGAGCGACCTGCAGACCGGCGCCAAATACGGCATGCAGACCCTCGATGCCCACCTCACGAGTCTCTATAAGGAAGGGCTCATCGCTTACGACGAACTCATTACGAAGTCGCAAGACCCCGATTCGATCGTGCAGAAACTCAAGGAAGAAATGGGGGAGTAAACTAAATGCTCGATCCAATTCTCCAGCTTCTCGTAACAAACGGCTATCTCGATGAAGATGGCGCAAAAGATTTGGCTGATATCGCCAAGACCGAATCGAAGAGCATTCGCCAGCTCGTAATCGATCAGGAAATTTTAACCGAGGATGACCTCCTCGGACTAATGGCGGCAGACCAGAATACCGAGGCGATAGACCTCGGCTCGATGACATTCGAGACCGAAATCACCGAGGCGATCCCGGCTTCTACCGCACGTATGTATAACGTATTCCCGGTCGAGGCTGACGACGAGACGGTTACTCTTGCCGCCTTCGATTTGGTCGACCCGAGAATTTCCGACGAAATGCAGTTCTCTTTGGGCAAGGCGGTTAGAATCGTCTTTGCGCGCGAAGAGGATGTAATGGCGCGCATTTCGCAGTATTACGGCGATTCCAACGATTCCGTCGCCGATATGATCAAGCAGCTCGGCGATGGACTTTCAGATGACGATTCTCTATCCGGCGCCAATGCCAACGATATCGCCTCGATGGAATCGGCGGCGAATTCTTCTGCCATTATCCGTTTCGTCAATCTTGTCCTTTATCAAGGCGTCGTCGATAGGGCGGCAGATATTCACATAGAGCCGTTCGAAAACGATTTCAAGATTCGCTATCGTGTAGATGGCGCGCTTTACGAAATGAAAGCGCCAGATGTCAAGATGGCGCCGGCGATTATTTCTCGTATCAAGATTCTCGCGAATTTGAATATTTCCGAACGTCGTATACCTCAAGATGGCCGTATCGCGCTTACTGTCGCCGGACGCGCCGTCGACCTTCGTGTTTCATGCTTGCCGACCGCCCATGGCGAATCTGTCGTAATGCGTATTCTCGACCAGTCGGCGACTTCGCTTGATCTTGAAAATGTGGGCTTGCCCGAAGATGTCTATGAACAAATTACCATGGATATCGAAAAGCCGAATGGCATATTCATCGTAACCGGCCCTACAGGTTCCGGTAAGACCACTACGCTATATTCCATTCTCAGAAGAATCAACCAGATAGATACAAAGCTCCTTACGGCAGAGGAACCTGTAGAATATAATGTAGATGGAATCGTCCAAGTTCCTATCGATGCGAAAGTCGGCAATACCTTCGCGAAAGTGCTGCGCGCCTTCTTGCGTCAAGACCCCGATGTAATGATGATAGGCGAAATCCGCGACCTCGAAACTGCCGAAATCGCAATTCAAGCCGCGCTGACCGGTCACTTCGTGTTCTCGACATTGCATACTAACGACGCCGCCGGCGCGGTGACGCGCTTCGTGGATATGAATGTCGCGCCATATCTGCTATCCTCTACTTTGGAAGGCGTCCTCGGACAACGTCTTGTGAGAACATGCTGCGCCGAGTGCAAGCAACCATACGAGCCGGATGATGAAACGCTCGAGAGAATCGAAATGACTCGCGATGAAATCGGCTCTCGCCCGTTCTATTTCGGCAAAGGTTGCAAGATTTGCAACGGCACAGGCTACAAGGGCAGAAAGGCCGTCGTGGAATATCTCAGGATGTCCAACCCGTTGAGAGAGCTAATCAACAATAAAGCGCCGACGCTCATTTTGCGTGAAAAAGCTAGAGAACTTGGAATGCGCACAATGCGCGAACATGGCGTTAGGGCAATTCTAGATGGCTATACTACTGTCGACGAAGTTCTACGCTACACATAATGGTTTATCAACTGTTGCGAGTCGTCCTTGTAATCGCCCTAGTGATTTGGGCGGCTGTCTTGGTGACACCAAAAGGACGCCTCCCGCTTGCATTAAGAGGTGTTTTGAAAATTCTGCGGCGAGATAGAAATCTTCCGCCGCAGAATGAAATCAAGCCGCCCAGCGCAGCAAAAAGATTCTGCGCCTTCCTCCTCGTCCTCCTCGCCCTCCTCATCGCTATTGTTTAACCCTCCCCGGCGGCCGCCTGGTAGTCGCCCCTCAGGCCGCCGCGAAGGTGCCACCAGAAAAGTGGCGGAGGTATTGCCTTAGCGCGCAAGTGCCGCCAGAAAAGTGGCGGAGGTTTCGCCCGAACGCGCAAGTCCCGCCAGAAAAGTGGCGGAGGTATTGCCTTAGCGCGCAAGTGGCGCCAGAAAAGTGGCGGAGGTTTCGCCCGAACGCGCAAGTGGCGCCACAAAAGTGGCGGAGGTTTCGCGTTGCCGCGCAAGTGCCGCCAGAAAAGTGGCGGAGGTTTCGTTTTTGGTAGATAGCGACACCGCAATGCGGTAGCCTTATCTACCAAAAAATTTCCCTCCATTAGGGATATTTCGGGATAAACAACCATTTGTAGGAGATATTTGAGGGTTTTGATAAGTTTTTTACCACCCAAAGAAGGATAATTGCATTCTATACTGCTAATATAATCTGTTCTTTGGTTTGCTAATACATTTTTAATGTTCTCCCCATGACACTATGGTGGATATGCGCTATAATATCTGTTTTGAGTAAAAACCAGATCCTCGGCGTCGGTACACCTGCCGTATGCCCACATGACGCGGACGCATCCGTCCGGGTCGTGGTCGATTCTGTGTATCGGACGCGGATCGCCGTTGCCGAAGCACTCGTAGATGATGCCTCGCGGCCCCTTGCGGTCCTTCGGATTCGCTTCGCTCAGGCAACCCGACGCCTTCGGCGCGGGCGCATTTTCGTTCTTCACGAGATAGGCTTCGAGCTTCCGTCTCTGGAAATGCTCGCTTGTCGCTTCAGACCCGTAGCAATCGATTTGGCGTTGCATTGAATACTCCTTCCTTGCGGGGCAGCAATCGCCCCGCAACATTCTCTATCACCCATCAGGCGCAGATGGTAGCGAAAGCGCGGCGGATATATTGCTAGTGCTTCACGTCGAATTGGTGCAAAAGCCGTTCACATAGAATTGCAGCCATTATGTATATTGTCGTTATCTATTATGAAGACAGTAACAATCCAAAAAGGAGACAAGAAATGACATACGGATACATTCGCGTGAGCAGCGACAAGCAGACGGTCGAGAACCAGCGGTTCGAGATCAACAATTTCTGCGAAAGACAGAAACTGAAAATCGACGGTTGGATCGAAGAGACCATCAGCGGCACCAAGAACTACAACAAGAGACAATTGGGCAAGTTGCTCAATCGCGTCCAGAAGGACGATCTGATCATCTGCGCAGAGCTTTCCAGACTTGGGCGCAACCTGTTCATGATTATGGAGATTCTAAACATCTGCATGACAAAGGAATGTAAAGTGTGGACAATAAAGGACAACTATCGGCTTGGAGAGGACATCCAATCGAAGGTTCTGGCTTTTGCGTTCGGATTGTCAGCAGAAATCGAACGAAATCTGATAAGCCAGCGCACGAAGGAGGCCTTGGCAAGAAAACGCGCTGAAGGTATCGTCCTCGGACGACCCAAAGGACACAAAACAGCTCCAGAGAAGCACAAGCTTCACACTCGAAAGAACCTTATCCGTGAACTGTCAGCACTTGGGCAGTCTCGCAACAAGATTGCTCGAATATGCAAAGTTCATCGCAACACGCTCGCAAGGTTCATTCGCGACTTTATGCCCGAACTGAATAAATGAGCGTTTTCGTGAAGCACGCCGCTACGTCAGGCACATTCACCTCTTCGGAATCGTGGGTTATTCTTTCACCCATTGAACAGAGCATCAAGCGAAAGATTGAAGCCGTAGGAACGCCATTGAAGGATTGGGGCGTGAACA
>JAFSMR010000048.1 GCA_017447805.1 Kiritimatiellia bacterium | reverse complement strand
TCGCCGTCGTCGGGAAGGCGAGCGAGCACGATTCCAGGCGGGAAGAAGAGCTTTTCGCCTCGCTCTTGCCTGGCGACATGGGAATACTCGACAGGGCGTACAACAACTTTTCCGTGCTGTACCGGCAGACGCTTCGCGGGGCGTTCTTCGTCATCCGGGAAAAGGAGCCGACCAGATACAGAGTCGTGAAGCGCGTGCCCAGAAATGATCTGCCGACACGTACCATCTCCGACGAGACGATACGGCTGACGGGCGCGACGACAAGTACGGACTATCCCTAGACGTTGCGTCGCATCAAGGCCCTTGTCGAGGTCAAGGGGGAGATGCGCGAGAAGGCTTTCTGCACGAACAACTTCGAGTGGAGCGCGTCCATGGTCGCGGGACTCTACAAAGCGAGATGGGCGGTTGAACTCCTCTTTAAGGAACTCAAGCAAACGCTCCAGCTCCAGTCGTTCTTCGGCGAGAACCAAAACGCTGTCGAATGGCAGATATGGGCGGCGATGCTCACGCATCTTGTACTGCGCTACATCAAATGGAAGAACAATGTGGCCTGCTCGTGATTAGGGCGAAATACAAGCGCTTGCATTGTCATAATCAATTTCAGATATGACGATGCAAGCGGTTGTTTTGCCGGAATCACTTTTGATTATGAGCGTGCAAGCGCTTGTTTTGCCTGAATCGCTTTTGATTATGACAGTGCAAGTGCTTGTTTAGCCGCGTTGGATTTCAATTATGAGAAAACAAGCGCTTGTTTTGGCATATTTATTTTCGGATATCGAAAAGCAAATCACCTGAAGAAATCTCCTGTTTCTCCTGTTCTCCATGCTAAAATGAACATCTGAACGCGGCGAAGCCGCCGATTGGTTGTCCGGAGTGGATTCGAACCACTTCGAAGGGTATCAAAAACCCCTATGCTGCCATTACATCACCGGACAACAGATTTGACAAACCATGCCTTATGGCCTTTGGATGTCAGAAGATTTGCGATTTTACGTCCCTCATCTTCATTTGAGACGAGCCCGAATACAGTCGAGCCACTGCCGGTCATAAGAGGTTTTTCAACCCCTAGCGACCTAAGCAAATCCATTGACGAAGCGATTTCAGGATGAAGGGCTATTGCCGGCTCTTGAAGATCGTTCATAAGCGCATTAGCTATATCTGAAAGACTTCCTCCTTGGACTGCTTGGCGGATATTATACAAAATTTTAGGGTCGTTTGTCACGCGCGGAGTGCATTTTTGATACACTTGCTTAGTGGAAGAAAAGATTCCAGGGTTAAGTAATACTAGCGATAATTGAGGAAAATCGCCAAAAGGCGTAACTTTTTCGCCTCTTCCTTCCATAATGACGCTATTACCCATAACGAGCGATGGCACATCCGAGCCGATTGTTGTTGCGAGCTCTGCAAGTGCCTCGCGCGGCAGATTTAGCGCCCAAAGCTCGTTCAGGGCGATAAGGGTAGCGGCGGCATCTGCGCTGCCGCCCCCGAGGCCGCCGCCCGCAGGAATTCGCTTCTCGATTTTTATATTTACGCCCGGCGATTCGCTCTGAACGAATCGCGAGGCGCGAAGGGCGAGGGCGGCCTTGAGCGCAAGATCGTCCTTATAAGGCGAATCGGTATGAATCTCGGCATCGTCGCGAAGGGTGATATCCAGAGTATCGCTAAGCGATATAGGAACTACAAGGGAACGCAAGGAATGGTAACCATCCTCGCGTTCCGGGAATACTTCGAGAGTGAAGTTGACTTTGGCGTATGCCTCGATTTTCATTCAGTAGCTTAGGCTTTATTCGTCGTAATCGTCCTCGTCATCATCATCGAGAGTCTGGAAAGAAGTCGACATTTGCTTTTGCGTCAGGAGTACGAAATAACTCACGCCTACATTGACGATAGCGGCAATGCCGCGGATTTCGTCGGCGGATGCCCTGAAGAGATATTTGAAGCTATCGCCTTCGCGCGATACCATCGAGACCATCGCGCCTTGGTAAGCTGGCATTGCGGCAATCATCATATTGAGCATCTGGGCTTCATCTGGCGGAGCGGCCATTTCGATAAATTTCGGCGCAAGACCCTTGACCATCGCGTAGAGCGAGAATACGCACGAAGCGAAAGATTTGCGCTCCATGTAGTCCGGAACGGTTCTCGCTAAAAGCTGGTCGGGGGTAGCCGAAAGCTTTACTTCGGGGAAGGAGCACGACATACCGAATTCCGGGGCGCCTTCCTTAAGCGCACAGGTGGCTAGAAGGCCGTTGAATCTCTGCAAGAAGGCCTCAGCATCGAGCTTGTCGCTAGCTTCCTTGCCTTCGCCGGTGAAATAGGCGATAGCGCCGAAGAGGTCGAGGCTCATATTGTAGAAGGAGCCTTTCTGTTCCATTTTATACCAATCGGTCTTGAGACCGTTTTCGCTGAAGAAGCTTACGATATTGCCGATTGCATTTACGTATGCCGGGCCATCGAAGCCGGAGTTCGGCGTGCAGGCCATCGCGTATGCGGCGTTAGGGTCAGCGGCCGAGAAGGGGTTGGGGCCGAGCGCGCCGGAAGTGCCGATTGTCGAGAAAATCGTGCCGGCGCGAGGCTTCATCGCGCCGAAGAAATCCAACCCGCGAGCATCGAGACGTGCGGTTACATCGAAGGATTCGATCGATTTGTAGATATCGAAGCAAGCTGCCAAAAGCTCGGCGTTCTGAGGGTCGGATTCTGCGAGCATGGGCATTATTTCATCGATCGCCTTCGAGACGATATTCATCGCGGCGGGGGTTACCGCAAGACGCACAACGCCGCCATCGAGAACGGTCATCGCCTGTTCGGCGTCCGCAAGATCAGCGAGAGCTCTGATTGCATAATCCTTCTTGTCGCTAATCGCGGCCCACTCGCCGTTTGCGCTGAATACCACGAAATGCTCTTCGCGATTCTTGAGATTCTTCACGGTAAAAGTTCCGTCACCATTATCCACGCCGCCTTTCATCGCGGCGAGGTAGCCTTCCTTGCCGCCGTTCGGCGAGAAGATTATGCCGAGCGCGAGGCTATCGAGAAAGGCTTCTGCATTTTCCGAAAACTGGCCGAATTCCGTTTCGCCGTAGACTTCGAGCGCAATGCCGGAGCCGGATTTGAGCGGACCGGTATAGGGCGCCGCGGGGTTGTTCTCGGAAATCGCCATAGCGGCGACAGTGCCGAAAATCGGGTAACCCACGAGCTCGCCCGCGATAGTAGCGGTAGATATTATGGTCGGGATATCCGTGACCTGGGCGGTCGCGAGTTTTTCGACCGATGCCTGAAGGGTAATTGCGCCGGAGGCAATCACCGAAGCTATAGACAACAAGAGTTTTTTCATTTTCGGCTCCTTTTTGGTTTTATTGATTTTTGTTCTGAAGTTCTTTGATTGCAGATGCGACATTCGCAAAAAGCGTTTCGAGCTTATTGAGAGGGATTGTCGAAAACGCGAGGCGAACAAGTCCGGAAAGGACGATTGTGCCGGTCGAATATTTTTCGACGAGAAGTTTACGCACATCCTCGGCGTTAACACCTTTAGGTTTAACGCACATAAAGTAGCCCGAGTTGAACGGCATAGGCTCGAAGAACGCGGCGTATTCCGGGTGGGACGCGAGAATTCTTCTAATTTCGCGATAACGGCGCTCTAGGACGAGGAATTTCTCGTGCTTTTCCTTCGCGTAGTCAGGGTCGGCGAAGGCGCCTAGCGAGATATTTTGACCGATCGAAGTAATGTTGCTTACGCTACTGCGGACGTTGCCAGCGGCTTTAGCTTCCAGCGCCTTTAGCTGTTCAGGGGTCGCGCCCTTGAAGGCAAAGAAGATAAAGCCGACCCTAAGGCCCCAAACATAGTCTTCTTTCGTCGTGCCGTCGAGTTTGACCGCGAGGACATTTTCGTGAAGATTGGCGAACTCTGCGAATAGCGATTCGCCATGGACGCCTTCTTCGTATACGAGCCCGAAATATGCGTCATCGAGAATAACGACAATCCGCCGGCCGAGTTCTGCCGCTTTCTTAACGGTTTCGACGATGCGCTTGGCATCCTCATAGGTTGCCGTATATCCTGTTGGATTATTCGGGAAATTCAGAATCAAAATCTTTTTATCGCTGCCATCAAGAAGACTTGCGAGCATTGCATCGCAATCAAATGCGCCATTTTTGAAAGTATTGAAATGCTTGACGCGGCAACCGACAGCTTCGCCGAATATGAGCTCGTAATTATCCCAATAAAGATCGGGGGTAATAAGAGTCGTCGTTTCGTCGGCGAACAATTCCGCCGAAATTCTAAGGCCGTGGGTAAGCGCGTTTGTCACTACTGGTTCGGAAAAAACCACTCCACGCAAAGAAGGATTTTTCTCGTATTCCATAGCTTTCCAGGTTTCGCGGAGTTTTTGCACGCCAAAAGAGCCGGAGTAGAGGAAACATTTTTTATCGATATTCAGTTCTTTGCGGAAGCAGTTCATTACGAGCGGCGAGCCATCTTCTTCGAAGGCCATGCCAATCGTAGCATTAATGGCGCATGTTCTAGCCTGCGCACCTTGACCAAGAATTCCGCCATAAGGGAAATACATTCTTCTGCCGGCTGCAGACAGAAATCCTTCTGCCGGGCCGAGAGCTTCGTTCAATCTAGACGCCAATTCGTTCATTGCGGCTATTATTATATCAAATTTTTGTGTTCTACTCAATAGCGACAAGCATGTTGAATAATCAGAAAAACCATTTAGCAATCGAAAGCATACCTTGCTTCCAAGGCACTCGGTGAGAGACGCCGCTTTTGCCTTTGAATTCATTCAGATGCTCGACATACCACTCATAGTTCCTGATGAGAGCTTGCTTATTTGAATATTGAGGCCTATAATCTAGTAGTTTTTGCGCTTTTTCGATGGAAACAAATGAATCTGTAGAAGCCGTTTCGTAGACCCAAGGATAGAGCGGCGATAGATGCAGTTTTTCGAGTATGCGCAAAATGAATATTAGAGGCTTAACCGGCATCGGGCGAATCTTTTTGCCGTGGCCTGCGCGGTCTAGGACGGCCTGATAATCTTCACGCATTGTCGTAAATTCTTTCGCGCCGATATTGAACTCTGTCGCGATTACGTCTTTCGGGTAGGTCATCGCGTTCCAAATCGCCGAATCGAGGTCGTCAACATCCATCAATTGATAACGATTTTTACCTGAGCCAATCATCGGGAAGCCGTGGCCGGTATACGCCCAATCGTAGAAGAGCGCGAAGACGCCGAGTCTTTCGGGGCCGATGAAACTCTTTGGACGGATTATAGAAACAGGGTAGCCTTCCTTAATCGCTTCGCGGCAAATATTTTCAGCTTGGATTTTTGCGTTTCCATAGGGTCCAACGCCGATGAGAGGATCGGTTTCGTAAATCGGATGTTTTTTCGGCACGCCATAGACGGCAGTAGAAGAAATTTGAATCATTCTATCGAGCTTGAATTTGCGCGCGGCATTAAGAACATTCCTGCAACCATCGACTTCTGTAGTATAGATATCGTGATCGGAATATAAAGGCAGCGCCGCTGCGCAGTGGACGACGACATCGCAACCTTCCGTTATCTTTTCCACTGCCGGTATATCGCGAACATCTCCAAGCGTAAACTTCAGCCACGGCTCGTCCTTTTCCGGATAATCAAAATCGGCGATATCTAGAACTCTTATTTCATCTACTCCTTTTGCGCGAAGATAACGAATCAGATTTATACCTAAAAATCCCGACCCACCTGTTACCAAAACTTTCATTATTTGTTTTCTCCAAATAAAATACTTATGTCATTACATACCAGAGTATGCAGAAAAATTGACAGATCGTGCCGGCAAGCACAAATAGATGCCAAATAAAGTGACTATAGGGCAGCGATTTGCAGAGATAAAAGCCTGCGCCGACAGTATATAAAACGCCGCCTATTGCAAGCCACATTGTCCCTAGGCCCCCAAGCCCCTTGACTATAGGGACTATTGCAATCACGGCCACCCAGCCCATTATGATATAAGCGATAGTAGAAATGAAATGATATTTGCCGGTCGTTTTGATTTTGAAGCATATCCCTGCGATTGTAGCAAACCACTCGATTCCGAAAATAGTCCAACCGATTCCGGCGTATCCCGTGCCGCGAAGAGTCTGAAGGCAGAAGGGGGTGTATGAGCCGGCAATAAGCACATAGATGGCCATGTGGTCCATAATTTTCAGAATCGCTTTTGCGGGCCAATAGTTCACTGCATGATACGCGCTTGATATTGCATAAAGGAAGATAACCGAAAAGCCGAAGATGCAGCCAGATACGATTTTCCAGGCGACGTCAACCCCGCTAAGCCATGCTGCGTAGCAGAGTATGGCCGTCATAGCCGCGCCGAGATGTGAACCTACAACATGAGAGACGGCGTTAGCCGTCTCTTCGCCAGCAGTGTATTGAGACTCGTGGTTTCTCTGGCGCATCGCAAAACTCATTTACTGGGCTTCGCCGCCATCTGGAGCAGGCTGTTGCTCGGCAGCCGCGGCATCTTGCAATTTGACATCAAGAGCATTCTGCTCGGGGGTAGAAGTAAGCTTGACGAGTAGGAGCGTATTGAGAAGAAATACTGTGCCGAGAATTGCGGTCGCCTTGACAAGAACATTGCCGGCATCGGCTCCCAAGGCCGCTTCCATGGCGCTTCCGCCACCGAGTCCGCCAAGCCCACCTTCTTTCGGCTTCTGAATCATAACGACCAACGCCAAAAGCACGCAAGCGAGAACTTCAACAACATACAAAAAACCTATGAGAATGCTCATTTCTACCTAATACCTTTCATTTGCAGTGGCGGATATTATAGCATATTTTACTCGTCTCTGTAAAGGGGGAAGGTTAGATTATGAGCATTTTTCAAGATTTTTCAAGATGCTTAAAAATAAAATAAGCCTATTGCTCTAGCATAAAACGGAAAAATATGGTACAATATACGCCGAAATGTCACAGAACAAATGTTTTTCAAGCGTTGAGGAATGTCTTGCTTCATTAAAGAGAGGCGAGATAATCCTCGTTACTGATGATGAAGACCGTGAAAATGAAGGCGATTGCATCTGCGCGGCGGAATTCGCTTCGCTCGAAAATGTCAATTTCATGGCGAAGTGGGCACGCGGGCTGATATGCATGCCGATGAGCAAAGAGTGGTGCAGAAAGTTGGATTTGAATCAAATGGTTATTCGCAATACAGATAACCATGAGACGGCGTTTACCGTGTCGATAGATGCAAAAGAGACGACTACCGGCATATCGGCATACGAGAGGGCGTTTACGGCGCGCGCGTGCACAAAAGACGGCGCGAAGCCGGAAGATTTTCGTCGGCCCGGGCACATGTTTCCTCTTGAGGCGCGCGAAGGGGGCGTTCTGAAGCGCGCGGGGCACACTGAAGCGACTGTGGATTTATGCCGTCTAGCCGGGCTAAAAGAAGTCGGTCTTTGTTGCGAAGTAATGAAAGACGATGGCACGATGGCACGGCTCGATGATATTATCGAATTTTCACGTGTCCATAATCTGAAGATGATGTCTGTCGCTGACCTTATCGCTTACAGGCGAAAATTCGATCGGCTTGTCGAAAGGGTTGAAGAAGTAGATATGCCGACGGCATTCGGTCACTTCAAATTGATAATGTATAAAAGCCGCATAACTTCGCTTGAGCATTTAGCGCTTGTAAAAGGCGATATAGTCAATGGCGAGCCGCCGCTCGTCAGGGTTCACTCGGAATGCTTTACCGGCGATGTGTTAGGAAGCGAAAGATGTGATTGCGGGCCGCAGCTTCATAAAGCGATGGAGATGGTAGAGAAGGAAGGGCGAGGCGTAATCTTGTATATGCGCCAAGAAGGGCGAGGAATTGGGCTTGCGAATAAACTGCATGCTTACCGCAAACAAGAAGAAGGTCTTGATACGGTAGAAGCAAATCTTGCGCTAGGATTTGCCAGCGACCTTAGAGATTACGGCGAAGGCGCACAGATTCTTGTCGATCTTGGTGTTCGCCGCATCAAGCTTCTAACAAACAATCCTTGCAAGATAAAAGGTCTTGATGGATATGGAATCGAAATTGCAGATAGAATTCCTATCGTAATCAAGCCTACAGAATATGACGAGAGGTATCTCGCGACCAAAAGAGAAAAGATGGGGCATTTGTTTTAGGCGCTTTAACGAGTAAGACGCATTATTCTGCGTCGTCGAGGGCGGAAAGAATCTTTTCGACAGTAATCGGTTCGCCTTTTTTGCGCAAGACGAGTATTCTGCTTATGAGAGCAGATTCGAAATCGGTCAGCCTTACCCCATCCTTGCGATCTTGGAGAATTCTCAAAAGATCGCTTGTCGTTACCTTGTATTTAAGCGAAGTTTTGCCGCTGAATTTCGAGATTATTTTGTGAGCGACCAATGCAAGCGGCTTCATCGCAAAAGAAAACACCTCCCATACTCTAGCAAGAGATAGCATTCTTCTCAATGGGCGTGCAGAGCAGAATAGTTTCGGCAGGAATTCGCTCAAATAGAGCATGGAAAGCGCAGCAAAAAAGCTCCAGATTCCTTTTGCCGCAGTTCCCGAGAATAGCCTCGCACAAAGAGCTGCCGAGACACTGGAAAATGTTACGGCGGCTAGATTATTGCCGATTAGAAGGGTAGTAAGCGTGAGAGGCATATTTTGAATAGCATGAGAAAGAATTTTTGCCGATTTGCTGCCTTCACGTGCAAGATGTGTAATTCGGCCTCGGCTGAGGGAAAGAAGCCCTGTCTCGCTTCCAGCGCAAAATGCCGCGAGCAGGAGAGAGAAAATCAGCAATATAAATAGCAGAGCGATCATTTATCATCCTCCGCTGTTTTTTCGACTGCTTCATCTGTTTCAGCCAGAAGCTCTTCATCGGTATCTGTTTCAGGATACGATAAAACTTCGAGTTTCACCGAAACGACTCTTCTTTTGCGGCGTTTCAAAATCGTTGCACGGCAACCATCGGCTTCTATTTGCTGGCCTACATGCGGAATTCGTTCTGCATGAAAGGCAACCCAACCGGACAGGCGATCGGCGTCTTCAGCTTCAAGTTCGAGTCCTAGTTCTCGATTTATCTCATCGATTGATGCTCTAGCATCGATAATCCAAGTATTCCTTGCGGTTTTTAGGATCGAAGGCTCGTCATTGTTGGAGCCGAAAATCGCCGGCCCCATGATAAGCTCCATTATATCGTTTAGCGTAATTAGACCGGCCGTGCCGCCATATTCATCGAGAACTATTGCGAGCGGCTTTTTGCTATGGCGGAAAATTTCCAGAAGATCATCAAGCGTCATTTGCTCTGGAATAAACAACGCATCTTCTATAAGACCTGTTTGAGAATCAAGGATGCCCTCAATTGCATCTGGCGAGCGGCGAAACACTGGCAAATAACGATGTCTAGGAGTTTGGCGATGTCGATCTTCTATGTTTTTTTCCAGATCTATATCGTAACCCTCCATATCTACGCGAGGGGTCATTTCATCGTTTGCATGAACTTCCGAAAGACGAAGAACACCTTCGATCATCTCTGTATCGGCTTGTGCAAAATCGCCGTTTTCTGCGGCGTTTTCCAAGACGGAGACCAATTCTGCATCCGAAAGTGCGCGGCGTTCTCGCTTTAGTGCCGGGGCGAACGCCCTCGTAGTAAAACGGAATGCGAGATTAAGCGGTTTTAGAATCGCAAGCCAGAATACAAGAAGTCTAGCGCAGCCGGGAGCTAGCCGTTCTGCATTCCTGAGAGCAATTTGTTTTGGAGTAATTTCGCCGAATATAAGCAATACTACTGTCATTGCGGGAATTGCCAAAACCGCTCCCCACACGGGGAAAAGGCTATCGAAAAGCAGATACCCTATTGTTGCGATTGCAAAATTTACTAGAGTATTGCCGACAAGCAAAGTCGAAAGTGAAAGGGCAGAATCTTCTAGACATTTATCGAGATATTTTGCGCTTTTGGGTTTTTTCGAATTGATGCGCAAGCGCTGACTGGGCGAAAGAAAGAAAAGAATCGTCTCGGCACCCGAAAAGAATGCCGAGAGCATTAGCAGAAACAATAGAGATGTAGCTAGTACTATTTGCATTTACCTAGCTTTATCTATTTCGATTCGAAATGTTTTACTTTGGGCTGCCATCCCAAAGCTTCAGATTCGGTAAATTGCGCAAAAGCCATAACGATTAATCTATCGCCTATTGAACCTTTATGAGCAGCCGCGCCATTCAAGCAGCAGACATGACTGCCGCGCTTGCCGCAGATTGCGTAGGTTTCGAAGCGATTGCCGTTTTCGACATTGGCTACGAGAATTTTTTCGAATTCGACGATGCCTGCCGCTTCCATATCGTCAGGATCTAAAGTAAGAGACCCTTCGTAATCAAGGCAAGCTTGAGTTACCTTGATTCTATGAAGTTTTCCTTTTAAAAGAGTAAGAATCATAAATCAGCCAACTCCGCACTTTTCTTTTACCATTTCTTCCGTAACGATAACTTTTGAACCGACCTTGGCGTTTGATGCATCATACATAACATCAATCATCAGCTTTTCCATTTCTGCTCTAAGGCCGCGAGCACCGGTCTTTCTTGCTATTGCGCCTTTTGCAAGGGCACGAAGGGCTTCAGGAGTAAATTCGAGCTCCACGCCATCCATCGCAAGAAGCTTGCGATATTGTTTCACAAGCGCATTCTTAGGCTCGCAAAGAACTTTCACAAGCTGATCTTCATCCAGTTCTTTCATTACCGTAATAACCGGAAGTCGGCCTGTGAACTCCGGAATCAGGCCGAATTTTACGAGATCTTCGGGCCTTACATCAAGAGGCGCGCTATCATCTTTCGCAACTGCATTTTTGGGGACGGCGCTTTCTTCTGAAGAAGAGCCAAATCCAATAGCACGCCTGCCCGAGCGCGCACCTACAATCTTATCCAGGCCAACGAACGCCCCCGCGCAGATGAATAGGATGTTCGATGTATCGATCTCGATATATTCCTGGTCGGGATGCTTCCTGCCGCCTTTGGGCGGGATTCGGCAAATTGTCCCCTCGAGAATCTTTAGAAGGGCTTGCTGCACGCCTTCGCCCGAGACATCTCTTGTAATCGAAACATTATCCGTCTTTGATGCGATCTTATCGATTTCATCTACATAGATAATGCCGCGTTTGGCAAGATTTACATCGCCATTTGCGTTTTGAATTAGGTATCTGACGAGATTTTCTACATCTTCACCTACATAACCTGCTTCAGTAAGAACAGTTGCATCGCCTATTGCGAAGGGCACGCCAAGGATTTTCGCCAGGGCTTTTGCCATTAGCGTTTTGCCAGTTCCGGTCGGGCCTATGAGCAAAATATTCGATTTTTCGATTTCTACATCGTCTTCATCGATTATAGCGGCGGGATTTTTATTAAAGTCTGATTTTTCTTCTTTCGCTTCCAGCCTGCGATAATGATTATGCACGGCGACAGACAAAACTTTCTTTACATCGTCGTGACCGATTACATAGCGGTCGAGAAATTCTTTGATTTCCTTTGCGCTCGGCGTAGGAGGAAGGCGCTTGGAGCGCTCCCTTAATTGGCCTGAAGCATCATCGATAATCTCGTTTACTTTCTTCGCGCAATCGACACAGATATTGCCATCATTGCCTGGAACAATTGGCACCTGCGAATAATTTCTTCCGCAAAAGGAGCAAGTCAAGATAGCATTTTTTTTTGACGATTTATCTTGCTTTTTCATTCACAACGACCTTATCAATAATCCCCCAATCCTTGGCCTGTTCTGCAGACATAAAGTGATCGCGATCTGTATCGCGAACGACCTCTTCGATGCTTTTGCCGGAGTGGAATGAAAGAATTTCATTTAGGCGTTCTTTTAAACGAAGAATTTCTTTAGCGGTGATTTCGATATCGCTGGCCTTGCCTTCCGCGCCACCCCAAGGTTGATGAATCATGATTCGCGCATTTGGAAGGGCATGGCGCTTGCCAGGTGCACCTGCGGCGAGAAGCACGGCGCCCATCGAAGCCGCTTGTCCAATGCAATATGTCGCGATAGGGCACTTTACGAATTGCATCGTATCGTAAATAGCAAGGCCCGCAGTTACGCTGCCGCCAGGGCTGTTTACATATACCGAAATATCTTTCTTGTCATCTTGCGACTGGAGGAATAGCAGCTGAGCACACACGGCATTAGCCATTTCATCATTCACTTCGCCAGAGATAAAGACAATTCTCTCGAGCAAAAGACGCGAATAAATATCGTATGTTCTCTCGCCGCGAGCAGTCTGTTCGACTACATACGGAATCATGTATCCTGAAGTTGTCATTTATTGCAATCTTTCGTGATTGTATTCTTACTTCGTATTGGCAAGGACGAATTCCATTGCTTTCTTGCCAAGGTCTTCGTTTTCGCTGCCGAGCTTTTCCGCCTTTGCGATAGCCTCAAGAATATACCACAAACGAATCTGCTTCGCCGAATGTTCGGTCGCATCCTTGAGGATACTTTCGCGATTCTTCTCGAAGTAGGAGGCATCCAATCCGGAATACTGGGCGCGCTCGGCAAGTTGCTTGAGATATTCGTGAGTAGCATTCTGAAGCTGGGATTCCGGGATATCGAAATCTGCCTTCTTCAACAAGAGCTCGGCTGCTTCATTTTCGCGACGCGCCGATTCTTGTGCAACTCTGTAATTTTCCATCCTTTCGCGAACACTCTTTACAAGCGCTTCATAGCTTTCAGCTTTCATAGCCGCGACAAACTCTTCGTCTGTAGGAAGAATCTGAGAGCGAAGGGTGGTCAATGTGACAGTATAAGTTGCTTCTTTGCCCTTTAACCCATCCGGGACGTTTTCTTCGGCAAATTTTACCTTGATATCATTCTTCGTTTCGCCGCACTTCATTCCCTTGACTGCGTCAATTACTTCAGGGAGAAACTTGCCTTCCTCGAGCATTATCCAGCTGCCTTTCGCAGAACCGATTGCCTTTGCATCTGCAGAAACTTCTTCAATCGGTTTGCCGTCTACTACACCTGCATAATCAATCTGGATAAAATCGCCTTCCGCCGCCTGGGTATCTGTTTCCGCGTTCTTGTATTTCGCACATTGTTTGCGAAGTTGCGCAAGCTGGCTATTTAGCATTTCTTCAGTTACTGAAGTATCGCGTTTTTCAATCTTCAATTCCTTGTAAGCCGGGAGTTTGAAAGTAGGCTTTACTTCGACAATAACTGTAAACTCGGCGCCATCGGAATTGCGGGTAATTTCCTTAAGCTCTACTACAGCTACGAAATCTAGCTGTTCAGCCTTGAGAGCATCTTTCAAATATCTATTGACTGTAAGAGAGCGAATTTCGTTTTCGAGATTTGCGGCAAACTCTTTGCGAATTCTTTCGATCGGTACTTTGCCTTTTCTGAATCCGGGCAACTGTGCATTTTTGACAAATGATCTTTCTACCTCTTTGACAATACCGTCTGCTTCCTCATTGCTTAGAGTAACTTTAAGTTCTACACGACATTTTTCAAGAGCCTTGTGTTCAGTCTTCATAGTATGTTTTATCTCCTAATCATACGCTTGGCCGCATATTGTAGCATTTTTTGCCGTTTTGCGCAAGTGGCACAAGGAATAAAAGAGAATATATTTTCAACTCTTTAGTTTACATAATGTGCCTTATACGGTTAATGGTCATTTGCTGAGTAGATTAATCATTTCTACTGCTATCGAGCCGGCTTTAGTCAAAGATCCTACAGAAATCTTATCGATTGTATCTTCATTTGTATGCCAATAATCGTTTAAGCCGCTCTCGCTTCCAAATTCGAAATCGATCAAATCAATAGCTGGGAATCCATTATTCAAAAAAGCTATGTGATCATCTTTTATCGATTCGTTCGATTCATGAATGATATGTGAGTAACCGGTATTGAATGCTGCTTGTAGAGCAATGTTCCGTAGAAAATCAGTTGTGTTTCGAGGAATCGAAATGTTCAAATCTTTGTCGCCAAGCATATCTAGACAAATTACGGCCTTGACATTACGTCCGGAACTGGCAAGTTGCTCAGCGGCGCGATTCGATCCCCAAAAGCCATCATTTTTACGATACGCGATCATACATTCCTCGCCGTCAAGCCATTGAAGAGCTATATTTATACTATTTGGGGAATTTTTCGATAATATTTGAGCAATAGCGATAAGCAATCCAGTAGTAGATGCGCCGTCGTTTGCGCCTGGACAATTCTTGAGAGATTTTGTATCGAAGTGTGAAATCAAGATTATCCAAGGCATTTCCGGGTCCGAGACCCATTCTGCATAGATATTAGTAAAAAAACGATAACCTTTTGGTGTTTTTGCCGCAAATTTATCTTGTTTTGGGTGTGCACCGACAGCTTGAAGAGAATCAAAAATATAATTCGCAGCAAATCTGCCGCGAATTGTTCCTGAATCTCGTGGTGTATAATCGGCAACTAACTCTTCAGCCTTGGAATAGGCGAATTTAGCGTCAGATGGAGTAAAAAAGAGATGACACGCTAGAAGCGCGGCGAGCATATTGCTTTCTACTCCACCTTAACGCCAATCATTCTGATAATGCGATCGAGATCATCGTTATCATAGAAGTCGATTTCCATGAGCCCTTTCACATGTCTGCCATTGGCATGCGTTACCCCGCTACGAATTCTCACTGCGCAACCGAGATAGCGCTTCAAGGCATCCTGGAGGTTGCGTATGAAGCCTGCGGTCAAATCTGGAACGCCGCGCGGTTTATCGGGTATGGGATTTTTGAATCTTTCGACCTTACGTTGAAGAGCTTGAACAGTCAGCTGATCATTGACGCAATCGCGCGCGAAGAGAGTGCGCGTTTTCTCGTCATCGAGCGAAAGAAGAACCTTAGCGTGACCGACGGTAATAATCTTCTTCTCGATCATCGACTTTACTTCTTCGGGTAGCTCGAGGAGTCTAAGAGCATTGGCAACGGTAGGCCTGCCCTTTCCGACTCTATCGGCGACATCCTGCTGGGTAAGACCAAATGAATCCTGAAGCGTCTTGTAGCTTACTGCCTCTTCGATAGGATTGAGGTCTTCTCGCTGAAGATTTTCGGTAGTCGTCATTGCCGCGGCAGTAAGATCATCTGCATCAATTAGATTGACGCGAATTTTCTTCCAGCCAGCGAGTAGAGCAGCTCTAAGGCGTCGCTCGCCTGCAATTAGTTCATAGCGTCCTTCTTTGTTTTTTCTTACCGTAGGCGGCTGAACAAGTCCATTATTCTTCAACGATTCAGAAAGCTCGCGAAGCTCCTCTTCTTTAAAATCGCGTCTTGGCTGGTATGGGCTGCGCTCGATATCGAGGATATTCAGCTCGAGAATTCCGTTTGCCGGCGCCTCGACTTTTTCAGGAACTTGGATTTGTACCTTCGGAGTTTCTGCAATCGTGGGCTTTACTGGTTCTTTAACAGTGGCCTTGGTAAGGAGCGAATCAAGCCCCCTTCCAAGACCATGTTTCTTCTCAGAACGAGCGGGAGCTTTATCCGCCCCCGTCGCTTTTTTGAGAAATGGATTTTTTGTAGCCATTTGGATATTAGAAATATCCGTTTACGAAAGGAAGAACTTTCCACTGATTGGACAAAATGATGTTGATAAGTCCAATCTGGAAGCCATTCGGGCAGTAGTCTGCAAAGTTGACGAGAGCGACCTGCGCGCCGTGAAGCTCTTGAGTCATATTGAAGAAGATTGCCAGCTGCAAACCATAAGCAGTGCGCGCGATATTTGCGCCACCGGCGACAGTGCAACCATAGCTCTCGACATCTGTCAAGTTGGCCAAACCTGCCATCTGGAAACCGCAGACATTATGCTGCGCAGAACCGAGCAAGTTTGCATCGACGCCGTAGATTTTATCGCGAATGCCGACAAGGCCGAACTCGGCACCATAAACAGTCTGCGAGCAGAAGTTTGCGCCGATGGTCGCGCGAAGGCCATAAACATCGCCAAAGCCACCATTGAAGAGACCGCCAATAACAACGCCTAATGTATCCTGACGAACTACGGTTGCAAATCCACCGAAATCAAGACCATACATCTTGGGCGCGTCAGAATAGAAGAGGTTGAAATCAAGGCCGTAAACATCCCACTTATTGATACCCCAGGGAAGCTGGACAGGTGTTGCCAAGCCAATCGCGATTGGCGTCCAACCGACCGAACCTTCTGTTTCTTCTACTTCTTCTGCCTCAACATCTGCCTGTTGAGCATAGACGGGCGCAATGGCGCTGATTGCCAATGCAGTAATACCTACTTTAATCATGCGTTTCATTTGTTGTCTCCTTATTTTGGAAATTAGTTTGTTTCTGGAAAAATGTTTGTTTGAAATTAGGATTCTCGCGTTCGTATTTTGCGCGAAGCTTGAGGAAGATAACTCCCGTGAGCGGAATTGTGAACATATAAATAAAACCTACGACGCCGAGGGTCAACCAGAAATTGGCGACGAGGAAAGCTATTATCAACAGCGCACCGGCCATTACAGGAAGTTGAAATCTGCGCTTGATATGAATAGATTTGAGAGAAATTGTGGGTAAGCGCGAAGCCATCAAAAGGCCTATAAATAGAAGCATGAATATGCCAAAAGCGGGATGGCGCAAGAAGATTGCGAAGGAATCGCTTTTGTCGGTTATCGCGCATTCGTAGATTATTGCGGGCGTTAAAACCATCCAGCATCCGCCCGGAGCTGGAACGCCGGTAAAGAAAGGCTTCCAGAACGGGAGAGTCGGCTGCTCAAGCATAGTGTTGAATCTAGCAAGTCTGAAACAATCGCACAACGCGTAGAATAGAGCACCAGAGAGAACCAGCCTTATTACCGGCGTCGAAATCGGCGTGCCGCCGATAAATTTACCGGTAAGCCAGTGGAACATAAATATCGCTGGCGCTACGCCGAAATTGACGAAATCCGCCAATGAATCAAGTTCCGCGCCGAGCTTACTGCTGGCTTTCAATAGTCGAGCGATTCTTCCATCGACGCCATCGCAAAGACACGCGACCAATAACGCCCAAAGCGCCTCTTTGAAGCGTCCTTCGCTGGAAAAACAAATTGACGTAATTCCGGCGCATGCAGCGAGACTTGTGACGAGATTCGGCACAATCGAACGAAGAGGAATTCTTTCTTCTCTCGGCACCTTTTGGTGATTTCGCCTCTTGTGGCCTCTTAGTCTAAATTTACCCATCTTCACCGCCTCGCAAGTATTGTTTCGCCAGCTACCATAATCTGTCCTACACGTACGACAGGCTTTACGCCTTCCGGTAAATATACATCAAGCCTCGAACCAAAGCGAATCAAACCAAAATGTTCTGCATTTGCTTTATGCTCGCCTTCATTCACCTGCGGCACGATTCTTCTGGCGACAAGCCCCGCAATTTGAGTAACTGCATAAACTTCGCCGGAATCGGCCTTTACGAGATAATTGCATCTTTCGTTTTCTTTCGAGGCCTTATCGAGGGAAGCATTGAAGAATTTGCCGGCTGCGACATATTGTTTCTTCAAGATTGTTCCAGCTGTTGGCATTCTATTGACATGAACATTAAATACGCTCATGAAAACGCTTACGCGCCAGAATTTCTTACCTTTGTATTCCTCTATTTCGCCAAGCTCATCAGGAAATTCACATTCCTGGATGAGGCAAATTCTACCATCTGCCGGCGAAAGAATAGCCCGCTCATCGTTAGGTGGATAGCGCTCGGGATCGCGGAAAAACAGAAACACCCCCCACATTACAAAGAAGAGAATTCCGACTATTTCGCGTACTTGCGGCAGAAAATTTTCAATTAACGAGGCAAGAATCAGATATATAACAAGCCCAATCAAGCCAAACTTAACCCCTTCCCTGTTAATAGGAGGGAAAATGTAGGCTGAATTTGAAAAATCTGGCTTCTTTTCCATAGACGTTTAGTTAGTTTACCGATATATTTACGCCATTTGGGGGCATATTTCCAGACTCGTTTTGGGCCGGTCTAGCTGGCTTTGCCTGTTTAGGAGCGTTCTTCCTCGGCGGCCCGATAAGCGCGCCATGAACCTTTCCAAGAGTCTTTGGCGCCTGCTCGACGAAACAATCATCGCCCAATTGTTCCAATACTCTACTTATTACATCTTCGCCGATTTCACGGTGGGCATTTTCGCGACCGCGGAATTGCAGCGTGAGCTTTACTTTACAGCCATCATCAAGAAACCCGCGAATCTGTTTCATCTTATAGCCAAAATCGTTCGTATCGGTCCCGGGGTGGAATTTGATTTCCTTTACCCTCTGGACCTTTTGCGCCTTGCGCTGCTGTTTGGCTTTAATCGATTCTTCGTACTTGAATTTGCCATAATCCATGATCTTGCAGACCGGCGGCGTTGCATTGGGGGTAATCTCAACCAAATCAAGTCCCCTATCTTCTGCCATACGCTGCGCATCACGCGTCGACATGACGCCCAGCATATTACCAAACGAATCAAGTACGCGAACCTGCGGTACGCGAATCTTATAATTTACACGCGTAAAAGTAGCGATAACTCACCTGCTTCTTTCTTGATAGACATTTTGTGCCGTATATTTTACCAAATTTCCCCCCCACGTTTCAAGAGGGAATTTGTTAAATCAACTCTTTTAGGTTCTTGCGGTATTCTTCCATGTCGATATCCAGTCTAGCGACTTTAGTATCGATTGCCGCTTGTGCTACAGCGCTCGAAACTTCGACCAAAAGCCGCTTATCGAAAGGTTTAGGTATGATATAAGAAGGTCCGAATACGAGATTTTCTCCTGGATACAGCGCCTTGATGTCATCTGTTACCGGCGCTTGCGCAAGCTTTGCGAGGGCTTTTGAAGCCGCTACTTTCATTGCCGTATTGATTGTCGTCGCGCGAACATCTATGGCGCCGCGAAATAGATACGGGAAGCCAAGAACATTGTTGATTTGGTTCGGATAATCGCTTCGCCCGGTTACCATTACATACTTTCTGCCCCCCATCGCCTCGGCGACCGCCTCGGGAGTAATTTCCGGATCGGGATTTGCCATAGCGAAAATTGCCGGGAATTCGCTCATTGCGAGCACATCCTCGCCGCTAATTACATTCGCCGCGCTCACCCCGATAAAGACATCTGCGCCACTCATCGCTTCTCTGCGCGTGAGACTTTCCGGAACCTCGCGAGCATGTACGCGATTTTGTGGCGCAAGGTCGGCGCGACTGGTCGCGAGCACTCCTTTTATATCGAACATCGTAATATCTTTAACTCCCGCCGCCTTTAACATATCTGCTATTCGCGTGCCTGCCGCCCCGGCACCATTTATTACGACTTTGAGTTCGCTTGGGCTTTTGCCTTTAATAAGAGCAAAATTCATTACTCCGGCTGTAGCTATTACCGCGGTGCCCCATTGATCATCGTGAAATACCGGAATATCTAGTTCCTTATCGAGTCTATCTTCTATTTCGAAACATGCCGGCGAAGCTATGTCTTCCAGGTTGATGCCGGCATATTGCGGTGCAATTGCCTTGACTGCGGCGATTACACGTTCCGGATCCGTGCGCCCGGTATCCTTCCCCCCTTCGCGGCAACATCCAAGCGGGATAGGCCAAGCATCTACACCGGCAAAACTTTTGAATAAAACGGCTTTCCCTTCCATTACGGGAATTGATGCTGTAGCGCCCAAATCGCCTAAGCCAAGAATTGCCGTGCCATCCGATACGACTGCGACGAGATTTTTCTTCGCAGTCAAATCGTACGCCCTTTCGGCTTTTGCGGCGATTTCTTTCACGGCGAGAGCTACTCCCGGCGTGTAGGCGAGAGTCAAATCGCGCTGCGACTTTAGCTCGCGCGGAAGGCGAACTGCGACTTTCCCGCCATTGTGATATTCGAAAACATCTTCTTTCGTGAATTTATTCATTGTAAAATCTCTTTTTCGTTAAATGAGAAATGTGTTATTTTAACACCTAAAGGCCCAAGCGTCTTTTTGATTACAGTTAGCCATTCTGGCGTGACATCGAAAGCTATAACGACAGAATCTACGTTTTGTGCGTTGATTATCTCTGGCGTTTGGGCCAACGTGCCGAGAACTTGTATACCGCCTATATAATGCCCCCGAAGAAGAATATCGTCATCGATAAGACCTACGATTATCCTATTGTTTTCGGATGTAGTGCGAACGAGTTCTCTTAAAAATGCCCTGTATCTTAGCCCGCATCCGTAAACTAGAACGCGAGAAACATCTTTTCTTCCCTTAAGGCGCGAACAATCGATTGCATAAAATATATCGCGTATGATGCCGCGCAATAGTCTTACCAGCACAATTGCAATAGCGCTAGTAGTCGCATATACTAAAGTCAATATCTTTATCTGTGAATTATCTGTTGGCGCGTAATAAATCGCGATCGATCCTGCCGCCGTGCCGAATATGCATGCCAAAAGAAGCGACACATAATTCGAAGTCATCGCTCTCGACCAAACGGTTTTATACGCCTTGAAAATATATAGGAAGAGGAATACCGAAATAACTCTTATCGGCAAAGCGACTCTTACTTCTACCCTGTCGATATCCATTCTCAAGACCCAATAGCAAAAGAAGAATACTGCGATAAGGGCTAAGATATCGAATACAATATAAAATGGAATAGCTAGGCGCGCAATCCTTCTTCTATGGGTTCTTGCCCTATCGCGCGCAACGGCATTCAAAAACCGCCCTGCGTCAAAGAGCTCGATTCTTGCCATATCTTTGAAAATGACAAATGAAGCCGCTGAAATCGCGAAAAGCCAAAGCCCCGCCGCCCTGGATTCAAGCGCCATACCGAATAGGCCAATTGCAACTAGAGAAAATGCAACGGCGTATAAAATCCACGCGGCCCTCCTCTGATTGAGATGTGATGAGCGCAGTATTCTATGATGAATATGATCGGAATCTGCGGTCATTACTTTATCGTTGCCCTTCTCGCTCGTATTGCGCTTTTTGATCATGTGACGTATAGAGCGGCGGATAATAGCTAGAGCCGTGTCGAAAATCGGCACGCCCATCGCAAGAAGAGGAACACCGACTGATACGAGGAAGGAATTCGTGCCTTCTGTCGCCAAAGGCAAAATTGAAAGTGTAAAACCAATGAACATCGAGCCGCAATCGCCTAGAAATACGCTCGCCGGATGATAGTTGTATTTGAGAAAAGCAAGCAAGCCGCCGGCAAATGCAAAGTGATATATGGCTTGATGAGAGGCATTGACCATGAATAATGCGCCGCCCATTCCGATTGTCGCAATAAAGGCGAGCCCCGAGGCTAGCCCATCTAGTCCATCTATTAAATTAAAAGCGTTTACCGCGCCGGCGATCCAGAAGATTGTCATTGCGCAATCAAGCCAAGCCGGCAATGAAGGCCATAGTTTTCTAAAGCCTAAATCCGCCCATCCCCATGCAAGTGCAGCAATGATAAGCTGTGCTATGAGCTTTATTTTGGGATTGAGATTGTATTTATCATCCGTATACCCGACTAAGGCCATGGCAATCGATAGCACAGCCATTTTGATATATACTCCATGCCCGAGCCAGCCGTTTTGAATTATGGTATGATGAGCTAAAGATAGGTAAATCGAAAAAGACGCTATGACACCAATTACAAGCGCTAGCCCCCCTCCTCGCGGCACGGGTATGGTGTTGATTCTGCGCTCGCCGGGTTTATCGACCATCCCTAAGCGCCGATTGATTTCTCTTACTATCGGCGTGAGTATGAACGTAAGTAGAAATGCACCGCAAAATGGTATTATGTATGGCAATGCTCTAGTTAAAAAATTCATTCGCCTAGCTTTCCTTTCTCGCTAGTTTCATCCATGAATCCTAGGCTAGGACGCATCTTGTGGATGAATTCTTTCATTGCTTCTTCATTCGCCCATGGCGTCTCGATTGTAATCATTACCCAGCGATCGATTCTGTTGAGGAATGTTCTATCTAACGTATCTTGCAGAATCCTTCGAACATGCGAAGAAGTCCTGAAGCCTTCTTGATTGAAGAAAGTATATGCAAACCCTATGTTGCCTCTCTCCATCCCCTCAAGGCGAATATATCGCCAATCTATCCCATCTACTTCAAAGGTATGAGGCGAATTCATCAAATAGCCCTGCGAAGGAAGACAAAGTTCCGGCCTGTGAATCGAACTCTTGCTCTTGCCGCCAATTACCAAAGATACGGAAAAAATTTCACCATAGCGCGATATGTATTTGCGCTTTTCGATTTTTGTATCTTGCGGTAAAACTGTCTTTTCGGCCTCGCTTATTTCTTGTTCTCTACTCTCGAAACCAGTGATTTCGTAAAGATGGACCTCGGGCGCCTCGGCGACAGTTACTTCCGGGGTCGTCGCTTGATATATCATCGCAGGGAAAATTATCGCAAATGCGGCTATTGCGCTATATGGCAAAACTTTCTTTTCTTCTATAACCTCGCGCTCGCGCTCCTTCGCACTTTCTTGTGTTACATTTTGCGCTTTTTTAGGCCAAATTCTATTCATAGCCTCGCTTGTTGCAATCATTACGAGTATTGCCGCTATAAATACTACATAGCCAGAATAATCGTGGTAGAAACCAGTTGCGAAATCTTTAGATGCGAAATTCGCGACAAGGCAAATCGTCAAAATCCTTACGATATTCCCAAATACCGCAATTGGTATGGAAAGCGCGAAAAGAATCCATTTCCTGAGCAATGTCGGCTGATTGTAATATGCGTAACCTGCCGTCAATGCCATTAGGGCAAAAATCGAACGTAGTCCGCTGCAAGGTTCGGCTACATCGATTTCAAATCCACCTTGCGCAGCCGATACAAGCATTGTGCCATGTCTGATTACATCGACGCCTAGGCCCTGCATAATCGCGCTAGCAGCAGTCGTTACGAAAATTCTCAAATGCACGGTAATGACATCAAGGAACGTCGCAAGCGGTATGCAAAACAGCAAAAACGCCGCAGGAAACAATATCTTCTTTGCAGTCATTTTGCCAAATACAATCCAGGCCAAGGATATCATGATTCCTGTGAAGGCGACGATTTCAAATCGTAACTGCAAACCTCTCGCGCCGATGAACCCGAGTAAAATCGATGGCAACAATAATACAAAACCATTCCAACTGCCGCGCGCAAAAGATGATACTATGGCCTTACGCTCATCCCAAATTACATAAAGCGAGAATAGAGGAACAATCCATCCAAACGACATATCTTCCTCTTTCGCCCTAAAGACATCTGGGGCATGATTTAAAATCATAGCCTGAAAGCCCCACAGGACGGCAAGAAACATTGCCGCGAGAAGAGCTAATCGTATCTTATCTAGCCTTTTAACCATCACTTGGTCTTATATTATATCAAATTTTGGGGCTTACTCTTAAGCGAAAAATTTGATATAATTTATCGGCAATGAATAAAATAGATAATCTGTTCGATACGCATTGTCACTTCGATTCGCAAGACGAAAACGAAATCAAAGCAGTTTTATTTCGCGCTTTTGAAGCTGGCCTCACCAATATAATGGCAGTCGGCGGCAGCCCCGAATTGAATAAATCTGCCGAAATTGCTATGCGTATCGCAAAATCCTACCCCGATTTGCCAGCTCTTCGTCTCGCCATCGGTTGGGACCGCGACCAGGCCTCGCGCCGCGATTCTTTAGCGCCGCTCGATTTTTCGAATGCATCGGCCGTCGGCGAAATCGGCCTAGACTACTATTACGAAGACTCGCCGCGTAAAGACCAGCAAGAACTCTTCGCGAGCCAATTGAATATAGCGCGCGAAAAGAACCTGCCGGTCGTTATTCATACTCGCCAGGCAGATGAAGATACTCTTTCCATCTTGAAATCTATCCCTTCTCGCGGAATAATTCACTGCTTTACTGGTTCGAAAGATTTCTGCCGTGCCCTTCTGGACCTAGGATTTATGATTTCTTATTCGGGAATCGTTACCTTTCGCCTCGCAGATAATGTACGTGAGACGGCTCTCTATGTGCCAGACGATAGAATTTTAATCGAAACAGATTCACCATACCTCGCGCCCGTCCCTAATCGCGGCAAAAAGAACGAACCTGCATTCATTTTGCATACGGCGAAATTTCTCGCCGATCTTCGGAAAACTCCCCTCGAAGATTTTATCGCTCTCACTACCCAGAACGCAATAGCTACCTTGTCATAAGATAGGCCAGCCGCCCAATCCCGTATTCCCTCGCCCCCCCCCACCCGAAATCCGAAAGGCATCTCAAAAAAAGACTCCGGCCAAGAGCGCAAGAAGAAGGAAGTGCGCGCTCTTGGCCGAAGTATTTGTATCGTTAACTTAAACTAATTTCATATTAGAATTTCGCCGTGAGCGAAAGCCCCCAAACTACATTGTAAGAATCGTGGCAGCCTGAACCCCATTCGGAATTGTAGGCCCTCGCGGCATCGCGCATCTTCGAATCGAAAATGTAGTCGTAGTATGCGACATAAGCGCCGAGCGAAAGCCAATCGCAAACAGCCCATTCAAACTCGCCCATAATTGTAGTATCCATCAAGCCGCCGTGATTATACCCATCGCTTGTCTCGCCAAAATAGCCCTTCGTGCGAAGACTGTTGCCGGCGCCCTGACCAATTGACGGCTTGAAAGTAAGAACTTGATCTTCTTCATCGCCGACAAGCGTGAATGTGTGGCCGAGATTCAAATTCACGTATGTTCCTTCATCGGCCATCAAGTCTCTCTCGAACGTAAAGGTCGGCTCGATCCAGTGACCATCAAGCGTAAGTTCGAGGTTTAGGTACTGCGTATCGCCGACTTCGCCATGATAGCGCGGCAGATATTCGTACATATAGCTCGCGTCGACCCCGAGAGTGCCGATCGTCTCGCCAAGATCAAACTTGTGCGCAATACCAATTGAAGTATCGAGTAGCGTATACTTGCCAGCCCTGTTGCCATAGCCGCCCCTGCGACCATTCGCCTTCGTTAGGTCGTATTGCGCATCAAGTGCAACATAAACCCAATCGAAGAAGGTAAGCTTGCCCGAAAGCGTCGCGATTGGGTCTTTGCCATCGATAACGCCGTATGTCATGTATTTGGAATCAAAGCCAACGCCTACCTCGGCACTGACGATCTGTTGCTCGCCATAGCTGATTCCTTTGCCAGGAGTAAAGCTAAAGCCTTCCCCCTCTGCAGCATCCGCAATCGCGAAAGATGAAGTCAATATTACCCCCGCCGCAACTGCAAGCGCTTTTCCAGTATTCAATGTCTTCATATATACCATGTTTCCCTTTTGGTTTGTTAGACGCCGCAAAGTTTACCATATCTAATTTATTTTGTCAAGGGGGCCAATGAAGAAAAATTTGCCTAATCTTATTTTCTTAGCCTAATCTTATTGTTCGCCACATGCGCGCAATTGTATTTTCTTAGCCGCGCCCCAATCGTGCGCCGGAATATCTACCTTCACGAATAGGCCGCCACCACCATTCGTTATCGAGATACCACTTGATTGTTTTCTCTATCCCAGAATCGAAATTTTCTTGCGGCTTCCAAGCGAGTTCATTCATGATTTTGCTCGGATCGATCGCATATCTCAAATCGTGGCCTGGCCTATCTTGCACATATCTGATAAGCGAAGAATATTTTTCGCCATTCTCGCGCGGCCGCAACTTATCGAGCAAAGCGCATATCTTCTCGACTACTTCGATATTCGTTCGCTCGTTGTGCCCGCCGATATTGTATGTCTCGCCCGGCGCGCCCTTCTCGTTGACTAGCAGTAATGCGCGCGCGTGGTCGTCTACGAATAGCCAATCGCGAATGTTTTTGCCGGCGCCATATACCGGCAATTCCTTGCCATCTAAAGAATTCAATATAATAAGCGGAATCAACTTTTCGGGGAAATGATAAGGACCGTAATTGTTCGAGCAATTGGTAATTAGCGTAGGTAGCCCGTATGTATCTTGCCACGCCCTTACGAGATGATCACTCGCAGCCTTGCTAGCAGAATAAGGCGAGTGTGGACGGTATGGCGTTTTCTCGCTAAAATACCCCTCCTCGCCTAACGAGCCGTATACTTCATCTGTCGAAATATGCTGAAAACGGAAATTTTTCTTACCTTCTTCATCAAGCGTTTTCCAATATTCCAGCGCCGCTCCGAGCAATGTCGCCGTTCCTGTTATGTTGGTTCTTATGAATTCCCCGGGACCATCTATCGAACGATCTACATGCGATTCTGCCGCGAGATGGAATATAGTATCCGGTTTGAAATTCTTGAATGCTTCATTCATCTTGGGCGCATCGCAAATATCAGCCTTGACAAATTGTAGCCTATCATTCGTCGATTCGAGAGTCTTTGGGTCTAGACCAATTTCTTTCAGCGATTCCGGCACCCCGGCGTAAGTAAGTTTATCGACTACGAGAACTTGCGCATTGGTTTCTTTTGCCAACAATCTAACGAGAGCCGAGCCGATGAACCCGGCTCCTCCTGTTACTATGCAACGCTTCGAATATGCCATTTTCAAGCCTCCTTTACGAGATTTCTCAAATATGCCCCGTAGCTGGATTTGCCGTAATTTTCGGCAAGCGTTTTCAATTGCCGATTATCGATCCAACCCTTGCTCCACGCGATTTCTTCGATACACGAAATCTGCAAGCCTTGTCTATCGATAAGCGCGCGCACGAAATTCGTGGCGTCCGCGAGCGATTGATGGGTTCCTGTATCAAGCCATGCGAAGCCACGTCCCATCGTCTCTACGCTCAATCGCCCTTCTTCGAGATATTGCTTGTTTAAATCGGTGATTTCATATTCACCTCTCGCCGAAGGTTCAAGCTTCGCCGCCTTCGCGACTACATCGTTCGGATAAAAGTATAACCCTACGACCGCGAAATTCGATTTCGGTTTCTCGGGCTTTTCTTCCAACGAAATCGCCTTGCCTTGCGAATCGAATTCGACGACGCCATAACGCTCAGGATCGCTTACTCTATAGCCGAATATCGTCGGCTCTTTTCGTGCATTTGCCTCTTTCAAAAGCTTCGGAAGATTTGCCCCGTAAAAAATATTGTCGCCTAATACCAAGCATGCATCATCATCGCCTAAAAATTCTTTACCTAATACAAACGCTTGCGCCAAGCCATTCGGGGATTCCTGAACTTTGTAGGAAAATTTCATTCCAAGCCTCGAGCCATCCTCAAGAAGTCGCTCGAAATTCGGCAAATCTTGAGGAGTGGAAATTATCAAAACTTCCCTGATATCCGAAAGCATAAGAGTAGATAGCGGATAAAATATCATCGGCTTGTCATATACTGGAAGAAGCTGCTTCGAGACGACTTGCGTTAGAGGATGAAGACGCGTTCCAGCCCCACCTGCGAGAATTATCCCTTTTCTCTTGTTTGCCATAATTCTTCTCCTTTATATGCTTACCGGCTCAATATCTTTCAAAAGAGGATGGCGCTTGTCTTTTTCCGAAAGAGTAAGCTCTACTCCTATATCTGGCCATTTGATTCCTATCGCGGGGTCGTCGAATTTAAGACCTCTTTCCGCTCCGGGGTTGTATAGGTTATCGCATTTGTACGAAAAAAGAGTATTGTCTTCCAGCACTATAAACCCGTGCGCAAACCCTCTAGGGATATAAAGCTGCGTCATTTCATCCGCCCTCAAGGTATAGGCGAAATATTTACCGAATGTCGGCGATCCTTTCCTAATATCGACCGCGACATCCCAAACCGTCCCCTTGATTACTCTAACAAGCTTTGCTTGCGAAAATGGCGCTACCTGCCAATGAAGGCCCCTCACCACCCCTTTCATCGAAAACGATTCGTTATCTTGAACGAATACGCTATCGATTCCAGCCGCCTTGTAACGGGCTGAATTGTAGGTCTCGCAAAAATATCCGCGCGAATCTTTCATCGTTTTAGGATGAATAATCTTCACGCCTTCTATAAAAACATTTTCAACTTCCATCGTTTCACCCTTAGAAATCTGACGAATCGCAAACTAGCGAATCCATGATATAATCTTTTCGCTCCGGGGTGTTGTTGCCCATATAGAATTTAATCGTCTTCTCTACATCCGTATCGTCCGCGCAAGTGACTGGCGTAAGGCGCATATCTTCGCCGATGAAATCTTTAAATTCCTTGGCGTTCAATTCCCCCAGCCCTTTGAAGCGCGTAATCTCGCAACCCCTGCCGCATTTCTCAATCGCCTTTTCACGCTCTTCATCGGAAAAGCAGTAGTATTGCTCCTTCTTGTTCCTTACTCTAAATAGCGGCGTTTCGAGTATATATACCCTGCCATCCATTATAAGCTGACGATAGAATCGCATGAAGAACGTCGCCAAGAGCATTCTGATATGTAGACCATCGACATCGGCATCAGTCGCGAAGATTATTTTTGAATATCTAAGATGATCTAAGCTCTCCTCGATATCGAGGGTCTTGATTAGATTGAAGAATTCCTCGTTCTTGTAAAGCACGTCTTTATTCAGTCCGAAAGTATTCAGCGGTTTGCCTCGCAAGAAGAACACCGCCTGGTTCATCGCGTCTCGCGCGTTGCCCAAGGTGCCGCCGGCCGACTTGCCTTCCGTCAAGAAAATCATCGTATTGTCGCCTTCGGGCTTGCCGGTTTTCTTGTCGATCTTGTCTAGCTTCAGATGATTCTTGCAATCTTTCAATTGCGGAACTCTAACCGAAACTGCCTGGCTTCTCTCCCTCGCCTGCTTCTTTATCGTATTGAGCTGAGAGCGTATTTTGCCGGTCTCTTCGACTTTAGCGACTAGTTTTTCGGCCTCGTTTGGCGACCTGTGGAGCGCCGCCATGATTTCACGTCGCATTTCTGCGACTAGCTCAGCGCGAATATCGTTCATTACGAACTTGATCTTAGTCTGTCCTTCGAAGACGGGATTCATGATTCTAAGCGACACCGCGCCGATCAACCCATCGCGAATATCGTCGCCATCGAATTTCTTCTTCGGGTCAAAATCGTTCAGCGCTTTGGTGAGCGCCTCCTTGAACGCCGTAAGATGGGTGCCTCCATCGGTCGTATACTGTCCGTTCACGAACGAATGGTACTCTTCGCCGAATCTGTTCGTATGCGTAAAGATTATTTCGAGATTCTTCGTCTTTATGTGGAACGGCGCGTAGAGCTTTTCGAACTGCGCTTCATCCGATATTAAATCGGCAAGCCCCCTATCGGAACATATCGTCTGACCATTCAGGTTTATCGCAAGCCCCGCGTTCACGTAGCAATACATCTTCATTCGCCTGAGAACGTGCTCTTCGCGAATCTTGTAGTTTTTTAGGACTTTTGCATCCGGCTTATATCGTATGAATGTTCCGTTCGGTTCCTTCGACTGGCACTTGCCGCGCTTTTTAGAGACTAACCGCCCTTCTTTGAAGAAAGCTTCGGAATATTCACCGTCTCGATACGCCCTTACCTCGAAATATTCGCTAAGCGCATTCACCGCTTTCGTTCCGACGCCATTCATGCCGGCAGAAAACTGGAAGTTGTCGGAATCGAATTTTCCGCCGGTATTCATCTGGCTTACGCAATCTACTACCTTTTCCAGCGGTATTCCGCGACCATAGTCCCTCACGCTTGTCTCGCCAGTAATATAATCGACCTTAACATCGATTTTCTTGCCGCATCCCATTACAAATTCATCGACCGAGTTATCGATTACTTCTTTCATCAAGATATAGACGCAATCATGATACATCGCGCCCGTACCCGGTTCGCCAACATACATCCCAGGACGCATTCTTATATGCGTCACAGGGTCGAGAGTCTTTATGCTCTCTGCTCCATATTCATTCTTAGCCATCGTATTGACGGGTATTATAGCATTTCCTGCCGCTAAACGCAATAGCCACCCGGACTGGAGTTTACCCATTTTTTGACATTTTGCGCCTTGGCGGTAAGATGAGGACTATTTTTTTCGAAAAAAGTGTAGCACCTTCCTGCCGATTTTCGGTAAAATACCGACTGCTTAACAATCATGCAAAAAAGGAGCTACGCC
>JAFSMR010000047.1 GCA_017447805.1 Kiritimatiellia bacterium | reverse complement strand
TCGATTTTGTATCCTGGCAGGTAGCGCTTGACAATCTGCGCAAGAATTGGTATCATTCTCCTTGTCGTTGCTTTAAGTCTTTCTTTCATGGTACCGTGTATGATACACGGGAAAGTGGCTCAAAGCAACGACTTTTTTACTTTCATCAGGCCATCGCTATTGCATGGTAGTGGAATTTCACATAGGCATGACACTCGACCATCTCAAAGACGAACCCCGGCACCTCCACGCCATCGTAGATTTGATTCGCGAAGAAGATCGACGAAAGCGGCTTCGCCGGATGTTTTGATTAGCCGTGTAGAGGTGGAGAGGTGTAGAGTTTTTAGTTGGAGGAAAGAGTTGGAGTTGGAGAGTGGAATTGTAAAGTTTATTTAGTTGTAGTTTCGAGCGGGAGGGCCACAATAAATTGCGGCCCTCCCGCTGCGACCACGGCCACAATAAATTGCGGCCCTCCCGCTGCGACCACGGCCACAATAAATTGCGGCCCTCCCGCTACGACCACGGCCACAATAAATTGCGGCCCTCCCGCTGCGACCACGGCCACAATAAATTGCGGCCCTCCCGCTACGACAACGGCCGCAATAAATTGCGGCCCTCCCGCGGCGAAGGCGCCGGGCTCAAAATTTTTTGGCGATAGGTTGCAACCGGCGAGTGGAATATGATATAATATCCGGCATGGCATGGTGTGTTAAATACAGGTCTAAGAATGGCGAGCTCGCTGAAACTATCATCGAGGCGGAAAATCGTTCATCTCTATTCGAGGTTTTATCGAAGCGTGGTATTACGCCTATCAGCGTAAGCGAGCATAAAGGCAAGATGGCGTCGGCTAAGCGAAGGGTCTCGAAGGGCGTTAACATAGGCGTCATCGCGCTCGTTGTTTTGGTTGTTGTGTTGGCGGTGGCGGCGTGGCGGCTTTGGCGCAATGATGACGGCGGCGGCGGGGCCACAGCCCTACCGAGTGGCGGCGGGGCCACCGTCCTACCTAGTGGCGGCGGCGGGGCCACCGCCCTACCGAGTGGCGGCGGGGTCACCGCCCTACCGAGTGGCGGCGGGGTCACCGTCCTACCTAGTGGCGGCGGCGAGGCCACCGTCCTACTGAGTGACGACGGCGAGGGGGCTACCGACCTACCGAGTGACAACGTCGAGGAAGAGCCAAAGAAGAAAAAGAGGGTATTCGAGCATGGCTCCGACCAGCTTATAGCGATGGCGACAAGTGCGCCGGAGGGGGGGCTGATTCCGCCGTTGCCGATGATTTCCAGCGCAGAGACAGATGAATTTATCGAATCGCTCTCCAAACCGATCGAGATAGAAGAGGATGATTCCGAGGCGGTAAAGAAGGCAAAGGAGCGCGTGCAGACCGTGCGAGGGGAAATCGCGAAGATACTGGCGGAAAATCCCGGCAAGGAAATCGGCGATATATTAAACGAGCATCGCGAAATCTTCAATGAAAATTCTGCTATTCGCGGCGAAGTCGAGGCGGAGCTGGAGCGTATTATCGAAGAAGGCGATATAGAGGGCGCCAAGAAATATCGCGATACGATGAACTACGCATTGCAGCAAATGGGAATAAGCGTAATCGATACGCCGATAACCGATGAAGAAAGATCTGCGGCCGGTGAAGATATCGAAGACGAAGAAGAATATTAAATATAACATTATAACATAACATTTTCAAGAAAGGAAAAACAGGAAGATGAAAAAACTACTTATAACACTCGCCGTAGCGATTGCGACATGCGCGCTGGTCGCTGCGCCGAGGGGTCCCAGGGCCTCGCAGAATCATGTGCCCTCGACGCTGGAAGGGACGCGTCAATTCGAGACGGCGGCGGCAAATTACAATCATATCGCGCTAGTGAATGTCGGCGGGGCTGTAGCCGATGAAGATTGGGCTTTGAGCGCTACATACGCCGTATCGCTTTTGCAGATAAACGTCTGGACGAATTCCGCAGCGAGTATAGAACTCGAAAAGCTGGTGAAAGAAAATGATTATACCGCGAAGCTCTTGGGCAACGAAAAAGCGAAAGTCGCGGTATATTTCGTGAATATTCCCGGCGGCGCGAGAATCATCTCATCGCCTGGCGCATGGGCGGTCGTAAATACGGCAGATTTGAAAGACGGCAATCCCGATGCACAAATCTATCGCGACCGCGTAGCGAAATCTGTGATGAAGGGTCTGGCGGCGGCAGGCGGCGGCGGCGCCACGCTTGAGCCTTTCTGTTCGCTATTCTACGGCTCGCAAGATATCCAGGGAATGGATAAAACGAATATTGCGATTTCGCCAATGTGCTATTTCCCGATGCTGGAAATCTTGCGCGGCGCCGGCGGAAATGAAATCATTGCTCCTGTAGGGGAAATGGGCGAAGAAGAATAGGGTGAAATACATCTATCAATATAAAAGCGCCGATAATATCCAGCACTCCGGCAAAGTTCACGCCTCGTCGCGCGAAAGGGCATTCGATAAAATCAAAGCGCGCGGGTTAAAGCCCTACAGACTGGAACTCGCGCCCGGAATCGGCAATAAAATATTGATACATCTGATGAAGTGGGGCGCCGTAGAATCGGCGATAGTCGCGGCAATCGCAATAACATTAGTGAGCGGCGTGCGCCTTCGGCGCAATGACGAATTACGAATTACGAATGACGAATTGGGGATTGGAATATACGAGACGCGGCCGCGCGCGCAAATCGCCGGCATCCCGAAAGATTACAATCTTCGGCTCAAAGAAATATTTTCCTACTCGGCCGAAAGATTCCTCGCGCTCCATGCAATGCCGGGCATCGTGTTCGAAGAAAAAAGCGAAAATCTCGCCGATCTCGAAGAGGCGATAGATAGCAACAATCTGCCGCGCGAAGAAGATGAAGAGTGGGTAAAGGCGCTAAAACAAATCGTCGCTGGAATGAAAGAAGAAGCGTTTATTCTTCTCAAAAGCGGCAAAACTCCAGGCGATATAGAAATTTGGCTCGATGGGCGGCAGAATATGGAAAGCGCCTACCGTCAGCAGATTATCGAATCGGATATTCCGGAAGCACAAAAACGAAAAACCCTGAAAGCTTTGGGGTTGTAGAAAATTTCAGGAAAACAAAAATGATACAGATACCTAGTCCCGGTGAATTTCTTTTGAAGTGGCGTAATGATACTCTAAAAGTAACGCTTAAGCTGGATCACCCCCGAAAAGGCAGAGCGGCATTTCGCACAAATATCGGCAACGCAAAGATTCGCCGACGCGAAATTATCCAGGAAACCGAGCGCGGCGTCACGCCGCTAGCCAAGGCGTGGGTGGATATTCCTCTCGATGAAGTCGCCCCGGGGGAATTTTCCGCCGATATAAGACTAGATGAAGTCGGAATTTTTTCCGGCAAGGCTTGCTTCTTCCCGGAAGGCTCGAATGTGCCGGAATGGCCCGATGGTTTGAATACCCACATCAAGGTGGAAAGTCTATATATAAAGAAAAACAATTCCATCTATACCGTCTTCCCGCGTCAATTTGGCTCTTTTAGGGAAATCGTGCGGCGATTGCCTACGATCATGGACCGTATGGGCTTTAGGATAATTCAAACGCTGCCGCCTTTCCCTGTCCCTACATCCTATGCGGTAATGGGGGAATACGGCTGCCCCTTCGCGGCGCTCGATTTTCTTTCGGTAGATCCCGCGATGGCGGAGTTCGATGAATATGCTACGCCTTTAGACCAATTTTGCGAATTGATAGATGCTGTCCATGCCAGGCGCGGACTTTTCTTCGTGGATTTGCCTGCGAATCATACCGGCTGGGCATCGACTTTGCAGACCCACCATCCCGATTGGTTTCATCGCGAAGGCGATGGCCGATTCGTCTCGCCTGGCGCATGGGGTGTGAAATGGGCAGATCTCGTTGAGCTTGATTATACCAATAGCGAACTTCGCGCCTATATGGCGGACGTATTTTTATTTTGGTGCAGAAAAGGCGTAGATGGTTTCCGTTGCGACGCTGGTTACATGATACCGGCGGAGACTTGGGAATATATCGTCGCAAGAGTTCGCGATGAATATCCATTTACGGTATTCATGCTTGAAGGGCTTGGTGGCAGACTTGAAGTAACCGATGCGCTTTTGGCCGAGGCCAATCTCGATTGGGCATATTCCGAAATATTCCAAACTTACGATCGCGGTGCGTTCGAGTGGTATTTGCCGCAAGCGATCGAGAGGAGCGAAAAATATGGAACGCTAGTGCATTTCGCCGAGACTCACGATAACGACCGCCTCGCGAAATCCGGCGAAATTTACGCGCGGCTTCGCGTCGAGCTCGCGGTGCTCTTGAGTTGGCAAGGCGCGTGGGGAATAGCCAATGGCGTAGAGTGGTATTGCCGCGAAAAGATAGATGTTCACGGCAAGAACGATTTGAATTGGGGCGCGAAAGAAAATATGGTCGATCTCATCGCCAAGCTCAATTCGATTCTCGATACTAATCCGCTATTCGAAGGCGCAAGCCACCTCGAGCTCGTCACTAGAGGCGAAGGCAATACCCTAGCTGTATTGAGAACGAAGAAGGGCGTAAAAGGCGAACTGCTCGTTTTGGCGAATCTAGATTGTGTAAGAGGAGCCAAAATCGATTGGGATAGAACAAAGTTTTCATGCGGCGTCGCGTTCGATATCCTCAAAGATAAAAAGGTCGATTGCTCTTCGCCAATCAAGCTCGCGCCCGGAGAAGTCCTTTGCCTCGCGCCCTGGAAAGTCGCTAGAATCCTCGGCGCGCCAGATGAACAGGATGCGAAAAATGCTTCGAAGAGCGCGCCAAAGCCGCTATTCCATTGGCAATTCCCGCGCGATATAGATCGTGAAGTTTGCGTTCCGGAAGATACTTGGGTCGAATTATCGGCGCCATATCATTTCCGCATGAGCCTAATCGACCCTAAAACCGGCAAGACGATCAGGACATATCGTTCAGACCCCGATTCTTCGCGCCACGCCATTCTATTCGATTCGCCTCATTATAAAGGCGATGGGACGGCTGCAAGGCGATTGGTGCTTTCGCTTACGGTATATACGCCTGGGCATGCGAAGAGGACGAGCTCCACCTTCTTGATTCCGCCGCCATTGAAAGACGCCAAGGTAAAGCTCGCGCTCGGTTTCGACGAAATCAGAACGCATGGCGCTTGGCGAACGATTCTTTCCAATGGCGCAGGGGCTTCTTCGCAAATGAGGATCGGCTGGGGCGAAATCCATAGCCAATATGATGCAATACTTGCGGCCAATCCCAACCCGACATGTCCTGGCGATAGATTGAATATCTGGACGCGCCTTAGATGTTGGTTGCAGCGCGAGGGCTATACGCGAGAACTCGATAAACGCTGCACGGTGAAATTTATCGCCGACCCCGCGGGAAAAATCGCGCGGTGGGATTTCCATGTCCCTTGCGGCATGGGCAAGACGGCGGCGTTTACTTTCGATGTTGCTCTTGCAGAATGCGAGAATGCTGCAAGAGTCAAAATAACGCGGCATGATGGCGGCGCGGATGACGTCGGCGACCAAGTGCGCCTCGTATTCCGTCCGGGCCTGGAGTGGCGCAGCTTCCATTCTACGACAAAGGCATTCGCCGGCGCCGAAGAGCGATTCCGCTCTGCTTCAAGACAAGAAGGCGACGGCTTTATCTTTGCTCCTTACGATGGCGCTTTCAGAATGCGTGTTTTAGGCGGCGTTTACCATCCGGAAGCGCAGTGGGGCTATAATATCTCGCACGATGAAGAAGTAGCGCGCGGACAAGATGGCTCGGGCGATATTTTCAGCCCTGGGTGGATTTCCGCGGACCTGAAGCCAGGCCAAAGCGTATCGATAATCGGTGAATATTCGCGAGATGGAGTATTTGCCGCAAAGGATTGCAAATTCCTCGCTCGGCCAAAATACGAAAGCGATACTTTGCCGCTCGAAAAAGCGCTCAAGGATGCGCTAGAGCTGTTTATCGTAAAGCGTGATGAATTGAAGACCGTCATCGCCGGCTACCCATGGTTCCTCGATTGGGGCAGAGATACGTTTATATTCATGCGCGGAATGATTGCCGCGGGGATGTACGAAGATTCGCTCAAGATTCTAAAGGCGTTTGCCGCTTTCGAACAAGATGGCACCTTGCCGAATATCATCTACGGCAAAACGGCCGGCAATCGCGATACTGCCGATGCTCAGCTTTGGTTCATCAGGTGCGTCGGGGAATTGGAGCAGAAGGGCGTGGATGTAGGCGAGCTCAAGGAAACTTGCCGAAAGCTCGTTGCAAACTATATCAAAGGCACGCCAAACGGAATCAAGGTAGACCCCGAATCCGCGCTCGTATGGTCGCCATCGCATTTCACATGGATGGATACCAACTACCCGGCATGCACGCCGCGAACTGGGTATCCGGTCGAAATCGAGGCGCTTTGGGTCTCTGCGCTCGAATATGTCGGCGAAGGGGCGCTAGCAGCGAAGGCGAAAGAGTCGATACGGAAATATTTCAAGGTTTCCAAGGGCTATTGCGATTGCCTCGATGCGCCGAATGGCGAAAGCGCCGCAAAAGCATTGTGCGATGACGCGACAAGGCCGAATCAGCTCTTCCTTATTACGCTAGGTGTATTGGAAGATGAATCGATTCTCGAAGCTACGGAGGAATTGCTCGTCCCCGGTGGAATTCGTTCGCTGAATGCCGAGCATCCTCTATATTGCGGAAAATACGAAGGCGATGAAGATAGCCGACGCAAGCCGGCATACCATAACGGCACAGTCTGGGCGTGGCCTTTTGCGCTCTATCCGGAAGCGCTGGCGATTATCGGCGCAAAATCGAAATCCGGCGCGAAAACACTGCGCGTAGCCCGAGATATTCTCGCCTCGGCCGTGGAGAACATAAACTCCGGCTGCCTATGCCACATGAGCGAGATAGCTGATGGCGACGCGCCGCACGCCCAAAAGGGGTGCACCGCGCAGGCGTGGAGCATATCGGAAACTTTGCGCGTTGCGCTTAAGCTGAATCTTTGAAAGAATAGAGGAAAAGAAACGGGGACTAGACCCCGGGCGGAAAATTTGCTATAATACCCGGCAAAGTGACGCATAGTAAAAGGAAGGTCTTGTAAGTAATGAACACTGTGCTTGTTGGCGCCCAATGGGGTGACGAAGGAAAAGGAAAAGTTATCGATTTTCTTACTGAGGAAGCCGATGTAGTAGTTCGCTTTCAGGGCGGATCGAACGCCGGCCATACCGTTGTCGTAGGCGATCGCAAATACGTCTTGCATCTTGTGCCCAGCGGTATATTGCATGATGCGAAGCATTGTGTAATAGGCAATGGCGTAGTAATGGATCCCTTTGATTTGATGCGCGAACTCGAGCAGGTTGAAAGCTGGGGATTCGATCTCAAGGGGCGTTTCCATATTTCCGAGCGCTGCCACATGGTAATGCAGTGGCACCGCGCGCTCGACAAGGCCGAGGAAGCCGCAAGAGCAGAAGATCGCAAAATCGGCACGACCGGGCGCGGGATAGGCCCGGCATACGCGGCGAAAGTCGGTCGCTACGGCATGAGAGTCGGCGATATCCTCAAGAGCGACTTTCTGGAAATCGTACGCGCGCAGGTAATCGAAGCGAATCGCGCGCTTCGCGCCCTCGGTGCGCTGGAGCTAGATCCAGATGAGATGGTCCGCCTCTATACGCCCATGGTCCCGGCGCTTATGCCGTATGTTACCGATACCATCCAGTTCTTGCACGATAAGCTTGATAAGGGCGCCTCGCTTCTCTTCGAAGGTGCGCAGGCTACGATGCTCGATATAGATTTCGGAACTTATCCTTTCGTAACCAGCTCCAATCCTACCGCCGGCGGCGCATGCACCGGCTCTGGCGTAAGCCCGCGTGCAATCGACCGCATCATCGGCGTTTTGAAGCTATATACGACACGCGTTGGCGAAGGGCCGTTCCCGACCGAGCTTAATGATGAAGATGGCGAGATGCTCCGTCAGAGGGGCGGCGAATTCGGCGCTACTACAGGGCGTCCGAGGCGCTGCGGTTGGTTTGATGCGGTAATCGCCCGTTATGCGCAAAGAGTAAATGGAATCGACTATTGGGCGATGACGAAACTCGATGTGCTCGATACTTTCCCCGTGGTGAAGATTTGTACAGGCTACCGTCGCAAGGATGGCTTTGTTTATACTACATTCCCGGCAGATCTCGATATATTGAAATGGTGCGAACCGGTCTATGAAGAAATGCCAGGTTGGCAGAGCACGACTTCGCATATTACGAAATACGAAGATTTGCCTGCCAATGCCAAGGCGTATATAAATCGCATTCTCGAGCTCGTAGGCGGCAAATTGGGCGTGCTTTCGGTCGGGCCTGCGCGCGAGACGACTCTACGAATCAATATCTAATGAAAGGCCTACGGCATATCGCAGTAATAATGGATGGAAACGGCCGCTGGGCGGCCGCCCACCGGAAGGCGCGCATTTCGGGCCATCGCGCCGGCGCCGACGCATTGGATAGAATGATGCATTATTGCCGCGATGAAGGCGTAGAATTCCTTACGGTCTATGCGTTTTCGACGGAAAATTGGAAGCGCTCGAAACTCGAAGTTTCGGGGCTGATGAAGCTTCTTTCTTCCTATATCGACAAGAAGAAAGAAGAGTTAAAGGCCAACAAAGTCCGTTTTAGGGTAATCGGGCGCCGGCAAGATCTTTCGAATTCGATTCAGAAGAAAATCGCAGCGCTAGAAGAATATACGAAGGATGGCGATTTTACTTTGGTCGTCGCGCTTTCGTATGGCGCGAGAGATGAAATTTTGCGTGCGGCCAAGGCTTTTGCGCGAGATGCTATCACTTCCGGCGGCAAGAATCTCGAAGCGCTCAAAGAAGACGATTTCGCGAAATATCTAGATACATCCGATATTCCCGACCCCGATTTGATCATAAGGACATCCGGGGAATTGAGACTGAGCAATTTTCTCTTGTGGCAGGCGGCCTACGCCGAATTTTATTTTACAGATACCCTGTGGCCTGATTTCGATCGTGAACAATTCGATAAAGCGATAGAATCTTTCAGCCATCGCGAGCGCAGACTTGGCGCCAGATTAAAATAAAAAGGAAGAAGAATTTATGAAAATCCTCAAAAGAACAGTTGCGGCGCTTGCTACGGCGGCACTCGTTGTTTCGGCGCTTGTATTCCTGCCAGTAAAGGCGCTAATGCCGGCGATAATAGTTCTTGCGGCGCTTGTTCAGCTGGAATATGGCCAGATGGTTTCGCGCAAATATCCTACTCTCGTCTGGGGCGGCGTTTTGGCTGGCGCATTATATCTCGTTTCTACATTCTATATGAGCACTGGCGCGCCGGAGGTCATTGTTTTCGCGCTCGCGCTCGCGGTTTTGTTTTCCAAGACCGATAAACCGATTGCCGCGCTTGCGACGACTGTATTCGGCTTTGTTTATATACCGCTGATGCTTAAATATTTCGTTATGATTCCTGCGAAATTCGGCGGCCAAAATATGCTTATGCTCCTTTATATCCTAGCGATCGTCAAGATTTCGGATATGGGCGGCTTCGCATTCGGCATGGCTTTCGGCAAGCATAAGATGTGCCCGACGATTTCGCCCGGCAAAAGCTGGGAAGGGTTGGCCGGCAGTATGTTCGCTTCGTGCGTCATTTCCTGCGCGTTCATAAAAATAACGGGCTTTTCGATTCCGAAATCCCTCGCGTTTGGCGTTGCCGCCGCGCTTGTCGGGACTCTTGGCGATCTTGTGGAAAGCCGCATAAAGAGAGAATGCGAAGTAAAAGATTCCGCCACATTCATGCCAGCGGGGATGGGTGGATTTCTCGATATGTTCGACTCGATTCTTTTCGCTCCGGCGATTTTCTATTACTTCCTCTAGCCCTATGGAATTTCTTCTATGACACGCTCAAAGAAAGCTTGGCTCGTGTATCTGGCGACCCGCCTTTGCGGGGTTTCTGTGGATGCGGCTGTTATTGCTCTTGCTTATTTCGCGGCGTTTGCGCTTAGGTTCGATTTCGCCGAGCCTTCTTGGGGTTGGAGGAAAGTCGCGATATCTTGCCTTACGGTTTTGGCTGTGTATTTGGCGGCGCTTTTTTTGACTGGCTGCTATCGCTTGGCCTGGCGAAGAATCGCAGTTAGAGATTTGCCGCGCTATATTTTGGCGATGATGCTCGCAGGCGTAGTTTTGAGCATTATGCGATTTTGCATGCCCGAGATAAACCTCGCGCATATTCGTCCGCCTTATTCCATTACTGTAATTTCTTTCTTCTTCGCGACTGCCGGAATAATCATAGAGCGAATAATTTGGCGTTTATATACTTCATCGCGCGTAAGAGAAGCGGAGCTTATTTCGAGAGATGAAATAGATTTCGATAATTCTGCCGCCGCTAGATTTCTCGTCGGCAAAACAGTCATGGTAACGGGCGCCGGCGGCTCTATTGGCTCGGAAATAACCCGTCAGGTCGCGGCGGCCGGCGCAAAGAGGATTTTGCTTGTCGAAAGAGGCGAGAATGCGCTTTATCAAATCGATCGCGAAATGCGCGCTCTAAATTCTTCGGTGGAAATCGCAGCGCTGATGATTGATGCGGGCGACGAAAAGCGCATGATTGAAGTTTTCGAGAAAGAAAAACCCGAAGTCGTTTTGCACGCCGCGGCCTATAAGCATGTCCCGATGGTCGAGATGAATCCCGAGGAAGGGTGGCGCAATAACACTAGAGTAACTGAAACTCTGGCGACGCTTTCGCTTCGCTATAATGTAAAAAGATTTGTCCTTATTTCTACAGATAAAGCGGTGAATCCCGTTTCGGTAATGGGCAAGACGAAGCGTGCGGCTGAGGAAGCGATAATGAAGCTCGCGAAAGAGACGAGTGAAAACGGGACGAGTTTTTGTGCGGTAAGATTCGGCAATGTATTTGGTTCTTCCGGCAGCGTAGTCCCTCTTTTCCGCGAGCAGATTGCGCGCAAGGGGCCTGTTACCGTAACTCACCCGGAAATGAAGCGCTATTTTATGACGCCTCAAGAAGCGGTAAGTCTTGTTTTGCAGGCCGCTAGTCGCCAAGAGCAGGCGATATATACTTTAGATATGGGCGAGAGCGTGAATATTCTTACTCTTGCCGAGGGTATGATTTCGCAAGCTGGGTTCCGTCCTTATGTCGATATACCTATCGTGTTTACGGGCATAAGGCCAGGCGAAAAACTTTTTGAAGAGTTGGATGTAAGCGAGAAATCCTGCTTCCGAACCGATATGGCGAAAATCTACATAACGAAGAATGTCTAAAGCCGTTAAATTGATTCTCGCGCCATTGGCTGATTTTACAGATGCGGCATTTAGATTGATGTGCTTTGATGGCGGCGCGGATTTTGCCTACACCGAAATGGCGAGCGCGGCTGCGCTTGCGCATAATCACACAAAGACCCTTGAAATCCTCGAAAAACTGCCGGCAGAAGGCGCGCTGGGGGCGCAGATTTTCGGCGCAAATGCGCAAGATGTCGCATTCGCGGCTAGAGAAATAGAAAAAATCAAGGATAGATTCGCAGAAATCAACTTAAACGCCGGCTGCCCTATGCAGAAAGTGACGCGCTCGGGCGCCGGCGCGCAATTAGTTAAAGATCCAGCGCTCGTCGCTCGTCTTCTTAAAGCGATAAAGGAAAATTCGAGTTTGCCGATATCTCTCAAGACGCGCCTAGGCCCGAAGCCCGATATCGTGAAGATATATGAACTTTTATCTGCGGCTGAGGAAGCGCAAGCCGTCAATATAACGATTCACTCTAGATTTTCAAGCGAGCTTCATGGCGGCGCGACTCATCTCGATATCCTGGCAAAAGTCGTCGAAAAGGCGAAAATGCCAGTAATTGGGAATGGGAGCGTTAAAGATTTGGCATCATTGAAAGAGATGCTTTCTACAGGGGTCGATGGCGTTATGATAGGTAGGGCAGCGCTTTCCAATCCGAATATTTTTGCTTCTCTCAAGGTGGAGTTGGCGGGGGAAGATAGCCTTGCCGCCGCTCCTTCTGGCGAAGAACTTTTTACAAAACATATTGGGTATGTGATAGATTTATATGGCCAGCTTGAAAAGAATCTGCCGCAAGTAAGGCGCGCTAACCTAGATACATTTGTCTCGCTGAAAGTAAGAACCCATCTGCTCAGATATTTCGCTTCAAGGCCCGGCGCCGCTGCTCTTCGCGCCCGCTTTAATGCTGTTAAAACACTTGCTGATATATGGGTGATTCTGAGAGAATTTTTCTCATCTTCCAGATGATCGAATTTGATTGTTTTCCCCCTTGATATAGAGGGGGGAAATTTGGTATAATAAGAGTCACAATTCAGAAATCACATTAAAAGAGAAGGGTGTAATTTGATGAATCGTTATATGCTTTCAGTAGTGGCTTTTTTCGCTATTTCGCAGATTTTTGCGCAAATGCCGAAGGAAAATGAAGATTGGTCGAACGATTGGTCGCGAATTTATCTCGGCTCCAACCCCTCGGTTCGCGGAGATGGCAGAGTTTTTGTGTTTGAATGGAACGACCATCTTTGGCTCGCGCCTACAACCGGAGGCGCGGCAAGAAGATTGGGCGGCTCTTCCGCCGCCGATACTTGGCCGGTAATGAGTCCCGATGGGACGAAGGTGATTTTCGCTTCTGACCGCGATGGCGGCATGAAAGTATTCGAGTTTGATATTGCCGAAGACGAGGTTAAACAAATTTCATTTCACTCTGAAACTACCTGCCCACGCTCGTGGTGTCCCGATATGGCCCATGTGATGTGCCATGTGTATCGCGATGATGCCGGACCGAAGACCTGCGATAGAATTGCAATTATCTCTACAGAAACCAGAGAAAAAGAAATAATTCCTTTTGATATCCCCGCATCCGACCCGGTTATGGGGCCTGACGGCAAGAGCATACTCTTCACTAGGCGCGGCGATGAAATATACCGCAAGCGTCCTCGCTCGATTGGCCCGACAGCCGGGCAGATTTGGCTTTATGATATGCAAAGCGGCGAATTCACCCCTATGGTAACCCATGAATCGGATTGCCGCAATCCGATTTGGGCGCCAGATGGCAACGGCTTCTATTATCTCGATGCGAAAGGGGGCGCGAGGAATGTTTGGTATCGCAATCTCGATGGCACAGGCGTAAAGCAGCTTACTCATTTTACCGGCGATCACGTATTCCAGCCAACTTTGAGCGCAGATGGCAAGACTATGATATTCCGTCAGGCATTCGATTTTTGGCGCTTCGACCCTACCCACCCCGAAATCGAACCAAAACCAATCTATCTTAGACCGGAAACCGGCTATGTCGAGCGCGGCAAATCAAAGCGCCGCAGATATGATATTTGCTGGAATAATGATTCGGATGGAGATGTGAGTTTTTGCGATAACGGAACGCAAATTGCCTTTACTACCGGCGGTGACTTGTATGTCATGGATACAGTCATTTGCGAGCCAACCCTAGTTCATGGCGATACCCGCACCCACGAGAGAGAGTGCGTATTTGCACCAGATGGCAAAGCGCTGTATTTTACGAGCGATCGCGGCGATTCTGTGAGGATCATAAAAGCGGAGCCCGAAGATCCGATGAAGCCTTGGTGGGAAAATTCCTCATTCCGCGAAACGGTAATCGCCACGGATGGTGCCCAGCGCAGCGCCTTCTCGATGAGCCCCGAAGGTTCGCGCCTTGCCTGGCAAGATCCAAGTGGCATATTCACGTTCTCGGATACAAACGGCAATATCATTGCCCGTGGGCCGGCCGCTACCGCAGGAGGCGCCTATGCCTGGAGCCCTGACGGCAAGTGGATCGCAGCGCAACTTTCTGATGAATTTGCCAACCAAGATGTCTGGATTCTCTCGACCGATGGCTCTCACGAACCTTACAACCTTTCGCGTAACTTTAAATACGACGGTGAGCCCGCTTGGAGCCCAGACGGCAAAATCATAGCCTTTGTCTCGGAGCTTCCGGAATATGGCGATGGCAAGTTTCTGCGGTATGTATATCTAGACCGCGCAACAGAAGAAATGGAAACTTATACCTACGAATTCAATAAGGCGCGTAATGTAATTCGTGAAAATTCCGGCAATCCATCGAGATATGCCGCGCTGGAGCTGCCTGATTCCACCGGCGCAAATGCCAATGGCGCAACGGAAATCGATTTTAACGATCTCGCCGAGCGCGTAAGGACGCTTAAAATTCGCGGCGCAATACCTTTCTTCCGCTGGGATTCTAGAACCCTCGCTTATGCCGCATCTGATAAAAGAACTGATACCATCCATCTCCCAGATCGCTTCACGGGAACTGCGCTTTTCGATTGCATTGGTTCATTCCGCGGATGGGTTGAGCGTGATGATAGAGTTTTGTGGGTAGTCGATCGCCTGCCGGCAATTGGTGCGCGGAAGATACCTTTCAATGTTTATCAGAATACGGATTATGAAGATTACCAGGAACTGGGCTTCCGCACCGCTTGGGCGAGAATCCGCGACCTTTACTACGACCCTAATACCCACGGCGCTGACTGGACTAATATTGGCGAGCGCTTCCTTGCGCCGGCGCGCTATGCTTCCAGCTATTCTGTATTTATTCGTGTTATGAATATGGTCTTAGGCGAGCTTGATTCTTCTCACCTCGGCTTCTATGCCAACGATAATTCTACGCAGGAATGGGCTAGGAAACCTTCTTCCAGCGGTTGGAATATGACTACCGCCCATCTTGGCATGCGTTTCGAGCGAAATAGCGCTCCGGATGGGTGGGTCGTCCAAGATGTAATTCCCGGCGGCCCGGCGGATAGATGCGGCTTTGGCATTAGGCCAGGCGATGTTGTTATTGCTGTCGATGGGCAGGCAGTCGGCGGCAACATGGACCCTACAATCGTGCTGAACGGTCCTCCGAATCGTAAGGTTCGCGTTACATTCCGTCGCGTTGGCGGCAGCGCAGAGACAATCGTTATTCCTTCGTGGTCGTTTAATGAGGCGAGAAAGAAGATTTCCGACCAGGAACTCAAGGCAAAGCGCAAATATGTTCACGATAAATCAGATGGTTCTTTCGGATATCTTAATATCGACGCGATGAACTGGGAATCGCTCTGGCTTTTCCAGCATGAGGTGTTTTCTGAAGGATATGGTAAAGATGGTCTAGTAATTGATGTAAGAAACAACTATGGCGGCTTTACTGCGGACCAAATGCTTCAGATTTTGATGGGTGCCGACCATTCGAGAGCAGTTACGAGAACTTGCGGGCCGGGCTATCTATTCGGCTACTGGGGCCGTCCTGTCTGGTCGAAGCCAATTGTCGTTCTCTGTAACGAAAACACTGGCTCTAATGGCGAGATTTTCTCTCACGCAATCAAGACTCTCAAGCGCGGCAAACTGGTAGGACGCGAAACCGGCGGCGGCGTTATTGCTACATACGATAACGCGCTTCTTGACCTCGGTTCGTTCCGTGATGCTAGATATGGTTGGTTTGTAATGGATGGGACCGACATGGAACATCATGGCGCAAAGCCAGATTTCGAAGTCGACGACCACCCGGCAGATGTCAACAAGGGAGTCGACCGCCAGCTTGATAAGGCGATAGACGTCCTTGCTGAAGAAGTCAGAGCTTGGCGTGAGGCCAATCCCCCAATTGAATTCCGCTTCGCGCGTTGAACAGGCGCTTAGCGCCTAGTAAAAAAGGACGCCCGTGTTTTCGGGCGTCCTTTTTTACTTTAGCTTCGCTATTACGCCTTTTCGGAAAGCGCCGCGACGCCGGGGAGAACCTTGCCTTCGAGGAATTCAAGGCTCGCGCCCCCGCCGGTCGAAATGTGTGTCATTTCAGCCGCCTTGCCGCTCTTCTTGACGGCGCTTACTGAATCGCCGCCGCCAATAATCGATGTTCCGCCGTTCGCCTTGACGGTTGCAACCGCATCGCATACGCCATACGTGCCTTTGGCAAGAGGAGCGAATTCGAAGCAACCCATCGGGCCATTCCACACAACGGTCTTGGCGCTCTTGATCGCTTCCGAGAAAAGCTCGACGGACTTCGGTCCGATATCAAGCCCCATCCAGCCATCTGGAATATCGCCTTCGGCAATCTTCATCGTAATATCGCTCGCGTCCTTCGTTTCGGGGAACTTGTCGGCGATTACGTTATCGACCGGGAGAAGAAGCTTGATGCCCTTGGCGGCAGCAGCTTCCATCATTTCCTTGCAATAGCCTACCTGCTCATCTTCGCAAAGGGAGTCGCCTACCGCGAGGCCCTGCGCCTTCTTGAAAGTATAGGCCATTCCGCCCGCAATAATGAGAGTATCGACCTTGTTGAGGAGGTTCTTGACGACTGCGAGCTTATCGGAAACTTTTGCACCGCCGAGAATCGCCACAAATGGGCGAACCGGATTTTCTACCGCGTCGCCGAGGAACTTGAGTTCTTTCTCGAGGAGGAAGCCGGAAACCGCAGGCTGAATGTAGTCGGCGATTACTGCTGTCGAAGCATGGGCGCGGTGTGCCGTGCCAAAAGCATCGTTGCAATAGATTTCGCCGTAGCTCGCAAGCTTCTTGGCCATAGCTTTGCGCGCTTCCTTGAGCTCAGCCTTCTTGGTTTGGAATTCTTCTTCGGTAAGGTGGATGCCTTTCTTTTCGTCATCCTTCTTTACCTTGCCATCTTCCGCCTTGTAGAAGCGTGTGTTTTCGAGAAGCACGACTTCGCCTGGCTTGAGGGTCGATACAACATCGTCCGCCGCCATGCAATCGGGCGCGAACTTCACTTCCTGGCCAAGCTTGCGCGAAAGTTCTTCGGCGACAGGCTTCAAGCTGAATGCTTCCTCATAGCCCTTGCCTTTCGGACGCCCGAGGTGGGACATGAGAACGAGCGAGCCGCCCTGCTCAAGGACATACTTGATGGAGGGGAGCGCCGCAACGATACGGGTATCATCCGTAATCTTGCCCGAGCCATCCTTGGCCATCGGCACATTAAAATCGACACGCATTACGACGCGCTTGCCTTGAAGCGCGACGTCGCGAAGAGTCATCTTACTCATGGATGCCTTCCTTTATGTTATTGTTGTGATCTTACGCCTCGGTCTTCTCGGCCTTGGCCATCTTGTTGAGCTTCAACTGAGCGCGGCTTTTCTTGCGGTCAGCCGTGTTCTTCTTGATGATGCCCTTTTTGACAGCCTTGTCAAGACCGGAGACAAACTCCTTGAACTTCTTCTCGGCATCGTCCTTTTTATTGGCGTCGGCTGCCTTGAAGAGTTTCTTGTGCGCATCATGCAACTTCGACTTGACTGTCGAATTGCGCTTATTCGCCTTTGCGTTCTGGCGATCACGTTTCCTGGCGGCGCGGCCGCCTTTGATATTAGCCATCTTTTTTCTTTCCTATGGTTGGCAATTTTTGACCATATTTTACCTAATTTTTGGGCAAAAATCAAGGGGGGAAGCGAAAAAAGTTGAATTTTCTTCTTTTCGCTCTCCTATTTTCATTGGAATAGCTCCTCCTCTAGCGCCGCGCAAAGAGCGTGGTATATAGGAAGATGCAGCTCTTGTATCTTGAAGGTTTCGGTTTCCGGCGCGCGGATTGTTACATCGCTCGCTTTCGATAGCTTCGATTCTTTTTCCCCCGTAAGGCCTATAACACTAGCGCCTTTTGCTTTAGCTACCATGGCCGCCGCTACGCAGTTGGGACTGTTCCCGGATGTCGATATGGCGATAAGGGTATCGTTTTCTTGTGCAAGACCCAATGTCTGCTGAGCGAATGCAGCTTGCCATTCTATATCATTTGCTGCCGCAGATAGCACCCCGGTCATCGAGACAAGCGATATCGCCGCTAGCGACCCCTCGAGCTTAGCGGCGAGTTCCACAGGCAAGCGCGCCGAAATCCCCGCCGGCAGAGCGCGGTGCTTTTTGAATTTGTTAAGTAGCTCACCGACGATATGTTCGGCGTCCGCCGCGCTGCCGCCATTGCCGCATACGAGAACCTTCCCGCCTGCGCGGTAGGTCGCATGTATCGTTTCGTAGGCCTTTAAGATATCGCCTTTCACGATTTCAAGATTGGGGTATCTTGTGAAAAGTGTCTCGAAAATCTTTAGAGTGGTTTCTTTCATTTGAACCTCCATGGAAAATATTGCTTGAAATGGAAAATCCCTGCTTCTAGCGCGGCTAGCATATTATGCTTTCGGATATATTTTCGCGAATAGAGCTTGCCGCCTTTCGGTGATAGAACGGCTCCGCTCGCCTTTTCTTTTTCTTCAGCTGCCTTTATTACCTCGATCGTCTGTGCCCAGAAGTTGTATTTTTCGAGAATTAGCTTCTTCGCTTCCAATATCGCGCCGCGACGCTTTTCGTATTCGTTCGATGCAATTGCAGATTTGATTATCGATATCGCCTTGTCCGCATCGTCTATCGGAATTGGTATGAAAGATTCTCTAGGGAATACTTCATCGAGATTTGGCGCGCCAGCATAGAAGGGGAGGCATTCGCAAAGAAAGGCATCGGCGATTTTTTCGGTCCAATAATCCTTCTCGATGTGGTTTTCGAGCGCTACATGATATTTATATTCATCCATAACCTCGAATTTTTTGCCGAATTCCCTAATATCATGTCCGTACCATTCCGCTCCCGGGACTTCCGCGATGAGCTTCTTTAAAATCTGGATTCTGGCGAAATGTTTGGTCCATTTCATCGCTTTTGCCGAGCAGACTGCCGAAATTAGCTTTGTCTTTGGCGGAATTTTAGCTGTAGCGTTTTCCGGGTAGGTCCTTCCTGTTAGCCACCTGTAGTAGCCGCGGCCTAAATGGTAGGAAGGGTGCTTCTCGGCGCTCCACGGGCGGTTTGTGAGTAGCTCGCCGAATTGCCGCGCATACGCTTTCGTATAGCACTTGATGCTCGTCGGCTCCCATGTCGCGAGTATCGTATGCTCCTTGGGACACGCCAGCGTTTCGCAACTATTGCGGATAGTGCCTGTGTCGCGGTCGGGTATTTCATCGAAAACGACCAGCCAATCGTAATCATCGCAGTCTGCATCACGCGTGAACACCCAGCCCGGCGCATATTCGAAACTCGGCCCTCCGGGACTTGAAAACTTTGCAATGATTTTGATCTTCATCTTTTGGATATCTTCCTTTTATGCTCGCTACTTCTTTATCTACCTTTACCTACCCGATTTCGGTTTCTACCTCTACATCTACATCATAGCGCTCGCGGATATGTTTTAGATATCTGCGCGCTTTGCGGCGGAGCTTGCGTCGCCTGAACCAAGGCCAAATAATCTCTAGCGGAATGGCCGTCTTTGATTCCGGCTCGAAATCGACTAGCTTTAGCTCTAAACTCCCGTCAGCCTTATGAAGAACATGCAAATTCCCAGGTTCATAGAAAAGCGCCGAGTGTTTTATTAGCAGCAATAGAAATTGTCTTGCCTGAATATAGATTTCGCGCTTCTTCTCGGGGTTTGTCTTGAGCTTTCGTATCGCGTCCTCATACGGCAAAATCGCCGAGCCATCGGGGTCGGTGTAGAATGTCTCGATAATGCCCCACCCCCAGATAGGATGAAACACTCTTTCGCATAACGGCGGCATGTGGACGCGAATTTCTTCCGGCATCGTATGACGCAAAATGTTGTAGATATGGACTTCTTCGGAAGAGGAATTTCGATGTTTGTTGAAACGCCGCCATTTTACATCTCGCTGGATCGATTTTTGCATCTTCAGCGCCTCGATGCACTGTTCTTGCGGATAGTAGAACTTCACGCAATACCCCGTCTCGCCTACCTTGTAAGCTACGCGCCTTGTGCCGCGACCAATCTCCGTAAGTTGGTTTTCAAAAACGAGGTGATTTAGCGAACTTGTCCTGCGCGCGAAGACTTTGCGCTTGTCTTTTAGGAATAGAAGGGCCCAGTTGAGTAGCAATACACATCCAAAAAGCTCGACCGCGCTTGAAATTCCCTCTCTGAGCGCGTGGGGTGCTTTGGCGGCGCTGGCAAAAGTTTCCCATATAACCTTGCTCTTGGCGACATTTGGTAATATGGATATGAAAATAAGTCCCCAAACGAGCAATGGGAAGCGGCGATTACGCCAAATCGCCATCAATCCTACGCGCGTCGTGCCGCGATAACGAAATGCAAGTGCTATGCCGGTTGCCAGCAGCAATGTAATCGGCAGAAGCTCCGGTTCGTGAAAAACCTCCGGAAGGAGTGCGCGCCAAAGCTTTTCGCACCCGTTTGCAGCCGATGCGAGGAAGATAAACCCCGCGAGCATCAGCCCTCCGCGCCATTCATAGTGACGCGCCGCAGCTAGAATCATGCACAGCGCCGCAGTTGTCGCTACCGTCACCTGAATCGCCTCTAGCATGCTATATTCTTACCCCACATGTCGCCTATATTATATCATAAATGCTCCTTCAGGTCTATAGGCAAATAGAGCTTTTGCATGTTTTATTCTCCTTGCCCCTTGAGTTAACCGCAATAATATGGTATAATTCCCACCGTGTCAGCTGGAAAAGACACATCCCGTAGGGCCGCTGGATGGCCCGAATTGCCAAGTTTAGTGCATACTTGACAAAAACGGAGTGTTTTCGTCTGACGCCTTTGCGGGCTGGTTATTCGGCAAAATATAATAGCTAAAAGGCCGCGAAGTTGCCGATTCCTCAATAATAATAGACTAATCAGAGTGTCTCGCAAGCGGTGTCTTATATGTTGACGGGTTTTCTAAACGCCTCGCTACTGGCAACTAAATACTAAACCACACTCGCGCAGTGCTCGCAACCCCCGCCACAAAGTGAAACCTACATTTGACGAGAGACGAAACCTCCGCGAGAAAGTGGAACCTATCTTTGACGACCATCGCAACCTCCGCCAGAAAGTGAAACCAATCTTTGACGAGCTCCGCAACCCCCGCCGGAAAGTGAAACCTAACTTTGACGAACTCCGCAACCCCCGCCAGAAAGTGAAACCTATCTTTGACGAGTAATTAACCTCTAAATCGTCCCAGCACCAAACTCTCAACTATGTTAAACCGTGTAGATCATGTAGAGCATGTAGAAGCGCTGAAAGCGCTTGTACAAATCTACCTGTTTCTACCTGTTCTACATGGTTAATTAAAAAAACACCTCTCTCCAACTCGTAACTCCAACTTTCTCTCCTGTCCCGTGTTCCCTGAATCTCCCTTGACCTCTCTTGGCAAAATATGCTATAATACGCAACAGAACGATGGAAGAAGAACTAGATGACAGATTCTCCGAGGAGGCCAAGATGCTCGCGCGCCTTGCTCGAAAGGCTAGCAGGGAGGCTGTCCGCGATGCTTGGGCTCGTGGACTTTCGGTTACTGTTCTTGAGGGTGAAGATATTGTAAGCATTGCGCCTGATGGCACAAAGACCTTCATAAAGAAGCTCGATCCACTATGATGAAGCGATTCAGAATGATAGCAGGGCCCAATGGCTCTGGCAAATCAACTCTTATTGGATTGTTGCGTCGTGATTATGCTGTCAATTTCTACACAATGTTAAATGCTGACGATATATTTGCAGAAATCACAAAAAACAATGCATATTTGCCGGCGTTGCCTATAAGCGAAGAGTCATTGTTGCAGTTTGTTTCTAATTCGCAATATTCTGATGAGACAAAAGAGTTTTTCATGAATGGTGATATTATTGTAAAGGAAGATACTATTCGCTTTGTCTCAAAGGAATCTGTTAATACATATACTGTCGCGCTTCTAACAAACTATCTTCAGCAAGAGCATATCGCAACAGGCAAAAGTTTTTCGCAAGAAACAGTTTTCTCTCATCCATCAAAGATTGAGGCATTGCGTCAAGCAAAAGAATCCGGTTTTAAGACATATCTGTATTTCGTTGCAAACCGTGATACGGCCATCAATGTCGCGAGAATCGCAAACCGTGTGAGAAGTGGTGGACACGATGTGCCTGTCGAGAAAGTCGAATCTCGTGCAAAGCGTTGCCTAGAAAACATCAAGCGCGCCTTGCCCTATTGCTCCCGCGCATATTTCTTCGACAACAGTGGCCTCGAAATGAGGTTTCTCGCAGAGTATTCTGAAGACGACGGGTTCGTGTCAGTCGCGCGCGACTTGCCTCCTTGGTTCAAAGCCCAAGTTCTTGCCTGAGCCCGCAACGAACCTACCTGTTCTATGTGGTTAATTAAAAATTCAACTCTCTCTTCCAACTTCAACTTGCAACTCCAACTCTTCCCCCATCCCTGTCCCGTGTTCCACCAGAGGCGCCCAAATCATCCAAATTTAAGATTTCATCTTAAGATTGCCATAAATTCCTATTGACCGTTAGCAGGGATAAATGGTATAATACGCGCAAATGTTGAATAGGAAGACAAAAAATGAAGTTACAGCCATTAACACCTCTTTTGAAGATTGCTTTTTCAAAGGAGAGGGTGGTATCTTACTCTGATTTTGAGGATCTTGACAAGATTAAGGTT
>JAFSMR010000046.1 GCA_017447805.1 Kiritimatiellia bacterium | reverse complement strand
GGGGCTCCCGCCGAAGTCCGCTAGCCGGATTTAATTCTCTGAACAGCTGTTGGATTTCGCCGGAAAGGGCTTCGGGATTTTCCCGGGCGTTTCCGGCATCGCTTTATTCTTTGAGATTCTTTTGCGCAAAGGCGTTTTTGTATCGCCCTGCGAAAAAGCGCATAAATACACCATTTATAAAAGGGAAACTACAATGAAAAAATGGAACGCAACTGGGAGGGTATCGATGAGAAAGAAAATGGCAAACCTGGCCGCAGCGGCACTCGTCGCCATGCTGTCCGCCGGCGCTTGGGCGGCAGCCGTAAATGTATCGGTATCTGGCGGTATTGCCACGATCGACAACACAAATAATGGCGAAGCGGATCACTATGAGGCGACTCCGAGTTCTACAACATTGACGCTTCCTGCATCTGGTGACCTCGCAAACTGTACTGGTACGAAAATCAAGGTCAGCCAGATACAGTTTGCGCGTGCTGCGGCAAATGATGCAAGTTTAGAGCCTGATAAAATTGCAATAATAACAAGCGATGGAACTTACACTTCCGCAAGCAAATCCGTTGCGTCTTCTACTGGTGCCTTGGCCACCGGTACATGGGCCATTACCTATACATTCTCAACCGAACCAACTCTCACTGTCGGGACAGCGGCGTCAATTAAGTTTTACGATTCTGAAGGTACGGAATGTTCTAAAATCAAGTTGGGGGCTGTAAACACTAGTGGAGAGTCTATTTTCAGTACAGATATTCGATACAATACTACTTCTGGCAACACTTATGTTTACATTTTTAGGGTCACTGGCACGGTGATTTCGGAAGCTGCCCTCACATCTGGCACGGCTACATGGGATGAACTCGATTGGAATGTTACGCCTGGCGCCAGCAGCATCTGCTATGTGGATGTAGCGGATGGCGCCACCTTGACGGTCAGTCGCTCCACCGCCCCTGCAAGCGCCACGTACACCGGCGAAGGAACGGTTTCCTTCCCCGACAAGACGCTTCCGACCGCCAATGTCGATATCTTCTCCGATTCCGACTGGACGGGAACGGTGGTTCTCAACAATTGTGGTGCCGATGTATCCGGGACTTCCGGTCATGGTTATGTGAATTTTGAAAACTATGGCAATGCCAATTCGTTTATCCGTGCGCCTGGCTTCAAAGGCTACACCAAGACGGATCTGAACTGTGCCGCGACGCTTGTGATAGGTAGCGGCGAGACATTTACGCTTACGGATGGTAATGCATCGACTAAACCATATTTCGCCAAATTGTCCGGATCCGGAACGTTGCAACTGCAAAAAGGCCGTACCGCCCATACGCAATACGTATTTGGAGATGTCAGCGACTTCAGCGGCTCTGTGACCCTGGCTTCGGATATTTCGCATAGCGTCGTCTTTGGCGGTTCTTCGAGTTGGATGTTTGACTCCAGTTATGCGAAGCAGTTGGTGGTTGCCGGTAATGCCACGATTGCCTCCGGGGCGACATGGACAACGCTTGACGGCACGTATGTTTCCGGAACATTGACGCTGGCAGATTCCTCTTGCGTGCTTCCGGTAATTTCCGGCGGGGCGGGGACGATCATCATGAACGGCAAGGTGCCGAGCAACGACTATCTGACGCAAAGCACTTGGACCGGCACGGTTCAGGTAAATTCAGACTCAACAGGTTTCTCGTCGGATTCGAGTAAGTTTATGAACAGCGGCTCGAAGTTCTATCTTGCCTCCGGCACGGTTACGTTGACGGGAGTCTCCGACCTTTCCGGCACCGTCGAAATCGCGTCCGGCGCCAGGCTCAACATATCCAACACGGAAGCAACCACCCTCACCATCGGCGGTGTCGATAACAGCGGCACACTTGACCTCACCGGCTGCACCGCGCTCGAGACGCTCAACTTCAATATCGGCACAAGCCGCACCCTGAACCTCGGCGCATACGGCACGTATTTCCTCGTCGGTGGAACTGTCAACGCCGGCACTTTCACCATTCAGGAAGTCCCTGCCGACGGCGGCAGTATCGCAATCAATTCGAATGTTCTATCCACATTCAATCCCTCCAACACCTATACCATCACCTACGCCGATGGCACGACGCTGACTCCGTCTTCCATCTCCACTTCCGGCAATGTCACCACCATCGCCTACACGCCGCACATCGACGGCGCGGCGACGATGTACGATTTGACATTCACCAATACGGTGGCATTCGCCTACCGGGGCGACACGGTTGCCACCTCGCGCTCGTTCTTGCCGATTTATCCGTCTGACGATTCGATACAGCTCTTCAGCGCTCCGTGCATCGAGAATGCCGGCAAGACCATCGCCTCAATGCAGAACGCCATGAGCGTGGCCGTGGTCGGACAGATGTCGAGTAGCAACGAAACAACGTTTGTCCATATCGGGCAAACCTATCAGGGGCAACATGGTTTGCTCATAGCGACTGCTGACGAAGCTGATAAGGTGGTGGTTGCCTATAACATTGCGTCGAATGTATATGAGCTTACCACGATGACGGTGCCCAACGCCCGCACTACCCGCCACTCGTATGTCGTAACCAAGCAGGATTCGGAAAGCGCCACCACCTTCACCATCTATCTAGATGGAATCAAGTGGAAAACGGTGCCGCTTGATTTTGTTCTGGAGTTCAATACCACCAGCGCTCATCCGGCCGGCGTGCAGGTCGGTGCCGATGTGGGCGGTCAAATCTGGAATGGCTTCGGCAATAAAACATATAAGAACATTAAGGCGACCAGCGGTTCCAGCACGGCGGACTGGGCATGCACCGACCCCGGCTACATCAACGTGCTGCGCGTTTACGACCATGTGCTGACGCAGGCGGAAGTTGATGTGTATGCCGCCACCTATCCCTATGTTTCGCCGAGCGGGTCGGCGGTGCGGACGTTCACGGCGGCGGCGGAGGACTGGATCGAGGACGAGGCGACCGACTGGGAGAACACTACGGCGGCCGGCGTGACGACCGAGTCCGGCACTCCGGCGAGCGGCGCGGCCGTCACGATCAATACGGACGTCGCCACCACGATTGATGTAAACCTCGCGGCCAATGCGTCGTACGAGTCGCTCACGGTGAACGGCACTGGCGCCACGTTCCAGCTGGCCGAGGGCGGCTCCGGCACCATCGCCTTCGGCTCGTCCGTGATCGGCGCGCCCGTCACCATCAAGGGCGACGTGGTATCGCTCTCCGGAGGCCCCACCACCATCACCGAGGACGGTTCGCTTGACTTCGACTATTCGGACTATGCCGTGACCGGCACCACCGCCATCGAACTAACCGGCGATATGGAACAGGACGACACCAAGGTGTCGATCACGGTGCCGACGAACGCCTGGTACACCTACACGAGCGGCTATTCGGGTTCGCAGTATGTAATCACACCCTCGGTCGCAGTCGCCACGCTGGAACATGACGGCACGTTCACCGGCTATACCACGATAGCTGCTGCCGTCTCTGCGGCGGAGGATGGCGACACGATTTATCTCAACACCACGGAGCTTACGCCCTCGACCCTGCTCTACACGGCGGAAGGCACCGACAAGAGCGGCGTCACCTTCGTAGTCCACGGCGTCGAAATCGCCGCCTCCTACGACGAGACCGACACCACCTGGACAACCGACGCCTACTACCACTGGACCGGCGAAGCCTCCGACTCCAACTGGACCACCCCTGCCAACTGGGGCCTGACGACAGGGTATCCGAATACGGCCACTATTTCTGCATCTTTCGATGACGATGCAACAGTGGTTGTCGATAACGGAGGAGCGGCCAAGATTTCCATCAGCAACATTGTCATTGCTGCCAGCAAGACGCTCACACTCTCCACAACGGTCACAACATTCTCCGTCCGCGGTAACATATGGGATGGTTCGGCTTCCAATACCAACACGTGTACACTCGTGCTCAATGGAGCAACCATCACCGAAGAAACGAACGACATAAACATTTATGCGAAACTGGTGGCCGAAGAGAATTCGTCGAACGAGATAAAGACGGGCTCCAACAAAACAATCAACATTCGCGGTGCTCTTGAAGGCAATGGAAATATTACTTTCAATGCGGCATCAGGCGGAACGTCGTCTGGATCTGGCCGGGATAGTTATATTTATCTCTATGGTTCAACTGCGGATTTTGCTGGTGAGGCTTGGGTTTGCTTGAATGGACAGTTCAACAGCATAAGATTTATGGATGATGCCACGCAGGACAATAGCAAGGCTAATTGGCATTTCTACGAGACAGGAGCACTTCCTCGTGCGGATGGCAATGGTGCATACAATATGTTCCAGTCGTTGGGTTATGGCAAAACATACAAGTTCGGTTCGTTGAACGGCAGATTAAGAGCGTATGGTTATTCAGGCGACAGAGGCCCGTTCAGCATTACATTCGAGGTTGGATACGAGAATGAGCCGTGCGGAGTCTCGGGGACATTGGATGCTGTTAAATCCAGTTATCTTCTAAACTGGACCATAGATTGGGTCGCCAGCGAAGGAATCGTCTTTACCAATAATCTTACATACGGATCCTCCGACTCATCATTGTTTGGTCTTGGGAAGGTTGTGGTGTCTGGCGGCGGCACAATGGAGTTCGGATCGACTGCAAGCGTTCCGCTCAACACTATTTGCTTTACGAACAATGCGGGCTTTGTCCGTTTTGCCGATGGCGTGACGGGTTCGGACATATCTTCAAAGTTCGCTTCTTCCGACGCGGCAATCGGTTTTGACGACATGGGGGTTGACTACACTTGGGCAAGTCCTATTGCCGCCTCAAATACCGGCGGCTTCACGAAGAAGGGTAGCGGTACGCTGACGCTCACGACCGCCCCCGCATACTCTGGCAAGACGACAGTCAGCGAGGGTGTGTTGGTGTTGCCGTGTGGATATGCCTTCACCGATGATGTGGAAATTGACGATGGTGCATATATCAAGGTGCAAGGTGATGCGACGTGGGAAGACGCCTCCGAACATACGATACTTACATTCGCCGAAGGCAAGGTGCCTGACGCGGCCACGATGGCTAGAATCGCAATCGTAGGGCTTTCCGCCCGCCAGTCCTATGAGCTTGAATTGAACGCCGAAACGCGCGAGTATGTTGCAACAATATCCGGAGGGGCTGTCACTTGGGCAGGAGACAGCGGCGACAGCTGGAGCGATGCAAACAAGTGGCTTGTCGGAGAGGAAGAAACTTCCTTCATGTCAGGTGACAAGGTTATATTCGCAGATTCGTCTTTTGACGAAACAACAACGGAAATGACAGTGAATATCACCGCCGATGTGGATCCAGTCACGATAAGCGCGTCTCCGTCCAGCGGAAACAAGTTCATCCTGGCCGGCGATTATGCAATCAAGAATTCTGCCGCCACATTGACAAAAACCGGAGCGGGCACTTTGGTGCTGAACAACACCGGAAACATACTGGATGCGGTTTCGATCGAAGCGGGAACTCTTGAATTGGCGGACAATGCAATCGAGGGCATTGCCGTGGCCAACGTGGGGACGCTGAAGGTGGCATCGGAATCGGCCGAAGTTTCTCTGGGAGCAATAACAGGTTCCGGCACAATTTCCGTGGATTCGGGAACGGCAATATCTGCTGACTCCATATCGACCACAACCTCGCTTGCAATCGGGGAGAATGGCGTGTTGCGCCTGGAAGGAACTTCGGGGTATGGCACACGCGGATCCAACTCGTTGCTCACTAGCGGTGCGGGCGAGCTTGTGATAGCAAACGGGGTGTCGTTGCAATCTGGAAGCGATGGGAACACCATGAAATCGTTTAGCGGTACGCTTACCATTGAATCGGGTGGCATATTCAGAATGTCGAAGAATACGGGTTCGAATCAGTTTGGCACGGGCATATTGAAGCTTGCAGGCGGAACCATATACTCCGACGCAAATGGCAATGGCGCAGATCGAACGATAAACAATTCGTCGATCGAACTGGTGGAAGAAACTTCATCGACTGTTCAGCAGGTCAACTCGAATTTGTATTTTGCCAACGCATTGACCGGCGAAGGCTCGGTAACAGTGGCCGGCAAGTCGTTCAAATTCGCGGGCAACGCTTCGACTTTCGGCGGCACGATAACGTTTGGGAGCGCAACAGTGCCTACTAGACATGGGCTTGCCTCCGTTGCTTCCGGCAGCGAAAACGGCACATATCAGTTCACAGGCGTCAATACAGCGTCGGAAGGCTATGCGGCCACAATCAATGTGTCCGGCTCTTCGGCTTCATCGCCATTGAAGCTTGGCGTTTTGACGGTCGCATCCGGCACGACAATCAACAATGCAACCTCCTCCACATATGTCGAGGTCGGCAACAAGGGTGCGAGCACGCTTGAGGGAGGCTTCTGCGGTGAGACTCTTGTCCTCACCAAGGTCGGCTCCTCGACTCTCACGCTCGGCTCGGCGTTCTCGATGGTGTCGGGGTCGGCGATCAACGTGAATGCGGGCAAGCTGGTGACGGATACGAGCTTGGCACTTGATGGCGTTGATGTGACGCTGGCCGATGGCGTGAAGATGGGCGTGGCGCTTGCCGACACCTCCTCCACCGGCAACCAGACGCTCTTCACCACCACCGGCACCGTGACGCTCACCGGCACGCAGACGGTTGATACAGACTACGCTGGAACATCTATCGGCTATTGGACGCTTGACACGAGCGAGGACGACGGAACCACCACTGTATTTGCCAAGTTCCACAGCGCCGGCGAGATGGACGGCACGACTGCCGTAGTAACCGACACCATCGGCACGGTCAATATTCCTTCGACGGCAACGGCGGTGAATATGGTCGTTACCGGCGAATCGGCTACGCTCGTCAGCGCAACGGCGCTTTCGACCGACAATGTCACCGTATATGCGACGGATGCAAGCGGCACGAAGACATCCACCAATATCACCGGAGCGTTCAAGGTGACGGCGGGCGAGGGCAACACTTACACTATTGAGCTAGACGACACCGCCACGGTTGGCGAAGTGAGTGTCAAACCGGCTATCGATACGACGGCGGAGGAGCCGATGAATGTTGGCGAAGGCGGCACGCCGACTTTCACGGTAAAGGCGATTGACGGCCTCTGGTATGCGGTCGAGGCGGCCGATTCGCCCGATGGCTTTGCCAGCGCGACACCTGGCACGCCTGTTCAGGCGGATGACGGTACGGCCAGCCTCGCAGCTCCGGAGTTCACCGGCACGGTGAAGTATTACAAGATTGCTGTTGCGCCGTCCAAGGCAGCGTTAGAATAACAAGATTTTGGGTCTGACGGGCACTCCCTCTGAAAAGCCCGGCAGACCCGGCCGCTTGAATAGTTGAACATCCCTCATTTTACGTTCTTCTATTCCAAGCGGCCATTTTTATATACATAGGATTTTCGGTTGTTTAAGCGACGGCGGCCACGCTTTGGCCGCCTTACCATTCGCCATTGCGAAGCGGCGGCGGGTGAAATATTTCAATCAAAGGGCTATAGACCGCGCTAGAGAAATATGCTATAATACGCCTTGAAGACCAGTTAAGGAGAATGATGAGAAAATTGCCGTTCGATAAGGCGAAGTTAAAAGAAATATCGACCAAGTGGCCGACACCTTTCCATATTTACGATGAAAAGGCGATTCGCGATAACGCCAAGCGACTTAAAAAGGCGTTTTCGTGGAATCACGGCTGGCGAGAATTCTTCGCCGTAAAAGCAACTCCAAACCCATATATTATGAAGATTTTGACAGAATATGGATTTGGTTCAGATTGCTCATCGATGGCAGAACTCCTCTTGGCCGAGAAAGTCGGCAATGTCGGCGATAAAATAATGTTCACCTCGAACGATACGCCGAGCGAAGAATTTCGCAAGGCGTGGGAACTGGGCGCAATAATCAATTTGGACGATATTACACATTGGGATTTTCTGCTTGAATCTATCGCGCAAGGGGGTGAAAAGCCGTGCGCCGAAGAATTATCCAAGCGCCTTATGTGCTGCAGGTATAATCCGGGACCTCTTAAAGGCGGCAACGCAATCATCGGCAAGCCGGAAGAAGCGAAGTATGGCTTTACGCGCGAGCAGCTTATCGAATGCTACGCAAAGATGAAGGAAGCTGGCGTAACGCGCTTTGGCCTTCACGCGATGGTCGCTTCCAATGAGCTAGACCCGGAATATATAATCGATACTGCGAAAATGCTATTTACTCTCGCGGGGGAAATCCACGACGAGCTCGGAATAGATTTCGAATTTGTCAACATCGGCGGCGGTATAGGTATTGCTTACAAGCCCGACCAGAAGGCGATGGATATCGAATATCTTTCCAAGGGCATCGAAAAAGCCTATAAGGAGCTGATTTCGTCCAGGGGCATGAAGCCGGTTAAGCTTTACATGGAATGCGGCAGATGCATTACCGGTCCTTACGGGTATTTGGTCTCGAAAGTCCGGCATATCAAGAACACATACCGTTTATATGCCGGGCTGGATGCTTGCATGGCGAATTTGATGAGACCTGCGCTATATGGGGCGTATCACGAAATTGTAGTTCCCGGCAAGGAAGAGTCTTCACAGACTAGCATTTACGATGTAACCGGTTCGCTATGTGAAAACAACGATAAATTCGCTATCCAGAGGGTATTGCCTGTCCTCGAGCGCGGCGATTATGTAGTAATTTGCGATGCAGGCGCACATGGTCACGCAATGGGCTTTCAATATAATGCGAAACTCAGGAGTGCCGAGTTGCTACTGGAGGCGAATGGCAATGTAAAAGAAATCCGTAGGGCAGAGACGATAGACGATTATTTCGCTACGCTCGACTTTTCGGGGTTGGATGAGAAGAAATAACAAGGATTTGGTGTAAAAATCATGAAGAAAGAAAAATATAATGTTGGATTGGTCGGTGTTGGGGCTGTTGGCACCGAGATGATCAAGGTATTGAAAGAACGCTCTTTCCCCTGCGGCAAAGTGCAGGTTTTCGCTTCGCGCGAAAGGGACGAACAGATTCTCGGCGAGACATATCATGTGCTCAAAGCAGACGAAAATTCCTTTTCGGGCTTTGATATCGTATTGTTCGCAGGCAAGACCGATGTCGCATTGCAACTGAAAGATGCGGTGGTGAAATCTGGCGCGAAGATGATCGATAACTCGCGCGCCTTCCGTCAAGACCCGGAGGTGCCGCTCGTAGTCCCGCAGGTAAACGCGGAAGACCTCGATTGGAATAAGGGCGTTATAGCGAACCCGAATTGCACGACGGCGATAATGCTAGAGGCTGTCGCGCCGCTCCACAAAGCGAAGAAGCTCAAGCGCCTCATCGCATCTACTTATCAAGCTGCGTCGGGCGCCGGCGCGCCAGGACTAGAGGAGCTAGAAAACCAGCTTCGCGAATATGTAGCCGGCAAGCCGCTTACCGTAAAGGCCTTTCAGCATCAGCTTACCTACAATCTGATTCCGCATATCGATAAATTCGATGAAGAAAATTGGTATACTCTAGAAGAGCTTAAGATGCGCAATGAGGCGCGCAAAATGTTGCATGCGCCCGATTTGATGATTAGCTGCACATCTGTTCGCGTCCCGATTGCCCGCGCGCATTCCGAATCGTTGAATCTCGAGTTCGAAGAAGATATAACGCCCGAAGAGGCGCGCGAAATTCTTCGCGCATCCGAAGGCGTGAAGGTGGTCGATGACCCGCTGAATGGCGGTTACCCGATGCCGCTAGATGCGACGGCGAAATATGATGTATTGGCCGGGCGCATTCGCCAAGATATCTCGCGCAACGATAAGAAGGGGCTTGATATGTTCATTTCCGGCGATCAGCTATTGAGGGGCGCGGCGCTCAATGCCGTGGAAATCGCCGAGCACTTAATCAAGAGGGACCTAGTATAAGAAGATATGCGAGTAGTATTCCTAGGATCGGCCGCGGCTTCTGCAGTTTGCCTTCGCGCAATAATGCGCGAGGGCGAGCTCGAGGTCGTAGGCGTCGTAACCCAGCCGGATAGGCCTGCCGGGCGCGGCAAAGTCGTTACGCCATGCCCATGCAAGGCGTTTGCGATTGCCCATGGAATACGAAGCGTAATATCGCCGGAAAACATAAATTCCGATGAAGCGATGGCGCAAATTCGCGCCTGGCGACCAGATGTAATCGCGGTCGTGGCGTTTGGCCAATTCCTCAAAAAACCACTCCTTGAATTGCCGCCGAATGGGTGCGTGAACTGTCATTTTTCGCTTTTACCGAAATATCGCGGCGCTTCACCTGTAGTCGCGGCGATTGCCGCCGGTGAAAAACTCACTGGCGTAACAGTAATGCACATGGGTATCGGCATGGATGACGGGCCGATTATGATGCAGGCCTACGAGCCGATTTATTCCGATGCGACGGGCGGCAGCCTTATGGAAGATTTGGCGACTACCGGCGGGGTCACGCTTGCCAAAACCTTGCGGCTAATGGCGCACGGCGAACTGCCGCCGGAAATTCCGCAGGTCGAATCAGACGCTACCTTCGCGCACAAGCTGAAAAAGACCGATGGCCTTGTAGACTGGCGCGCGCCGGTTCTCGTAACGGAGCGTAAAATACGCGCCTATTCTCCGTGGCCGGGTTGCTATACGTTTTTGCCGGAACGCTTCAGACGAAAAAAAGGCTCCATGGGGAGGCTCGCGATTCTCAAGGCGGAAATCGTTAGCGATATGGAGCAAGATTGGCGTCTCGCGCCGCCCGGTATGGTCCTCAAGGCGTGCCGCGGAATCAAGGGGCCGATCGTAAAATGCGCCGATACCGCGCTTATGCTTACAGAAGTGAAACCGGAAGGCGGCGCTGCGATGGATGGAGCAGCGTTCCTCATGGGTCGCGCGCTCGTGCCGGGCGAGGATAGTCTCGGTGAAATCGAAGAAACATTTCTTAATAGATAACAATCTCTAAACGAAAAGGAGGCAGGAAATATGAAAAAGGTATTCCTATTGGCGTTATTATCGTCTGCAACGCTTTATCTTGCTGCGCAGGAAGTTCCCGTGCCGGAGGTTTTGCCGGAACCTCAGCCTCCTGCAGTTCCCGTAGAGCCGCCGCCGCCAGTGCGCGTAGTAGAGCCGCCGAAAAGCGAACAGCCGGTAAAAATCGAAAAAACCGAATCGGTAGTCGAGGAAAACAGCCTCTACAGGCGCGTGAGGACGCTATTCGTTTTCACGAATCCAAACTCGCGTCAGATGAGCGCCGATTTGGAGTTCCCTGTTCCAGATGGCGCAACAGTCTGCGCGTATGCTCTTGAAATCAACGGCACGATGATACCCGGCGTCGTGACGGAAAAGGAAAAGGCGCGGGTCGCTTTCGAATCGGAAAAGGCCAAGAGAATCGATCCAGGCATCGTCGAACATGTGAAGGGCAATATCTGGAAAACGCGCATATTCCCGCTCTTGCCGAATACTCCGCGCCGCGCATCGGTCGATTATATTATACCTCTCGAGAATCCCGTAGCGACGAAAGTTTACGAAAAGGATGGCGATGATATTTTCGAAGGCGTCGCTTCAACCGAAAACGCTCAGGTTCAATCGGTCAGCGCGAAAATTGCGGCGTTTTCGCGCGGCGTGATTCTTTTCGACGCAAGCTCGAGCACGAAAGATTTTGCCGGCGATTGGCGCAAGCGCCTCGAAGCTCTGCCTGAGACTGGCGACTGGTATTTTGCGCCGTTTTCGAATACTCTCTGCGATAATGGCGCTTTCGTGAAGACGCGTGCCGAAGTTCTCTCGCTCGTCGATTCGCTAGTCTACGATGGCGGCACGAGCCTCGCCGTAGAGAAGATGCTTGAAGAAATCGCGAAGAAATATTCGAACGCAGAATGCTCCGCTTCGGCGGCGGAGATGCCCATTTTGCTCTTCACGGACGAAATGGATACTCTCGACCTCGAGAAATCTCGCTATGAAGATTTGAAGAATGTAACAATCGCGAGCCGCGCAGATGCGTCGGCGCGCGCGGTCACGGTTCGCAAGCTCGCGATAGGCGAGGCGTTGCCGGAAGGCGTCGAGGCGAAGGCTTCTACGCTTCTTGCGACAGCTTGGGCGGCAGATAGAGTTAAAGATCTCGCAAGCCAAGCCGAAGCGCGCAAAGATGAATTCCTCGCCCTCGGCAGAAAGTATGGCGTTGCCAGCGCCGTAACGAGTCTAATCGTTCTCGAAAACCTCGAGCAGTATATAACTCACAAAATCGAGCCTCACCCATCGCTAGCTTTCCACGATGAATGGGTGCGCCGAATGAGGGCGGAAGATGACGAAATTGCCGCGCGCAAAGACCTTGCGCAGCACGAGCAGTCGCTCCTCGCGCTATGGGAAGAGCGAGTAAAATGGTGGAAGGACCCGATTCCCCCGAAGCGCACGCCGAAGAGCGGACTCTTCGACGGCAATTCTTCCGCGCGCGGTTTTGGCGGTGCGCCGGATGAACCTGTGGATGGTATGCCGGCGCCGAGGGCCATGGCGGCAGCGGCGGATGAAGAAGATGGTTTTATCGATGGCGAAGTTGTGGCTGAAGTAAGTTGGCCCGTGCGCATGAGAAGCGTGCAAGGCTCGCGCTCTCCCGGTGCGACCTACGCCTCCGCGAGGAGCGCAGCGCGCGAACCAGCCGCTACCCCGGCCCAGGCCGGCGGTGGCGGAGCGACGATTACGATAAAGCCGTGGAAGGCAGATGCTGAATATCTCAAGAAAATCGAAGCGGCCAGCGACCCATACGCGGAATATCTCAAGCTCAAGGATGAGTTTGGCTCGTCCCCAGCCTTCTTCATGGATGTCGCGAGCTTCTTCTTTTCGAAGGGAGAAGGCGAGCGGGCCAAAGCGATAAGGATTCTTTCCAATATGGCGGAATTCAAGCTCGAAGAAGCTGCGGTTTGGCGTTCGATGGGTTGGCGTCTTCGCGAAGCTTGTTGCTATCCGGAGGCGATTCTTTGTTTCCGCCATGCACTCAGGTTGCGTCCTGAGGAGGGCCATTCCAGACGCGATCTTGCGCTAGTACTTTCCGAGAGCGGCAAGAATCTTTGCGGGATTATGGACGCCGAATCGAAAAAGCAGCTGGAAGAGGCAATGAATCTTCTCAAGACTGCCGCATTCCGTCCGACGGCCCGCCGCAGCGCGGTGCGTTCAAACGATCGCCAAATCTGCATTTTCGCGCTTGAAGAGTTGAACGCGTTGATTTCGTGGATCGATTCCAAGGAGTGGCGCGATGGCGCAAAGCCGGTTTCGCCAGAAATCGACTCGGCCTTTCGCCGCGATCTCCCGGTAAAGATAAGGATCGTTCTTTCGTGGGATGCCGACGAGACGGATGTCGATTTGCATGTCCTCGAACCTGATGGCGAAGAGGCTTATTACGGCCATCGCCGCACATCTACGGGCGGATTCGTCAGCGAAGATGTAACGAGTGGTTACGGGCCTGAAGAATATTTGCGTAAAGAAGGCTCTGGTGTATTCAGAATTCTCGCGAACTACTACGCCTCGCACCAGACAGCTCTTACGGGCGCGACGACTGTCTCGGCGACAGTCTACACCGACTGGGGAACAGCGGCTGAAAAGCGCGAGATTTTGACAATGAGATTATCTAAGCCGAAGAATAAAGTAAATATCGGTGAAATAAAAGTAGGAGAGTCTGCACAATGAAAAGGTTTTTTGCTACGGTACTTGCGGCGGTGGCGACGCTCGCCGCTTTCGGAGATGAAGCACTCGAACAAGCGATACAAAAAGGCGCGCAATTCCTTCTTGCGAATCAATCTTTGGAAGGGTATTGGAGCGATAAACAAATGCCAGCTTTGACGGCGCTACCTGTCTGGGCGCTTTCGGGCTCGGGGCTTGATAAGGCAATAACTTCTTCTCCCATTGAAAAGGGTGTAAAATACGTTCTTTCTACTCAGAGGGAAGATGGCGGATTTTACATACCGAAACCAGGTCGCGGCGGGAGTGGACTCGGGAATTACAATACATCGGTTTGTCTAAGCTCTCTTTATGAAAGCGGCATCGCTCCGACCGCGCCGATGCTGAAGGCGCGTGAATATATCGCTTCAAGCCAGCTGACGGGCGACGATACGATGGCCGGCGGCTTCGGCTACGACAAAATCTCTCGCCGGCGCTACGCAGACCTATCGAATACATCGTATGCGCTTGACGCGATGCATCGCACGGCCGCGCTTGAAGAAGTGCGCACTGGTTCAAAAAAGGTTGATGTGGATTGGGATCGGGCTTTGCAATTCGTAAGTAATTTGATTAGTCAAGAAGGCCAGAGCGCCGGAGGCGCGGCGTATAACGAGCGCACTCCGCAAGGCGGGGTAGAAACTAACGCGCAAGGTCGAGTTACCCTGAGGGCGTATGGTTCGATGACTTACGCGGCAGTGCTTTCAATGTGCCACGCGAAGCTTGATCGCGGCGACCCGCGAGTCCGCCAGTCGCTGGAATACTGCGAAAAATATTGGTCGCTTGATGAAAATCCGGGAATGGGCAACCAGGGGCTATTCTACTATTTCGATATTCTCTCGCGCGCTCTTACGGCCGCGAAAGTTGAAAAAGTAGGCGAGCACGAATGGAAGAAGGAACTTGCCGCAAAAGTGATTTCGCTTCAAAACCCAGACGGCAGCTGGGTAAACGACAACAATCGCTTTTGGGAAGGCGATAAAGTCCTTTGCACATCTTTCGCTCTACTCGTTTTGGAGTTGTGCCGTTAGTAAAATATACAAGATTGCCTATTGCACTCATTGGGCAAATATGCTAAAATATTCGTATTATAATTCTGAGAGAGAATATGATACGAGTAGCGATTATCGATGATCATGCAATTGTCCGCATGGGCCTAAAGTACGCAATCGGACGCGATGGCGAACTTGATTTTGTCGGCGAACTTGCAAACGGCGATGGTGCGATAGATTTTGTACGCGAGGTCAAGCCTGATGTGCTCTTGCTGGATGTCTATATGCCAGGGAGCAATGGAGTAACTGTTCTTGGTGAGCTTATGCATGAGTTCCCGGATCTAAAAGTCCTCATGCTTACCACAAGCTCTTCGTTCCTGGATGTTTATCATTCTTTGAAAAAAGGTGCGCGCGGGTATTTGATGAAAGACCGCGATTCCGACGACCTCTATAATGCCATCAAGATTGTCGCGAAAGGCGATAAGTATATTCCGCAATCCGTAAAGGAACTTTTGGCGATGAAAACGGGGTCGGTCGGTACTCTGACTCGCCGAGAGCTGGATGTCCTTGAGATGATGGCCCATGGCAGCGATAATGAATCGATTGCATACGAGCTTGATATGACCATGAGCGGCGTTAAGCAGCATATCCGCCATATTTTCGCAAAGCTTGAAGTTACAGATAGAATTAGCGCCGTATTGAAAGCCGTGGATTTAGGGATAGTATCGAAATGAGTTTGAAAAGAATCTTTTTCTCGCTTGTAATTATCTTATCGGCGCATTGCCTCTTTGGTTCCGAAACAGCTGAATTTTACAGGCTTACTTCGCTTTCGAATACGGTAGATAACGCGAATCAAGCTTCGACTCTCTGCGGAATAGTTACTCACGTATCCAATATCAGGCCCGGGCTTTTTGTCGTTGCGGCAACCGATAAACCATATAGATTCGGCATTCCGGTTTATTTGGATGAAAAAATAGCGCGTCCTCAAGAGGGTGACCAGGTTTGGGTTGCCGGCCACACAATGGTTACGGATATAGGTCTTTCGATAAGAGCGGATTCTTATGTGAGAGTAAATACTCTCGATATCGATTTCGAGACGATTGTCCGCTACGATCGGCTTAGAAAAGGTCAGCTGGATTTACGCCGCGTAATAGTAGAGGGGCAGATAATAAGCGTAAGCCACGAGGCGGCAAAATATGGCTGCAGGGAGTTTACCGTATTAAGGGTAAGGCTGCCGGATGGGGCGGTCGCCATGGTTAGAGTGCCCGGCAAACTAGACAAACGCAGATATAAAAACAAGGTTGCAAGGCTTACCGGCTGTGTATTCCCGATTCCCGATGGAGCAGGCGGATTTGCGGCACGAGTAGTCGAAGTACAAAATGAAGAAGGTATAAATATTGTTCATGATAAAGAACATGATTGGCACATTATATCAATATACATAGGCGGCGCGCTCTTGCTTTGTGCATTCCTTATATCTTTTGTCGCTTGGATTAGGTCCAAGAACGAAAAGATGAAAATCAATGCAGTCGCGGCCGAACGAAAGCGCATGGCGGCAGATTTGCACGATACGATTGAACAGCACATAGCGTGCGTGAAATTGCTGATATCTTCGACTCTTCAAAATGACGTGTTGCCCGAGGCGACACGCGAAACTCTCGAGCGGGCGAGCACGGTTTTAGCGAACACCAAAGTTCAGGTAAGAGATGCGGTTTACAATCTAAGAAGCGACGAAGCAACCACAAAATCGCCGGAAGAAGCGCTAAGAGAAGTCGCTACAGCCTTAAATCACCAAGGTAAGATTAGTTGCAAAGCTTTTCTCGAAGGCTTGCCGGAGCGCCTCGCGCCACGTAGATTCCAAGATCTGTTATCAATCGTGAGAGAGGCCATAACAAACGCCATAAAGCATGGAAAGGCTTCTGAAATCGAAATTTCATCTCGCGAGAGCGAAAACGGCGGTTTTATATTGCATGTAAAGAACAACGGCGCGCCATTCGAGGCAAAATCGGCATTAGGACCCGAGACGGGGCACTTCGGTCTAGCCGGCATTTTCGAGCGCGCCGCGAGGAGTAAATTCAAAGTCGACTACTCCCACGATGCAAAATGGATGATACTTGCCTTGAGAGCGGAAAAAGCGGAAAAATAGCCGTGGGGGTAGACCTCTAGGGCTAAATATGGTATAATGTAAGCTCATGAAGCGCTATGGGATACTAGCTGGGTTTGCTTTTTTGGTTTTGGCACTCGCCTCGATTTGGCTCGGAGGGTTGAATCAGGATGAGGGTTGGTATCTTTATGCCGCGAATTTAGTGAATGAAGGCAAGCTTCCATATCGCGATTTCTTCTTTACCCAAGGGCCTCTCTTGCCGATTGCATATTCCGTATTTTGTGGCGTGTGGCAAAAGTTCGGTTTAATCGGCGCGAGGATAATAACAAGTATAATAGGATTATCGGCTCTCATATTCACGATGGCGCTGGCGCGTCTATTGACGCTCGGCGAGCGCAAAGGCGCGGCGGCGCTCGTTACATTCCTTTTGCTTGGCTCCAATATTTATCATGTCTACTATACCTCAATCCCCAAGACTTATGCGCTTGGCGGATTTTTTCTATCTGTCGGCATGTATCTTTACGCGTTTAGCCTTACGCGCCTAAACGACAAGCGCCGGCTAGTTCTATCCAGAGTGCTTCTGTTCGTTTCCGGCATGGCGCTTGCGTTTGCGGCAGGCACGCGAATTACTCTCGGCGCGGCGCTCGCGGTCGCCGGCGTGGCGCTATTGATAGCGTTCAAGAAATATCGCTTTGCATTCCTCGCATTCGGTCTAGGCGGGGCGTTGGGACTCGCGGTTTTGTATTGTCCGTTCATCTTAGACCCGAAATCGCTCGCCGGCCTTATAGCCGCGCAGAAGTATCACGCCGCGCGCAAGGGATTCGATGTAATTTTCGTCGTCGGCAGTTTGAGCAGGCTTGTGAGATGGTATGCGCCGATATTCGTGCTTTTGGGTATGGAAATTTTCCGCAACATCAGAGCCAAGGATTTGGAGCTCGAGGCAAATTCCGATGTGAAATTTTCTCTAAGGGTAATGATTGCGGTATTCCTCGCGATATTTCTTTCGCAAATGGCTGCGCCTTTCCCCTATGAAGATTACAATGTGCCGATAATGGGGCTTTTGACGGTAGTCGTTACGGTCAAGCTCCTTTCAAGAGCGACCATTGGCGCCGGAAGAATCGTACTATTGGCCCTCGGTATGACTTGGGCAGCATCATTCGGAAGTCCTCTTTTGGAAAAATGGACCACTAACGGCCACGATAGATTCTGGACCCTCGTCAAGCCTGCGAGCGAGCTTGCGCAATTGCAAGAAGTTGCTTATGCCATCGAGAGCATCGATCCCGGCGGCAAGACGATTTTCACGCAAGATTTGTATTTAGCCATCGAGACAAACCGCAAGGTGCCCGAGGGACTGGAAATGGGGCCGTTCAGCATGCTATCAAGCGATGAATGGCGGCGCTTGATTACGACGAGCGATGCGAAGATTGCGGCTGTCAGCGGTTATACTTTTGCGATAAATCCGCCAAAATGCGATGAAAGGCCGCTGGAAGAGCAACTGGAATTCGCCCGCCTTCTGAATAGCAGATATGAAATGGTGATGAAAGAGGAGGATTTCGGCCAGCACGCGACCACATTGGTCCTTCTGAAGTTGCGCGAAGACGAAGAAAGGGGCGAGCAAGAATGATGAGCCCGGAAGAGATTCGCGCGAGAATCCTCGATGAAGTATCGAAGCACGGCGGGCATTTGGCTTCTTCTCTCGGCGCTGTGGAAATCGCCATCGCCCTCAGAGAAGAATTCGACCCTTGGCGTGATAGAATAATTTGGGATGTAGGTCATCAAGCCTATGCGTGGAAAATCTTGACGGGAAGGGCGAAAGAATTTTCCACTCTTCGCGAGCTTGACGGCATTTCAGGCTTTCCCAATCCGCTGGAATCGAAATGCGATGCGGCGATCGCGGGGCATGCAGGAGTCGCGCTCTCTATTGCCGAAGGCTATGCCACTGCGAGAAAGCTGCAACATAAAGATTATCATGTCGTTGCGATAACGGGAGATTCTTCTCTCGTAAACGGCACAAGCCTAGAAGCGCTTAACAATTGCGCCGCGGCAGGGAAGGTAATACTCGTTCTCAACGATAACGGAATGAGTATTTCCAAGCCCGCGGGCAGCTTTTCGCGTTTCCTCGGGCGGCTAATCGCCGGCGCAAGATACAATAGACTGAAAAACGCCGCACGCCGCTGGGGTAAGGCTATGAGGCTTTACTTCCTTTACGGATTTGTCCACCGCTTCAAGGCGAGAATCAAATCTTGGTTTTTGGCAGATTCGTTTTTCGAACAATTCGGCTTTAGATATATTGGACCTGTGAATGGTCACGACGTGAAAGCTTTGCGGGCGGCGTTTGCCGTCGCAAAGCAGGAATCAAGAAGCGTAATCGTGCATGTCGTAACGAAAAAAGGCAAAGGCTGGCAAGTCGCAGAAAAGGATCCAACGAGCTGGCATGGTCCCGGCCCATTCGATATCGCCAACCCCGCCGCATTTTTGGAAAAAGCGAAAAACGCATATACTTGGTCGCGTGCGTTTGGAGAGGCGCTAGCGAGCCTCGCCGCCGAGGATGAAAAGATAGTCGCGTTGAGCGCCGGCATGAAAGATGGGACGGGTCTCGAAGAATTTGCTTCAGCTTATCCCGAACGATTCTTTGATGTGGGAATAGCCGAGGGTCACATGTTCTCGTTTGCTTCGGGACTCGCCGCCGGCGGCATGAAGAGCGTTATCGCCGTTTATTCTACATTCCTCCAGCGCGCGATCGATCAGCTTTTGCACGATATCGCTATTGCGAATTTGCCGGTCGTCGTTTGCGTCGATCGCGCTGGTGTAGTAGGTCAAGATGGCGTAACCCACCAGGGCCTTTACGATATCGCGATGACTAAATGCATACCGAATCTTACGATATGCCAGCCGAAGGACGCTGCCGACCTGAAGGCGCTACTGAAAGAAGCCCTCGAAAGGAAGGGTCCAACCTTGATTCGTTATCCTAGAGGGATTGCACCAACCGGAAACGAGCCGGAAACATTTACCGAGGAAGTATTTACACCACAAGAAAACGGATGGGTGATTTATGCCTGCGGCGATATGTATAAAAAGGCGTGCGATGTCGCTAAAGCCGTCGGGGGTAAAGCCGTATATTCCAGGTATATCAAGCCGTTTGACGAAGAAAGCTTATCGCGATACCGGGAGCAAGGCGAGCGAATCGCCTCGATAGAAAACGGGTGCGTCGCCGGCGGCCTTGGCGAATCGATTGGCGCAGACTTGAAATTCGGTTGGCCAGATGAATTTATTCCTCATGGCAAAACGGCCGAGCTTGAAAAGAGGTATCATCTTGATGTGGATTCGATTGTTGCAAAAATAAAATCCTTTACCCCCCAAAGCAAGGGCAAGGCGAAAATACAAATTTAAGATTTATCGAAAGAGAAGATATGGCAAGGATTCATGGTATAGCAGGCGAATGGGCGCGCGTAAAAGGCGCAATTCTAGGACTTTGGCCGCTGGGGCTGGGAATCTTTCTCAGCGGCTTTTCGCTTGCGCTTTTGGTCGCCAAGCGTGATATGTGGTCCGCGCTTTTTCTTGGCGCGGCCCTTGGCCTGGTCGGCTGGAGTCTTCATCGCGGAGCCATAAAAGTAAGGCGTTTTTATATCGGCGCAAGGGGTGAAGAGAAAGTTTCATCTATCCTTAAGAATCTATCGGATAAATATGACGTATTTAACGATTTCATCGCGCGTGGCGTTCATGTAGATCATGTCGTCGTGGGGCCGCCTGGCGTATTCGCGATCGAAACGAAATATTGGAAAGGCGCGGTGACGGTTGAAGAAGGTCACATCCTCCTCGATGGCCAGTTGCCATCGCGTCCGCCGCTAAAACAGGTCTTGAAGGAAGCAGCTCTCGTCAAAGCAGAACTTGCGAAAATCGGCTGGATGGGGCCAGTTACCCCAGTCTTGGCCTTCGCCAGCGATACTTTTGGCGCGCATATAGCCGAAGTGCAAGGCGCGGTAATCATAAATTCAAGTGAACTGCAAAAGAGCTTTTCGACCGATAAGATAATTATCGCTGAGCCCGAAAAAGAAAGACTCGTTTCACTGATGGAGAATATAGCATGAAAAACATCACGATTTTGATTTTGTCCCTTTTCCCCTTGTTCGCTTTCGCCGAGGAGGAATCGCCCGCGGTTAAAGCCGAGGCGCCTAAGGCCGCACCCAAAAGCTATTACGGCAAAATCGGCCAGCGCCTTGCCAAAATGCTCCCGAGATACCATGTCTTGCAACAGCCGCTGGACGATCAGATTTCGCAGAGGGCTTGGACGAATCTAGTTACTTACTACGATTACGACCATTCGGTGTTTTTGAAGAGCGACCTCGAAAAATTGGCGAATCACGAATTTACCATCGATGATGAATTGGGCGCCGGCGATGTCTCGTTCGGCTATGAGGTATATGAATTATATCGCGAAAGACTGAATGAGCGGATAGATTTCGCGACGAATCTTCTCGCGGCCGCGAATTGGGATTTTACCTCGAATGAAACCTATCGCATCAAGCGCAAAGATGCCCCATGGCCCGAGACGAAGGAAGAAGCCGAGGAATATTGGGTCCGCAGACTGAAAAACGAGGTTCTTGCGCAGACTCTCGCTCGAGTTCTGGACGAAGAAGAAAAAGCCGCAAAAGGCAATGTAACGAAGGATGAATCCATTTCCGGCGAAATCCTGAAGGGTGAAATCGCTGCCGTAAATGGTTCTCAAACGCAAGAAGGCGAAGATGAATACGGCGACGACCCCAAGCTTACTCCTGAGGAAAATCTCATAAAGAAATACAGGCAATATTATCATGTGCTATGCGAACCAGATGAAGAGGCGATATTGCAAAATTATCTTTCGAGCGTAACACGTGCATACGACCCTCATTCCGATTATATGTCGCCGGCATCGAAAGAAGATTTCGATATGGATATGAACCTTTCGCTATGCGGAGTAGGGGCGGTTTTGGGAATGGATGATGGCGCGCTGAAGATTGCCGAAATCATGCCTGGCGGGCCGATGGATAAAGATGGCCGTATTCAGGAAGGCGATAAAATCATCGGCGTCAAGCAGGAAAATGGCGAGCTCGAAGATATAATGTGGCAGCCGACCAAGAAATCGATACGCAAAATCCGCGGACCTAAAGGCACGCGTGTCACACTCCAAATCATCCCCCGCAGCGACCCATCCGGCGCGACTGTAAAAATGATCGAGCTCGTGCGCGACGAAATCAAGCTCGAAGACCAGGCGGCGACCGGCAGAGTCGAGCGCGTGACGATTGGAGACACCGAAAGAAAGCTCGGCTATGTATATTTACCGAGCTTCTATGGCTCGATGGATAAAAATCCCGGCGAAGAGGGCTATCGCAGCTGTGCGGACGATGTCGCGAAGCTTGTCGCGCAATTCAACGCACAGGATGTCGAAGGGCTGGTCCTCGATTTGCGCAGCGATGGCGGAGGGTCGCTCCGTGAAGCAGTCATGCTAAGCGCGCTGTTCGTGCCGAACGGCCCAGTTGTGCAGATTCGCGATACGAGAAGCGTTTCACCTCTTTCTATCCCCCGCGGCAATCCTGTAGCCTTCAAAAAACCAATGGTCGTATTGATCGACCGCGCTTCGGCATCTGCTTCCGAAATCGTCGCAGGCCATCTTCGCGATACGGGTAGGGCGATCGTCCTCGGCGATACGCAATCTCATGGCAAAGGGACTGTTCAGACCGTCCTTGGCATGGGGCCCGAAAAATATGGCTCGGTAAAAATCACTACAGCTAGGTTCTATAGAATCGACGGACGCTCCACCCAAGTCAAAGGCGTAGCTTCCGATATACGCTTGCCGTCGCTCCTCGATTCGCTCGATTTGGGAGAAGATAAACTCACATACGCGCTGCCATTTACGAAAATACGCAAAGCCGATTTCGTCAAATGCTGGAATCTCGATAGCTTTATTCCCGAGCTCCAGGAAAGAAGCGCGAAAAGACTTGCCGAGAATGAAAGGTATCAAAAACACATCTCGCATGTAGATGGCATGAAGGCTGTCGGCGAAAGGGAATTTGTGCCGCTCGAGCGCGAAGCACGGCTCGAAATGATGCGGCAAGACCGGGAACTCGCCGAAAGCGATTCCGATTCTGAAAACTCGAATTCTAGCGATGAAAAGAAATCTCGCCGCCGTCGCAATCAGTTAAAGAGCGATGATATCGTTTTGGACGAAGCTTTCGATATTTTGAGCGATTTGGTGGAACTAAATGGCGGAAATACTCTTCAAATTCCGCAAATCCAGTGGTATAACGCGATTTTGGGATTATAAAAAGAGAAGGGGAGATAGGGCGCTATGAAAATTATACATTTCGTAAAGATGCATGGGGCGGGGAACGATTTCCTTCTCATAGACGATATGAAAGGCGATTTTCCGATAGAGGATCATCGCAGAATCGCGACCATGGCGTCTCGTCCCGATGGAATCGGTTGCGAAGGGGTGATACTCGTTCAAAAATCCGCAATCGCAGATTTCAAGATGCGCTTTTTCAATCCCGATGGGACGGAAGCCGAAATGTGCGGCAACGGTTCGAGGTGTGTTGCGGCGTTCGCACGTGAAATCGGCGCAGCGAAATCGGATATTATGCAATTCGAAACGGCCGCGGGAATCGTGAAAGCCGAAATTCTCGAGCCGGGTCTCGTCAAGGTAGAAGTCCCTGCTCCTAAGGATTTCGCAGATGATTTCGTAGTCGCTGGCGTTCCCCATAAGATTATCCCGGTCGAGAATCTCTCGAAAGTAGATGTAGAAAATGAAGGCCGTCGAATCCGCAACAGCGAAGAATTCGAACCCGATGGCACGAATGTGGATTTCGTGAGCTATCGTCAACCCAACCGTTTGGCGATTAGGACCTATGAGCGCGGAGTAGAGGCGGAAACTGGCGCGTGCGGCACGGGGTCGATTGCAGCGGCTGTAATTGGAGTAGCCGATTATGGGCTCGAATTCCCTGTCCATGTAAAGACATCCCTAGGCTATAATTTAATAATAGACGGGGTGAGCGAGGGGAATTGTTTTTCCAATCTAACTCTCACTGGACCTGTCAAGAGAGTTTTTTCTGGGGAAATCGACTGGGATGCCCTTGATTTGATACAAGAATAATGCTAAAATATACTTGCTATGAGTTATTATCTAATGTTACTGGTAGGCGCGGTTTTGGTGAACAATTTCGTTCTCAGCCGCTTTTTGGGGTGTTGCCCGTTTTTGGGCGTCTCGAAGAAAACCGAGACTGCGCTAGGGATGTCCGGGGCGGTCGTGTTTGTCATGACTATTGCCTCGGCTGTAACGTGGTGTCTTGACCACTATCTTCTTACGCCAAACAATCTTGGGTATATTCATACATTGGCGTTTATTTTGGTCATAGCCTCGCTTGTTCAGTTCATCGATATAGCGATGAAGAGATTTTTGCCTCCGCTTCATGCTGCGCTTGGAATTTTTTTGCCGCTGATTACGACGAACTGCGCAGTATTGGGTGCGGCGGAAATCAACTGCAAGCAAGGGACTGGATTTTGCGAAGCCGTATTTTTCAGTTTTGCGGCGGCCCTCGGTTTCGGTTTTGCGCTAGTGATTTTTTCGGGTATTCGCGAAAAACTCGCCCATGCCGACCCGCCCCGTTGCTTTAGAGGGATTGCAATCGCCCTGGTCACCGGCGGACTTCTTTCGCTTGCCTTTATGGGCTTTTCTGGTCTCGTAAAAATGCCTTATTGATATTCTGGGAGGTTTTTGGATATGGTTATAGCTATTGTTTGTATTGCCGGCATTGGTCTTGTCGCCGCTATTGCGCTTGCGCTTGCCGATAAATATCTCGCTGTTCGCGAAGATCCTCGAATCGGTATGCTTACATCGGTATTGCCTGGCGCGAATTGCGGCGGATGCGGCTTCGCGGGGTGCGATGCGTATGCGCGCGCGCTGGTAGCGGGAACCGCGCCCAACGGCGCATGTGCCGCGGGTGGCGATGAATGTGCCGCGGCTATCGCAAAAATCCTCGGCGTTGCCGCTGAAGCTACGGAAAAGCGCGTAGCGCTAGTCAAATGTTGCGGAACGAGGAGCGAAGCGATTAGAATCGGCGATTATAACGGTATTTGCGATTGCGCGACGGCCGCTATGACGGCTGGCGGCGATAAAGGGTGCAAATATGGTTGCCTTGGATATGGCGCTTGCGCGAACGTCTGTCCGAAAGGCGCGATTTCTGTAGCCGATGGCCTGGCGAAAGTCGATAAACGCCTTTGCATTGGTTGCGGCAAGTGTGTAAAAGTTTGCCCGAAGAAGCTGATTGAGCTTGTGCCGGCATCTGCAACGATACATGTTCTTTGCAACAATCCCGATAAGGGGCCGAATGTCCGTAAAGTATGCGGGGTTGGCTGCATGGGTTGCCATCTTTGCGAAAAGAATTCCGGCGGCAAGGAAGCTGGCCACTTTACATTCCAGGGCTTCCTCGCGAAAGTCAATTATTCCAATCCCCCGACTGATGCGATGATTGTCGCCAAGTGCCCTGCGAAGTGCATGATTGAAGATGCTCATTTCGAGTCTGGCCACTAATGAATAGCGAGATAAAGGGAGTTTAAGATTATGAAGACTGTTAAGAGCCAATTTAAATTCAAAGGCGGCGTGCATCCCGATTACAACAAGGAACTTGCGCGCAACCAACCGATTGAAAAACTCGCTACCCCTGCAGAGTTGGTGATTTCGATGAGTCAGCATCTAGGCGCGCCGGCGAAATGCCTTGTTAAAGTCGGCGATTTCGTAAAGCGCGGGCAATTGATAGGCGAAAAGAATGGTTTTATTTCCGTCTGTGTTCGCGCAAGCGCCGACGGCAAGGTAAAGGCGATCGAAAAGCGCCTCGGGCCTGCCGGTGGTATGGCAGATGCGGTAATCCTCGATACGACCGCCAAAGAAGAAGCCCTGGCGGAAGGTACCGAAACTCCAACCCCAAGTGCGCCGAAAGGACCTATCCTTCCGCCGCTTGATTGGAAAACCGCAACGAAAGAAGAGCTCCTTAAACGCGTAGAGGAAGCCGGTATTTGCGGAATGGGTGGCGCGGGATTCCCGACGAATGTAAAACTCAGCCCGCCGCCCGGCAAGAGATGCGAATATCTAATCTTGAATGGCGCTGAATGCGAACCTTATCTTACCGCTGACTATCGCGTAATGCTCGAGCGCGCGCCGAGAATTCGTCTTGGCGTCGAAATAATGCGTAAAATCCTCGGCATGCCGGCGGTGAGAATTGCAATCGAGGCTAATAAGCCCGAGGCGATCAAGGCGATGGAAGAAGCTTTCGCGGATATCGAAGGAAATGTCGAAATCGTAGTTCTTCCTGTCCTTTATCCGCAAGGCAGTGAAAAGCATCAGATTTACGCTACGGTAAAGAGGATTGTCCCTGAGCCGCCGGCCCTGCCTATCGATGTAGGGTGCGTCGTAGAAAATGTCGGCACCGTCGCCGCGATTTCAGATGCGGTAGAACTCGGCGAGCCTCTCTTGGAGCGCGTAACGACAGTATCGGGCGATGCAGTCGCAACGCCAAAGAATATTCTTGCGCCTTGCGGAACGAAATATTCCGACCTCGTGGCGTTTTGCGGCGGCGAAAAAATTCCGCCCGCGAAAATAATTTCCGGCGGAACGATGATGGGCTTTGCCGTTTCCACTCTCGATATCGGAACTACCAAGACTACTAGCGGCTTATTGCTCCTCTCGCCATCAAGAGTATTCCAGTATTCTTCGCAGGCGTGCATCAATTGCGGACGCTGCCTCAGGGCGTGTCCGATGAATCTGAACCCTGCCGAAATTTCCAAGGCGATGGAAGCAGATGATGTAAAGACGGCGGAAGATGCGCATGTAATGACATGTATCGAATGCGGTGCGTGCTCCTTCGGCTGCCCTGCATACAGAACGATTACTCAATTCTGCCGCCGCGCGAAAGCTTCAATCCGCGCAAGGATGGCCGCAGAACGTGCCGCCGCCCAGGCGGCGGCGGAAAAGGAAAAACAGAAGGCCGAAGGCGCCAAAGCAAACTAGAGAAGGAGGCTTAAAGATATTATGAAACCAAAAGATACACAGGAACATTTCGTACTTTCGAGCTCTCCGCACGCTCACGCCGATTCTTCGGTTTCGCGTTTGATGCTCGATGTAATTATCGCTTTGTTGCCGACTACATTCATGGGAATATTTTTCTTCGGAATGCCGGCGGTTTGGACGATTCTTGTCTGCGTAGCGACATGCGTCACAACGGAAGCCTTGTGCCGTCTGGCGATGGGCCGCAATAATACGATAGGGGATTTTTCCGCCGTCCTTACGGGCCTCTTGCTCGCGCTGAATTTGCCGGCGGGCATTCCTCTTTGGATGGCAATCGTCGGCTCGGTGTTTGCGATTGGCATATCGAAGCAGGTATTCGGCGGCCTTGGGATGAATCCTTTCAACCCGGCGCTTTCCGCACGCGCATTTATGCTTATTTCATTCACCGGTCCCATGACGACTTGGCTCAAGCCGTTTTGGTGGCGAACCCCGGATGCCATAACCACGGCAACGCCTCTTGCAACAATGAAGACGTGGTTCGCGGCAGAAGCCACTGCTTCGGCAACGCCCCACGGCCTTTGCAATTCCGCATGCTGCGGGGTGCCGAGCCTTTGGAATATGGCAATTGGCAATATCCCCGGTTGCATTGGTGAAGTTTCGGCGATAGCGCTCGCCTTGGGTGGCGCATACCTCCTTTGGCGCAAGGTTATTACTTGGCATATCCCTGTTACATTCCTCGCGACGGTTTTTGTATATTCGCTCTTCGCGGGCGGCGCGCCTGCAATGATGCAAGTATTGACCGGCGGCGTTATGATCGGCGCTATCTTCATGGCGACTGACTATGTAACAAGCCCGATTACTGCCAAGGGTAAGCTGATATTCGGTTTCGGTTGCGGACTTCTCTGCATGCTGATTCGTCAGTTCGGCGGCTATCCAGAAGGTTGCTCGTTCGCGATTCTCATCATGAATGCCGTTTGCCCGCTTATCAACCGTTGGACCCAGCCTAAGCCGTTTGGCGCAAAATAAAAGGAGAATTTTTCGATGAAAAATATACTTGGTCTTGTATTGAGCCTTACGCTTATTGCTGCGGTTTGTGCCGGTGTGCTCGCCTTCGTAAATACTTTGACGAAAGAGCCTATCGCCCAAATTACCATTAAGAACACCGAGAAAGCGGCGAAGGCTGTTATGCCGAAGGGCGTCGAGGCAATCGAAAAAACAGGCGATATATTCGTCGGCAAAGATGCTCAAGGCAATGTAGTAGGCTATGCCGTAAAGGGAACAGATCCAAACGGATATGGCGGCGATATCAATCTTATGGTCGGATTTGAAGCCGATAAGATGACAGTCGTTTGCTATTCGGTCCTTAAGCCAATCGCAGAAACTCCAGGCCTTGGAATGAATCTCGAAAAGCCTGAATTTATCAAGCAGTTCGAAGGCAAGAGCGGCGTTGGCCTGAAAGTCAAGAAGGATGGCGGCGATATCGATGCTATTACCTCGGCAACGATTACTTCGCGCGCAGTTTGCGGCGCAATCGATTCTGCCGCTAAGTCTTTGGCTGAAGCTACTGCCGCCGAAGCACCGGCAGTCGAGGCGCCGGTAGTCGAAGCTCCAGTCGTTGAACAGCCTGTCGTTGAAGCGCCTGTCGTTGAAGCACCGGCAGTTGAACAGCCTGCTCCTGTAGCACCTGTGCAATAAGGTTCAATGAGCGAGCAAGTCGCGAAAAAATTTCGTGTTGCCCTCGTAGGGAATGTGGCGCTCGATTTTCTGGCGCCATATTTTCGTGATGAGGGTTTTGAAATTTATGTTCCTTCCGGATTCGGAACTTGGCCGCAGGAGCTACTTGATGAAAATTCCGCTCTTCATAAATTCAAGCCGGATATCATATTCAATGTAACGGAATATGATAATATATTATCCAAAGAAGTAGATGGATATTTCGACGAGCGCATGAAGCGCCTAGCCTCTATGCCTTATTCGCTAAACGGCATTAAGGCGTTGATAGAAGAGTTGAAATATCGCCTCGCGTTATCTCGAGGAAGCAAGAAGAAAATCCTCGCCGTGGATGCCGATGAAACGCTTTGGCGCGGGGTAATAGGCGAAGATGGAGAAACAGAAATTTGCGAATGCCGCGAATTCCAGCAAGGCTTGAAGGAATTGAAAGATAATGGCGTATTGCTCGTATTGCTTTCGAAAAACGACCCTAAAGAAAATTTTATTCCTCGAGCTTTTGCGTTGAAAGATGAAGATTTTGCCGCGCGGAAAATAAATTGGCTTCCCAAGGCCGCTAATCTTGCTTCGGCTTGTAAAGAGCTCGGGCTAGGGGTGGATAGTGTTCTTTTCCTTGATGATAATCCGGCCGAAAGATTGGCGATGAGCGCGGCGCTTCCTCTTGTTGCGATAGTGCCTTGGAATGGTTGGGGCGATAAAAAAGAGCAAAGTAAAGGAGCCACAATTCTTTTAAGACGCCTTAAGGAATATGCTTTTGGCGATATCGGCAAAACCGAGGAAGATAAACTTCGCGCGAGCGATTATTCACGCGAAGCTTCTAGAAAGCTCGAGCTCGCGGCTTTCGGCACGAAAGAAGAATATCTAAAATCGCTTGAAATCAAAGTTCGCCCTCGCCTCGCCACTCGCGATGACCTCCCGCGCCTCGTCCAGATGGCCGAAAGGACCAATCAGTTCAATGCAACGACGATTAGACGCAATGAATCTTCGTTTACGGCGCTTCTTGAAGATAACTCGAAGAAAATCTTTACTTTCCGCGCTCGCGACAAATTCGGCGACCAGGGGCTTGTTTGTTATATTATCGTAGATTTGCAAGCGCGTCGCATTACGGATTTTGTCATGAGTTGCCGGGCGATGGCAAGGACAATTGAATATTTCGCGCTAGATTTTGTTGAAAAATCGCTCGGTTTTTCGCCCAAGATCGATTTTGTCCCCAGCCCTAAAAACAAGCCTTTCGCGGACTTCCTTTCGTCAGGCGCCAAGGGTGGAATATATTGCGAGGTCGAATAGCCAAAATCAAAATTATTCTTTTTCCACTAGACCTTGATTGGCAAATTTGCTATAATTCCAGCCATAAAATGATTAAAGGTTAAACCCTTGAGGATTAGAACTTTATGAACATGAAGAATATCGCTCTATTTTCTGCGCTAGCCGCAGTGTTTTGCGCTCGCGCCGAAAACCAAATTTCCGAAACAACCGAAGCTCCCTCGCAAGGCGTCGACTTCGCCGAATCCCAAAGCCCCTTTAAATTCAACGCCGGCGCAGATTTGCGTATTCGTCAAGAAATAATGCACAATGTAGCTACATTGCCTTACGGCGTCTTGGGGCGTCCAGGCGTATATCGCGGCAAAACGAAGAATCAGCTTCGTTTCAGGCCGGATGTCTGGATGGAGCTCAAGGCTGGCGATAATTGGCGCTTTTATACGCGTATTACCGATGAATTTCGCTATGGCGTTGTGCAGCGCACAAAAAATCAGGAATGGCCCTGTGAAGCTGTAATCGACAATCTCTATCTCGAGGGACTGGGCCTTTTCGATGATTTGGTAGATTTCCGCATTGGCCGTCAAGATCTCTATCGCATGTATGGCCTTAATCATATTTTCGTAGATGGAACCCCAGGGGATGGCTCGTGCACGACTTACGCCGATATCGCGCGTATGGCGTTTCATGTCGATGAAGAAAGCTGGCTCGACTTGTTCGCGCTCTGGACTCATGATCAGGAAGAGCTGAGGTTGGGCTCAAAGCGTTCGCGCAGAATTTCAAAGACAGGTTATGGACGCGGCGAGCGCGAAATGGACGACTGGGGCTTTGGCACAATTTGGAATTCTAAACTTGATTTCATTGACTACCAGCTATTCTGGATTCAGAAGAATACCGCGGCCTATCATCGCGATGGGGTGAAATATGCCCGCCGTCAGACGAATCTTATCGGAACCAAACTCGTGCCGAGATGGACGAATGAATTTTCTACGCCTATCGAATTAATGGCGCAGATCGGCAAGAATGGCGATGGCGATACTCTTCACGCTTGGGCGACTTATGTCGGCACATCGTGGAAGCAATCTGAAGAGGCCGAAAAATCTTGGAGGCCGTTTTGGGATACCGGCGTTCTGATCTTGAGCGGCGATAAGAATGCGGCAAACGAGGATGGCGGGCATTCTGCTTGGGATCCTATGTGGTATAGGGGAATCGATGATTCTGAAATGTTTCTCTATGGCAGCCTCTATGGTTGCGCGTGGTGGTCGAATATGATTAATTTGAAAACGCAATTCGGCGTAGATTTCGGTTATCGTCACAAGGTGCAGTTTTCTCTTTCTTCGATGTGGGCGGAAGAAAAGGATGGTCTAGGCGGCGGCGATGGCTACTATAAGGGCTTCATTTCGCAGGTGCGCTATGATTTCCCGCTTTGGATTGCCGATAAATCTTCCGGTGGCAGATTCGAGCTTTTCGGTCATGTGCTCGCGGAGTTGTTCAACCCTGGCGATTACTACGAAACAGATAAGCCGGCCTTCTTCGTGCGTTGGCAAATCGACCTTAAATTCTGATGTGGATTTTGCGGCAATTGTCGATATGGCTCGCTACGGCGGCGCTTATAGTCGCCGGATGCGCGCCGCGCACGCCAGATAAAATATTCGAAGATTTGGTCGAGGCCGCGCAGAAGGGCGATATCGACAAGGCGCTTTCGTATTTGGCGGAAAATTCCAGAAATGAACTTTCCGCATTCTTGATAACACCCGAAATGAAACGCCATGCGCGCGATAGAATGATTGAGGAAAGCCATAATATCTTGTATAATATCCAAGGCGTTTCAATCGATGGCACAAATGCCATATTGAAGCTTCATATAAACGACCCGGAAGGCTTTGGCGAATATCCTAACGCTCTTCCGTTCATCCTCGAAAACGATGAATGGAAACTTGACCTTTCCGATTTTCTTTGACGCCCCGCTCACCGCCGGGGAGACAGGGGCGGGTGTTCTCACCCGACGGGCGGCCATCCTGTGACCGCCGCCCAATTGGCATTGGCAACATTCTACAACCTTCTACCACGGACGAAAGTACCGTCAAAATTCTGACGCTACCTTCTACCACGGACGAAAGTACCGTCAAAATTTTGACGCTACCTTCGACTGCGGCGCGCGGCGCAAGCAGCGCCCCTTGCGCCCAGGCGCGGAATTTGGTATAATATTGGACAAATAGTTAACAATAGAATTTATCGCTATGGCAGAGAATGATAGAGTGGTCTTGATAGGGACCTATAAGAAGGGGCAGCTTGCGCAACGCATGAGAAAAGTTGGCGGCAAACGCTTCGGCCATTGGTAAGTGGTGGGATGAAAGAAATGGAGGAAAGACCATGCCGCTTACATCAGACATCAACAAGAAGGACATGACCGAGGAGGACATCAAGAATCGGTTTGTCACGCCTGCGCTCAACCAGGCTGGATGGGAAAATCTCTGAAAGGTCGTGATGCATGGCTGACGAACTAAAGCCGGAAGAACGCGCCAGAATCAAAATCGACGAGCAGCTTGCCGATGCGGGCTGGCACATCGCCAACCGGGGCGGCGTGACCTACGAACACAATGCCATCGCCCTTGTCGAGGGTCTGCTCGAAGGCAACAAGGAGGTGGACTATCTTCTGTTTGTGGACGGCAAGGTTGTCGGAGTCCTTGAGGCGAAGCGCAGCGACATCGACCTTGAATCCGCCGCCGGAGGGCAAGCCGCCAACTACGCACACATCATCCCCGCCGAGTACCCGCGCTGGTTCGACGAGCCGAAGATAGTTCTCCTTGCCAACGGCGAAAAGATCCTTCTGCTGGATGCCGTATCGGGGGAATACAAGCCCATAGCGACCATGCCGACACCGAAGAAGTGCCTTGAGCTATCTGGAGTGAAGTCCTACTGGGGCGGGCTGCCGGAATTGAAGGGGAGCGAACGCCGCGCTCTCAGGGCCTGTCAGTTTGAGGCAGTGACCAATCTTGAGTCGAGTTTCCGCCGTGGTGCGGATAGGGCGCTTGTCGTTCTCGCCACCGGCGCAGGAAAGACCTACACCGCCTGCATGGCCGCCTATCGTCTTTTGTCCTACACGCCCGCCAAGCGCATACTCTTTCTCGTAGATCGCAACAACCTCGGCGAACAGGCCTTGAACGAGTTTTCCACCTTCCGCCTTACGCAGAACGGTGCGCCGCTTACCGGCATCTTCATCACAGAACGTCTCAAGGGTAACAACGCCAATCCCAAGGCGAGCGTCACGATTGCGACAATACAGCGCGTCTATTCCGCCCTTACCGGCGCGGATGCGCGGAGCGACGAGGATGAAGATGCCGAAGACCGCGAGTCGGATGCGCCGCCTGTCGTAGTTGACGGACGGCTCGCCAAGCTGCCGCATGACTGGTTCGACGCCATCATCATTGATGAGTGCCACCGTTCCATCTACGGACGCTGGCGAGCGGTCCTTGAATGGTTCGATACCGCGAAGTTCATTGGCCTCACCGCTACGCCTTCGGCAGAGACGGTGGAGTTTTTCGACAAGAACACGGTCGTGAACTACACCTACGAGAAGTCTATCGCGGACGGCATCAACGTCGACTACTCCGTCTACCGCATCCAGACAAAGTCTGCCACAGAGGGCGTAGACGTCGCCCAAGGCGAAACGGTAGATGTCTATACCCGCAGGACACGCGAGACGGAAACAAAAGTCATGGACGAACCTGCGCATTACGATGCGCCACAGCTCGACCGTGCCGTTGTCCAGCCCGACCACATCCGCCAGGTTCTCGAAGCCTACAAGAAGGCCGTCTATTCGGAGATGTACAAGGACGACCTCGCCCGCGAACCGGACATGGCCTCTCTTCCGAAGACGCTCATCTTCGCGAAGTCGGAATATCACGCCCGGCGCATAGTCGAGATAGCCCGCGAGGTGTTCGCGGGGCAGGCTCCGGACTTTGTGCAGACAATCACCTATTCCGCAGGCGATCCTCAGAAGCTCATCCGCGAGTTCCGCAATTCCCGAACGTTCCGCATCGCCGTCACCGTTACGCTCGTTGCGACCGGAACGGACATAAAGCCGCTTGAGGTGATTCTTTTCATGCGCGACGTGAACACGAATTCGCTCTATGTGCAGATGCGCGGACGCGGCTGCCGCACGATCAACCCCGATCAGCTGAAAGCCGTAACGCCGAACGCGAACGGGAAGGATCAATTCTTTGTCGTAGACGCCGTTGGCGTCACGGAACATCCGTTCGACAACGGCACGGCTGGCGGCGAGACCGCCGGCCCGGCGCCGATCACTCTCCAGCGTCTTCTTGAACAGCTTTCTCTCGGAATAGTGTCCGATGATAACCTCCGCCTCCTTGCTTCGCGTCTTTCGCGCATCAGCGCAAAATCGACAGAGGCCCAGCGGATGAAGTTTTCCGCCATCGCCGGTTTCCCGATGCAAAGCATGGGAGAAGCCGTGTTCGATGCCCTGTCGAACGGATCGCTCCCGCCGTTCATGTCCGCATCGGAACCGAACACGGCCCGCCGCGCACTTGTCGCGCCGCTAATAAACAATATCGCAGAGCGCGACTATCTTCTGGAACTCAACGCCGGCTATGTGGTCATACAGAAGCCCGGCAAGGATGAGATCATCTACACGGGCTTCTCCCATGCCGAGGCTCGCAGCGTCCTCGACGGATTCGAGGCATTCCTCAAGGCCAACCCTACGGGCAATGCGGCCATCGCCGCCGTCAAGGAGGCTTGCGAACATCGCTTTGACTATCCGTCCCTTGCCTCGATACGCGACGACGCTCTCCATTTCAACTCTTCCTTCTCCTGTCCGAAGGTATGGAACGCCTACGCGCTCATCAGGCAGAACGATGTCGTGCGCATTTCGTCCGTGCCAGAGCGCGATGCCGTGACTAACTGGCTCGGCCTCGCTCGCTTCGGCCTTGGACGGTCGCCAAAGCTCTATTCGCTCCTTTCCTCGTCGCAGTATTTCTCCTCCGCGAAACACTACGAACTCTGGAAGGGCCAGAAGCAGCGCGGCGCGATAACTCCGGGACAGGACGACGTTCTCAAGGAGGCTCTTGGCATCATTCTCGCAAACGGAGCTGTCGGTCGCGGCGAACTCATCGCGGAAGGGAACGTACAGCTGCTAGCGGAAGGCGCACGTGCCTTTGGCTCTCCGCAGGCGTTCGACACCGAACTTGCATCTCTTTCCTCGTTCTTCATGAAGGCGGTATGAACATGGAACATAACGAACAGTCTCTCGTTCAGAAGGTATGGCAACTCGCGGATGTCCTCGCGGCGGCGGGCGTGGCCTTTACGGACTACATCGTGCAGCTTACCTACGTCCTCTTTCTCAAGATGGATTCAGAGGCCGAGGCGCTTGGCATAGAGAGCAATATCCCGAAGGACTGCCGTTGGGCGAATCTCGTGGACAAGGACGGCTTCGACCTTCTTGAACGTTACGAGAAGTCTCTCAAGAAGCTCGCGGAGCAGCCGGGTCTTATCGGCACAATCTTCTCGAAGGCGCAGAACAAGATATCCCAGCCCGCCCACCTCGCCAAGGTCGTGGCAATGGTTGACGCCCAGGACTGGTTCTCCCTCAAGGTAGATACCAAAGGGGCGATCTACGAGGGCATCCTGGAGAAGAACGGGCAGGATAAGAAGTCCGGCGCGGGGCAGTACTTCACCCCTCGCGCCCTCATCAAGGCGATGGTGGACGTTACCGATCCGAAGATAACCGAAACCGTCTGCGACCCTGCCTGCGGCACGGGCGGCTTCCTGCTCGCGGCGTTCGACCACATGAAGCGCGAATCGCAAGACCGCAAGAAGCAGATGTTTCTCAAGACCGAGGCTCTGACCGGCTACGACATCACGCCGCTTGTCGTCACGCTCGCATCGATGAACCTGTATCTTCACGGCGTCGGCATAGACTCAAGCCCCGTCAAGTGCGAGGATTCCCTTGAAAAGGAGCCGACTCGTCTCTACGACGTAATCCTTGCCAATCCGCCGTTCGGAACCCGCCCCGCCGGGCTTGGCGAGATATCCTCCATGCGGCAGGACTTCTTCGCCAAGACTTCCAACAACCAGTTGAACTTCCTGCAGCACATCATGCTTCTCATGAAGGTAGGAGGCAGGGCGGCGGTCGTTCTTCCAGACAACGTGCTATTTGAGGGCGGTGCGGGCGAGATTGTGCGCAAGAAGCTCCTCGCCGACTACAATCTGCACACAATTCTCCGCCTCCCGACGGGCATCTTCTACGCGCAGGGAGTGCGAGCGAACGTCCTCTTCTTCTCACGCGGCGGCAAGACGGACGAGACATGGGTGTACGATTACCGCACGCTCGTGAAGCACACCCTCGCCAATAACAAGCTTGAACGCCGCCACCTCGATGACTTCGTCAAATGCTACACGCAGAAGAAACGCACCGAGACCGAACGCTGGCATCGTTTCGTGGCATCGGACTTGCTCAAACGCGACAAGACGAACCTCGACCTAAAATGGCTCAAGGAGCAGTCGGACGACGATGCCGATGTCTCTCTCAAGGAGTTGCTTGCGGACATGGAGAAGTACCGCGATGCGATAGACAAGGCCGTGACGCAACTTGCAGCTCTCGCCAAAGGAATCGAAGAATGAACGAGATAAAGAAATACGACGATGCCGTCCAGATTATCAAGACGGCGATTCTGCAGAGCCAATATGACGCTGCGCGTTCTGTGAACGAGAAGCAGCTGACGCTCTATTACGGCATCGGGAAGTACATCTCCGCGAACTCGCGCAAGGGCTTCTGGGGCAAGGGCGCAATTGATACGATAAGTGAGCGCTTGCAGAATGAATTGCCCGGATTGCGCGGCTTTTCGGCAAGAAATCTGCGCTATATGCGCGCCTTCTATGAAGAGTGGTCTGTGCTTGAAAGCTGTTGTAATGAGGATAACCGGCAAGTTTTGGCCGTTGCAACGGCCAAAAATGCCGACGGAGATTCCAATTTGGCACCTGCAAGTGCCAAATTGCTCGACGGATCGTTTTGGCACTTGCAAGTGCCAAATTCCATGGTGTTCCCCATTGATGAGTTTTTGCGCATAGGGTTTACCCAGCACCGAAAGATTTTTGAGAAGGTTAAGGATCTAAATGCGCGCTTTTTCTACATAAGGCAGTGCGCGAAACAGGGCTACTCGGTTGAAGAACTTGAAGCGGCAATCGCCCGCGATGATTTCCGCCATCAAGGGAATCTTCCGAACAACTTCCCCAAAACGCTTTCAGTAGCCGGACAGGCGCTTCGCGCCATTAGCACGTTCAAGGACGAGTATCTTCTCGATTTTATCAACGTCGAGGAACTTGGCGCACGGGACAGTCAGGATGTCGATGAGAGGGTCGTAGAGAATGCCATCGTTCAGAATGTCCGGAATTTCATTCTCGCGTTCGGCAAGGATTTCACATTCGTTCGCAACCAGTACCATCTCGATGCGTTCGGCGAGGATCAATATATCGACCTCCTGTTCTTCAACCGTGAGTTGAACTGTCTTGTGGCGGTGGAACTCAAAAAAGGCAAGTTCAAGACTTCCTACCTTGGCCAGTTGCAGGGGTATCTGAGCGTTCTGGACGGCTTTGAGCGCAAGCCTCACGAGAATCCGGCCATCGGGCTTATCCTTTGCAAGGACATGAACAGGTCATTCGTTGACTATGTGATACAAGACTACTCCAAGCCGAAGGGAGTCGCTACATACAAAACGGCGGATGACATGCCTGAAAAGCTCCGCAAGGCTCTTCCCGATGTCGAAGATTTGCGGCGGCTTCTCGACGGAGATGCGAAAGTGGAGTCAAAATGAAAGCCGTAGATCAGTTCAAGCGGCGGATTCTCGACCTCGCCATTCGCGGCAAACTCGTCCCCCAGGATCCAAACGACGAGCCTGCAAGCGAACTCCTTGCCAGAATCAGGGCTGAGAAGGCGAAGCTTGTAAAGGCCGGCAAGATTAAGAAAGGCAAGGGGTCGACAGCTGGTTCTGATGGGGCGGCCTATGAGAAGTCCCCAGAAGAAGTCCCATTCGAGTTGCCGCATGGATGGGCGTGGTGCAGATTAGAGAGTTTAGGTGTTTTTACATGCGGTCATACACCCTCTACGGGTGACCAGTCACTCTGGGGTGAGGATGTAATCTGGGTTACGTCGAAAGACATGAAAACCAAGTACATTGATGATAGCCAAATCAAGATATCGGCCAAGGGCGCGACGGAATTAACTATTCTAAAACCGAATACTATTCTAATGTGCACGCGAAGTGGTATACTTCGGCGAACATTTCCGGTTGCCATTGCGAAATGCGAATTGACAATTAATCAAGACCAGCGAGCGCTCACATTGTGGAAGCCTGAAATGGCGGAATATGTGTACTTGGTTTTACGAGCACTTGAACCCATTATTCTTGCCGGGTACAAGAAATCAGGAACAACCGTTGAAAGTATTATTTGGAATAAGTTTGTTTCTTTGCCAATTCCTCTTCCACCCCTCGTCGAGCAGAAAAGGATAGTTGCTCGTATCGAGGAACTGTTCAAGATAGCAGACTCGCTGGACGAGGCAGCGGAAGGATTGGAGGTGGCGGCGAAACGCCTCGATAAGAAGATTCTCGACCTTGCCATTCGCGGCAAACTTGTGCCGCAAGACCCGAACGACGAACCGGCAAGCGAACTCTTGAAGCGCATCGCGGCGACTTCTCATAAGTCCCCCTGTAAGAACCAAGATGCGCCCATCGACCCTCCGTTCGAGATTCCAGAAGGATGGAAGTGGGTGAGACTGGGGGATGTATCGGATATTGTTCGTGGGACAGGAATCAGACGGAATGAGACAGTCGAGTCGGGTGTCCAGTGTGTAAGATACGGAGAGGTTTACACGGAATATGGATATTCGTTCTCGCAGTCGGTTTCACATGTTCCGAAGGAAGTTGCTGATAACTGTCGTGAAGCAATGTTTGGTGATGTTCTATGTACCCTAACGGGCGAAAACGAAATAGAGATTGCCAAGGCTACAGCGTATCTCGGCAAAGAGAGATTGGTCGTAGGAGGTGATTTGGCCAAGGTAACGAATCATCCTTATGATCCGATGCTATTGGTTTATTTCCTTTTCTCGCCATTCATGATCAGTCAGAAGGCAGCTGTTTGTACCGGTGGCATGATTGTACACATGGGTAAATCCGCCCTCGGCAATCTGTTGATTCCTCTTCCGCCCCTTGAGGAGCAGAAGCGGATAGTGGCGAAGGTTGAGGAGCTGCTTGGGGTGGTGCGCGGGCTGCGAACGACGGGAGCCACACCATGAACTTCCCCCTCATCCACACTGGGCGGCGGTTTTTCTTCTTCACCTTCGTCGTGGAGGGGCGGCAACCTGTGCTTTCGCGGCCGGTGCGCGGCAAAAAGCGGCCTCAATTGTTGCCGATAGGCGAGAGGGTGGTTGAATTCTGGCTAAGCCTTCATAAAATCGAGCCGCGCTTCACGGCAAGCGATTTTGTGATCATGCCTGACCATGTGCATCTGCTGCTCATCGTAAACTCCGTTGGCGAGTTCCGCTTCAACCCGCTCGTTTTCGCACATCGATTCATGGAAGCAACGGCGAACGACGGGGTTGCGAGCGACGGGGGCTGCCGCCCCCGACCCCCCGCCAATGCCCCCGCAGGGGGGCCGGGGGGCGCAGCCACCCGTCGCTCGTTCGCCTGGTTGCGCGATTACTGGATCGACATCTCGTTCGATTCGCGGCAACTGGCCGCCATTCGCCGCTACATCAAGATGAACCCGGCGCGGTATTTCTGGAAACTGGACAACCCCGATATGTTCCGCTTCCGCGCCAATTTGCGCCATCCCATCCTCGATGCATCGCTTCCATGGTCAGCCATCGGCGACATCACAATCCTCGCCACGCCATTCCTCTATCTTGTGCGTCTCACAATGAAGAAAACGATCGCCGAACTCGAAGACGAAATCGCCGCGCATATCGAGCGCGCCAAACAAGGCTGGACGCCGGTGTGCGGCTTCATTTCGCCCGGGGAGCGCGAATTTGAACGGCGGCTGAAAGCGTTGCCTCGCTCGCGCTGGATAAAGACAGTGCCATACGGGCTGCCCGAACGCTACGATCCGTCGGTTGAAGATTCTCGCTGGCTTACCGCGCATCGGCAGCTGATATTAAGCTCGTTCGACCGCGCCGAAATCGCGCCCTTTAAAATCACGCGCCCCGGCTGCCTCGCCATGAACGCGCGTATCGCGGCGATGGTGGCTGCGAACGACGGGGGATGCCCCCCAACCCCCGGCACTCGAAAGGAGACCCCGCAATGATAGACAACGCCAAGAACAACTTTGACAAGCGTGGTGGAGAACTTATGCCGCGTGAACTGATGGAACGCTCAGCAGACCCTGCGCTCGTCCCAGACGAGGCTCTTGTCGCCGTTCTTCTCAAGACGGGTGCCCACGGGCTGAATGTCATTGAACTTGCTCGCCGCCTAATCGAGGCGTTCGGTTCCATGAAGTCGCTCGTCTCCGCCGATTGGCGCGCTCTGGAGGAGCGTATCAAGATCTGGAACAAGACCAACCGAGACCGCCCCATCAAAGGACTCGGGCATGTCAAATGCCTGGAACTCGCCGCCGCGTTCGAGATGGGGCGCCGCTGGAGCCGCCTTGCGCCAGACGAACTGAGGGCGCACAAAGTGACCGATCCGGAAACCGCCTATCGCATCTTCAAGACCGTCCTCACGCCCGGCGACGACAAGGAGAATCTCTACGCGCTACTTTTGAACAACAAGAATTGTCCCATCTGCGAGCCGCTGCGCATTTCACGCGGCACGGCGGATTCCGCGCCGGCGTTCGCCCGCGATGTATTCAAAGAGGCGCTCAAGTGGGGCGCGGTGGCAGTCATGGTCGCGCACAACCATCCTTCCGGCGACCCCGCGCCCAGTAAGGCCGACATCAAGTTCACCGAGCGGCTTGTCGAGCTTGCCAAAATTGCTGAAATCCGCTTCCTCGACCACCTCGTCCTCGGCGACGGCAACTATGTATCGATACGCTCCATCGATGGATGCCTTTGGGAACAGTAAAACTTAAAAGGATGCAGAACTTGGATAGAATGGGGTTTGCTTAATCATAAAAAAATAAACAATTCCATCCTACAACTACGACTACAACTACCAACTACAACTGCCGCTTAGCCGCGGCGCGCCCTATTGCGCCGGGGCGAGGAATTTGGTATAATATGCGCCAAAAAGTGGTTCGTGGAGGATGAAATAATGGAGTCGGAATTCGATAGAATCGTCAGAACTCGCAGGAGCATCAGGCGCTTCAAACCTGATATGCCGTCTTTGGAAATGGTCGATGCGGTAGTGAAGGCCGGTCTTTTGGCGCCGACGGGTCGCAAGATGCAATCGACTATCATTGTTCGTATCGACGAGCCCGGGCTAAAGGCGGAAATTACCGCCGTGAACGCTAAAATCATGGGCAAGCCGCCATCGCCCGACCGCGGTGACGACCCGTTTTACGCCGCGCCGGTCATGTTGCTCGTGATTGCCGATAAATCCCGCCCGACTGCAGTCTATGATGGGTCGCTTGCCTTGGGCTATATGATGCTGAAAGCGCATGAGCTGGGGCTTGCGAGCTGCTGGATTCATCGCGCCAAGGAAGAAATGGAAGGGGCGCTTGGCGAAAAAATCCTCAAGCGCCTAGGGCTTGAGGGTGAATGGGAAGGCGTTGGCCACCTCGCGCTAGGATATGCCGAAGGCGAGGCGCCGGCGGCTTACGAAATCCGTCCTGATCGCTATAGAGTTTTGTGAAATCTGCTTAAATAAGAATCAAGAATAGACAAAGACATGGAAATTCCCTATAAATATTATCTGCCTGCCGAGGATATGCCTGCGGCTTGGTATAATGTGCGTGCGGACATGAAGAAAAAGCCGGCGCCGCTATTGAATCCGGCGACACGCCAAAGCGTGACGGCCGAGGAGCTGGAGAAAGTGTTTTGCTCGGAGCTTGTGAAGCAGGAATTAGATGAAACTTTGCCTTGGTTCGAAATACCAGGCCCTGTAGCCGATTTCTATAGGATGTTCCGTCCCTCCCCGCTGGTTCGCGCATATTTCCTTGAGCGTGCGCTTGGCACGCCGGCGCACATCTATTATAAATTCGAGGGCAACAATACATCCGGTTCGCATAAGCTGAATTCCGCCATTGCGCAAGCTTATTACGCAAAGCTTGAAGGCTTGAAGGGCGTCACTACGGAAACCGGCGCCGGGCAGTGGGGCACGGCGCTTTCGATGGCTTGCGCCTTTTTCGGGCTGGATTGCAAGGTGTTCATGGTAAAATGTTCATACGAACAAAAGCCGTTTCGTCGTGAAGTAATGAGGACGTATGGCGCAAGCGTAACGCCATCGCCTTCGATGGAAACCGAAGTCGGGCGCAAAATCAACGCCGAGCACCCTGGCACGACCGGTTCGCTTGGTTGCGCGATTTCCGAGGCGGTGGAAACGGCGATAACCCATGAAGGCTACAGGTATGTATTAGGTTCTGTTCTTGCACAGGTTTTATTGCACCAATCGATAATCGGGCTTGAGACCCAAAAGGCGCTACGCAATCTCGGCGTCAAGGCGGATGTAATAATCGGATGTGCGGGCGGCGGCTCCAACCTTGGCGGACTTATTGCGCCGTTCGTCGGCGAGAAGCTTCGCGGCGAAGCGGATTATCGCTTTATCGCGGTAGAACCGGCATCTTGTCCTTCACTCACGCGCGGGAAATATGCATACGACTTCTGCGATACGGGCAAGGTATGTCCACTCCAGAAGATGTATACGCTAGGATGCGATTTCATTCCATCGGCGAGCCACGCAGGGGGGCTGCGCTATCATGGCATGAGTTCGATTATTTCCGAACTCTACGACCAGGGCGTAATCGAAGCTAGGAGTGTTCGTCAGACAGACGTTTTTGAAGCTGCGCAATTTTTCGCGCGCACGGAAGGTATTTTGCCGGCGCCGGAATCATCGCATGCAATCAGGGCGGCAATAGACGAAGCGAAGCGTTGCAAAGAAACGGGGCGTGAAGAAAATATCGTATTCGGTCTGACGGGAACGGGCTACTTTGATATGACGGCATATCAGGCGTTCAACGATGGCAAGATGAGCGATTATATTCCCACCGACGAAGAGCTAGCGGCGGCGGCGCCGCGCGGCTAGCCGAGGCGGCGCGCCGCGCCCTTGCGCCGGGGCGCGGAATTTGGTATAATATACGGCGATGAAGGCTAAAACATTCATAGATCAGGTCGAGGTAATCGTCAGGAGCGGCAAAGGCGGGGATGGCGCTACATCATTCCGTCGTGAAGCTTTGGTCGAATTCGGCGGCCCCGATGGCGGCGATGGCGGCAGAGGCGGCGATGTCGTATTTCGTGCAAGCGAACATGTAAATTCTCTCCTGTCGCTATATTACGATCCAAAATGCTTTGCGCAAGATGGCGGCCCCGGGCAAGGACAGAAGATGTTCGGCAAGAGGGGCAAAGATTTAATCGTAAATGTTCCGCAGGGTACCGAGGTCTATGAGGTCGATTCTGGTCTTCTTATCGCAGATATAACCGAGGCGGGGCAAAGCGTAATTGTCGCCAAGGGCGGCGCGGGCGGATATGGAAACGTCCATTTCAAATCGAGCGTAAATCAGGCGCCGACGGAACATACATGCGGCGGGGCGGCGGAAGAGAAGCGCCTTAGGCTGGAGCTGAAGACGATTGCTGATGCGGGGCTTCTCGGGTTCCCTAACGCCGGCAAAAGTTCGTTGCTTTCGGTATTGTCTTCGGCGAAGCCGAAAATCGCAAGCTATCCCTTTACTACGCTTAACCCGGTAGTCGGCACAATCGTTTGGAACGATTGGGCGAAGGCGAGAATGGCCGATGTGCCGGGGATTATCGAAGGTGCGGCAAAAGGGGTTGGATTGGGCCTAGCGTTCTTGAAACATCTCGAGCGCTCGAAAGTTCTCGTTTATGTAATCGATATGGCCGGGACCGACAACCGCAAGCCGTGGGAAGATTATAAAATCCTCAAAAAGGAAATCGAGGAATATTCGATAGAGCTCGCGGAGCGGCCTTTTTTGGTTGTCGCAAACAAGATGGATTCTGGCCAAGCGAAAGAAAATTTGGAGCGCTTTATCGAAGAGACTCAAGTTTCCCCGATTCAAGTTTCGTGCGCGGAAAAATCCGGGCTCGAAGAATTCAAGACCGAGCTCAGGAAAATCGTAGAGCCGAAGCTGAAGTTTCACCATACTCACGTCGAGGCGCCTGATTTGAAAGATATGCCGGATACAACGGGCGATGAAATACCCGAAGACGCCCTCAGGTTCGCGACATTCCTGAAGCTCGAAAAACCAAAAGAGAAGTCTCATCCATCAAGAGGAAACATACATTAATGAAGAAGTGGAATGTCGCGGCCATCAGGGCCTCAAAGGGAGTAGAGAAGCTCGGCTGTTGCACGGCTTACGATGCATGTTTCGCGCGCCTTGCGGATGAAGCGGGCGTTCCGATTATCCTTGTCGGCGATTCTATGGGCATGACAGTTCTCGGCTACGAGACGACTCTGCCAGTAATGATGGAGCAAACTTTAAGCGCGGTCGCTGCCGTCTCGAGAAGCGTGAAGGAAGCGCTAGTAGTCGGCGATTTGCCGTTTGGTTCATATCAATGCGGCGAAGACGATGCGATGAAAAACGCAGTCGCTTGTTTGAAGGCTGGGGCGGACGCTGTAAAGCTGGAAGGCGCGAGCGATAGGGTGATTTCGCTAATAAAGCGGATGACCGAGGCTGGGATACCCGTCCTAGCGCATGTAGGCATGATGCCGCAATGCGTAAATGCATACGGCGGCTTCAAGCGTCAAGGCAAGACGCGCGAAGAAGCGCAGGCGGTAATACGCGATGCGCGGCGCGTCGCGGAAGCAGGCGCATTCGCGGTAACGCTGGAATGCGTGCCGGCAGAGCTGGCTGCGCATATAACGGCAGATTTGAAGATTCCGACGATCGGAATCGGCGCAGGCGGCGTATGCGATGCGCAGTGGCTCGTGATGCACGATTTATTGGGACTGAATGAAAATCCGCCGAAATTCGTGAAGAAATACGCCGAGCTTGCCGGAATCGTAAGAAACGCCTTTAGAGCGTATGTCGCAGAAGTGAAAAGCGGGGCGTTCCCCGGTTAAGAAAAGATAATATATATGGCAGAAGAAAAGAAAGAAAAACTTCTGGAAGTCGAAGAAGTCCGCCAAGGAATAGAAGACTTGGAAAGAAGAGTCGGCGAAATGGCCGACTATATAAAGATCGACGACAGAAGAAAAAAGCTCGCCGAGTTGGAAGAACAGCAAGCGAGCGGAGATTTTTGGAGCAATCAATCGAAGGCGCGTGAAGTAATCGCCGCGACTAACGCGGAGAGAGCGTATGTAAACCCGTACGATGCGCTGCTGAAATCTGTAGATGACGCGAAAGTAATGCTGGAACTTGCGGAAATGGAAGAAGGCCACGCCCAGCAGACGGCGCTTGCCGATACAATCGGCGAGTGCAAGAAGGCAGATGAATATTTCGCTCGCTTGAGGCTGCAATCGCTCCTCGGCGGCAAATTCGACCAGTGCAATGTATTCGTGAAACTGCACGCGGGGCAGGGCGGCACCGAAGCCTGCGACTGGGTGCAGATGCTATACAGAATGTATCAGCGCTACGCCGAAGATCAGGGCTGGAAGGTCGAAGAATACGACCAGCAGCCTGGCGAAGAAGCCGGGTTGAAAGATGTCTATTTCAGGGTGGAAGGTCCTTATGCTTTCGGCATGCTGAAGGCGGAAAGAGGAATTCATAGATTGGTCAGAATTTCTCCGTTCGATGCCAACAAGCGGCGCCAGACTTCGTTCGCATCGGTCGAAACTGTCGCGGAAATCAATGATGATATCGATGTCGAAATCAAAGATGAAGATTTGAGAATCGATACCTACCGCTCGGGCGGCGCAGGCGGTCAGCATGTAAACAAGACCGATTCCGCGGTCCGCTTGACCCACTTGCCGACTGGCATAGTAGTCGCATGCCAAAAGGAGCGCTCGCAACACATGAACAAAGAAAAAGCGATGAATATGTTGCGTGCACAACTCTATGAATATTATGAAGACCAGAAGCGCGCCGAGATGGATCGCTTTTACGGCGCGAAGAGCGAAAACGGCTGGGGGTCGCAAATTCGCTCGTATGTGTTTTGCCCGTATACGATGGTCAAAGATTTGCGCACGGAATGCGAGACGAGCGATGTCGAGGGCGTGATGGATGGTCATATTCAGCCGTTCATCGAAGCATGGCTTCAGATGAAGGCATCCGGCGCGAGTTCTGCGCGATAAATCCGGAATGTTTCTGGCCGAGTGCGAAGGGTGAAGTGCGGATGGAAGAAGAAGATAGGTATGTCGATGAATCCGGGCGGCGCCTCGAGATTTGGCATCCGAAAGAGGCCGAAAAGAGAGGTCGGCATAATTCGTTTTCTTCTGCCGCCGAAGCGGCGCTGAGTGAACTCTTGAAAGAAAAGAATCCATTTTTCGATTCGCTCGCCGATGAATGGCCGCGGCTATTCCCCGATTTGCCGGCGCGCCCAGGGTATTATGAGGATGGAAAACTTATTTTGCACGTAAAGAGTTCCGGGATTTTATTTTCTCTTCGCAGGAAGCTCGCTGAAATCAAAAAGCGTCTTAAAGAATTGCCGGATGCGCCGAAAAAATTCGATGTGATACTCCAAATTCGGAAGTGATGAAAAGATTTGCGGATATATTCACGAAGAAAAATATTGCGATTGCGCTTATCCTCGGCGCTATTGCAGCGGCGGCTTGGATTTTCGGAGCGAAATTATTATTTCTTCGAAGAGATGGCGAGGACGGCAATACGGGCGGCGCAACTTTTACCCGTCCTCTCGAAAGAGTAAGCTCGCTAGACCCCATCAAGGCGCAGTCGGTTTATGCGGCGAGGGCTGTTTTGCTATACGCCGAAACGCCGCTTACGGTCGATTACAGGGCCAGACCATATAGACTCGGCCCAGGACTATGCGAGTTACCCCAAGTATCCGCCGACGGGCTTGAATATACTCTCAAGATGGTTGAAGATGCGCCGCTTGGTGCGAGCGACGTAAAGCGCGCGCTCGAGAGAATTCGCGACCCGAATGAAGTCAGCCCCGGCGGTTGGACGATGGAAAATGTCGATGCGATAAAGCTTCAAGACGAAAGAACTCTCGTTATACGGCTAAAGAAGCGCTCGCATGTTTTCCCGTGGATGCTTTCTATGGCTTATACCGCGGTTCTCGATAAGGATGGGAATGGAACTGGACCCTATAAGCTTGCCGTATGGCGCAAGAACCATGAAATGTCGTTTGTGAGAAACCATTCTTGGCGCGGATGGAAGAACAATGATTGCCCGTTTGAAAGAATCAACTATCTTACGATCGATGAAGCGCCGACCCAGTGGCTGATGTTTTTGAAAGGGGAACTCGATTTCCTCGGCGAAGTATCGCGCGATAATTGGGATGCCGTAGTCGATGGAGAGGGAAATCTCGATAAGCGCCTTGCCGAGAAGGGAATTCGTATGGCTGTATCGCCATCGCTCGATATCAGGTATATCGGGTTCAATATGCGCGATAGCGTCCTTGGCAATAATGTAGCGTTGCGCCGCGCGTTGACTTGTGCATTCGATTTTCAGGCTTGGAGGAATTTCTATAATGGCAGAATCGATTTCGCCGACGGGCCGGTGCCGGTGGATTTGGCAGGCCATTTAGATGAAGCGCCGCCGTATACATTCGATATCGAAAGAGCAAAGGCGCTTTTGGACGAGGCCGGATATCCCGGCGGAATAGACCCTGCTACCGGCAGGAGACTCGTTTTATCGTTATCTATCGGCCGCCCTACGCAAGATAGTCGAGAGGCGGGCGAACTTTTGGCAAGCTTCTTCGCGAGAATCGGCGTGAAGCTGGAGCTGAAATTCCATACTTGGGAAGCGTTCCTTGATGCCGTCAACAATGGACGATGTCAGATGTATATGATGGGGTGGGTAGGGGATTATCCTGACGCCGAGAATTTTCTGCAACTCTTTATCACGAAAAATTCAAGCCCCGGTTCCAATCACTCTTGCTATTCCAACCCGCTGTACGACGCGGAATATGAACTTGCGATGGAGGCGACTTCGGAAGAGGAAAGGATTCTTCATTGGAAAAATTGCCAGCGGATTTTGCGCGAGGATTGCCCGTGGATTTTCACACACTTCCCGAAATCCTATTCGCTACTGCAACCGACAGTAGGCAACTATGTCCCTAGCGCGTTCCCTTATGGAGATGAAAGGTTTTACAGGGCAAACAAAGCCAATGTTGGGGAGAATGCAAAATGAAAACGCTTGTAATAGATCGCTCGACAGCTAATACGTCAACGGCAATCCTCGGGGAAGAGGGCAAGATAGAAGAGGTAAGCCTTGGGATATGGCGTGAAGAAAGCGAAGGGCGAGGACTAAAGTTCCCCGAAAAAATCGACCGGATTGTAGTCGGCACAGGCCCTGGGTCCTTCGCCGGAATCCGCAGTGCCCTAGCGTTCGCGCAGGGATATGCGATCGGGAGCGGATGTGAAGTTTTTGGTATCACGAGCGCTGCCAGTTTTGCGAGCGAGGGTGAAAAGGTTGCCGTTGTTGGCGACGCGCGCCGCGGCAAATGCTGGATTGCGCTATTCGACGGCTTTAAGCTTTTGAAAGATGTTTTTCAAGTCGAATTCGCCGAAGTCGAAAATCATATTCCCGGTTTCTTTCGCATCGCGACTCCCGATACTGCGAGAATCGGCGAGGCGCTGAAGGAAAAGTTTGGCGAGAAGTATTTCGATTCTGGGCTTGTTACTGCAGAAAAACTCGCTAGGGCATTTTGCGCGAATGAAGAGCTGCTCATAGAAGAACCTCTCCCTATTTATCTAAATCCGGCAGTTAGAGATTGATGAAATTTAGGAATTTTACAATGCAAACTACAGAAAAAGAAGCTTCCCCTCTATACGATCCCAAAGGAATCGATAGATTTATCCAAACTATCGTGGGCTTCCCTAAAGAGGGTGTTCGCTATCGCGATATCACCGGCATATTAGATAGCGCGGAAGGTTTCAAGCTGACCATTGATGGACTTTGCGAGCTATTGGACGGAATAAAGGTCGATAAGATCGCAGCGCCCGAATCGCGAGGCTTCATTTTCGGCGCGCCGCTTGCTTATAAACTTGGCTGCGCGCTCGTGCCAATCCGCAAAACAGGCAAGCTGCCGCGCGAAACAGTGACAGAAAGCTATTCGCTGGAATATGGCACGGCTTCCGTTAGTATGCATGTCGACGCGATTTCACCTGGCGATAATGTCGTTATCGTCGATGACTTGATGGCGACAGGCGGGACGGCGCTTGCTTGCGCGCATCTAATCGAAAGGCTTGGTGGAAAAGTCATGAAGATTCTCTCCCCGGTAGAATTGCTCGGGTTCGGCGCGAAAAACGGTCCGCTAAAAGGCTATGATGTCGATTCGCTGGTGAAGTATCCCGATAAATAAATCGTCAAGGCCGTTGAATCGCACGCGGCAATTTGGTATAATATAAGCAACAATTTCAAAAGAAGAATAAGGAAGAGTATGGCTAAAGAAGCAGCATCTACGAAGAAGACCACGTCAAGCGCGCTTGAGGCGGTGTTGGGGCAGATTAGAAAGAATTTCGGCGATATGTCGATTATGCGCCTAGGCGATGAAATCCATAAGGAAATTCCTGTAATTTCTACAGGCGCGCTATCTCTCGATTTGGCGTTGGGCGTCGGCGGTTTGCCGCGCGGCAGAATTGTCGAATGCTACGGGCATGAATCTTCGGGCAAGACTACTCTTGCGCTGCATGTCGTAGCAAATGCCCAGAAGGCAGGCGGGGTAGCCGCGTTTATCGACGCCGAGCACGCCCTCGATCCCCAGTATGCGAGGAAAATCGGCGTAGATCTAGATAACCTAATCGTCTCGCAGCCGAATTCCGGCGAAGAAGCTTTGACGATTTGCGAGGAACTCGTTAAATCAGGCGCGCTTGATGTTATTGTAGTCGACTCGGTCGCCGCTCTTACTCCGCAGGCGGAAATCGATGGCGCCATGGGTGATTCTCATGTCGGCCTCCAGGCGCGTCTTATGTCGCAGGCGATGAGAAAATTGACAAGCATTATCGCAAATACCAATACTCTCTTGATTTTCACGAACCAAGTTCGCGATAAAATCGGCGTAATGTTTGGCAATCCCGAAACTACGCCTGGCGGGAAGGCTCTGAAGTTCTATACATCCTGCCGCTTGCAAGTGCAGAGAATCGGCGCGATCAAGAATACCGCCGGCCAAGTCGTCGGCAACAGGACTAGGGTAAAGGTAGTCAAGAATAAGGTTGCCCCGCCTTTCACCGAAGCAGAATTTGATATTCTCTATACTTGCGGAATTTCTTGGGAAGGCAGCGTCCTCGACGCGGCTCTCGAGCGCGGAATTTGCGAAAAACGCGGAAGCTGGATTAGCTTTGGCGATACTCAGCTTGCGCAAGGTTCGCTCGCAACGACCGAATACCTTAAGGCCAATCCAGAAATAACCGCGAAGATCGTAGAGCTCGTAAAAGAGACGCCTGTAGGGCAAGCCGCCAAAAAGAAATGATTGACGCGCATTGTCACGTCGCTGATTCTTCAAGCCAAGCGATTATTTGTCCCTTAAACTGGAATAACGGGGATTTCAAGCCGCCGGAAGGGGCGAGAGCGCTCTTCTTCGGCTGCCATCCTTGGTATGTCGATTCCTACGATGAAGAGCATCTTCGTCAAATGCTCGAAGAAAATCCCGGGGCCGGGGTCGGCGAGATAGGGTTAGATAGGCTAAAGTCGAAAGAAATATCTGCTCGCTCTAGAGTCGTGTTTTCTTCACAACTTCAAATCGCCGCGTTGATGAAGCGGCCAGTAGTGTTGCACGGCGCGAAATGCTGGGGCGAAGTAGTCAATGAGGCCAAGCGATACGCTCAAGCGATTCCGGCCTTTCTTTTCCACGGCTTTTCGCGCTCTGGCGGACTTTTGCCAGATATCAAGGCGCTCAATGGCTTTGTCTCGATAGGGCCAGCCTTGCTTAACGATCACGCTGTTAATTATCGCGAGCTTGCATCGAAAATTCCACTCGACATGCTTCTTGTGGAATCAGATAGAACGCTCGAAACCGCTGCAGTAACGCCAAAAGTCATCGAAGTTGCCAGAGTCCTCGCAAGAATAAGAAATATTGACGAAGAAAAACTGATTTCGATTCTCGATTCCAACGCCCAAAGATTTTTAGGTGATTAGTTGGAGTAAAGAGTCGGAGTTGGAGAGAGGAATTGTCAATTTTCCTCTCTGGCGTCACCGACTAGATATTTCCAAGTCGTTGTTGCAATTTGGCGCAAGAAATGCTATAATAAGCGCAGAAAATGAGAATAGGCCTCGACCCGGGGTCGCAAAAAGAAGGAGATGATTCGGTCATGACTATAGCAGATGTAGTAAAGATTCTAAATGGCAAGCTCATTGCGGGCGATGCGACAAGCCCTCGCGTAGTTGGCGCGGTTGTCGCGAATGATTTGATGAGCGACGTGCTGCTCGATGATTCTGATGATATTCTTCTTCTTACGTCGCTGGCGAGCGACCAGGCGATTAGGACTGCTCATATCGTTGGCGCTATGGGTGTTGTAATTCATAATGCCAAACCTCTTTCCCAGACGATGATACAGGTCGCGAATGATTTGGCGATTCCGCTGGTCTCGAGTCCTCTTACTAAATACGATGCATGCGTAAAACTTCATGATGCGTTTCTTGCTGAAGAGAAGGCGTGAGGCGCCGATTGGGGCGCTTGGCGCTGTTTAGAAAGAGGTGAATTTATGTGTGGTGAATATACGCCTGTGATATTGCAAGGGCAGCATACGAATGATGATGAAATCATGGCCAAGACGCCTCTCGACGAGAAAGCGCTCGGGGGCGATTCCAGCGAAATCATAATGGAGCTTTTGCAGCGCTTCAAAGTCCGTGATGTGATGAAGCGTCAGGTAATATCGATTCCTCGCAACGCGACTTTGCGTGATGCGCAGGCGATTTTGCGAGATAATCATATATCAGGCTTGCCTGTAAGCGAAGGCGGGCGGCTTTACGGGATTGTTTCCGTAAACGATATTATCAAGGGCTTGGATGGCGGATGGATGGAGGATTCTTGCGAAGACCACATGTCGAAGAATCTAGTTGTTCTTGAAGCCGGGATGCCGCTCGCTTTTGCCTTGAGATATTTCAATAACTATACATACGGACGCTTTCCGGTCCTTGATTCCAACCGCAAGCTAGTGGGTATAGTATCGCAGCGTGATGTGATGAGAGCGCTACTATACGAGCTTTCGGTGGAAATAAGAAAGCTCGAGCGCAAGAGTTCGCCGAAAGCCCAGGCTGCGGCAGAACAAGAAGCTAAAGAAAATTTCTTCAGAAAAGAATGGGCAGTCGTCCACAACGACCTATCGCGAGCAGGTCATGCCGCAAACGCGATAAAAGGAATATTGCGCGAGCGCAAAATCGACCGCACTATCATGAGGCGCGTGGCAGTCGCCGCGTATGAACTTGAAATCAATATCTGCATTCATTCGCATGGCGGAGTTCTCGTTTTGTTGATAGCCGATAACAGCATTCACATAACAGCAAAGGACCGCGGCCCGGGAATCGAAGATGTAGAATGGGCTTGCAAAGATGGAACATCTACAGCGAACGATTGGATTCGTTCAATGGGATTTGGCGCCGGGATGGGACTATCCAATTCCAAGCGTGTATCGGACAAATTCGAAATTGCGAGCGAAGTCGGCAAATACACTATAGTGCAATGTATTTTCGATTTGCCTAAAGCCGAGCAGCCGGCGCCAGAAGGAGCAGCGCAATGAATACAAAAGAAATAGCCGGTAAAATCGAAGGCAAGATTCTTTCTGGAACTGGCGAAGAGCAAGCAACCAATGTATACGTTGGCGATTTGCTTTCCGATGTAATGGGTCATGCCGGGGATGAATGTGTTCTTGTTACTATCCAAAACCATTTGAATACAATTGCCGTCTGCACGCTGGTGGGATGCCAAGTAGTAGTGTTATGCCATAATCGGCCAGCTCCGCCCGATATGATAGAAGGCGCGGCGAGGGAGGAAGTAGCGATAATATCGACGGCGATGTCGCAATATGAAGTAGCGCTTGCGCTTTCGAGTTTGCCGCCGAGTCCCAGAAAGTAAGTAAGGTTAAGTTAGTATGATCGAGAAGGAATTTCCTGGCTTTATTGACGTACATGTGCATTTTCGCGACCCCGGGATGAGCGACGCGGAAACTCGTGCAACTGGAAGCGCGGCGGCGGCGGCAGGAGGATTCGCATCGGTCGTAACGATGCCGAATACTACGCCTGCCGGCGATAACGAAGGGTGGATTCGGGAGCAAATAGAAGACGAAACGCTCCCTGTTCTCATATTGCCATCGGCTTGCATAACAAAAGGACGCCAAGGTAAGGAAGTCGCGAATCTCGAGTCTCTCGCTCAAGCTGGCGCATCATTTTTCACCGATGACGGATCGTATGTCGTAGATGATAAAGTAATGGCCGAAGCGATGAAACGCGCGGCAAAGCTGGATATCGCAATATGCGAGCACGCGATGGATCCTCGTCTTGTCGCAAATGGTGTAATTCGCGATTGCGAAATAGCTCGGCGGTTTTCTTTGCCGACGATTCCTGCTGAAGCGGAGTGCGCGGCGATAAGGCGAGATATTTCCATTTGCCGCGATACGGGATGCCGGCTTCATATACAGCATATTTCAACGGCGCAAGGGGTGGAACTCGTGCACGAAGCGCGCAAAGAAGGTTTGCCAGTTACGGCCGAGGCTACCCCACATCACCTTCTTCTATGTTGCGAAGAAATTCCCGCTGACGACGCAAATTTCAAAATGGCGCCGCCGCTCGGCACAAGGGAAGACCGCGCAGAATTACGCAAAGCGGTAAAAGAAGGGTTGCTCATGTTCGCGACCGACCACGCGCCACATCCCGCCAAAACGAAATCTTGCGGATTTGCCAAAAGTGCAAATGGAATAATAGGGCTGGAGTGCGCAATACCGATTACATATAAAGTAATGGTTGAAGAAGAAGGAATGTCAATCGAAGATTGGGCTGCGCTTTGGTGGAAAATGCCGCGCGAAATACTTTCTCGCTCCGCGGCAGAAAGACACGAAAAATTTTCGCGCAATACGAAAATCACAATCGGACAAAAGAAAAAGGTGGATTTATCTTCGTTCAAATCACTTTCGCGGAATTGTCCTTACGGCGAGATGGAATTCGATTGCTGGCCTATTGCGCAATCATAGGAGATGGAATGAGGGGGTAGCACCAATGGATAAAAATTTCTTCGATAAAGCCGCGGGATATTTGCCGGATGTATGTTTTGACGGCAAGGTCGCTCTTGGCCTTCTACTCGGCAGCGGCTGGAACAAAGCGATAATTACAGATAATATTCTTGTAAGAATACCCTATCGGGATATACCAGGCCTAGGGGATGCTACTATCGAAGGGCATACGGGGGAATTCATTCTTTACGAGCGCAACTCTAGACGCATCGCGGCTTGGTGTGGTCGGCGGCATTTTTATGAAGGCGTAGGCTGGGAGCAAGCTATCCTTCCAATCGAAATTTTGCGCAGGATGGGCGTAGATAAAGTAGTCTTGACCAATGCTTCCGGTGGAATCAATCCAGCCCTAAGGCCAGGCGATTTCGTAATTATTCGCGACCATATAAATTTAATCGGCATGAATCCGCTGGTAGGTCCACATAACCCTGAATGGGGCGAGCGCTTCCCGGATATGAGCCAAGTCTATTCGAAGCATTTTTCCGAGACGCTCCATTCGATTGCGAATTTGCGTCAGATTCGCGCGATGGATGGCATATATGCTTACGCAATGGGCCCTTGCTACGAGACGCCGGCGGAAGTTCAAGCATACAAAACTCTCGGCGCGGATGTAGTCGGCATGTCAACGGTACCTGAAGCAGTTTTTGCGAAGGCGTGCGGGATGCAAATCGCCGGCATATCTTTAGTAACGAATTTGGCGGCGGGCATTTCGCGTCAGCCGCTAAAGCATGAAGATGTTGTCGCTGCGGGCGAGCAGGCGAGGTCTTTAATGTCCGGGCTGATTGATGATTTCATTTTGCGTGTGTTGAAATAGCGCTTAAAGGAAAATAGAAAAGAATTTGTTTTCGTATGAGCGCTGAAACTCAGCTTGAGAGGCAAATCGAAGATTTTATTCTTGCGCTTGAATTCGAGCGATCTATGGCGCGCAATACATGTGAAGCATACGCGCGGGATTTGCGGCGCTTTGCCAAGTGGCTTATCGCGAAGGGAAAGAATGAGGCTAGCGAAATCAATCGCGATGATATCGCTTCGTTCATCGAAGAGGAAAAGGGCGCTTCGATGGCTTCTTCGACCCGCGCGCGGCGCATAAGCGCAATCAAGATGTTCCTTAGATATCTCAAGAGCATGAAAGAGATAAAGGAAGACCCATCCGAACTCATGGACTCGCCCAAACTCGAAAGGCCGTTGCCAAAAGTATTGAGCGAGGAGGAAGCATCTAGGATGATCGACCTCGTGAGCGGTAAAAAGCCGCAGGATCTTCGTGATAGGGCAATGCTCGAAATTTTGTATGGATGCGGGCTTAGGGTAAGCGAATTATGCGAAATGAAGCTCGGCGATATAATTGCCGATGGGGAGCTTGTGAGAATCTTCGGCAAGGGCGCGAAGGAGCGCGTAGTGCCGCTAGGCGAAAGCGCCGGGCACGCAATATCTAGATATCTTCGGCTTGGAAGAGATCCATTCTTGGCTCGCGGAAGGGAACTTGAAGCCCACATGTTCCTCACGAGGCTAGGCAGAAAGTTCACTCGCCAAGGGGTGTTTAAGCTCATCCGCGAGCGCGCGGCGGCCGCCGGAATCGCTCAAGAGCGCATTTCTCCGCACGTTTTACGCCATTCTTACGCTTCTCACATGTTGCAGAGAGGCGCCGATATCAGGGCTATACAAGAGATGCTAGGCCATAGCGATATCGGCACGACCCAAATCTATACGCATGTCGATACCGCGCGTTTCGCAGAAATTCATAAGCGTTTTCATCCTCGTGCCACTTGACCCGAGGCGGAAAAATTGATACAATTTAGGGCATGATAACACTAATTACCGCAATTGTTGCCGGTCTTGGTTCGTTTTCCGCCTTTCACTGGGCGGGGGATGTCGGCATGGGCTGGAGTATTACTTGGGCGATTTTGACGTTTCTCGCGATACAAATCGGGCTTGGCGTATTCTTTATGAGGAAGGTCAAGGCCGATATGCTTTTTGTCCAAAGTATTATCGCAGAGGCCCAAAAAGGAGTGGAAGAAAAGATGCGCCGCTGGCAGTTAAGGCCGCCGGGGAGTATTCAGGAAGCGCAGAGGATTATACAGGAAGATATGCGAGTAGCTGTAAAGAAGGCGCTCGTCGAAACTTCGCGGCTAGATAAATATCGCCCGTGGGTTTTGATGGTTGCCAAGCAAGTAGCTACGGCAAGGATGCATCTTAATTGGATGATCAAAGATTTCAAGGCTGTAGACGAGCTAATGCCTAAGGCGTTTATAATCGACCCCGTATCCGCCTCGATGAAGATGGCGCGTATGCAGATGCTCGGCAAGAGCATTGAGGAAATCGATAAGGTTTATCGCAAGGCCGTAATGAGAGCGAGATATAACGATAACGTCCTTCCCGCGGCTTGCTACAGCTGGATTTTGGTAAAGCGCGGCGATACCGATGCGGCATTCAAAGTTTTGGGCGAAGCGCTAAAGAAGAGCGATAACGAAACTCTGAAACGCAATCATGAAGCGCTGATGAACAATAGAGTATTGCATTTCAACAATTCTGGAATTGGCGATCAGTGGTATTCGCTGCATTTGGAAGAACCCAAAGTAAAGGCGGCGCGGCAAAGGCCCGTATATCGCTGAAAAACCCATCAAAAGGAACCTTGAATGGCAAAGAAAGCGGTAGTTTTGGCAGCAGGATTCGGCACTCGGTTGAGGCCGCTTACCTCTGCTATACCAAAACCGCTGTTGCCGGTTTGGGGCGAGCCGATGATTTCGAGGGCGGTGGAATTCCTCCGCGAGAAGGGAATAGAAGAAATCGCGGTGAACGCCCATTATCTCGGCGATAAAATAGCCGAGTGGGCCGAGGCAAATGGTTGCAAGGCGAGCAAAGAAGAAGAAATTCTCGGCACAGGCGGGGCACTGGATAAACTTCGCGATTGGATAGGAAAAGACGATTTCTATCTCGTCAATGGAGATGTTATATTCGATGGCGTGCCGGATTTGGAGAAAGAATTCGAAAAATCTTCGCCGGATGTAATTGCGGTTGCAGCCGTAACAGAGGCGGGGCCGCGGACAATCGAAATCGAGCCGGAAAGCTCCTTCGTGACGAATTGGGCTAGCCAAGACCCGGGCTGGAACGGCACCTGGACATTTTCCGGCATTACGCTTTTAAAGAATGAAATCCTCGATTATGTGAAGAGGGGCGGCTTTTCCACCATCATTGAAGCATTTGAAAAGGCGATGATGGAAGGGAAGTTCGTAAAAGGTGTAACGCAAGAAAATTTCCTCTGGGAAGATGCAGGCAGTATCGATAGCTATTTCGAGTTGAATTCGCATGACGGCGAAAACGCCTATAATGAGATTCCGCAGATCAAAGAAGCAATCAAGGCGCTAGGTCTCGGCGAAGATGTAAAGACGGAATTTTTGGGTGCGAGGGGCAGCGATAGAATGTTCTTCCGTCTTGGCGATGATTATCTAATCATCTATGACGATGAAAAGCGTCCTGAAAACGCGCGCTATGCCCCGCACGCGAGATGGCTTAAGGAGCAGGGGATAAAAGTTCCGCAAGTTTTGTGGGAAGATACTATCCTCAAGACGCTCGTTCTAGAAAATGCGGGCAGCGAAGATTTGCTTAAGCGCTCGAAGAGGCGCGGCGAAGATAGATTGTGGGATTATGTAGCAGTCGTCGAAGAGCTTGCGAAATTCAGCAATCTCGATGCCTCGAAGCTGGAACTGGAGCCGAAATTCGATGCTGCGCTTTATAAATGGGAGCGCGATCTCTTTACCGAACACTTCCTCAAGGCGCGTCATCATATTGATATGAGCGCCGAGGTCGAAAAAGAATTTACTCTGATAGCGCAAAGGCTCGAAAAACAGCCGCTAAAACTCGTTCATCGCGATTTCCAATCTTCGAACATAATTTGGTCTACAAAGGTTGGCGTAGATAACAAGGATGACTTCAAGTTCATCGATTTCCAAGGTATGAGACTCGGGCCTGCGGCGTACGATTTGGCGAGTTTGCTCTTTGACCCGTATATCGATTTGCGCGAAGGCGAAAGAAGGGCACTTGCGGCGCTATACGCCAAGAAATCAGGCGATGAAGGGATAGTTGTAATTCTTCCTTTCGCGGCAGTAGAAAGATTGGTTCAAGCGTTAGGCGCCTATGGAAGATTGACGGCGGCAGGAAAGAGCGAATTTGCTAAATTTATCATGCCGGCACTTGAGAATCTTCTCGCGGCCTCAGACGCCGCCGGGCTGGACGCCATCGGCGCGCTCGCAGAAGATCTTATCGCCAAAGAGCAAAAGAAGTGCACTTGCGGCCATCATCACCATGATGGTGAGGACGGCCATAAATGCACCTGCGGCCATCATCACGAGCACCACGCGCACGGGGAGGAAGGCAAATGAACCCGATACGCCTATTCCTCGGTAGAATAAAGAAAGCCGGCAAGCGCCGTCCGACGACCGTAAAGACGATTGCGATGGGTAGAGAACGCGAATTCGCGGCGTGGGATATAGGCGACGATACTTTTATCTTCGAAAATGAAATAATCAAGCATCTCGGCGAACATCCGAGCGTATTGATAGTAGAAAAAAGTTCGCTTAAGAAGAAAACTCCCGGCCGCGTCTTCACAATGACTACCGGCAATCATTCCGTCGCCGCTTTCCCGCTTCTAGATGGTCGATTCTGGAAATTGAGCAGAGTGCCGAAACTCAAGCAGGGCGATGTTTTGATGAAGGAAATCCTCTGCTCGAATATCGTCGCCGGCAAGCTCGAAATTTCGCAGCGCGACGTGCCTTCGAAGAGATTGTATTCGGCAGACGAGTGGCTGCTATCCGATAAAGTCGGCTTTGGACTTGGCGATGTAGTAATGGGCGATAGAAACGATATTACTCTCGACCATTATCGTCAGCTCGGGCAGGAATGGCGCGTAAAGCCGCTCGCCTGGACTATTGATGAAATGAAAGTCGCCCTCGCCGGCAGCAAGAAGAGAATTTCATCGAAGATTCGCTACTATCATTCCATGAAGGGCGTGCACTTCATGACTTTTGCGACTTTCAAAACTTTCGCAGATCTCGCATCGAAAGACATGGAAGCTTTCGTAAAGGTATTGAGGGAGCTTGTTTCTGTATTCGAAGGCAATTTATATTCTTTCACTCGCCAGCCGAAGCTTCGCGGTCATCACGAAATCGAACTCTTCGGCCTGAAAAAAGGCGTTGCGCTAGAAAAGATCATCCCCGAGCTCGAGAGGTTGATGGAAGCTATTACCCTCGGCAAAATCGAGCAGCAGGACGTCATAAAGAGGATTGGCGAAATTGTATCTCTATACGAATCGCTCCTCGCTTCACCCGACTTTGCCAATGATGAAGCCAAGGCTTGCATAGAGCTGCTCTATATGAGCGTTACGGGCGAAATTTATTCGCGCACAAGCGAAGGCGCGACGCCTGCGTTCGATGATAGGCGAACGGCGATTCCCGGCGCTACATATATCGATGGCAGGCCGGTTATGCATCCTGGCGCGGATGATAGGAGCGAAGTATTGCTTTCGAATATCCGTTCGCTGATGTCGAAGGATGAGATGATCGAATATGCGAATGTATACGAGCTTAGGGTAGAAGGGGAAGATTCGCCGATTGGCGAAGGAATGACCCGCGAAATCGTATACAAGACAAATCGCGGCCCACTCGAGCATTCAATGATCGAGAAGAGGCTTTCGAAATCATCGAAGGACTATGCTTCGTACATGCTTTCGCGAATCGAGTGCTTCAAGGCGCTGGGGATAACGCTTTCCGAATATCGCGTATTGCGCCGTCGCCGTAAATCCGGCCATCGCACAATCGATTATTATATCCGTCGTCGCCTCGATGGCGAACCAATGGATTCGATTCCGGCGAACTATTTCTGCAATGTCGATGATTCAAGCATCGAAGAAAAAGAGGTCGTCCTCGCCCTTGCTACCCTAATGGGCGATGCCGCAGCCCAGAATATGGCGATGAAGAAATTCGACCCGGCTACCGAATCGCCGCTTTATGGCGTAGGCAAGGAAATCTACGAATTCGAATACGATATCATTGCCGAGCGGGTAGTTCCGAAATTCGTCTCGACTTGCTCGGTAAGAGGTTCTTTCGGTTGGCCGAATCTTTCGATGGATGACGAGAATCTCAATTCCATGATGAATTTCTATCTCGGCTATTATGCGCACGCCTTGAAAGAATATCAGAAGAAGCATAATGTTTCGATGGCGGAAGTCGCCGAGCGTTTCATGGGTGGATTCGAATTTCGCACCCATGCGATGGAATGGCAACTTTCCGTAATGCGCGATAAACTCGAAAATTTCAAACCTGCTCTTTCCCCAGTCTATAAATTCGACAAGAAGTGGCGTTTCGCCCTCTGGTCGCTCGAGCGTCAAGAAAGGCGTCTGCCGGTCTTGAGGAGGCTTTTCTTCAGGAAGGTGGAATTGGAGGAAGAGCGCGAGAATAAGGAGATAAATGAAAACTTACGGGATAATTCCGAGCCGATATTCCTCGACTAGATTTCCAGGCAAGCCTCTTGCGGAAATTGCCGGCAAGAAGCTGGTCAATTGGGTGGTCGACGCTGTAAAGAAAGCGAAAAGCCTAGATGATGTATTGGTTGCAACCGATGACGAGCGAATAGCGCTAGCCGTTCGCGAAAATGGAGGAGTCGCGGTAATGACGCCCAGCAATCTGCCTAGCGGAACAGATAGAATCGCATGTGCGGCGCAAATCAGGGCGGCGGAAACTCTCTCGAAAAGCGATTTCGATGATGACGATGTTTTGGTTAATATCCAGGGCGACGAACCTCTTATAGACCCGGCGTTGATAGATGAGCTGGCGATGAAACTCAAGCTCGATGCGAAGTGGGATATGGCAACGGCCGTAACGCCGCTCAAGTCGCTGGAAGATTACGCGGCAAAGAGCGTAGTCAAGGTAGTAATGGATCGCGATGGCGGCGCGATGTATTTTTCGCGCGCGCCAATTCCCGCGAATAGAGATTCTACGCCCGATTTATCTTCTGGCCTATATGTGCGGCATCTTGGCATATACGCCTATCGCGGCGCGTTTCTCAAGCGCTATATTTCCGAGCCGCCTTGCGAATTGGAGCAAACCGAAAAACTCGAGCAGCTCAGGGCGCTTTGGATGGGCGCAAAAATCGCCATCGTCAAGACGATGGATGAAGGAATCGGCGTAGATACTCCGGAAGATGCCGAAAGAGTCGGCGCGATTTTAGCGGCGAGAGGCGGAAAATGAAACTCATAGCCGCGCTCGCAGTAGCGCTTTTGTTCGCCGGATGCAAAAGCTCTTCCTCGATAGAACTAGGGATTTCCAATCCTACATTCGAGATTGTCGGAAGCGGCGTGAAGTTCGAGGGCGAATATATCATGCCGCAGGAAGCGCCGAAAATCCTCAAGCGCTATCAGGTTCCGGAAGACAGGGTAATCTATATACGAGTTGCGGAATTTGAAGAATTCAACACTAATGAAGGCGATAAAACCTTTTACGAAGGCAAGGCGGCAATCAATGATTCATATCGTTTTCGCGAAGCGAGGGCTTTTATGGCCGTATTGTGGCGCGCAGGGTATCATAAAAGCGTGCTGGTGACAAAGGAGCAATCTTCTTCGTGGAGTCGTAATGACTCTGGGGATGAAGAAGAATTCTCATCCGGTAATTCCTCGCGGCGAAGCGGCTCTAAGAAGAAAGCGAAAATCCGCTATCGCTCGGCAGATGAAGATGATGAAGATTGATCATCCATCTTTTCTTTGAATACTTTGATTCGCTGCAGAAGATCGGGATCGAAAATTTTTATCTTAACATCTCTACTAAGCTCCCCGCCGAACAAATAGAGCATATCATCTGGCGCTACTCTGAATCTTTCGTTTACCGCCTCGCGAACGGCAACATCGTTAATCATGAAAGATGTTACCGACCAGCGAGCGGCGAGAACAGTCGTATCGACTGTCGCGCGGCCATTTATGCGCTCTTCCGATTCGCGAACAGCGACCTCGAAAACCCTCAGGGCGTAATCAAGTTCGCCTGTCGCTTCATAAGCTCCCCAGCAATAATCCAGCTGCTCTGGAGTTTTGATTTCTTCTTCATCTATCAGCGCATCTAGTTTCGGTAGCGGCATTTTGAGATTCCATAACATAGAATCTTTTTGGGTCGAGTTCCTCATACTGACGAAGGCTGCCGAGGCTTTTTCGTTGTCGGCGAGGTAAAAGGCTACTGCGAACAGTTCCTTTATTTCGTTAGATTTGAAAGCTGTGATTTGTTTCAGCCATCCATCGATATACGACGGGTTGTTATGAAATACATGACAGAAGAATGCGACAAGGGGCATATTCCCGGCAACTGAAAGATTCCTCTCCTTGTCGGCAACAGCCCAATTCCCGAACAATGGAAGGACATTAGAGATTTTTGCGGGGTCGGGATTTTGCGAATATTCCGAGAAAAATTTATCGTCTAGCGTCTGATTATCGGTATTTGAATCGACTTTAGAGGAAAAGCATCCTGCAAGAGCAAGTGCCGTAGCGGCGAGTAATATACTGCATTTTTTCATAGTCGGTATTTTAGCATTTCCTTCGGGTTCGGTCAAGTGCTCAAGTTGCCATTTTTTCTGCAGGGCGCTTCGCGCACATTGTTGAAGGTTTGAAGGTTGAACTGCGGGGCGGCGCGCCATGCCTGAACTTTCTAAACGGCGGCCGCGCTTCGGCCACTCTACCCGAACATCTGAACTTTCTGAACATGTAAAATATTTAATGGGGGATAATTGACAAAATACCATAAAATATGGTATAATTCGCGCCGTTTTGTCCATAATAGCAGGAATGAAGCAATGAAGCAGATAGAAGGTGCATTAGTCGCTAAAGGGCTAAGAATCGCAATTGTCGCGAGTCGATTCAATAGTTTTCTCGTAGAACAGCTTATAAAAGGCGCAACAGATGCGTTTGTAAGGCTAGGCGGCGATGAGGATGATTTGGCGCTGGTGAAAGTTCCCGGTGCGTATGAATTGCCTCTCGCGGCTAGCGCGCTTGCGACGAAGGGCGAGTATGATGCAGTAGTTTGCCTTGGCGCAGTAGTGCAGGGCGCAACGCCCCACGCGAGCCTCATAAATGAAACGACAGCTAGAGCATTTTGCGATATTTCGCTAAAGGCGGGTATTCCTGTATGCGACGGAGTAGTTGCTGCAGAAAATCTGGAGCAGGCAGTAGAGCGCTGCGGCACAAAGCAAGGCAATAAAGGTTTTGCGGCGATGCAGAGCGCGATAGAATGCGCAAATGTAATGAAACTCGTCTAATAATTCCATTTCAAACAAACATACAAAAGAATAAATACCATGACAAAGGAAGTAAAGAAAGTAGCATTTTTGACTGCAGGCGGTCTTGCGCCGTGCCTAAGTTCGTCAATCGGCTTTTTAATTGATGAATATAATCGCGTAGCGCCGAATGTTGAGATGATTGGCTATATCAATGGTTACATGGGGCTGTTAAAAGGCGATTCTATTCCCGTAACGGAAGAAGTCCGCAAAAATGCGCTCGTTCTTACGAAGCATGGCGGCAGCCCGATTGGCAACAGCCGCGTGAAGCTTACGAACGTAAAGGACTGCGTAAAGCGCGGTTTGGTAAAGGAAGGCGAAGATCCTCTGAAAGTCGCGGCCGACCAGCTAGTCAAAGATGGCGTAGATGTTCTGCATACAATAGGTGGTGACGACACCAATACTACTGCGGCAGATTTGGCGGTTTATTTGGCTGCGAACAACTATCCTCTTATCGTAGTCGGCCTTCCGAAGACGATCGATAATGATGTTTATCCCATCAAGCTTTCGCTCGGCGCAATGACGGCGGCGGAAGAAGGCGCGAATTTCTTCCTGAATGTAGTGAAAGAAAACAGCGCCAACCCAAGAGCGCTTACGATTCATGAAGTAATGGGCCGCAACTGCGGTTGGCTTACCTACAAGACCGCGCAGGTATACCGTAAGCGCCTAGCCTCGCTCAAGATGTTGCCGGAATTCGGACTCAATCGCGAGCGCCAGGATGTCCATGCGATCTATGTTCCTGAATCTCACATCGATTTCGCCAGCGAAGGCAAGCGCCTCAAAGCGATTATGGATAAGTATGATTCCGTAAATATTTTCGTTTCGGAAGGTGCAGGGGTCGCCGATATCATCAAGCAGATGAAAGCTCGCGGCGAGGAAGTGCCGGTCGACGCATTTGGTCATCCTCGTCTCGATAAAGTAAATGTCGGGCAGTTTATCGCAAAGCGCTTTGGCGAAATGCTCGGTGCCGAGAAGACACAAGTCTTCAAGTCCGGCTACTATGCACGCGCCGCCGCACCTTGCAAGAAGGATTTGGCGCTTATCCAGAAGTGCGCACAAGTCGCGGTCGATTGTGCTCTTAAGGGCATCAGCGGCGTTGTGGGACAGGACGAGGACGCCAACAGCGTAATCAAGGCGTGCGAATTTTCACGTATCAAAGGCGGCAAGCCTTTCAATGTCCGCAAAGGCAGCTTCCGCAAGATTCTCGATGAAATCGGTCAGCCTTACCCGCGCAAAAAGCGCACGGTTATCGTGAAAGCAAAATCAGAAGCGACAAAGGCGTAGTGAGCGCAATTGGACGCCAAATCAACAAGAACAACTATTTAGAAGGAGAAAGCCGAAATGACAGAAGAAGTGAAGAAGGGCGTAATAATCGAATTCGATTTTGCCGTAGTCAATGGCGCGCAAATTCTTTTCGATACAACAAAGAAGCTCTTGAACGATGTTGAAATCCCTTTCGATAAGCGAGTAGAGGCTTTTCATCTCGCCGGCGGCAATTATCAAGGGGGGCTTGCGGAATATTTCGCAGAAATCAAGACCAAGAAGACCGCGCAGAAAGCCGCGAAGGATATTTCGACCACATTCTCGAATGCGCTTACCAAGACGCTACCCGGCTCGGTTACGGAAGATTTCCGCGCATTTTTGAGAATTCTTCTCGAGAGGGGCTTGAAGGTTGTCGTAGCTACTAGAGCTCACATGGATGAAGCGAAGAAAGCCTTTGCGGAATTTATGGAAAACCCCGATTTCGCGCTTTACCAGGAAGTATCTTCTGCTTACGGATGCGTCAAGTGGGATGCTTGGCGCCGTGCGGCCGCGGCGCATCATCTCAGGAGCTTCCTTACAATCGCCGTCGCAGGTTCCGGCCTCAGCGTAAAGAGCGCGCTTTTGGCGGGTGTTGGCGCCTTTGCCGTAATGAACGAGCATGTAGCATATCAGGATTTCAGCGGCGTCGATGAAATCGTAGATAAGGTCGATGCCAATCTTGCCGAGAAGATTGCCGCAAAGTTGAAGGCGTAAAGAAAATGAGCGGTATCGAGCGTTTGCACGAAATAATGGTTCGCCTAAGAGACCCTGAAAAGGGCTGCCCTTGGGATAAGGAGCAGACGCTTGAATCGCTCAAGCCTTGCGTTCTTGAAGAAACATACGAACTCCTTGCGGCCATGGATAAACCGCAAGATAAGGCGAATTACATCGAGGAACTAGGCGACGTCCTCTTGCAGGTAATGTTCCAATGCGTCATGGCCGAGCAAGAAGGATGTTTTTCTTTTGATGATGTAGCAAATGCCATTTCCGATAAATTGGTTCGCCGCCATCCCCATGTCTTCGGTGAAGTAGTCGCAAACGATACTTCGACCGTGCTGAAGAATTGGGAGCTGATCAAGCAGCAGGAGCACAAGAAGGAAAAGCGCCACTCTGCGTTGGATGGCGTGCCGAAGACTTTGCCGGGGCTTCTCAAGGCGCAAAGGACGCAAGAGAAGGCTGCGCGAATAGGGTTTGATTGGCAAGATGCATCCGGGCCAAAGGAAAAAATCCGCGAGGAGCTTTCGGAATTGGAAGAAGCTGAAGCGCAAAGAATCAGCATGAGCCCGGCAGATTCTTCTCGCGTAAAGGAAGAATTCGGCGATTTCCTTTTCGCTGCCGCGAATCTAGCGCGCCATCTCAAGATTGATGCAGAATCTGCTCTCGAGGGCGCAACAGCAAAATTTTCGCGCAGATTCGAGGCTGTAGAGCAGGCGGCCAAGGCTGAAGGCAGAAATTTGAAAGATATGACTTTGGCCGAAATGGATAAACTTTGGAATGAAGCCAAAGCCAAAGAAGAAATCCATTGAAGATACAAGTCCTAGAGCCGCATGGATTTTGCGCCGGAGTAAAAGGGGCGCTGGAGAGAGCTTGCAAATACCCCGAAGCTTGGTGTCTTCACGAAATAGTCCATAATGAACTCGTGGTCGAAAAGCTCAAGTCGCGCGGAATGAAATTTGTGGAATCTATCGATCGAATTCCTTCCGGCGAGACTGTGATTTTTTCAGCTCACGGCGTAAGCCCGCTCGTTCGCGAAGAAGCCCGAAAGAGGAATCTGAAAATCGTAGATGCGACTTGCCCTTTTGTCGCCAAAGTGCATAAGGATGCAAAATCGTTTTCCGACCAAGGGCTCGAGGTCGTAGTAGTCGGCAATAAGGGGCACGCCGAGGTAAAGGGAATTGTCGGCGAAGTGCCGAGGGCTTGGGTGTATCCTGATTTGCCCCCGAAGGGGAGAAAAATCGGCGTAGTTTCGCAAACTACGATGAATTCCGATGAAGTCGCCGAAATCGTGGAAAAGCTCCGCAAAGATTACGAAGTCGTAGAAAGCGCAAAAGTCTGCAATGCCACAAAGGCGCGGCAAGATGCCGTCAAGGCGTTCGAGGGTGATTTGCTGCTTGTCCTCGGAAGCGCCAATTCGAGTAATACGAAGCGCCTTGCCGAAGTCGCGAGGTGCAAGGCGATTGTGGCAGGGACAAGAAAAGAGCTGGAAAAAATCGACATGGACGGGGTGGAATTGCTAGGGCTTACCGCTGGCGCTTCTACTCCAGAAGAATTTCTTGTGGAAGCGCTGGAATTTCTGAAAAACAAATCGACCGGCAAAGAATAGAATAGGAGAGAGAAAAATGTTTTTTGCAGCTGCATATTATTGGGAAGGCATGACGGGAGTAGAGAAATTTCTCGGCTTCCTCTCGCTCGCCGGGTCTGGCGCAAGCGAACAGATCGCGCAAGCGGCGCAATCAAATCCCTTTGCCGGAATGTCGCTTCTAGGCATGCTCGCGTTGATTTTTGCAAGCGGTTTTTTGATGAATTTGACGCCTTGTGTTTTGCCTATGGCGCCGATTAATCTTATGATTATCGGCAAATCATTCACGAGAGGCCTTTTGTATGGTCTAGGAATCGCCATAGCCTACGGGGTCCTTGGTCTTCTCGCGGTATTCGGCGGCATGGCCTTTGGCGCGATTCAAGGCAACCCCTGGTTCAATATTACGATGGCGGTGATTTTTATTGCACTGGCGCTATCGTTATTCGATGTATTCTTTATCGATTTTTCAGGAAGGCGCAGCGGCGTTGTGGCGCTAAAATCCAAGATGCTACCAGGCTTGTTCGCGCTATTTATGGGTGTAGTATCTGCCGTGCTCGCGGGGGCTTGTGTTGCGCCTATGCTTCTTGCGGTATTGAATTTGACCGCGGCGCTTTCAGCACAAGGCAACAAGGCGGCGATTCTTCTGCCTTTCGTTTTCAGCCTAGGAATGGCTTTGCCTTGGCCATTTGCCGGCGCGGGTATGCAGGTTTTGCCTAAGCCCGGCGCTTGGATGAAGAAAGTGAATGTTCTATTCGGTATAATTGTACTTGGCTTTGCCGCGTGGTATGCGTATCTGGCATACGACGGATTTTCTATCCGCGCCCACAGAAAGGCTGTTGAAGCAGAGCTTCAAGATGCCGCATTCAAATTAGCCGAAGATGAAAATACCGGCGCTATGGCGGTAGTTTTCGAAAATGGCGAATCTGTCACTCCAAAGACGCTTTCTCGTGCTCTTGCCTTCGCTAAAGCACAAAAGAAACCAGTGCTCGTGGATTGCTGGGCTACTTGGTGCAAGAATTGCCGCGCAATGGAAAAAAGAACCCTTCGCAACGAGCAGGTAAAGGAAAAGCTTCGTGAATTTACGATAATCCGCCTTCAAGCAGAGCAAATAGACGAGCTCAACGAAGAGCTTAACAAAATGGACGAACTGAAAGATTTCAAGGAAAAGCAAAATTGGAGTCTCCCTCTCTTCCTGATGTTTGATTAACCCCTCGCCGCCGCGGTAGGGCGCTCACCCCGTGACCGCCGCCGCCACAAAAGTGGCGGAGGTTGCGCAGACGCGCGAAAGCATCGCCAGAAAAGTGGCGGAGGTTGCGCAGACGCGCGAAAGTCTCGCCACAAAAGTGGCGGAGGTTGCGCAGTAGCGCGAAAGTCTCGCCAGAAAAGTGGCGGAGGTTGCGCAGCCGCGCGAAAGCATCGCCACAAAAGTGGCGGGGCTAGAGGAGGCGCTAGAGAGCCATAATCTTCACACGCAAAAAAAATGAAAAAAGTTATTTTAGCCAATAAAATCAGGGGTGAAATCGATATCCGGTGTATCGTTTTTGAGTCGAATTTTCTGAGATTTTCAAAAAATCTGTGCTTGTGATATAGAGGGCCATTGATATTTGAGCGCCCCTTTTTCATTGTTCCTCGAGCAGCTGTAGAAGAAGACCAAAATATAATCAACCCTGAGCAATAGGGCAAGTAAGGCGAATTGTACCCATAAACAGCAATGCAAATGAAAGAGAAGAGAGAGAAAGTAGCAAAGAGAGAAGAAGAGAAAGCAAAATCCCCCTCCCCCTCCCCAGCGCGGGGCGCGCGGCGGTATTTTTCTGATAAATTAGCGAGCTACTAGCAGCTTCGCCGCTTTTTTATGTTGTTTGAAGGATGAAAGTTTTCAGCGGGGCGCTTGTCGCGTCCGGCAGTTGACAAGAGGACGGAGAAAATGCTATAATATGCGGCACTTGCAGGGAAAGTATGATGGTTAAGCAATATAGCTATTTCGTCGGATTCGTATTTACGGTCTTTGTCGATCGTAAGGCGGCGGCGTTTTCCTTGTGAGATGAAAATCTGATGAACTAATAAAAGGAAGGACCCCCGCCAAAAGAAAGGCGAGGGTTTTTAAGTAGTATGGAAGAACTAAAAGATATAAGAGCAAAGATTGACGCGATTGACGAATCGCTCGCCAAGCTATACAAGGAGCGTCTCGAAATCGTAGAGCGCGTAGCAGCGGCGAAGGCCGCTACGAATTCGCCTGTGTTCGACCCTGCGAGGGAAAGGGCGATACTTTCCAAGGTGGCGGATTTCGTTGGGCCGGAATATGAAAATGGCGCGATGAGGCTTTTCTCGACTCTGTTCGGAATTTCGCGCGCGCGCCAAAGGAAGATTCTGCAAGGCGAGAATGCGCTGGTCACGAAAATCCGGCAGGCGTGCAAAGAAACGAGCGGGGTTTTCCCGACAAGAGGCGTGGTGGCGTGTCCCGGCGTAGAGGGCGGCTATGCCCAGCAGGCGTGCTCGCTTTTGTTCACGGTTCCTACGATAATGTATTTCCGTTCATTCGATAAAGTGTTCGATGCGGTTGAAAAGGGGCTGTGCCCGTATGGGATATTGCCGATAGAAAATTCTGCGGCGGGGTCGGTCGCATCAGTCTACGATTTGATGGATAAGCATTCGTTCCACATCGTAAAGGCGCTTAGGCTTAAGGTCGACCATGTGCTATTAGGCGTGCGCGGCGCAAAGCTTGAGGATATCAAGGAAATCGCCAGCCACCCCCACGCGCTCGCGCAGTGCAGTCAGTTCCTGAAGAAAAACCCTCAAGTGCGCGAAATACCGAGCACAAACACGGCAGTCGCGGCCAAAGACTTGGCGCAAAGCGCAGATAGCGCGCGCGCGGTAATCGCCTCGCGCAGGTGCGCAGAGCTATATGGACTCGAAATCTTAGCGGAAAACATAACCGATGCGGCGTTCAACTATACGCGATTCATACTTATCTCGAAGACGCCGCAGATATATCCCGGAGCGCGCAAATTTTCCGTAATGATGAGCCTCGCGCACCAGCCAGGCACATTGAGCGATGTAATTGCGCGATTTGCTTCAATTGGGGTAAACTTGACGAAACTCGAGTCGCGTCCAATCCCCGGCATGGATTTCGAATTCCGCTTCACATTCGATTTCGAGGCGATTCCCGGCGATGAATCGGTCTTGAGGTTAATCGGCGAGCTTGCCGACGACCCTGCAATCGAGCATTTCACCTTCTTGGGGGCGTATGAAGAAGTATAGAAATTTAGCCTAATACCCTAGCGAAAAACGGCAAATTTTGGTATAATACGCGAATCATGAATTACTGCAAAGAAAGAACAGGCGCCCGTGCCTTGGTAGAGTCGCTGGAAAAGGCGGGCGTGGATGTGCTTTTCGGGTATCCGGGCGGGCAAGCCCTGGATATCTTCAACTGCATTACAGATGCGAAATTTTCGTTTGTGCTTGGACGCCACGAGCAAGGGTGCGTGCACATGGCAGATGGGTATGCTCGCTCTACAGGCAAGCCAGGCGTATGCTTGGTGACGAGCGGCCCGGGCGCGACCAACACGGTAACGGGGCTGGCGACCGCGAATATCGATGGCATTCCGCTGATTGTAATCACTGGACAGGTTCCGATGTCGCTCATTGGCACCGATGCCTTTCAGGAAGCTGATACTACAGGCGTAACGAGGGCGGTATCAAAGCACAACTTCCTCGTGCATTCGGCAGATGAAATTCCTGAAATCGTAGCGCAGGCGTTTTATATCGCGACCCACGGCAAGCCGGGCCCCGTAGTAATCGATATACCGAAGAATTGCCAGCAGGCGTTGACCAAGGCGCAGTATCCAGAGCGCGTATCCTTGAGGGCATACCACCCGGAATCTGCGGCGACGGCAAGCCAGCTGACGAGGCTGGCGAAGCTGATAAACGAGGCCGAAAGGCCGGTAATATATGCCGGCGGCGGAGTAATCGCTTCCGGCGCCGCGGATGATGTCGCCGCGCTCGCTCATAAGGCTGGGATTCCTGTAGCTACTACGCTAATGGGGCTTGGTAGTTTTGACGAGCACGACCCGCTCTCCCTAAGGATGGCCGGCATGCACGGGACGCCGGCGGCGAACTGGGCGATGAATGAGGCAGACCTAATAATTGCGCTTGGCGTTAGATTTTCAGATCGCGTTACCGGCAAGATTTCGAAATATGCGCCAAAGGCGAAGATTGTGCATGTCGATTGCGACCCGGCTTCAATCGGCAAGAATGTAGCCGCGACGCTTGGAATTGTTGCGGATGTCAAGGATGTCCTGACCACGGTCGGCTCGCGCGTAAAGAAAGCTTCGCATCCGGAGTGGATCGAGAAAATCGATGGTTGGAAGAAGAGTCATCCCGTCTCGTGGAAGCAGATGCACCCGAATGTAATCATGCCGCAGGCGGTAATGGAAGCCGTTGATAAAGCCACGAAGGGGCATGCGGTAATCGTTACGGATGTCGGGCAGCACCAGATGTGGGCGGCACAGCATTTCCGCTATTCTATTCCACGCCACTTCCTCACATCCGGCGGAATGGGGACTATGGGCTTTGGAATTCCGGCGGCGATTGGCGCGGCCTTCGCGCGGCCTGACCATACAACGGTCGCGATTTGCGGCGATGGCGGCGCGCAGATGACATTCGAGGAATTGGTCGTTGCGGTAGAGCATAAACTCCCAGTTACATTCGTCATAATCAACAATGGATGCCTTGGAATGGTTCGCCAGTGGCAAGAGCTTTTCTATTCGAAAAACTACTCTGGCTCCATCCTTACCGTAAAAGGGCGGCCGGCAAACGAGCATCTCGAGCAAGATTTGAAATATGATTATTTGCCTGATTTCGTGAAGATGGCCGAAGCCCATGGCGCCGAGGCTTATCGCGTAATCGACCCGGCGAAGCTCGATTCGGTTATAGCCAAAGCGATAAAATCAGATAAGGCTTCGCTCGTCGAAGTTATCGTCGAGCCGCGGGCAAATGTCTATCCGATGATTCCGGCCGGCAAGCCGGTAAGCGAAATGGTCTTTCAGTGAGGTGCCGCCAATGAACGAAGAAATATATAGGCTGAATTGCTATGTGGAAAACAAGCCAGGCGTTCTTGCGAGAATCGTCGGCTTGATTTCCGGCCGCGGTTATAATATCCAAACCCTCAATGTCGGGCCGACCGAAGATGGCACGGTTTCGCGTATGAAGATCGATGTCTTAGGAACGGCTAAAGTTGTCGAGCAGATTATCCTTCAGCTCCGCAATCAGGTTAATGTAATCGAAGTAACGTCGAGGAAAAAATTAGAAATTAGAAATTAGAAATTAGGAATTAGGGGTAAGGTATGAGTCGGTAGGGCGCGCCGCCCCGCGGCCGCCGGAAAAGACGAAAGGAAAAACGATATGACGATAGAAGAACTGAATAGAAAATTTGGTGCGCCGGAAAGAATTGTATTCCGCGAAGGACATTGCGGCTATCCGGAAGTTGCGCTAGTAAATAAATATGGTTCTGCGCAAGTTGCGCTTCTAGGCGGGAATATCCTTTCCTATAAACCAACTGGTCAGCCGCCGGTAATCTATCGCACTTCGAAGCGCGACTACAATCGCGCAGATTCCGTGCATTGCGGTATTCCGATTTGCTGGCCTTGGTTCGGCAAGTCTGGCGAAGAAGGCACTAAGCCCCACGGCTTTGCGCGCCTAAGTCTGTTCACCGTTCGCGGCACGCAGTATACCGACGAGATGACCGAAATTACTCTCGCGTTGAAATCAAGCGACGAGACGAAAAAGATTTGGCCTTACGACTTCTATCTCGAGCTAAAGGTTTCTGTTTCGATGAAGTTGAATCTTTCGCTCAGGACGAAAAATACCGGTGATAAACCATTCCTTCTTACCGAAGGTTTTCATCCGTATTTCCTCGTTGGCGATAGGGAAAAAGTTACTGTTCGCGGCGTAGGTGGTCTAGAATATATCGATGCGCGTGATATGTCGAAGGGAGTTTTCGCGGGAGATTTTGCGGCTACCGAAGCTAGCGACCATGTAATTACGCTAAAGGACGAGCCAAAGCACGAATTCGCGCTTCTCGACCCGACATTGCGCCGGGCGATTGCGATTGTTTCTGCCGGCAACCGCAAGCTCGTGGTGTGGAATCCTGGGCGCGAGACGCGTTTAGCCGATCAAGAAGAAGGCGATTGGAAGAAGTTTCTCTGCGTAGAGCCGGCGACATTATGGCGCGACGCAGGCTTTACGATCGAGCCCGGCGCCGAGCATACTCTTCTTACGGCGATTCAAAGTTCTCTCGAGGAATAATAATGGGCGAATTTAAGATTGGTTGTCATCTTTCTGCAAGCGGCGGGTATCTCGCTATGGCCCAGACAGCCTGTTCTATCGGCGCCAATGTATTCCAATTCTTTACGCGCAATCCGCGCGGCGGGGCGGCGAAGCCCATCGACCGCGAGGATGTGAAAGAATTCAAGGCCTTCGCCGAGAAAAACGGCATAGGCCCGATTCTCGCGCACGCGCCATATACTCTAAACGCGGCAGGCGTCGAAGAGAGAGTTCGCGAATTCGCCGAAAAGACGATGGCTGACGATTTGGTGAGACTAGAGGAAACTCCCGGCGCGCTTTACAATTTCCATCCCGGCAGCCACGTAGGGCAAGGCGCCGAGACGGGTATTGAACTTATTGCTTCGATGCTCGCGAGAGTTCTTGAAAAGCATGTGGAAAAATTTGGCGGCGTTTCGACTGGCATTCTTCTCGAGACGATGGCCGGCAAGGGCAGCGAGGTCGGGCGCAATTTCGAGGAAGTCGCGCAGATTATCGAGCGCACCGAAAAAGCGGTGCCGGAAATTGCCGCGAAATTTCCCCTCGGCGTATGCCTCGATACATGCCACATTTGGGATGGCGGCTATGATATCGCGAGCGCGCTCGATAAAGTATTGGATGAATTCAACGCTGTAATCGGTTTAGAGCGCTTGAAGGCAATCCATCTAAACGATTCGATGAACACCCTCGGCGCCCATAAAGACCGCCATGCGAAAATCGGCAAGGGGCATATTGGCCTTGAGGCAATCGGGCGTATAATCAACCATCCGAAACTTGCCGATAAACCGTTTTATCTCGAAACGCCTTGCGACTTGCAAGGCTACAAAGAAGAAATCGAACTTTTGAAGGGACTGAGAAAATGAAGAAATTTACCGACCCCGCAATACTTCAGAAATGGTGCGCCAATCAGAAGAAAAAAGGCAATAAAATCGCCCTTGTCCCAACTATGGGCTATCTCCATGAAGGTCACCTCTCGCTAATCCGCGAAGCGAAGAAACGTGCAGATATAGTCGTCGTTTCGGTATTTGTGAATCCGGTGCAGTTCGGGCCTAACGAAGATTACGATAAATATCCGCGAGATGAAAAGGCCGATTGGAAGAAGTGCCGCGAGGCGGGAGCCAGCGCAGTATTCTTCCCGACGAAAGAGAATATGTATCTCGATCGCCATTCCGTTTATATAAACGAAGAAGATTTGTCGCTAGGCCTCTGCGGCGCGCGGCGTCCGGGGCATTTCCGCGGAGTATGCACAGTAGTCGCGAAGCTATTCAATCTTTCGCATTGCGATATCGCAATCTTCGGGCAGAAAGATTATCAGCAGGCGCAGGTAATCAAGCGTATGGTCCGCGATTTGAATTTCGACCTCGAAATCGTCGTAATGCCGATTGTGCGCGAGAAATCGGGTCTCGCAATGAGCTCGCGCAATACTTATCTTGATGAAGATATGCGCAAAAAGGCGCTAGTCCTATCTGAAGCCGTGCGCACGCCGAAGGCGGGCGATAAAACAGCCGTCATTTCCAAAAAATGCATCGCAAAAATCGAAAAGGCGGGTTTGAAAATCGACTATTTCGAATGTGTCGATGGCGCGACTTTGGTTAGAAGCGCGAAAATCAAGAAGGGCGACGCGATTCTCGTCGCGGCTTTCGCAGGCAAAACACGTCTTATCGATAATTCGATAGTAAAATAAAGAAAGATTCCTTGATTTCGCAATGACCCTCGATACAATCAGAAATTTCTGCATAATTGCACACGTAGATCACGGCAAGACTACTCTCTCGGATCGTATTCTCGAGCTTACCCACGCAATTTCTGCGCGCGAGCTCAAGGAGCAGACTCTTGACGCGATGGACCTTGAAAGAGAGAGGGGTATTACGATAAAAAGCCATCCTGTGTCGATGAAATATCTCGCCAAGGATGGCAAGGAATATTTGTTTAATCTTCTGGATACCCCCGGCCATGTAGACTTCGCATACGAAGTTTCGCGCTCGATGGGGGCGTGCGAAGGGGCGCTTTTGGTCGTCGATGCCGCGCAGGGCGTCGAGGCGCAGACTGTCGCAAATACTTATTTCGCGCAAGATGCCCAGCTCGAAATCGTGCCGGTATTGAACAAAGTCGATTTGCCGGGCGCAGATGTCAAGGAAGTTTCGAGGGAAATCGAAGATATCCTCGCGATTCCTATGGATGAGCCTCTGCTCGTCTCCGCAAAGACCGGCATGGGGTGCGAAGAAGTTTTGGAGGCAATTGTAAAAAGAATTCCGCCGCCCGAGACGGCTGGGATAGACGCGCCTTTGAGAGCGCTCGTATTCGATTCGGTATTCGATGAATTTCGCGGCGTTATTACTTATGTAAGAGTAATGGATGGGTCTGTCAAGGCTGGGCAAAGTGTTCAGTTTATGGCAAGCGGCGTTACGACAACCGTCCATGAAGTCGGCATTTTCTCGCCCGGCAAAAAGCCCGTCGCGAGCCTTGAGGCTGGACAGGTCGGCTACCTCGTCGGCACCGTAAAAGACCCTAGCGAAATCAAAATCGGCGATACTGTAACAACAACCAAACTCGGCGCGACCGAGCCGCTCCCGGGCTTTAGAGATATTCACCCTAGCGTGTTTTGCGGAATTTATCCGATGTCGACCGATGAATTCCCGAAAGTCGCGCAAGGGCTTGAAAAGCTGCACCTCAATGATTCCGCATTCACTTTCCACCACGAATCTTCGCTTGCGCTTGGCTTTGGCTTCCGCTGTGGCTTTCTCGGGCTTTTGCACATGGAAATCGTGCAGGAGCGCTTGAGGCGCGAATTTGCCCTAGATATCATATCGACGAGCCCCGGCGTCGTCTATAAGCTGAAGCTGAAGGATGGCACCGAAAAGAATCTCGACAACCCCTTGCAAATGCCCGACCCTTCGGCGCTTGAGACGATTGCCGAGCCAATGCTCAAGGCTAGAATCATTACTCCATCGGAATCTATTGGCGATGTAATGAGAATCGTCATGGACCGCCGCGGCACAGTCGAAGGAACAGAGACTATCGATTCAAAGCGTGTAATGCTACATTGCCTTATGCCGCTGAATGAGATTTTGATTGATTTCCACGATACCTTGAAATCGGTCTCTCATGGCTACGCCTCGATGGACTACGAAAACGCCGGATATCAAATTTCCGATATCGTGAAGATGGATATTCTTCTAAATGGCGAGACAGTCGATGCTTTTGCTACGATGGTGCATCGTTCCAAAGCGCGCGCACGCGGAATTCAGATGTGCAAGGCGCTGGCAGATACTATTCCGCCTCATCAATTCAAGATCCCCGTGCAAGCGGCAATCGGCAAGGAAATTATCGCGCGCGAAGATATTCGTCCATTCCGCAAAGATGTGCTTGCGAAGCTCTATGGCGGCGATGTGACCCGAAAGATGAAAGTCCTCGAGAAGCAGAAACGCGGCAAAGCGAGAATGAAAGAATTCGGCCATGTGAATGTGCCGCAATCTGCCTTTATCGCCGTCTTGAAAGGCACGATTAAAGACTAGCGCCGACACAACATCCTAGATTTCCGTTACTTTCGTATCCATCCCCTTGACCCAAAGGGAAGTATATGCTATAATACGCATGAAAATTTCAAAAGAGTGGAGGCAAGTATGAGTATAGTCTCGTTTTTCAAAAAACCGGTGCAAAAATCGGCCATTTTTGCGCTTTTGGCCATATTTGGCGTTTTCTTCGCGCGCGCTGAGTTCGTGAGCGAAGCGACTGCGCGGGGCGCGGCAGAAGGGTTCCTCGCACAAAGCTCGGTCGCAAAGAAGATTCTTGCCGGGCGAAGCGTAGACTCTGTAGAAGCCTATGGTTCGCTCTGGATCGTCCATCTCGCGCCTTCCGGCTACATCGAGGTCTCGGGTTCCACAAAATGTTCGCCGATCGTTTCGTTTTCGACGGACGATTTTTCCGAGCCGGAGGTCGGCACGCCATTTGCCGCAAAACTCGCCTCCGATAGCGCATGGGTCGATGAAAAAGAAGCCGACGAATCAGCTGAAGATAATGCCCAATGGTCAAAACTCACCTCCACCAAAACCAAATTGCTCCTAACTGCTACGAGAGGCACCCTCCCGACGGGAACTGATGGCACTGGATACGACCCATATGTTGCGCCGTTCCTTGGTGCGACATGGCATCAGACCGCACCTTACAACGACCTCTCTCCCTATAACTACTTCTGCGGTTGTATGGCAACTGCCGCAGGACAGGAACTCAGGTACTGGCGCTGGCCGTATAGGTGTGAAAAATTCCGCTATTCGGCTCATGGCGTGAGAGACGCCCAAAACAACTATTACACACTCAATCTGCATCTGAATGGACTTGTTCCCTTCGATTGGGATAAGATTAAATCTCACTACAGGGATGAATCAAACGCTTCTACACCTTGGGCGAATGACAAGCAGTCGACATACAATGCGGCCTACCTCACTCTTTGGGCGCAGTCCTTGACCGGCATGGGCTACAAGCCGGGCGGCTCCGGCGGTACGCAGCAGCTTGCAAGTAACGCCGAAATATTTGGGTACGAGAAAGGCCGTGTCTATACCTACGGGAGGGACGGATACGATAATCTTTGGGCTGCCGTCAAGGCAGACCTCGATTGGGGTTCTCCGATTCAAATAAATACCGCCGCACACCAGATGGTAATCGATGGTTATGCAGTTGAAAACAATGGAGAGGAAGATGAGATAGATTACATCAACCTAAATCTTGGCTATGGCAATGCTGTATACTGGACAAACCTCAAGGATGCTGTTACGACTGGTACGTATTCCGGTGTACTTGCCGCATTCCAGACGGGCTTCCGTCCGCAAAAGATTGTGCAATTCGAGCCGCTCCCGAAAGTAAGCACAAGCGATGTGACGCTCAAATGGCACATCGCGCCCTGCTATACAAACCGCACAATTGGATTCACCATTGAAATCGCAAAGGCTGGCGGTGATACTATAAACGATACAATCAACACTCATGAAGAGATGACAACCTACACGGCGACAGGTCTTGATGTCGGCGGCGCCTATACCTTTACCGTAACGCCGATGATGAGTGATGCTTCGGAAGCTCGTGCAAATAGCGTAACAACAACAATCGGTGAACCGAAGGCCGCGCCTGAATTTCTCAACGTTTCGTCCGTCGCTTGCGGAATCGAACTTCTTCAGCAAGATATTTTCATAGAGTGTGCTTATGGGCAGGTTAACGACATTAAGGTTACATGCTCTGAATCCACGACCTCGCTCACACCTTATTCGAGCCACACAACCATTATTCCAGACGAGAAAATTAGCGTGACGCAGAACGGCAATGTTTTCACGGTTAGCGTCGATGCTATCGATATGTTGTCAAGATGGAATGTAGATGGCGAAATGATTCTTTTGACGCTCGTCGCGAAGAATGAAGACGGCACCGAAGCCTACAAAAACCTGATGCTTCGTTTCAACTCCATGCGCCAAGTAATCAACGGAACATTCGACGCGGCTGAAGGCGACAGTAATTCCGCCGTTTGGTTCTGCGGCGATACTACGATTGATGCGAAGGGCAGGGCTGTCAGTTTCGGCCCGAGCGCCTTCCAAGGGACAGGCAAGGTCACGCTTACCGACTCTGTCGGCGGCGGCTCGTTTACCTTCGCAAGCCTCGACAACTTCCGTGGAACGCTTGTCTTCACCAGCGATTGTAGCGTAACTTTGCCGGAAGATATGACGAAGTTTGAGGGCACACTCAGCATAACTTCGGGAACTTATACGCTTTCCAATGACTTGTCGGACAGTGCCAAAGTTATTATAGCTGAAGGCGTAACTGTAAATCTTGATAATGTCAATGTCGCGTCTACAATCACAGGAGGAGGCACTATCAATATTTCCTCTGGTTCAAGCGTTTTGTCTGGCGCAGTTACATCGTCGGTAACGGTAAAACTTTTTGGCGGCGAGTTGACAATACCTGCCGGAACCAGCGACTACTCGCCCGTAGCAGTTGGCGGAGGAACATTGAAGATACAACTCTCCAAGGCGCAGTCCATATTGGGGTACGATTGGTGGCTACCGCTTTATACTTCTGGCATAGTCAAATTTGTGCTTTATGATGGCACCGAAGTTAATGCAACGACAACATCCGCAACGCCTGGCATAAAGATAGCGCATTCATCCGAGGCCAATGTCTGGACAGGTACTGATTATGCCACATTTGGCGAAACATATTCCGCCAAATGGTCCAACGGTTTGCCGAACGAAGGGGATTATGTAATATTTAAATCCGAGCTTAATGACTGGATGGAAACTGGCACCAGTGAGGGCACAATGATGGCTTTGAATCTGACTTCCCCGAGAAATCTTGGATATGTACTTGTTAAGGGTACAGACAAGTTGGAGATTGGCGTGTATAAAAATTCCACCTCGGCATTGCTTTCGACGGATGTCTTGGAAAACGAAGTCGAGACGCATATTACCACCTCCTACTTCCAGCCTAAGACCGTAATCCCGCGTAAGAAACTGTCCACTTCCTCGGGTTTTATCCTTTCTTGCGAATTGGATTCCACTTATGCCGACAACTTGAAAAAGCACGAAACTGGTGGAAGCTCGTTGCCGGATGCCAATTATTGGCGTGGAACTGTTGTGTTCTGCAATAGGAACATAAGCAGTCTGGAACTTCCAAATTATGGCAACGCCCAGTCCAAGATTAGATTCAATGGTGTAGCCGGTTCTATTCGTGGTGATGGAACTTTTGCCGGAACGATGGAACTGGTGGACTATGGCGAAACGCCCGCACTTAATTTGAGTTCTGGTAATAGTAGTTATCCTTTGATAATCGGCTCTGTTACTGGCACAGGCATGTTCAAGACCTCGGGAAGTGCCAATACGCTGAATATCCTCCTTAAGGATATCTCGGGTTGGACGGGCTCGTTCGACCTAGCTTCCAAAACGATTGCGATAGGCTCTGCAACCCCAACCTCTTATACGGGCAATGATGGTAAGTTGCATATCTGTCAGGCAGCGACAGTTGCGGAAGGGGCGACTTGGGCGGCGGCTGGCGGCTTGTATCTTGGAGCAGGCGGCGCTTTGACAATCAATGGTGCGGTCGAGACGAAGAATGTCACGACATACGGCGCTGGCGCTTCAATTACTCTTGAAGATGACGCCGTCCTGCAAGTGTCGGCCGCTTCGGTCAACGATTATAATCCAACGCTCAACTTCAAGGCCGGAACTTACCGAGTCAAAGAAGGTGCGGATGCGTTCAGGGAAACTGCGACAATCAACTTCTGCGCGGCGGCGGGTAAATGCACGACGCTCGACGCCAACGGAAAGGTGATGACGCTCGGCCCCAACTTCTTCTCCGGCGCGGGGGATGTCTACCTCACGTCCTCCAAATCTGACGGCGCGTTCGTCCTGCAGGGGCTTCCCGCCGCCTACACGGGCACAATCTACGCCGACATCTCGGCGGGCGTCACGCTCTCCGGCGACCTTTCGCAGACAACCGGCAAGATTTCCATTTCCGATATCGGGCTTACGATAGATTCCGCAAATCTCGGCAATGTCGTCGTCGGCAGCGGAGCGACGCTTACGGTGGTTTTGACCGACCGCCAGGCGATGGACACATTCGCCGCGGCTGGTGTCACGCTCTCCGGCGGCACGATCGCATTCGCCGACAAGCGCGGCAAGGTGATAACCACCAGCACAACCAATACCACCTATACGCGTCCGGCCGATTATAAAGTGCCGTCTGCTGTGCCGATTGCAGTCTGGACTGGTGACTTTGATACGACATTCGACACTTGCTCTCTCAATTGGCACGACAACACGTTCGCAAACGGCGCAATCACAATAAACGATGGCTTTCAGGGCGTGGATGTGAACCTTGCGTCCGGCGCCAAAACGATAACCGTCATCGTCAAATACAGCAACCTAGCCTACAGCTCATCCAATGGCCGAGTGTTCTTCACCAGCTGCGCCGACAGCGGCAAGACCTACGACCGCACCGCGCTCCGCCTCACGACCGGCAATGCAATAATGGGCAGCTACAACGGCTCGACCTCCTCCGGCACCGCCGAAACCGATCATTCGAACGGAACTGGCGTACCGCCTGCAAGCGGCTATATGGTATTCTCCTACGGCGACGATTCGGTTGCGAATACGGCGACGATGCTCTACAGCGGCAGCGCGGAAGGGAGCCTCAATAATACGAACTTCTGGAATAGCAGTCTCAAATACGCTGCCGACAGCAACAATACGAGCATTTATGGCGCGACGATTGGCGGATATAGGCAGCAGGCGACGCAAAACACCTGGAAAAACGCGACCGGAATGAAAATCGAGGCGATTGCCGTCTTTACGCGCAGTCTTGACGCGGACGAGCGCGATTTCTACACATTCCCCAAGCCGCCCGAACTCACCGTCTTGCCGGCAACCGGAACGTCGGTAGAGTGGGGTGCGGAATTGACTGCGGCCTACGACGACGCTACTGCCACCATCTGGTACAAAAAATATGGCGACGCCGATTACACGCAATACACTGAACCGGTTGCGCTGACCACGTCGGGGACGAATTTCTATTATTTCCATGTCAAGGATGCCGATGGAACCGTTGTAGTGGAAGACACCCTGTTCACCTACATCGTCGGCAATCCTCCGGGCGTGACATTCACGGTCGAGGTGCCGGAGAATATGACCGTGACGGTGGATGGCGAGGCGTATGCGGCCAATACCGAGTTGACGCGAACGGTCGGCGACACCGTTACAATCGAATATACGGTTGCAGGCGCGTTCGTCGGCGCCGACCAGAGTCAGACGGTGACGATTGCGGCGGATACGACGAGCATCGGCGTTCCGGCCGGATACATCGCCCCCGTCGCGGCGGTGGCGCAGATCGTGGGCGGCGACTACTATGCATCGCTTCAGGCGGCGATTGATGCCGCAAACGCTTCTGAGGCGGAAGCGGTAGAGATTTCGCTTCTGCTCGCAAGTAGCGAGAATGTCAGCCTCGCCGGCAAGATCACGATAACCGAGACGGCAGCCAACCAATATACCGGCACGCTTTCCGGCTCCGGGACGCTGACGCTGGCGGGAGTGCGTTCTTCGGCCATGAGCTTCGGCGAATGGACTGGTACGGTGGAGTTGCCTGATGCACTTGCAGGCATCGGGAGCGATTTCCACTTCAACTACCACGGCAAGAGCGGCTCGACCGTCCGCCTGGCCTCGAATGTAGCGGGATGGATTCAGAGGGAGAGCTCTTCCCAGCCTGCTGTAATCAATCCTGCAATCGAGATACCCGAAGGGAAAACGCTTACAATAACCGGCTTTTCACCCAGCTTCAAGTATAATCTTAATGTTTTGAAGGGCGCGGGTACCTTTGCCGTTACTGCGGTGGCAGATGCCAACAACCTGCTTGGCAATGCGGCAACATGGACCTACGATTACTCGGCTTATATTCTCGTCAATGATGTCAGCGCGTTCAACGGCACCTTGACGGTGACAGGCGATGCGGGTATTGCAGTTGGCTCGGCGCGTCCAAGCAAGAATACCGTCGGAGGCAAGATTCTTCTAACCTCGGCAGATGCTACACTTGCGGCAACGGCTACTCCCGAGCCTGAGACGACGGTGGCTGGTTCTTATGTAAAGAAAGTAGAAGGTGTTTATTCGCTCGAGAGCTATAAGACTATAACATTCAAGAACCATGATGAAACTACGCTCTACACGATTACAACTGCCAAGCTTGGAGATATGCCAGAGTATGTTGGCGATACTCCGACCAAAGATGCTACTGCGCAATATACTTATACTTTCGATGGTTGGGCCCCTGAAATCGTGGCGGTAACCGGTGACGCTATCTATACAGCCAAGTTCACGCAGGTAGAAAAGACAACCCCGACGGGAGATGGTGCTTATCCTGTTCCGCATTCGTGGTTTATTGGTTATGATGATGAGTTGACGACCGACGAGGCGATTGCGGAAAAAGCCGAGACCAAAGCTGCGAACAACAAGAATACTTGGTGGGAATGCTATGTGCTTGGGCTTGATCCGACGAAAGCCGATGAGGAGTTCAAGGTGACGATTACGATGGATGGTCAAACACCGGTAGTTACCTATTCGCCAACTAACGAAACTCTTAAGGTGAGCGGAGATATCGAGTATATTCTTCAGGGCAAGCCGAAGCTTACTGACGACTTCGAGAATTGCGAATCGTTTGATGAGCCTGGCGAAGATAACCGCTTCTTCCGAGTCAAGGTTCAGTGGCCGCCGCGCTAAAGCCCGCGGCGCCCTTGCGCGCGGGCGGAAAATTTGGTATAATACTAGCCATGGAGAGTGCAAAGAAGAGTGAAGTCGTCAAGAAAGTTCTACTTTCTTGCGTTGCGGTATTAGTTGTTGTTGCAGTAGTGTGGTGCATACTGCCTTCCGGCAATAAGGTGCAGAAAGTTTCGGAAAAAACGGAAGTGCGGACTAATCTTGTTCATAGCGCCGTTTTGCCGGAAGGTCTGAAATGGCAACCTGGGCCCGATTATGTCGATACGCCCGACCCCGTGGCTTCGCCAAACGCCAAGAAGGGTGGAACAATTCGCTTCAATGGCGGAATGCCGCCTAAGAGCTTCAATAGCTACACCGATAACAATACATATACGAGAATGACATTCTCGCTTATGTATGAAACTTTGCTCGGCACAGATTCCGAAACCCTCGAATTCGCACCAAGCCTAGCGAAGCGCTGGGCGGTTTCCGAGGATGGAACAGAGTTTTATTTCGAGATCGATGATAGGGCCATGTGGTCTGATGGCGTGCCTGTTTCGGCGTATGATGTGAAGTGGACTTTTGATACGGTAATGGAACCAATGAGCGATACAGGCTCGTGGAAGATGATATTCGGACGCTTCGAGAGTCCGGAAATACTCGATGATTATACTCTTCTATTCCGCAAGAAGGGCAACGAGAAGAAAGATTGGCGCGATTTGATGATGTGCGGATGTGATATTTATGTTATGCCAAAACACGCATTCGAAGGACAAGATTTCAATAAAATCGACCTCTTGAATGCGCCGGTGAGCGGTCCGTATAGCTTAACTCGCGTAGTAGAGCAGGTCGAGACGCAATTTACGCGCAATAAAAATTGGTGGCGCGGCGACTGGCCTAGCGGAAAGAATGTCTGCAATTTCGATAATGTTCTTATTCGCTATCATATCGATAACGAAAACGCTTTTGAAGCTCTGAAGAAGCACAGTATCGATGTGTATCCCGTATATACCGCTCGAATCATGAATAATGAAACGCACGGCGAGAAATTCGAGAAGAATTGGATATTAAAGAGGCGCGTTGCAAATCATCAGCCTTCGGGCTTTCAGGGATTTGCGATGAATATGCGCAGATGGCCTTTTGATGATAAGCGTGTAAGAATCGCGATGGCTAAACTAGTCGACCGCGAGATGATGAATCGCACAATGATGTTCAATGAATATTTCTTGCAGAAATCCATATTCAGCGATATCTATGACGATACGCATCCATGCGAGAATCCTTTCTACCTCTACGATTTCGATGGCGCGAAAAAGCTCCTCGAAGAAGCTGGCTTTGCGAAGAATCCAAAGACCGGCAAGCTAGAAAAGGATGGCCGCCAATTCAAATTCACCTTCCTTTCCCGTTCTTCGACCGAAGATAAATTCCTCTCATCATTCAATGCCGCGCTCATGGAGCTAGGTATCGATATGCATATCGAGAGAAAGGATTTCGCCGCGTGGATGAGAGATATGGATGGTTTCTGTTTTGATATGACTTGGCAATCATGGGGTGGCAGCCTCTTCAAAACGCCGGAAATCATGTGGCGCTCGACTGAAGCCGATCGCAAGCAGAGCAATAATACAGTCGGCTTCAAATCGGAGGAAGTCGATAAGCTACTTGATGCCGAAAAGCTGACTACTACGATGGAAGAGCGCAATGCCTACTATAGGCAGATCGATAAACTCGTTACAGAAGAAGCGCCCTATGCGTTCCTTTGGAATATGAAGGAAACCCGTCTTCTTTACTGGAACAAGTTTGGTATGCCCGATACAGTGCTTTCGCGCTATTCCAACGAAGAAGCGATTTTGACCTATTGGTGGTTTGATGAAGATAAGGCCGCAGAATTGAAGGAGGCAATGGATAATGGGCTATTCCTTCCCAAGGTCGAAGAAACCGTGGAATTCGATGCTGCGTTTCGCGCTATTTCAAATTCTACTCTTCCCTCGGCGCAGGAAGAAGCATGTACAGCGGAAATTCCTGCTGCGCTTCCTCAGCCTGCCGAACAAGCCTCCGAAGCCGTAGCTAGCGAAGAGCAAGGCACTCAAAGCAACCAATAATTTATGGATTACGAGCTTGTAGATTCCGGGGACGGCAGAAAACTCGAGAGATTTGGTAAATATCTCCTCGCGCGCCCTTGTTCGCAGGCTCTTTGGTCGCCGCAGCTTCCGCAAAGCGAATGGTTGCGCGCCGACGCGAGTTTCGATCGCGAAGAAGGTAATCGTTGGCACGGAAGGGGAAATCTGCCCAAAGAATGGCGAATCGAGACGGCGGGTATCAAGTTCAATCTTTCCGGCACGGATTTTGGCCATCTTGGAATATTCCCCGAACAAAGAGCACAATGGCGCTGGATTCGTGAAATATGCGCTGCGAGCGTCGCGCGAGGCCAAACGCCGAGAATCTTGAACCTATTCGCCTACTCTGGCGGCTCTACTTTAGCTGCGGCACTAGGCGGCGCTGAGGTATGTCATCTCGATGCTTCCAAAGGCATGGTGGAATGGGCGAGGGGAAACGCGAAAGCGAATAATTTAGAAAACCACCCCATCCGCTGGATTGTCGATGACGCGCATAAATTCATGCGCCGCGAAATTCGTCGTCAGCGGCAATATGAAGGCATTATCCTCGACCCGCCGACGTTTGGACGCGGCGCTAATGGCGAAATGTATAAAATTGAGCGTGATTTGAAAGAAACCCTTGAGCTAGTGAAAAGCCTATTGGCGCCAAAGCCGCTATTTGTGCTTTTCTCTTCCCATACTGCTGGGCTTTCGCCAATTGCCGCCGAAAATATTCTTTCGCGCCTCTTCCCGAAAGCGAAGCTGGTTTCAGGCGAAATGCTCCTCGAAGGCAAGCGCCTCGCATGCCCAAGCGGCGTGTTCTGCCGCGCAGAATTCTAGTTGGCGGCTGGCAATGACTTTTCTACTGCGCCGAAGAAGGACGCTATAAGCATCAGCGCTAAGACTAGATTCTTCTTTTGCTTCGTCATTTTACGATAATGGCGTGACGCCTTTTTTCAGGATTACATTTCCATATTTTGCCGTCTGGCCTGTTATTACTACGGCGTAAGCTTTTTTTGCGCGTTCGTAAAAGGCAAAGCGCTCCACGAGTTCGATCTTGCCGCTATAGCCGAGTGCTGCTCGATATGATGCTTCGACATTCGGGTCGAGCGAATCGCCCTCCACTGCCTGCATCATGATTACAGGGGTAGCATAAGAATCTAGCTCGAAAATCGGCGCAACGCCTTTTAGGAGCGCCTCAGCCGCGACTCCATCGGCGCGAACTACAGTATTGTTGAAAGTATGCGCCGGAAAATGTGCATCGGAAATTACTATTTCATCTCCATGACCCATCTCCGCGAGGATTTTCAGAAGCGATGGCGATATTACTGGCGATATACCTTTAAGCATGATAAATTATTCCTTCCGGGTTTACGCCGCATATTTTAGCAAATTTTGTCGCACAAATCAAGCCCGCCGCGCCCTTGCGCGAGAGAGGGGAATTTGGTATAATATGTCGCGTTTGTCCGAGTTGGATAAAAGATAAGTTCGGTGACGAGGATGAGATAGAATTTATGTGTGAGAAAAATCAGCAATATGAAGGAAAGTTTCAGCGAATTCTGAAGCTTGCGCCTCTTGTGCTTATCATTACTTATATAAGCACTTCGGCGCTTATCGTTTTGACTACAAAGGTGGCGTCGCTATTTGGATATGAACTTAAGCCGCAGCTCGCATTTGAAATTTTGGATAAACTTCACGGCAAGAAGCTAGTGTATTTTATCGGCTACGGGGCGATCCTGATGCCTGTCGTGGAAGAAATTTTGTTTCGTGTTGTCTTGTTCAATTGGGCGGCTTGGTTTATTCTTTGGTTAAAAGCCCCTGGCGGAACCAAGATTTCTGTGTATGAGGCGCGAAACTCGACTCGCCTGGTAGTATGGAGCGTAGCGGTTTTATCTTCTATCTTCTTTATGTCGGCGCACTATTTTGGCCCGAGTCCCTTCCCGGATAACGCATTCATTGGACTAGTTGCGTTTGGCGTTATACAATGCTGGGCATATCTAAAGGCGCGTAGTATATTTGCTCCGATTCTTAATCATGTCCTTTTCAATTCGCTCAACATGTTCTTGTATCTTTGCTGTGGCGTGAAATGAAAGTTTGTTTCGAGACATTTGGATGCCGCCTTTCCCGCTCTGAGGCGCTTGAGCAAGAAGCACAATTCCTTGCTCGTGGCTGGAGCTTGACGGATTCTCATCAAGATGCTGATTTGATAATAATACGCGGATGTTCGGTAACTGCGCGCGCACAGCATGATTGCGAAAAATTGATTTTCCACATAAAGGAGAAATATCCTAATAAAAGGATAGTCGTAACTGGTTGCCTCAAGGAAAAGCGCAATGAACACTGGCTTAGGGATATCGCTTTAAAAGGTGCGAAAAGAACTCACCTGGAGGGCGGTGGCAATATGGGAGCTAGCGTCCCGATGCGGACGGCGCGCGCCTATCTCAAGGTGCAGGATGGGTGTAGTTGCGCATGCTCCTTTTGCATAGTGCCGCAATTTCGAGGAAAGTCCGTTAGTGTGGATTTCGCGGCCGTACTAGAAAAAGCGAGAAGCTTTATCGCAGCAGGCTATCATGAAATCGTCCTGACTGGTTGCAATCTTTCGATGTATCGCTCCGATGGCAAGAATCTGGCGGATTTAGTGAAAGCGCTTTCTGAACTTGATGCAAATTGCAGAATTCGTCTTGGCTCGGTAGAACCTTCGCAAGTCGCTCTGGAGATAATCGATTTAATGTGCGAAAAGCCGAATATCTGCCGATATTTGCATCTGCCGATACAATCAGGCTCGCCAGCGATCCTTGCGGCGATGAATAGACCATATCCTTTCAAATTAGTCGAGACGATCGCAAAAGAAGCAGTTAAGAAAATTCCGCTAATTTCAATCGGCTGCGATTTAATGACGGGTTTCCCGGGCGAAGGAGAGCTTGAATTTCTTACGACGAATTCACTCTTCAAGAGATTCGCGATTTCGCGCGCGCACATTTTCCCCTATTCTGAACGACCTGGCACCCCTGCGGCGGTTTTCGCGAATTCTGTGCCGCGCGAGATCAGGCACGAGCGAGCGAGAACGCTCGCGCAGGTCGCTTCTACGGAAAGATCGCATTATGCGAAGAAATTTCTCAATAGAGTAGTGGAAGTTATTATTGAAGACGAAAAGAATCTCGCCGGCTGGACGAGTGAATATCTTTGGTGTCAAGCGCGTTCCAAAATTTCCGCAAACCTCGGCTTGAAGCGAAAGAGTCTAGTTCGCATGAAAGTCGTAGAGGTAAATGAACATATTCTCTTAGGGAGTCCCCTTGATGGCTGGAGAAACGATTAAGAGCTCTGGCATTTGCCTTAGGATTTCACCATGGTCGCAAACTAGCCATGTAGTTGCTTGGATAACCCCGCACGGCCGGCTTAACACGCTCGTCAAGGGGGCCGTAAGACCCAAAAGCGCATTCCTCGGACAGTATGATTTGAATTATTCTTGCGAAATCGTATATTACGCGCGGGGCTTAGGCGAGCTTCGCACGCTCAAAGAATCGTGGCCGACCTCCCTAAGACCCGAGTTGCGTGAAGATCTTCCATCTCTCGCTCTTGCGGATAGATTCCGTAGACTAGTCGAGCTGATATGCCCTAACGGACCAGATGCCGCAAGTTGGTATTCGCTTTTAGGTTCATCCCTTGACGCACTTGTAGATAATTTGCAAAAAGATGCTGAAAATCGCATAAACCCGCTAGCTTTACTCGTGGATTTCGAGATGAAGATATTGGATTTAGCTGGAATTTCACCGGAAATTTCGGGGGGTGAAGGCGCTTTTTACTTGCGGGGAGAGAGAAAAATACCCGTTTTACGAGATGTCGCACGAACCCTGCAAGCGCCGCTGAGAGAAAAAAATATAGCCTTCCTCCTTGACGCGGCAAGGGTAATTGGTGTATTCTATCAGTTCCATGTGGATAATGGCGTTGAAGGAAGACGTCAGGTTCTGCAGTTGATATCAAAATTTAATTACTAAAGGAGAAAGATAATGGCTAATACGAAATATGTAATATGCGCAAGTTTAATTGCCTCGGCAGCAGCGATTGCAGGTTGCTCCAAGAATGAAGTGCAGCCTCAAGCGGCCGATGAAAGTGCACCAGCTCAGGTAGAAGTCGCGCCAGCGTCCGAGGCCGCGCCGGAGGTAGCACCGGCGAGCGATGTTGCGCCATCCCCCGAGGCTGATGAAGCAGTTCTCACAATCGGCGAAGCTACTCTTAATCGTAGCGATATAGATAAGGCAGTCGCAAAAATCTTCGCTGAGGAAAAGGTTCCTGAAGCGCAAAAAGAATATGCCGCTCAGCAAATCGCAAATCAGCTCGCAAAATCGTTCATCGTCTCCAATGTACTCGGCAAGAAGGCGAAAGAACTCGGCTACAGCGTAACAGACGAGGAAGTCAAGGCGAAGGAAGAAGAAGTGATTAAAGGGCTCGCTGGTCGTCCTAACGCGCCTCGTTCAATCGAGGAAGCCGCCGAGAAAAGCCCAATGGGCAAAGAAAGGGCTCTAGCCGAATTTCGCGATGGCGTCTTGATCGATAAGATGATTAAGGGTGAAGTAATCGCGAAGAATACGAAAGATTATACTGTCGAGGCGCAGCTCTTGCTCGCACGCTATAACCAAGCGAAAGAAAAGGGCGCCGCTGATTTTGAAGAAGCAAAGAAGATAATTGAAGCTATCAAGGCGGAAATTGACGCTGTCCCGGAAGCTGAAAGGGCGGCAAAGTTTGCTGAAATCGCGAAGGAAAAGTCGAATTGCCCATCTTCAAGGAAGGGTGGCGACCTCGATGTGTTTACTCGCGGTGTAATGGTCAAGGAGTTTGAAGAAGTCGCTTTTGCACAGAATGTCGGCGAAATTTCCGGTCCTGTAAAGACCCAATTCGGCTATCATTTGATAATGACGACCGATAAGATTCCTGCCAAGGAAGCGACAGAAAATTCTCCCGCCGAGCCTGAAAAGTGCCGCGCAAGCCATATTCTAATCAAGGTCGATGCGCCTACAGAAGAGCCGAAACTCGAGGATTTCATCAATTTTGTCAAGCAGCAGGATGAAACGAATCTCATAAACGAGTTCATTCTCAGAAACATCGTAGAGGCAAATATTAAGGCATCTGACGACTTCAAGCACCTTCTGCCACCGCCGGAGATGATTGAAAAATTCGTTGTGTCTAGAACTAAACGCAAGTTCTGGAAGTAAACGGAAGTTTATTTGATAATTTTTGGCAATTGTCGAGGATGTATCCTGCGAATCGCGATTTATTTGGTTGGATCTGTTTTTTCTCCCCACTGGGAGCGGATT
>JAFSMR010000045.1 GCA_017447805.1 Kiritimatiellia bacterium | reverse complement strand
GAAGCCATTGTCGGATTCGACAGGCGCATGGTATGTAGTCCTTGCATTTGCGCCAGTTCCGAGCGTCTCGCGGACAAGGAACATGTCGCCGTCGGAAAGCCTGCGGTATTCCCTCTCAGATTCGACTATTCCATTGGTTTCATGCTCTAGTCTTCCACTGTCGGTTGTTGTTTCAGTCTTTGCGACACGCTCTACGAGTTCCATTGGCGAAACCGAGGCGTCGAACACTTCCATGTCCCAGTTGTCGCCATCATGTTTTGTCCACCGCGTGAAACGTCTTGGCGTTCCGTTTCTATTTTCCAGAATCGTAAAAGCGGTGTCGCCTGGAGTTAGTTCATATGCCACATGCGGCGTTGCATTCGTAGTCTCGTAGAACTCCACATAACGCACTCCGTTCGTCACGTATGTTTCCATTCGCCCGTCCGGGAATGTCCGCGACGTCATTTCCGGCATCTGGGAAGGTTCGTCAAGCCTGACATGGACCCGAGACTTTGCGCCACCCGTCTCCGTGCGACCCAATCCAAAGAAAATATCGATACAGTCATTTTCGTTATCCATATCGCCATTCCGGTCGCATGTAGAGCAACTGCATCCCGCTACGGTTATCGTCTCAGTCAGCTTTTTGCATGTATGCCCGGCCATTATTGCCTCTATCGTAAAGGTTCCTGCTGGACAATCGGCTGGGATTGTGATCGACCACGGACCTGCCCCATTGGGTGATGCCGCGATGGTCTTCGGCGAACAACCTTTCTCCTTGGGCTCGAGATCGCCGACGGACAAGGAAACGCCGTTTGCGGGGTTTGCACCGTCAATGGTGATTATCAGCTCCGTCCCGGGAGCGAACGATTCGTTATTTGCACCTCCCGCGTCGTTGTTTGCTGCGATGCGCAATGAGCCGAGGGACACGACGGTATAGTTCTTCGATGTCTGCGGCTCGTCGCCGTCCGGCTCATTGTTCCCGTTGCAATCGAACCAGCCTGTGAAGGTCGTGCCGTTCTTTTTGATAGAGCCGTTCCCAGATGGCAATAGATACTGCGTCGCGGAAACTTCATGCCCATTCATCGTCTCGCTGCAATCGGGAAAACATCCGCAACCGCCCGTCAACACCAATTCGCCTACATCGTATACGTTGTATGTTACGCTAGCTTCGCCTCCACGCGCCTTGGCAATAAGGGTGCCGCCTTCTACTGGAGTGCTACCGCTGACCCATATCTCGCCAACGCCGCCGGATGCATCGAGTCCGGCATCCGATACGTATTCGACATCGCCGCATCCGACCGTGCAGACCGCCCGATGAGATGGATGGGAAGAAGAAGTTGTGCAGATGTTCCCTCCGCCGGATAAAGTTACTTCATTGAAAAATGTGGCAGACCCTGCAACAGATGCCGACAATTTCTTGCTGCATTTCGGCATTGTGGCTTCCATTACGAATGTGCAACTGGCGGTTGCATTCGTCCCCGGCTCGATGGTTGCCGTTGCTCCGCTTCCGGTGATTGTTTCTCCGCCCAAAGTCGCCGTCCACGTGACATCGGGCGCCACAGTAGTTTCATCATTGGATTTTTCAGAGTCCTCCATGCAATCGCCGTCGCCAGTCCAATGAATGACAGTATGCCATTTTTCGACGGCGTCAACCAAATTGGAGATGGAGAAGGTGAAATTGTCGCAGTTGGCCTCGGCTATGACGCCGTCAGCCGAAGGTGGCGTATGATCGGTGCATTCTTCAATTTCCTCGCTGTCGCACTTGGGTTCTCGCGTTTTTGGATTCGACGCTGCGTATGCGGCAAACACGACCGTTGCAAGTGCAGCAATAAGCAACCATGATTTTCTATCAATAAACTTCATGACACTTCTCCTATCGCAGTTCCGCTGGTTGCGTCGCATTGTTATATACCGCCTCGCCAATGAGAATGCCATCTTGGTAGATGTGCACCAAATGGCAAGGGGAGGACATCGTCTTGGGCTTGAGCATGTCGTACCATGCCATTCCGTCCGCATCGAATTGGGAGGCGGAAAGCCATTTTTCTATCGTCAGGTCTCCGAACGTTACGGAAGACGAATACGGACGCAGTCGAAAAGATACGTCCTCCGGCGCCCACCCTTGCACTAGAAACAAGCGGCACAGCGTCTTGGTTTCGTTCGTGGATATGATGTAGCATGCATCGCCGTAGCTGTCCACCGCCCACAGGGGATTGATGCGCGTCGAGTCAAGAATCGGGCCGCCATCGGAAATGCGCGCGGTCACGACACGGTCGCCGCGCGTGTCGTCCGCGAGAAGAGTCCATGTCGTGTTCGTCGAATAAGCGATGTGCGTGCGCAGGTCTGTCTCCATCACGCAATTGGTCGCAAGTTCCGGACAGTCCCAGACGCGCGCCGTTCCTACGACGCAGGCAGGGGCTTCTTCCGGCAGCGAGCCGCCGATGCATTCGACAATGATTGCGGGCGACTCGGCTTCTTCCACATCCTCTGCGCTAGTCCAGACAGACACGACTTGGTGTTCACCGTCGCATTCGAACGCAAGAGTCGAATATCCATCGCCTTCGTATTCGCAGGCGGCAACGCCATTCGTAAAGACTGTGACGATGCCGTTCGTTTCACCTTGCGGCAATCCGGCGAACAGCAGCGACGCTCCGCGCCGCAAGACGATGTCCTCCGCACCATCAAATAGATTCGTCTCTTCCCATGAAACGACTATATTCGTTGCCGCAACGCTTTCAAAGGATATGTCGAAATCTACGGGAGACTGCGGCTGAAGCGGCACATCCGCATACCATGTGTCGGCAGCGCCGCGACGAACTTCGCACAGGGAAGAATGCGCCAGCCAAGGGAATCGTGCCGTCCCCTCGATGAATGCAGGCGATACGCGCGATGAAATACTGTCGTACGCAATGGCGTTGCGCCGCCAAGCAGCCTCGATTGCCTCTACGCCGGACACCGGGTAGATTGCGGCTGACGATACGAAGGCTCGTATGCGATAGTCGGGATGTCGCAACGCGACGCGCAGCGTGTGTTCTCCGGAAGAAAGAACCGGCGTGTAGAACACAAGATGGACGGTATTGGATACATCATAGTCAATCTCACGGTATGATATGTATTGCCCGTCCACGAAAAACTTGGCGTGGTTCGTCGTCGTGCGCGGGGTGTCCTCCCCCTTGCCATACGCTACCCACCGCTGGGTAATCGCCGCATCGAATGCAAAGATTCCCGGCGTCGCAACGGAGAACAAGAAAGAGCCGTCTTCCGCAGCAATTGCGTCCGTGGCAGAATCAAACGTTATCGTATCGGCATCACTTGGGTCGGAGCCAAGTTCCATGACCTCCACATAGTCGCCGATACCGTCGCCGTCAGTATCGGCAAAGCGAGGATCGGTTCCGGCGCGATATTCCTCTATCGCCGCGAGTCCGTCGCCGTCCTTGTCTGTCATCGCGTCCGCAACGGCGGGATGCTGTCCGTGCGCCACCTCCCAGACATCCGGCATTCCATCTGAATCTGTATCGCCGGAAAACGGCGACGCGCCGTAGATGTATTCCTCGTAATCCGTCAGCCCGTCGCCATCCGTGTCGAGCGTCGCATCGTCGGCGACGAGAGGATCGTGGCCGTATATCTCCTCCCACCAGTCGGGAAGAGTGTCGTCGTCGGTGTCGGGGTCTATGCCGTTGGCGTGAAAGAGGTAATCGGCAGGAATTATCTCTGTCGCCACGCCGTCTGGCGACCACGAAACCTGAAGTCCCGCGTTGCCTGTCTTGTCATAGTGCCGCACCTCGAATGCGTGAAGACCTATCGAAAGTGGAACGCCCGCCGTGCGGGATGTAAAGCCGTGAGAACCGTCGTGATTGACCGCCTCCTCGCCGTCAATCCAGACTATCGCCCCATCGTCCGATTTCAGGGTGAATTTATAATACGCGGATTGAGGCACGTAGAGAAAGCCCGTAAAGGACGAAACGAAACGATCCGTCAGGTTTGTCGGCGCGCCAGGCCACGCCTCTGTTGTCGCGGGGTAATTCACGGTCTCGACCAGCCCTGTCGCGACAGGCGTCAAGATCGCCGCAGTCGGCACCGTCACCCTCGCCGGTTACGACAGCCTTGCCACAGCCGCGACATGGTTCGACGCCACCGAAAGCTGCCTCGTAGTCAACGGCACCGAGTACGCGAACATCAAGAACTTGATGCACGCCGCCCACCTCTCGGCGACGCCCGAGAATATGGCTGCCGAACTCGGCTTCAAGAAGGTAATCTGCCTGGCAGGCATGACCGCCCGCGCTTGCATCGTGCCGTATTCTTCCATCGGCTTCATCGGCCGCGTTCCTGCTCTCATCGCCTCCTACAGGGAAAGCGGCGCGGAAACCGACGAGAAGAGCGGCCTTTCCGTCGGCATCGTCGTCGCGGAAGACCAGGCGACCAACAAGCAGGTCGTCAACGCCGATCTCTGGTTCGGCGTCGCAACAGTCTCGGCCAATGCCGGCGCGACAACGCCTGGCATCATCAAGGTCGGCACCGCGAGCTAATCGCCTCAAATCCCCCTCCCGGACGCTGAAAGAGGCTCCGGGAGGCGGGGTTCTTCGCCCGACATATGCTAGACACCTTTTAAAATCTACGTACAGCGTTTAAAACGAACGATAAGGCGTCAGACGGGTCAGTAGAGGGGTAAAGACAAAAACGCGCTAGAATCGAAAATTTAAGGCCATGTGGAGAAAACCGACAATCGATGATTTTTACGCCACTCTTGAGAGTGACGAAGCGGCGCTTTTCGCCCGCAACGAGAATGAGGACCTCGCGCCGCTCGAGCGTCAGATGGCGATGGCCGTCAGCCACGCGCGCGGGTTCGTCCGTTCCGGCCGCAAATGCCGCATGAGCGCCGATGAAGCGCTGCTCCCCGATATGCTTATAACCCCGGCGATGGATTACGCGGCTTTCAATATCTTGAAGCGCCTCAGGCGCAACGTGAACGACTCGCGCACGAAAGCATACGAGAGAGCGTGCAGCCTTTTCGAGAAAATCGGCCAGGGCCTGATAGTTCCCGAAGACTATGGCGAAGACCCTAGCGAAGTAGAACCGGCCTCCAGTCTCGCCAAGGCTTCGATCATGCCCAAGCCGCGTGCGCTCGGCCGCTGCCAGGAGGATGGTATATGAACCTCCAATCTTTCCAGAGCGCGCTCGCGGAAAAAATCCGGGCCATCCCGCTTCTCGCGGGGCTCGCAGTCCGTGAAGAAGAATTGGGCAACATCATCGAAACGGTCGAGCAGGATATCTTGAAAGATAAATTCTGCGTTGTTATCGGAACTGCCACCTATACCGATGAAGCGCCCGATGCCTCGGCATGCTACGGTACGAGCCGCGTCACAATTTCGATTTTCGAAGACCCGGAACTTAATCGCGTAAAATCCAACCGCCCGACTTTTCTCAACGCCGCGCAGGAAATCGCAAAAGCCCTGAAGCTTTTCCGCCCCGATATTCCAGGCGCAGGCTCCCTTACTTCGCCCGCTATTTCTTCACCGCGCGATTTGGGCGATGGCGTAATAAGCTGCGAAGTCACTTTTGAAACTAAATTAACGCTTTAACGAAAGGACCATAAAAATGGCTACAACCCGTCAATCAATCATCCGCGGCCCCGGCACGATAACCTACAACAGCCTGAAACTGTTCGATAAGGACGGCATCTCGGCCGAAATCGAATCTTCCACCGAAAGCGTCAACTCTTCCTTTGGTTCGCTCGATACAATCAAGACGGACCAAATCGGACGCGTTACCTTGACGCCCATCGGCAATCTCTCTGAAGATTTAATCGCTCTCTTTTATCCATCATGGCTCCAAACGCCGGAACCGGGCCGCTCGATTTTCGGCTCATCCGATACTCCTTTGACGATCTGCTCGAAAGCCGGAACTAAGGTGGTTTTTAATTCCGCCTGCATTACTCGGTTCCCCGAAATGCGTCTCTCTCCTGTCGAAACGGCTTTCGGGCAGGTCGAATTTTCCGCACTCCTCGCCAACGGCAAGCTTGCGAGCGAATCAAACAGCTTCTATAGCGTAGGCACGCAAACTTACGCCGATGGCGAAGCGCCGCGCTCCGGCCTTACGGGCTTCCACTATGAGGGAACTTTCGGCAGCCTATCTATCCCAGATACATTGAACGGCTGGACTATCGGCGTCGATGCAACGCTAGAGCCGGTTACGACCGATTCCCAAGGCACTATCGACTACACCCTCGGTAGCGTCCAGGTTACCGCGCGCTGCACTCCGCTCGGGCTTTCGGAATCGCAAATCTTGGCGGCTCTGCCGGCTTTGCAAGGCCGCGGCAACTCGATCGCAAGCGCAAACGACCTCGTTATTACTGCTTCAGGCGGCCTTACGGTTACTCTCAAATGCGCTTCGCTCGTAACCGGCCCTCTAAACTGGGGCGCGACAAGCCTCCGCGCAGGCGAAATCGGCTTCACAGCCAATATCGACCCGACCGACGGCTCCCTCTTCGAAGTCTCCTACACCGACCCGGAATAACGACCTAAAACTCGAACTGAACTATGACCATCACCCTCGGCAATACCACTCTCTGCGCAGGCCAGACGCGCAACAGCCTCGGCAACCCAGTCGGACCAGATAACCTCGTTGTCGCCGACGCGCCTGGCGTTATCGAGCGCGCGTATGTCGGCGCAAACCGCATCCACCCCGAACATGTCGGTGCCGATGCTTGCGCAGTCTCTTTTAAGGTTACGAGGGTGTTTGGCTCGGTCGCGGATGCTCTGGCCTATGCGACGAGCACGCTCTTTAGCGAGGATGTCGCGGGCTCTCTAAAGTTCGATAATGTCGAGCGTATCGCAAACGCGGCCGTCACCCAGCGCACGGCCGCCGTTTCCGGCTGCGCCGTCGCTGTAAGCTACACGATCAGAGGGTAAAACAATGGCGGCGAACAATGGCGAAGTAAACGTAAAGATCAAGGTTGACGCCGAAACAAACGGCGCCGTCAAGGTCAAGCAGAATCTTAATGAAGTCGGCAAAGCCGCGAATAATGCCGCCAATAAATCGAAAGGGGCTTTCGATAGAATAAAAAGCTCTATCGGCAATGTTTCCAAGTCTGCAGGCGCGCTTTCGAAAATCTTTACAGGCCTTGGCGTAGCCGGGCTTTTTACCGGCGCTATCGCTTCTATCTCCAAAATCGCTTCTTCTTTCGGCTCCGCGAAAAAGGAAGCTGAAGCTTTTCAGAAGATTCAAGAAGAGCTCGCATCATCGAAAGCTATCCAGAACCTATCGATTCAATATGAAAAGCTTAAATCCTCTATCGCAGATGCCAGCGCTCAAAAGAAACACGAGCTGGATATCCTCGATATCCAACACGAACAGACCTGGCGCAAAGCCGAAGCTCAGATAGAAAGCGAAAAGCAACAAGAGCTTGCCGCATTAGACCCCAACGCCAGCGACTATCAAGAACGCAAGGCCGCTATTGAAGCGCGTTATGCCTCGCGCTCCGAATCGATGAAAGCCGATAAAAAGCGCGCCGATCTCATCATGCAGCGCCAAAGAATCAATTCTGAAGCGGACAGCCTTGATAAAGAAGCTGCAGCAGAAGATGCCAATACCAAACTTATCAGAGGCAGATTATCTCAAGCGCGCGCTCAGCAGACTGCCGCACAAAGCGAAGCGGTCGAATTGAACGAAAACGACAAGACCGGCACCATGAATGCAATCGGCAAAACTCTCGGGCAACTCTTTACCGGCCAGTGGGGCAGAATGAGCGAAGCCAAAACCGCCGAAGGCGACCAGGTTCGCCGCGAAGCCGCAAAAAGAGCAGCCGACCTCGAACTGAGGGTTCAGGAACTTGAAGCGCAGCTTGAAGCTTCTAAGTCGAAAGCCGCCTCGCTTCGCAATACCGCAACTCGTACTCGCGAAAAATCTGAGGCAATGGGCGGCATGTTCGATGTTCTTCAACTTGAAAAAAGCAACACCTCCCAGGCTGGTCAAACCGCAGTAGATGCCGCGCAAAGTGCTCTTCTGGCGCGCCATACTAAAGATGCAGATGCCGCGAGCGCCGCAATGCTTCTTTCTTCCCAGGAAGCTTCGCTTAGATCTCAAATCGCCCAAGAGCAAGCTCGCAAGGCCGACGCCGCCAAGAATGTTTGGAATGCCAAGAACGCTTACGATCTCGACCCGAGTCGCAGTTCCCTCGAATCGCTTCAGAAGGCCGAAGGCGCCGCGAAAGATGTCGACTTCGCCGCCGACAGGGCTATAAACGCTCTTACAAAGACGCTCGAAGACGTCTCAAAGCGCCTTCAAGCCGCTCAAGCCCACCTTGAAAAACAATCGTCTCAATCGCATTACGCCTGGAGCGAATCGCCAGCAGGAGAATAACCAATGACCCACGAAGAGTATCTAGCAACGCCAAAGAGAGAATCGGACGCCGTAGCCCAGACGAGCGCCGCGGAGCTTTTCGCCTGCTATCGAATCCGCTCCGGGGTTTCCACTCGCTTCCTGCCCGGCCAAGGCGCTACTCTCCATTTCGCGAACAAGGCAACCGATACTCTTCGCCTTCCTTCCATCCCCCAAGGCTTTCTCGTCTCGGGCGATACCGTGAAAGTTTATTATAAAGGCGTTTGCGTCTTTTCCGGCGATGTGGATTCGCGCCGCCGCAGAAAATCGAAAGGCTCCGATGATACCGAAGAAATCACAATTACAGGCCCTTGGGCTAAGATGGCGCGCCTCGTCTACCGCCAAAACTGGAATACCGCGAGCGGCTACCAGCTCTCCAGCCGTCTTATCCTTAATCAACATCAAAGCGGCACCGCGCAAAACATCAATTCAGAACTTACTGAAATCGCGAACCACAAAGCGACCGCTTGCGGTTATTCGGTGGGTTCCATCAATGTATCGACGATTACATTGCCGCTCGACGAGTGCCGCGACATAACAATCGCGGATGCTATCCGCCGGGAACTTAGGCTTTTCCCGAAAGTGATTTCGCGCTTCGATTATTCGGGCCAAACTCCTGCGCTTTATATTACGCGGCCTTCGACCGCCACGGATGCCGCCTATATCGCATCTATCCCAAAACAAGAGCGCAATTACGAATATAACGCCCATCCTATTACGGGCGTCGATCTCGAAATAGAAACTACCGGCGATGTCCAGGGCGTAACCTACCGCGATATTTCCCATCAAACTGCCGGCAATACCTTGGCGGGCAATCCCAACTGCCTTTATGCCACTCTCACGCTTGCAGGAGCTTCCTCAAATTCTGTTTCCCAGTCGCTTAAATCCGTAACGGAAGCAATCCCTTCGGATTTGAGCGATAAAACCTGGTGGATGTCTAAGCACCCGCGCCTTGCAAATTATTCTGCCAGCCAAGTAACAATTACCGATGGCGCAAGAAGCGGCGCTCAAACCGCTGCCAATTATCCGCGTATTGCCGCCGCGAGCGCCGGCGAACTGGAAGAGGCTGGCCTTAATGCCAGGGTCGAGCGATTTTCTTGCAAGGCTACTATAGTCACGAGCGACGACAAGGAAGAGGAAATTTACCTTACGATGGATTTCCTCACCACTAACGCCACCACCAGAACTTATACTTGGATCGCCGAATCGTCATCTTCAAGCGGCGAAACGGTTCCTTCGGGACTGGCCGCGGCAATCCTCGCAGACCGCGCCGGCGATTTACGCTCCGAATCGATGACGATCCGCCTGGGCGATACTTTCCCGCAGCTTGGCGATGCTGCAGATGGGCTTTTACTCCAATCGTTCGATGTCGACTTGGGCGAGTTGACCGCTTCGCTCGAGTTCGGCGTTCCCGATTATCTCACTCCTGAAGATATGGCAAGCCTGCTTTCGGGCTTTCGCAACAAGCGAACTTCCTCTTCCCATACAGTTCGCTCTACCGGCGTAAAAGCAGATAAAGCCTCAAGTAAAGTTGAACTAGGCTCGATCATGCCGCTTAATGCCACCGAATTTTCCCCGGGCGTAAAAGCGAAGCAGACATTCAAAAGCGTTTCGGATACTTCCGCCAACTCTATCGTCATTGATGCAACAGGCCACGGCGGCAATATCAATCTTTCGACTGGCGATGTGCCTTCCGGCGATACCGTGGCCGTAAAAACCCTTACAATCAAGGGCGCAGGAACAAATGGCGCAGATTTGATTATATCTATCGTCGCTTCTCAAGATGCGACAATTCCCCAAGGCGGCGCTTCCCTCGATAAGGAATTTTCCGTAGATGGCTCAAAGGTCGCGGACATCGCCGCCTCCGCCAATATCGATATAACCCAAAAGACGATTTCTGCCGGCAGCGGTATTTCCGTCACCGGATCCAGCGGTGTTATCACGATCGCGCTCGCGAACAGCTCCGGCGGCACCAGTGGTTTTTCGGGCGAGCGTACTGTTATTGGCGGCGTTCGTTATGTCACCTCTTCCCACACGCTCCAATATAAGCCAATTGCGGAAACTTGGGTAAACGGCGTTCTTACATCTTCCAGCGAAGGCAGCTGGACAACATTCCACACCGCAGTCGAGGAGACCTACTAATGGCACAGGGAGATTTATGCTATAAATACGGCTCTGCCTCCCTTGCCTACAAGCACGGCGGCTCGGCGCTCATTTATAAGGGCGAAGCCCCTGGCGCAATTGCTCTTTCTATAGCTTTCAAGCCTGTTACTTGGGTGTGCTATACTTATGATGCTTCCCATTACGGCATTCTCTTGGTGACAACCCTTTGGAATAATACATCCTATAATATTTCCAGTTCGCCTTATGAAATAACGATTAGCGCGAGCTACCTTCACGCATCAACCCTGAAGTTTACCATCTCGACGAAAGATGTATGCCAGGCTCACGAGGACCCGGGCGTTTCAGCCTGCATCGCCGCAACCCAAAACGGCAGAACGGTCGTCTCGGACTTTATCCTTTCACCGCTCCAAAGCCAAACTAAAACCATAACCATTACGCTATCGGGCGGTTTCGTCCAATCCATTAGCGAATAAAGGAACTCGAAAGATGGCTACAAGTGGTTATTATTTCAGAGTTGCGACCAGTAATATCGTAAGCGGCGATTTTCTCTTTGTCCCGCCGAGCGCCAACTACAACGATAGCTGGAGCGGCACTCGCAACTATCCCTGGAGTTACGGCGGCGAAAGCGGAACAATAACAACTACTTATGAGCGTGGCAATAATTCCAGTTGGCAAGGAGTATATTTTATCTTCTTCGATGCCCCGGAAACCATTACGATTAACGGTGTAAAATATGGCTTTTTATGCAACGCCAGAATCCGCGAATCTAATTATGCAGCATATTATACGACCGTAAGAAATGAAGCCATTTCGATTCCTTACGAATCTATCGGCCATTACTACTTCTTTACTTCCATTTACAAAGAGCTTCCAAAATATACCATTGATTTGAAAGCTTCGCCTTCCTATGGCGGCAGCGTTTCTGGCAATGGAACTTTCTATAAGGGCGATAGCATAACGGTAACAGCTACCCCGGCAACCCATTTCGCTTTCGTCAAGTGGCAAGATGGAGATGGTAACACTGTTTCTACTAACGCTTCCTACACTTTTACTGCTTCCAAGAATATTACTCTAACTGCCGTATTCGCTTCTACAGAATCTTTGGTCGTATTCAATGCAAATGGCGGCTCTGTTTCGCCCGCATTCAAATCAATCTACAAGGGCGATACTTACGGCACTTTGCCGACGCCTACGCGCTCGGGCTATACTTTCGCCGGATGGTATACCTCAGCTTCAGGCGGCTCGCGCGTCTACTCCTCTACAACCGTTACAACATCAGGTAACCATTCTATCTACGCCCACTGGACCGCCTCGGCCGCCGCATCCTCGACCGTCACGTTTAACGCCAACGGCGGCTCTACTTCGCTTACTACCCTTACTATGACTATGGACGCGACGACTAACTCTCTCGTCGCTGTCGCTTCTCGCTCTAACTATTCTTTCCTCGGCTGGTTTAGCGCTTCTTCCGGAGGCGAAATGGTTTTTGGCCCGACCGGCGAAGCCGTCGCGGGTTCTTTCTGGAGCGATGACTATTCTGCTTCTTCCAATAATGCGAAGTGGTCCACCTCCGGCGCTAAAACTCTCTACGCACATTGGGGTAATCACACCTGCACCGTTACGTTCGACCCAAACTGGGGCTCCGAGAGCTCTACCCAGGCGACTTATCTCGACGGCAAGCCCTATGGCTCGCTGCCGGTTCCTTCCAGAAGCGGCTATAATTTCGCCGGATGGTATACGGCCGCCTCGGGCGGATCTCTCGTGACTCCGGCCGACAACGCTTCGACTACTACTCTTTATGCCCATTGGGAGCGCCCGGATAGCGTAACATGGCTTTTGGTAACTATAACTTAAAGGAGGTAAAACGAAAATGAAAAAGCTGCTCTTGTTGATGATAATCGCGCCGCTCGCGCTCGCGGCCGTCCCGCTCAAGTGGAACGTCGAAACTTCGCGCATAAACGAAATGCGATTCGACGCCTACCACGGCGAAACGCTCGATTTTGAAGCTGCTTTCAATACCCTTGGAAAGCCCTTGGATTTGTCTTCAAGCTCCGCTACTCTCTACTATCAGACGAACGGCATGGATCAAGCCTGGTGGTCGGCGCCCGGCACCATCTCCGGCAATGTCGCTCGCGCGACTTTTACCCCGGCGATGGACCCCGGCGAAAAGCAAATCTACGCTTTCCTCGCAATCTCCGGCAGCGAATCAAACCAAAACTACCGCGCAGCCGCGAGAATCTTCTTCAAAAACTCCCCCGGCGCGTTCCCCAACCAAATCGAACCGCCTGCCGTTCGCCTCGATTTTAACGCCCTGGAAATCGCGAATCCTCCATGGCCCGCAGAAATTTCCGCAGCTACTAACGAGGTTTTGCAATCTGCGCTCCGCGCAGACGCCAGCCTCTCTAACAACCTCGCACGCGCTATCGCCGACGCCACCCCGGCCGATTATTCAGAGGTTTCCTCCCTCGCCCGCTCCGCGCTACAGGAAGAAACCGACCCGACCATTTCCGCCTGGGCCAAGGCCTCAACCAAACCAACTTATACCCTAAACGAAATCGCGCCAGATAGTGAAAACTGGCTAGGCGTTCAAGGCAATGCCGGGCGCCATATCAAGATTCTCACAGGAATCTCAGACGGCAATATCGTCGGCGGCTTGCGAGTTACAGCCTCTACGCAGAATGACAACAATATGACGACCTATACTTACAACGGCGTCGCTGTCAAGCGTATGGGCTCCAATACCGATTATCTTTGGGATACT
>JAFSMR010000044.1 GCA_017447805.1 Kiritimatiellia bacterium | reverse complement strand
TGCCGAGGTCAAATCGGAACTCGCGGGAATCTTCACATAAGTATTTACACCGATATCGGCCGACGTATCTTCCAGCAGCGCAAGAAACACGTCGAGGGTTGTAATTTCATAAGCCGTATCGGCGGATAGACCGTTTTCCGCTCCGTGGAAGAGGTCTCTCGCAACTTCGAACGTAGCGGTGCCGCCTTTTGAATTCGCGAGCTTCCAAGTGCCGGATTCTCTCGGCGCCCATTCAATCAACCCGGATCCGTCCGCAGAGGAAGAGCTCCTCTCGAGTTCAGTCTTCAGACCTGTTACAGGATGAGTCTCGGTGACTACCGTATCGCGGGTCTTGACCACAATCGGCTGAATAAGCTTCAGCTCGGCCTTTGTGTTGATTTGTTTTGTGACGCGAGTATCGAGGAAGAAACTCCCCGACCATGGAATCGTCGTCACTGTTACATCGGCGGCCCATGCGCCCCCGGCCCCAAAGAGACCAAGCAGTGCCGCCAGCCACATTTGTTTGTTTTTCATATAATTTCTCCTTTATTGTTTGGTTTACGAAAAATCGTTTTGTTGTTGTTGTTTATTGTTGTATCGCAGCCGGTTAAATCGCGGGCATTTACGAGAGTTTGGGCCAAATGGCTTACCGCCCTCGCAGCCGCATTTTGCATTTTCGTCTCAGCGATTGCTTCGCCGAGCGCAGGCTTGCCGGAATGGGGTCTCCTTACCCTGTTTGCTTTTGTTGTTTCCTCTCGCTCCTCATAGGAGACGCTGACAAGCCGGATCCCGTAGTTGGCGTTGACGTTGCCCGGGACATTGTTGTTGCGGTTAGCCGAAGAGCAGTTGTTCGCATCGTTGTTATAGTTGCCGCCGCGAATCACACGCCTCCCGGTCGATAAACCTACTTCCGGCACCCTTCTGATTTCACCATCCTTGTTTGTGTATTCTTCATCTAGCTTCTTATATATTCCCTTGAATCCAAAATACCCCATGCTGCCTTCCATCGAGCGTATTATATTCTGCAGATTCTCTTCGCTTGTCTCGCCACGCACGCATAGCCGGTAATGCTTTCGCATACTCCTGCGCGTGCGCCTGAGACGCGAACGCTTCAAGCGCCATCTGTCAGACCATATCCTCAAGCCCAAAAAAGGAATGCCTTCCGTGACAGGCGCCACTACAGTCGCGCTGTCTTTCAATTCCAGATTCCGGTTGTCAAAGAGCCACTCCTGCAACCGATGCAATGTATCCCAAGCTTCTTCTTTCGTATCGAAGAAGATGAGCACATCATCCATATAACGCATGAACCTCTTCCCGAGGCGCAGGTCTTCCACTGCGTAATGATCGAATGCATCCAGATATAAATTCGCAAACCATTGCGACGTCAAATTACCGATGGGAAGGCCCGTAGTGCTAGGTTGTCCGTTTTCTGACGATAGCGCCTTCCCACCGGCAAAATCGTGTATATAGACGGGTATCTCCTTTTCCACAATCTTGCGGATAAGCCCGTTCACCTCTTTTTCACGGAACATTGCGCGCATTATCCCCAGGAGTATTTCGTGATCTACAGAATCGAAATAATGCCTTACATCTATCTTCAAAAAAAATTTGTATCTATTGGCAAGCTCCCTCGCCTTTTTTACCGCCATGTGCGAGCCCTTGCCTTTTCTGCATGCGTAGCTCTGGTCGATAAACCGCCTTTCCATCAGCGGCGCAACTATCTGGCACAGCGCATGGTGGACTACCCTGTCTCTTACCGGACAGCAACTGATTGTTCTCGGCTTTGGTTCAAACACTCTGAACTGATGGTAATTGCCAGGCTCCCATGTGCCGTCTGCGAGCTTCTTTCTTATGAATTCGAGATTCGAATCCAGCATTTTCTCGAATTTCGGGACACCCGGCGCATTGCCGTGATTCTTGCGGAAAGCGAACCATCCGGCGCGGATGTTTTCCGCGTCGATAATTCTTTGCCATAACTTTCCGAAAGTCTTCATCTTTATCTATGCTTTCTGTTCTTCTTCGCCATTCGCACTTGCTTGAGCTTTGGCGGACTTCTCGGTTTTGTCGTTCTTTATCTCTTCGCCCTTCTCATCTTCATCCGGCATCGTAAACTCTACCGCTTCGAGATCTTTGACAAACGCCAAGACTTCCTCTCCATAGTTCTTCACGAAGTTTTTGCCGATTCCATTTACTTCTTTCAGTGCCGCGAGCGATTTCGGCGCCCTGAAAACAATCTCCGCAAGTTGCCTGTTCGTCGCAATCACGAATGTAGGCGAACCTTTTTCCTGCGCTTTTTTCGTACGCCAATCCCTCAATGCGGAAAATGCGACCTTGGTATCTTCTGGCATTTGAACTTCTAGTTTGCGCAAGAACTCGATGGCCGCCGCTTTTCGTTTTTCGCTCGATTCACTGTATTGCCTTGGCGCACCGGCTATTGCGCCGTTGACCAATTGCAAGGTAAGCACAAGCACATCGCGCCCATCAATCGTAGCCCAACGCTCCTGGGCGCTCAAGACGTCCTTGCCGCTCGTCGCTTCCAAAAGGCGCGACTCGCTGAATGATTGGTTTTGCGCATCCCATGGCAATGTCACTACACGTATCTGCATTGTACTTACCTTTCTTGAAATTTTTGTCGCTCGCTCTTTTTAATCGCTCGCTCGTGCGGCCTCGCGCCCCGGCTTTCGCTCGGGCGCTCGGCCCGCACTCGCTCGCGTTTCCTTCGCTTCGCGTTGGTCTGACTGTTTAGCTAGAGGAAACGCAAAAAGCAAACAGGGTTATTCGGAGACCCTGACAAGCCGGATCCCGCAGGCGGCGTGGACGCCGCCCGGGACATTGAGGCCGCGGTTAGCCGAAGAGCAGCCGTTCGCATCGTTGTAATAGCTGCCGCCGCGAATCACACGCCTCCCGGCACCCGCGTAGCAGTATTCAGCAGCCGTGCAGGAGGAGAAACCCGAACCATCATACGTATCGCGGCACCATTCCCAAACATTGCCGTACATATCGTAGATACCCCACGGATTCGGCGTCAAAAGCCCTACGAGTTTCGGGGAGCCGTTAAAGGCCGTTCCCTGATTGTTGTTCTGAGCCCCGTTGCTGTTGTTGTATGTGCACCAGGCATAGTTGCAAAGCGTCGCCTGACCCTCGGTGTTGCTGTTGTAGTGCGAGGTGGAGCCATCGGCGAACCAATAGTAGCCCGTGCCGGTGTTGCCGCGAGAAGCGACTTCCCACTGCGCTTCGGTAGGCAGCGCGAACTTGCCGCTGAACGAACCTTTCTTCGAGTTCATGAGCGCGAGAAGGCATGTGTCGCCAGTATTATCGTTGTTGTCGCGCCAAGCCGTGGTGTCCTCTTGGGTATAGTCGCTATTGGCACGGGATGTTGCCGTTGAACCATCTGGTTCTTTCGTCGCGGTTCTCAATCCGCCGCAAATCGCATTCCAGCTGACATAGGCTTTTGCAATCGTCGGGTAGGTGGTTTCGCGGGAAGTGCCGCCGTTGTTGTTGATCAGTTTCTCGAGAGCGGCGTTGCCCGCAACGATATTGGCATACTGCGCAGCCGTAAGCTGATAGATGGCGATATAGTAGTCGCTGCCGACAGTGACTTTGGGCGAAGCATTCGCGCCGAGGTTGTATTGCGTGTCGCCGCTTCTTACCCTGCGAAGAACTAGCTTCGTCGTCTTGTATTTATCGTCCGAATAGCGGGCGTTGGAAAGGCGCTGCAGCGATACACCGTCGAAAGTCGGCACTTTCTCGTATACGGGAGCAGTTGCCATATCTGTCAAATCCCAGATTTCATAATCTGCCGTAGAACTTGTCGCGGCGACCTGATCTTGCAAATCCCAGACTTTCATCGTGAGCTTGGCATCTTCCGCTACGGTTTCAGTGCCGACAGCCGAGGCATCCCACTCGAAAGTATAATCGCCATTGCCTGGAATCATACCGCCCTTGCCGGCGCACTCGTATGTTGTTTCGCCGACCGTGGCATCGAAGGTTACTACATATCTATCTGCATCTGCAAGGGCGTAGCCAGAAACCGTGTATACAACATCGACTATGTTGTTCCACGGATAACGCTGACGGACGCTCTTAATGCTTATCGAAGGGACGGCTTGCGCGCCCAAGATGAGCATTGCTGCGCCTAGAAGCGCAAATATTTTCTTTGTTGCTTTCATCTTCATTTTCCTTTCATGGATTTTTGTTTTGGGTTTCGTTGATTGATATGCGTTGTTGCGCATTTTTAGAAAATCTGGAAAATTTCGCCTTTTCGCATTCATGGCGAACCGCCCTCTCGAGAGCCGGCAATTCCGCCGATTCCACCGGATTCAAATACGTGCCTAGATTCAAACGGCGCTGAAGAGCGTCTGCAAGAGAAAAGAAAATACACGAAAGACACGAGCCACCGCGGCCCTGTTTCGATTTGTCGTCCTGCAGACGCTCCTCGGCGTCGCACGCTCTATTCGCGAATCTATAGGCCCCTATAGCGCAGCTGCGCGAGGTAGCCCCCCCCCCCCCCCCCGGGTAAAACATCGCTCAGAACGCATCTACGTGCGTCTAGAGCGCGTTTTAGAGAGGTTCTCGAGGTGCCGCTTGAAAATGCGCCGCGAGCAAGGCCGTTCAGGCCTTCGTAAAAACGCTCGATTCGCGCATTCTCGTTTACGATATTCATATTTTACCGGTCCAGCGATATCATCTTTCGTATCAGTAAACGCTCCTCCACCGGAGCTTACACGCGTTATTTTAGCATTTTCTCCCCGCCCCTGTCAACCCCCCTCGGCAAAATTTTTTAGAAATTAGGAATTAGGAATTAGAAATTAG
>JAFSMR010000001.1 GCA_017447805.1 Kiritimatiellia bacterium | reverse complement strand
CGCCGCTATCTGCTTCGCGCGGCTGTCTATCGGCAGGTTCAGGGCGGCGAGAAGCCGCGATGTTCCGACCATAGCCGGTATCGCCGCGTTCCTGTAGTCCGCAAACGCCCTCGCCATGAGCGAGAACGCCCCCTGGACGAGTACGCCCTTGCCCGCAAGAGCCGCCTGGACTCCAGCGAACGCGGTGAACACGCCCGACAAGGCGCCGATGCCGCCCGAAAGCACACGGCTCACGGTGCCGATAGTGAGCAACGCGGCGCCAAGCGCGGCTATCGAGCCCGCCGTCACCGCAATGGAGGCGACAAGCCCCTTGTTCGCCTCGATCCACTTGGTGAACGAGTTTATTACCGCCGTTATCCGCTCCACCATCGGCTTGATGGTGGAGTTCAAGGCCTCGCCCGTCGCGTTCATCGCGCCCTCGACCGCCGACTGGAAGAGGCGGAACGAGCCGCCAATCCCCGCATCCATCGCCTTTGCGGTCGCATCTGCCTGGCCGGAGACGTCCTTGAGCTTTGCCAAGAACGCATCCAGCTCCTTCACGTCCTTCGTGAGCGACATCCCGGACATCATTCCGCGAACGTCGAACACGTCCTTCATGAAGGCGAGCCTCTCCGCCGTCGGGAGCGACTTAGTCGCGACCGCTATGTCTCGCATCACCTCCGCCATCTTGCGGAGGTTGCCGCTCGAATCCGTCGCCTCGACCCCGACCTCGCGGAGTGTCTTCTGCACATTGACGTCCGCGAACTGCACATACGCCTTGCGAAGCGCCGTGCCAGCCAAGGAACCCTTGACGCCCATGTTCGCCATGACGCCGAGTGCCGCGCAGAGCTCGTCAAGCGACTCGCCGGCGGCGGCAGCCTGCGGCCCCGCCACCTTGAGTCCCTCGAAGAGGTCGGTAAGGGTCTGCGCCGAACCGTTCGCGGTCGCCGTAAGGACATCCGTCACCTGCGTCATCTTCGATGCCTCAAGCCCGAAGATGCGCATAGAGTTCGCCGCGATGTCGGCGGACTCCGCGAGTTCCGTGCCTGTTGCACGGCTCAAATTCAAAACGGAGGAGATCGAGGCTTCGATCTCCGTCCTGTCGAATCCCATTCGACCAAGCGCGACCATCGCGTCAGCGACCTGCTGCGCGGTGAAGGACGTCTCCCGCCCCAGCCTCTGCGCCGTTTTCGTCAGCGACTCGAACGCCTCGCCCGTCGAGTTCGTGACCGCCTGCACGAGCCTCATCCTGTCGTCGAAGCCCGCGAACGACCGCTCCGCCAATGCGAACGGAAGCGACATCGCGCCGCCGAGCGCCAGCATCTCGCGCCCCATTGCCGTGCAGGACTTGGAGAAGGATCGGAGCTGCGCCTGCGCCTCGCCGAGGCTCCTGCGGAGCTTCGAGGAGTCAGCCGTCACTTCGACATATGCGCGTCCAGCCTTTATGTTCGCAGTCGCAGACATGAAACTCCTCCTTTCACTTCTCCTCTTCGAGGAACACGCCCGCTGCGTGTTCCATCATCCCGAGCCGTTCCCGGCTCTCGTACTCCGCCGGGTGGTGCTGGCGCAGCCACTCGGCAACCTTGCGGATGTCCTCCGCGAGGATCTTGAGCCGCTCGACCGCGTACTCCGGGTTCACGATGTCCGTCATTTGGCACCTCCCCTGCAGAACGCGGCCTTGAGCGCCTCCTTCATCTCCTCGCCGCTAAGCACTATCTTCGGCGGCGCTGGAGTGAATGGGTTGAAGTCCGATGGCTTGAACGGCTTTCCTTTCTTCGGATCGCGGTTCAGGTTGGCGAGCAAAGCCATCTGCGAGGATGCTATTCCCCACTCGAACTTCGCCCGCCCCTCGGCCATCAGCCCCAGTTCCCTCAAGGTGAAGGAGCCGGGGTCGACTCCGCAGATTCCCGCGAGGCGGCAGGCGGTATCAAGGAGGTCTTCAGACGCTCCTCGAACTCGGGGCTCGCGAGAGCCTTTTCGAGAACTTCCAGATTCTCCGTCTCGTACTTCCTTGCGAGGTCGACCGCCTTCTTCAGGAAGAGCCGCCTCGCCCCTGGGAAAAAATCGACGAGTTCGTCGAGGAACGCCCTCGTAGCGTCCGAAATGGAATCCCCCGCGAGGGACGAGCCGAAGTCGTCATCGGTCACCCCGGCCGCCTTCGCCTGCCCCTCACAGAGAACCCACAGGATGTCTACGAGGAGGATCGGGTCGTTCGCCACCCTGTCGAGGGTGTCGGTCGCGACCGCTCCGTCCTTGCCCGCCTGTATGACGTTCACGAGGTCGATCCCCAGTGCGTCGCGCACCCGCTTCATCTGGCGGACGTTCAGCTCGACGTCCCAGACGCGCTCCTTCGTGTCGGTAAACTGTCTCATGTCTCTTCTCCTTTCCGGCTACTGTCAGCCGCCGTTGCCGCCGCCGTCCTTCCATGTCGGGGGCCGCGTGACGAGCGTCGGCTTGCACGTGACGCTCACCGTCAAAGCCTCCTCCAGCGGTTCGGAACGGCTGAACGACGTCACGACGAAGTCGGCGTCGAGTCCGTTGCCGTCGCCGTCGGACGCGAAGAGCGCGATTGCGGTGTTGTTGAAGTAGGCGTTCTTGATTGCCTTGAACCCGGCGTCAGCCGTGTCCCAGACCATCTCGAACTCCAGCGATGCGTCCTTCAGGGTAGCCGCCGTGATTCGCCAGCCCTCGGCCGCGCGGGTCGTGATGTCCGCCTCGCCCGTCTCCAGGTTCAGCGTCACGTCCTTGCAGTTCTTCATCTCCGATGTGGCGGTCGATCCCGCCGCGCCGTGGAAGAGCTGTGCATCCAATCCAAGTTTGTATGCCATGATTATTCTCCTGTCTGTGTGTAAGTCACTTTACCGCGTCCTTCCACATCTTCGCGACGTGGGGAGCGGACTCCTTGAGGGAGGGACCCATCAGCGGACGCTTCGGATAGCGTTCGCGCATGTACTTCCCGCCGAACTCGTGCGCGGACATTGAAGGCCCGACGAAGTTGAAGCCGGGGCCGACTAGGACGGACCTGTCTCCGTCGCTCCCAAAGAGGATCGCCCGCTTGAGCAGTCCTTTCCGGGAATGCGGAGGCGACCCCGGCTGCGACGCCTTGGGGCTCGTCACGACCTTCCTCTGCGCGACGCGGCGGACATACGCCCCCGCGCGGCGGAGGATGTCGCGGCTCGCCCTCGCGATCCTCGCGACAAGCCCGTCCTCGTCGAACTCGACCTCGCACTTCATCAGCCTCCCTCCGGCACGCGATGCTCGTTCACCTCCTTGAAGAGGAGTTCGATTACGCCCGTGAACTGCCGCCTCTCCCTCATGTGGTCGGGGACGTACAGGGGCGCATGGTTCGCCTCGACGCACTTAGCGCCCCGCACGGTCGCGTGAAGGAAGTCGAGCGCGAGGGTCTGCGCGTGGTTGACGAGATCGACGAGTTCGTCTTCCGTCGCCTTGCGGAGGACGCCCACGTGTATCGTGAGAAAGTCCTCCCTGAAGCCGCGCGCCAGCATCTTGTGCTTTATGCCGACTGGAACCACGACGATCCGCGTCTTCTCCTTCACGTCCTTGATGGAGTATTCTGGAGCGAGTTCGACATCGGCATCGCCGATCCTCTCGGCGACGCCCTCTGCAAGTTCAATGATATTGACCATGATGCCTCCCCGTCCGCCGCTAATGCGACATCCCCTTGACTATCTCGAATATCAGCGTAGCCACGGCGGATAGGAGCGAGATTATCGCAGCACCCATCGCGGCGTGAAGCGTCTTCTGGAGCCCCGACGCCGTGGCGCAGGGCGGAGTGTGGTGCGAGGCGTCCGCAAAGTGCATCTTCACCATGCCTTTCAGCTCCGCGATGTCCATCCTCGCCCGCGTCACTCCCTCCCACAGCTCGGGGAAGCCCGGCGGCATCCCCGGATTGTGTTCTTCCTTTTCGGCCATAACGTCATCCTCCCGTGTTCTTCGCGTGAATCCTGTACGCCGTATGGAAAGCGTCGCTCCACCGCCAGCACGGTTCGCCGCTGGGCGCGAGGACTTCGTATGTGTTTCCAAGGAACTCGATCTCGTCGCCGACCTGCGGCTCGAAGCCGAGCGTCCCCCTGGGAACTATGAAATCCCGCGTCTCCACGCGCGTCCAGATGCCGTCCACGTCCGTCGAGCGGAATATAGTCCGCCCGACAACCGCCTTGACGGAGAGAGCATCACCCCCGAGCCGCTTGTACACGACATCGGAGGCGACGCTCTGCATCTGTATGGCGCGCATGTGCGCGATTCCAGACTGTATCATCTGTTCAGCCCCTGGCAGAGTCTGACGAGGACGGTCGCGTCGGACGCGGCCGCCGTCGCGACGGCGTGTCCGAATTTCATGGTGGCGGGAGCATCGGCCGGGTATGCCTTTTTTGTTGCAGCGTTCCAGCCGACCTCCTCGCCCTGGGCGAGCGCGACGCCTGGCGCCTTCGGGAGTTCATACACTCCCGTCAATGCGAATGCGCCAAGCTCGTCCGCCTTCATGTCGAGTTTCGCGACACAGATAAGCTTGCCGAGACCGAGAACTTCCCCTGCGGGAATGTCGCCCATCGGCGTGTGGTCGATGGAGTCGCCGCGCTGGACGTATCTTGCATCCATCACGTCCTCCTTTCCGTCAGTTGAGACCCTGGCACAGGCGGACGTAGATGAGCGTGTCGGATGCGCCCGTGAGAGAAACGGCGTGGCCGAGTTTCACCGATCCTGCGGTTCCCGCCGCGACCGCCTTGCGTGTAGAAGCGTCCCACCCCACCTCGCCGCCGGCGGCAACCGCGAAACCCGTGGTCTTTGTGACCTCGTAGACGCCGGTGAGCGCCAACGCGCCAAGTTCGCCAGCCTTGATGTCGAGCTTCGCGACGCCGACGAGCTTTCCGGCGAGCACTACGATGTCGCCGGCGGCGACGTCGTTCATCGGCGTGTAGTCGATGGCGTCGCCCCTCTGAACATATCTTGCATCCATTGTGTGCAATCCTTTCTCGCTTGAAGATTAAGCGGCCCGTCCGCCGTGGCAGGGAAAGAAACAAGCAAAGAAACCTGCCGACGGCGGCTCGGGCCAGAGATTGTTTAGGCCGCAGCCCCGTTGGACTTGACCATCCCGCGATGGTCCTGTTCGCGGATGCCCACGTCGAAGTACACGCGGAACCAGATGCCGAGGACGTTGAAGTCCAGGTCGCCGCGCTCCACGGTCGGCGTGCGCTTGCCCTTGAGATAGCCGATCTCGAAGGTGTCCACCGTTCCCGGCTTGCCGAAGAGGTACCACGCGGTGTCGCTCGCGCCCGCGTACTTCGCGTTCGAGAGGTACGGGCTTGAGACGATCTGCAGATTCTGGTCGGCGAGGACGTTGAGAGTCGGGCGGATCGTGTTCTCCGCTCCGCCGGACATCATAAGCGCCGCGCCTCGAGTGAGCTCGACAGCAAGGAACTTCAATGCCGTCGGGACGAGCAGGATGCTCGGCTCCACGTTCACCGGCTGTCCGTCCGCGTCAGTCTGGTCGAGGAACACCTTGATGGCCTTCTTGAGCGAGTCGGCGGAAAGCGCCGACGTCGCGCCCGTCAGGAGGTTCTTGTGGTTCGACGAGAAGAGCGGCTTTCCGTCCACCATCGTGGGGTTCGCCATGAGGCGCTCGAAGAAGAGCTGGTCGACGAGACGGGCCGCACGGTTGCCCATCGCGGTCGGGACCTTGAGAAACGCGCCGAGGTCGTCGTTGATGATCATCTTGCGCGTAAGGCAGAACTTCTTGGCGTAGGTGTCGAGCTGGTTCACGGCCTTCTCCTCGCTGACGCCGCCGTCCTTGATCTCGCCGTCCGCGCCGACTGGCTTCAGGTCGCCGATGTCGGTGAGGCGGAAGCGCTGGTTCTCCTTGAAGTCGGAGAGGTCGGCCGAAGTGCAGAGGCTCGTCGCGATTATGGGCTGCGCGCGATACGCCTGCAGGAGTTTCTTCTGCGCGACGTTCGAGAGGATGCCGGGGAGCGACACCGTCGAGAACGCGGCCTTGATGCTGGCGTTGTCGAAGGTGCGCGGGACGTTCATCCCCTCAAGCCTCATGCACTCGGCGAGCACGCCTTGGAGCGGGATGTCGCAGTCCTTCATCGCGGCCTCGACCGTCTCCTCGCCCATGTCCTTGGCGAGCGTGTCGCCGTCGATGCCCGCACGCAGCGAGAGCGCCGCCTCAAGCGTCTTCTCGGTCATGCCGGACTTCTTCACGACGACTGCGGGCGCGGAGGTCGTCGGCTGCTTGGCGCGGTACGCCTTCAGCACCTCCTCGTTCACGCGGCTGCGGTCCCAGCCCTCGGCGATTGCCTTCGCCTCGATGTCCGCGAACTCGCCGCCGCACACGCCCTTGATCATCGCGACGCGCTCGCGCTCGGCCTTGATAGCCTCCGCCGCGATTGTCTTCGCGTCGGGCGCGGGCTCCTGGGCGGGCGCTGCCGCCGCGACGACGGTCTTCGGGGTTTCGGAAGGCTGCGCGGCAGGCGCGGACGCCGTCACTGGCTTGGGGGTGTCCGTCGGCACAGCCGCTGGCGTAGCCGTCGGGGTTGCGGGAGCCGCCGCCTCGACGGGCTTCGTCTCCTTGTTGGTCACTTCAGGTTCCATTATGGAGTTTCCTTTCAGTTGCAGTTGTGCCGTGACTGTCATGTGCGTCGAGCGGTCTGCGCCCACGGCGACTACGCTGACCTCCCGCAATGTCGATTTCGTGACGTGGTAGAACGGCGCTTCGTGTTCCGTTCCGTTCACCTTCCGCTTGCCTTCCCGCACAAGCTCGGCGGCTTCGACCTCCGCTCCTATCGAGAGCTGCCAGTCCGCGCCCGCCTTGCCCTGGGCGACTATCGCCTCGGCGAGTTCGCCTCCGGCGACGATTTCGCCGGCGATTGCGAGGTGCCCGTTCTCCGCCTTGGCGTTCACCACGCCCACGCGCCCAAGCGTGTGGTTCTCGTGGTTCGCGAGAAGCGGCACGGATTCCGGAACCGTCATGCCGGAGAGGTCTACGACCACCGGCTTCGACCATCCGAAGAGCCTCATCTTGCCGCCTCCGTAGGCGAGTCCGGCCACCTTGTGCTTTCCGTCTCCGCCGTCTTTCGCGGCGGTTATTTCGAGATATTCACTCGTCTTTCCCATCTTCTTCTCCTTCGTTTTCGTCTTGAGATTCGTTCTTCTTCGGAACATCGTCTATGCCGAGTTCCTTCATGAGCGTCCTTTCCTTGGCTATCTGCCGAAGCTCAGTCTCCCAGTCCTTGCCTTGGCGGGCGTATTCCGCCGCCAAAGTAGTGGTCTTGTTGAGAAGCCGCTTCTCCTGTGCGTTCGCCTCCTTCGCGGGATCGACGTGTTCCTGTCCGTCCCAGAACCACACGTGGCGGCAGTCGCAGGCGTCAAGCTGCGTAGCGGTCGCAAGCGACCACTCGCGCATCCACGCATCGAACACGCGGTCGAGTATCTCCGCCTCCATGAACGCCCGGTCCACCTTGAGCGACTTGTAGTACGTCTGGTGGTCGAGCCGTCCCGAAGCGTAGTTGTAGCCCGACGAGTTCCCCGCAGCGATGTTGTAGGGCATCGAAAGACACCTTGCAATTTCGTTCAGTATCTCGTGCTTGAACTCGCCGTATGTCGTGACGGGCTGCTTCGGATCGACCTGGCTCATCTTCCAGCCGCCTGGCATCGTGAGGAGCATGTTCCGCTCAAGCTGGATCGTGTCCATCGCCTCAACGCTGTCGGCCTCGCCGTTCGCCGGCGAGTCCGTGTACAGGATGCCCGCGAAGTCGGCGGCGGCCTCCGCCGCGCTCACCACCGCCAGCGTGAACCGGCGGAGGTGTGCAAACAAGGGAAGCGCAGCGGTAATCTCCGGGATGCCGCGATGCTGTTCGGGGCGATCCTGCCGGAACACGTGGATCATGTTCTCGGCCTTGATTGCCACGAACTCCGTGTCGAACGAGTCCGTCCCGCCCGGATGCTTCTTCAGCACCTTGTAGGACTTGGGGTTGCCAAATTGGTCGAACGTGACGCCGTCTATGCAGTTCGGATCGACTGTAAGTTCATCATCCGTAACCCGGTCGGCTTCGATGAGCTGCATGTCGAGCGTCACGTTCGTTTTGAGCAGAGGATTCCGCGCAAGCAGAATAAACGCCTCTCCGTCCTGGCAGCGCGCCATGCGTATAGTGCGCAGCTTGGCGGGGAGGTGCGTCTTCTTCGCCCACACCTGGAAGTCGTGCTCTATCTTCCTGTTCGTCTCCTCGTCTTCGAGGAGCATCTGGAGTCTTGGCCCTGTCCCTATCGTGTCCTCGGCAAGCGTCTTCACGATGCCGCGAGCGTAGGAGTTGTTCTGCACTTCGTAGCGGGCGCGGGTGCGGAGAATCTTGCGGACGTTCGAGTCCGCCTCCGCGTCCGCTGAAAGGAACTCCGCCGCGCCCCAGTGCTTCGCGTTGTCTTTCGTCGTCTGCGCGGCGTCGAACCTTGCGCGGAGAAACCTCGCAAGGAGCGATGACCTCGCTTTCCCGTCCTTCTTCTTCGATGGCCACAGTCTCATATTGCGCCTCCTCCCGCCGCCATCTTCGTGATGCGAATCGGCAGCCTTTTGCCTTTGAGGGCGTTCTTGGAGGCGAGGTAGTTGGCAACCTTGATGAGGTCGCCGACCGACTGGTTCGTCACCCGCTGTCCGTCAACCTCCACCTCCTTGGGCGAAGTGAGCAGCCGCTCCATCGCCTCTTCGAGAGACTTCTCGTCCATAGTCTTCAAATTCCTTTCCCGCTGCGACGGCGGATATCCTCTCGCCGATCCAGCGCATGACGTTTACGCACATCGAGTTCCCGCACACCCTGTGGCGGAATCCGTCGGGTGCGTGCGCCTTGCCTTTCCACGGAATGTCCGTCCAGCCGTCAGAAAAGCCCATGAGCCGCTCCGATTCGACCGGCAGAAGCCGCCGCAGCTGGCATGGTGTGCAGACCGCATTCACGTGGCTGGAGCGGAGCGTATACATCGCCGTTCCCGCCTCGTCGTAGCACTTCGTCTTGAGGCACTTGGTGCGTCCCTCGATGTTCATCATATCTATCGGGAAGCACTCTCCCGAAGCACATTCTCCAGCGTCGGCGGCAGCGCGTACCCCAGCCTCGCGGCTCGGGCAAGCATCGCCTCCGCATAGTTCGCCGCCAAGCAGTACCTCTGCGGCGCTCTGCCAGCGATCACGGCATCCGACAAGGATGACACGACGCCTTCGCTGCGGCACCGCCCTTGGAAATGCGGAAACTCGGGTATATCGAGCGTCCAGCACTCGCCACGAAACGCCGAAGCGTCCGGGGGCGTTGGTGACGACGCCAGAGTTTCCCCACCCGTCGTCCGGGACTTTGACGTCCCATCCGACGAGTTCGGAGAGAAACGCGGCGAAGTCTCGTCCCCCATTGATGGCAAGCACGGCTGGAACGTTCTCCCAGACCACCCACCTCGCATCCGTCCTTTCAGCCAGTCGGACAAACTCGATGGCGAGGTTGCCGCGAGGGTCGGCGATTCCGCCACGTTTTCCTCCCGTTGAGAAGGATTGGCAGGGCGTCCCGCCGACAAGGAGGTCGATGTCTCCATCATATCCTCCTTTCTCAATTTTCGTAAAATCTCCGAGGTTAGGCACCCTCGGCAGACGGTGTTTCAGCACTTCCGACGCGAACGGCTCTACTTCGGAGACGAACGCGCAACGCCAGCCGAGGGGCCGCCATGCGACACTCGCAGCCTCGATTCCGCTGCACACGCTTCCGTATCGCATAGCATCATCTCCTCTCTGATGTCTTATACGAAAAACATGAGCAACTTCGGCGTGACTTTCATTAAAAATTTTTCAATCGCCGAAGTTCCGAAAGTTTCACCTTGGGTTTCGCAGCTTTCGGTTTTCCGTCCGTCATAGTCCCCGCGAGGACGCATCCGCACATCGAAGCCGCGACCGCGCTTCCGACGACGCAGTCCCACCAGTGGTTGTCCTTGGCGTCGGGGCGCATCTTCCACTCGTCCACGCGGCGTCCGCGCCCCTCGGTCTTGACCCGGTACTCGGCGGTGAGATGTTCCGCGAAGAGCAGATGGTCAGCCGGGCTTCTCCCGAAGAGCGTCAAAGCCCCTCGGTCGCCAGTCGAGGTGAGAAGCCTCGTCGCCACAAACGACTTCCAGAAGTTCGTGTCATAGACGACGTGCCGTATCGCCCGTTTGCCCCTGACGTTCGGCATCCGCCAGTTGAGACCGACTCTGTCGCCGATTGCCTTCTTGTACTCGCCCATCGGCTTGGAACTTGCGCCGATGTACTTGCCGTGCGAAGGCGTGAGGACGCTTGCGTACTCCGACTCGCGGCAAAACTGGTACACGGTGTCCGTCGATTGTCCCCAGTTCGCGTCGATGAGGCACTTCTCGATCCGCATAGCAGCGCCGTCATCGCGGAAATACTCGCGTCCGAGGATTTCCCCCGTAAGGCTTTTCAGCCCCTCGTACAGGCATCCTTCGAGTCCGCTTCGAGGGAACTTCTGCTGGAGCGTGACGTTCGCGTCGTTCAGCGTGAAGAACCGACGCTTCTGGTCGGGCCACTCGCCGTAGTCGATGACGCGTCCCGTGAAGTCATCGTCCCACGCGACGATGCAGTAGAACAGCATCGTCTTCTGGACGTCGATGAAGGCCGTCACGTGCGTCGCCTGGACGGGAACGCCGAGACGGGAGTGTCCGTTTACGCGAGAGGACACACCGTCCAGCGTCAACTGCTCCTCCGTCCCCAAGTCCTCCGCCAACGGCTCGTTCTGGTACTCCGCCCAGAACGCGGCCTCGTCGGTGAGCTTCAGGTCCATCGCGTGCTGCACGGCGGAGATTTCGTCGTGGTTATAGCGGGCGGGCCACGCCACGACAGCGCCCTCGTCCATCTCCTTCCTGTACGCGGCGTAGAACGCCGTGGCCTTTGCGAACGTGCCTTTCTCCCGCAGTTCGTCTGCGCGGAGGTCTGCGTAGCGGTTCCACAACTCCTCGTTCTTCGGGAACTTGTAGAGCATCCGGCAACGCTCTCCGTTCCATTCGGGATGCTTCGAGCGGTCGAGCATCTGCTCGGCCATGTCGCCTGGGCGGATAACCGTGCAGGGCATGACGCCCGCGATCTTGCGACCGGGGCCGGCCAAGCCGAGGACGTCGCCCGCGAGGACGCGGACGCGCTTTCTCGTCTGCTCGGCGGAGCCGGCGGATTCGCTCGTCTGCGGGTCATCGACAATGACGAACTCCGGGCGGATAGTCCGCCCGTCGGGGCGCTTGTACTTCATGCCGCGAATGCGGCCCGTGATGCCGGCGACGCGGACGATTGCGCCAGACGATGCCGCGCCAGCGATTGTAGGAAGGACGATCTCGCTCGCAGTCCACGCAATGCGCGTCCGCTCGCCCTTGTAGAGCTGCCCCGCGCAGCGGTTGGCGATTCCCTCAAGTCTTGCGATAGGATACACCATCTCCGGGAAGTCCTCCTGGAGATGCTCGTTGACCTCAAGCTCCGTCTTGATGGAGTCGAGCATTTCGAGCGCCGCACCCTCGCTTGCGCCGATTATGACGATGAACTCGCGGTGTCCGTAGGCCATAGCCCAAATAGCGGCTGTTTCCGTCAGGCTCGACTTGCCGCTTCCGCGCGCCATCGCAAGTGCGAAGAGCCCGCCTTCGAGGACTGCCTTCTGAAGCTTCTCGATTGCCCGCAGGTGGTCGTCCGACCATTCGAGGTTGTACACTTCGGGAAAGTATGTCTCGCAGAACTTGCGGAAGTCGAAACGGCACGCCTCCTTCCTTTCCGGATCGGCGACTTCGGGAAGTTCGCCGATGTCGCGTCCCGCAAGGGAGAGGTCTGCCTGCCGCTGCGCCGCAGCCTCGCGATGGGCCGTGTACGCCCCTGGATCGGTCTCGATGGCCGGTGGCGGCGTGTTGCGCTTGTCGATGAGCCACGCCGCGTAGCGGTAGAAGCTCAGACAACGCGAATCCTCCGTCGAGGCGATGCGGTAGCCCGCCTCGGAGAAGTGCCTGTACACCATCGCGGCGGAGAGAACCGTCCCAAGCTCCGTGGAGTTCAGGAAGCGCACCATCTCCACGGGCTTCATCTTCTTAACGTTGACCGTCATCTCCAAGCTCCTTTGCAATCCACGCGACGTACTTCAGGATGTTGATCGTCCCGTCCGCGTTGACGGGAGCGCCGGCGGCGATGTCGGCTTCGAGCCGTTCGAGCGTCAGGGTGCGTGACCCCGACCTCCGCATGGCAGTCACGAAGTTCTCCCTCGTAATGTGGTCGCGGCTCTGTTCTGGCATGGCTGGCCTCCTTTTTTTTTGAAGTTTGTTGAAATACTTTCCGATACCCCGTTGACTTGTCTCGGAATAAGAGCGAATATGTGCGCCGTTCCGGGTTCATGGGGAACTCGGACGCAAAAGAATGAGAAAGGAACGATGCAATGAGCAAGGAATACAAGGCGGGCGACCGCGCATTCACCAAGGTCGGACGCAACCTCGTCGAGGTTCGCGTCAATGCGAAGGCCGAGAACGGCTGGACGGTCGAGACGAGGAGCGGCAAGACGCTCACAGTCAAGTCGCTCAAATCGCGGGACGGCGAGACCGCTGCCGCGACTGCCGCGCCCAAGGCCGCGAAGCCAAAGGCGGTGAAGCCTGCGGCGACCTCGCCCGAGAAAGGACTCTCGCTCCTGAACGCCGCAGCCGCCGTACTGGAACAGTCCGACGAGCCGCTGGCGGTCAGGGCGATGATCGAAAAGGCGAAGGAGTCCGGCCTCTGGACGCCCAAGGGCGGCAAGACGCCGGAACAGACACTCTATTCCGCGATCATCCGCGAGATCAAGGACAAGGGCGACGCCTCGCGCTTCCGCAAGGCCGGTCGCGGGCTCTTCGCCTCCGTCCGCTAAAGCGTCTCGTATCCGAAGAGGCCGCGAGCGCACGTGTCGGCATAGACGGGCTTGTCGAGTCCGAGAAGCTCGATGACGTGGCTCGCGGGATCGGACTCGATCCGCTCCTCGACGAGGTTCATCTCCCTGTCGAACAGCGAGACGCGGATGTCGCGGCGGCCGATGCAGCACGATATCGCGCAGCGCATCTCGGGAAGTCCGTACCGCTTCATCCCCTCAAGCGCGCACCTGCGGGCGTAGACGTTCAATGTGACGTCCGCCTTCGTCGGGTCTTTGCCCCAGGGAGAGCCGCCGCCGATGCGGGAGTTCCCGCCGTAGAAGTCCACGACGAGCTTCCTGCCCGTCGTTCCGCAGTCGCCGACAGAGCCGTGCGTCACGTACCGCCCCGTCCCGTTCACAACGATGCGGCAATCCTCGCCGACCATCGCCTTTGCCGCCGCGAAGACGGGAGCGTCGTCGTCTCCCGGCGTAAGCGGGATGGCGACATAGCACTCGACGGGCTTGCCGTCCTCCAGCGTGACAAGCGTCTTCACGTCCAGCCCGCCCAGCTTCCCGGCGATTCCCTGCCCCAACTTGCGGGCGAGCCAGTAGTCCTTCGGAAGGTAGCCCATTTTCGGCTCGTCCACCGCAAGTCCCCAGAATATCCCCTGGTCGCCCCAGCTGTCGCGGTTCACTCCCTGCGCGATGTCGCCGGACTGGTGGGATATGTGTGTCTCCACGACGAGTTCTTGGCCCGCCACGACATTCGCAGCTCCGAACTTCGCCTGGTACTCCGGCGTGTAGCCGATCTTCTCGACCGCCTCGCGCGCAAATGCCGCGATTTCGTCGGTTCCGAACCGTGCGTTGCTCGTAACCTCGCCCGATATCGTGCAGAACTCGTCCTTGAGCTGAACCTCCAGCGCGACTCTCGAGTTCCTATCGGCCGCCATGTAGCGATCCAGGATATAGCTCGCGATATAGTCGCACGTCCTGTCGGGATGCCCGAGCGTGCAGTATTCCGAAGATTGGATTTTCTTTGCCATTTTTCGCCTTTCTGCCCCGATTTTGCGGGGCGGTTTGCTGGTTTGTCGTAGAGTGTCGCCCGATAGTGTGGATCCTCGACATGTCAATGTCGACGTATAGATCTCTCACACCTCTGTCGGGCTGTATTACTTGGATTTTCAAGAAGATACGGCGTAAATCGGGCTTATATGGCCCAATTGCGCCGCATATGGGAGTGTGTTTCCTGCACAGTTGTGTCGTGAAGTGGAAAACGTCTACACGACACAATCGCGGAGTTTGCACACTTTCCGCACTTACACGAGGCTCTCGCAGATGCGGACGACGTGCCTACAGAGTTCCGCCGGGAGCTTCGCCCGCAGAGCCTTGCCTTTCAGTCCCTGCGTCCCCGTCCTGGAGCCGCGAGGCGCGGCATCGTGGCACTTGTCGCCGCGTCTGCACGGCGGACGGAACTTCGGGTCGGGGTGGTTCGTGAAGATGTCGGTCGGCTTCTGCCGCCTCTCGCCGTACTGGCAGTACGTCACCGTATGGCGGCGACCACCGGTGTCTTCCATCAGCTTCTGGATGAACGGCATCTTCCGCAGCATCCCGACAGGGTTCTCGATGAACCACGCCTTTGGCTTCAGTTCGCAGATGAGGGCGCACACGTGGGCGTTTGTCCTGTCGCATTGCGCGGCGTACTCCGACTTTGGCTTCACGCCGTCGCGGTGGCGCGAGATGCACATGACGGAATACGTCGTGCAGTCGGGACTTGCCCATACGATGTCGGGGCGGCCGAACAGCCGAACGATGTCATCGGCAGTCAGCGCTCCAATGTCAGCCTTGAGGTCGGGCTTGTGCGACTCCTCCCAATCAACCGTCAGCGTCCTGTGGCCGCGCTCCCTGAACGCAGCCGACAGGACGCCCGTCCCGGAGAAGAGTTCAAGCACCTTCATCGTGTGCATCCTCCGCTTCTGGCGCCGGTGATGTGCCGACGACGGGAGTCAGCGATTGCCAATCGCATCCCTCCCCATGCACGAACTCCGCCCACCTCTTGCGGATTACGTCGCAGTATTTCGGGTCGAGTTCGACGGCCCTACACACGCGACCCGTCCTCTCGCAGGCGATGAGCGTCGAGCCACTACCGCAGAACGTGTCGAGGACGATGTCGCCGCGCTTCGACGAATTGCCGATCAGGTAGCACAGCATCTCGACGGGCTTCATCGTCGGGTGGAGGTCGTTCTTCTTCGGCTTGTTGAACTCCATAACTGTCGTCTGCGAACAGTCGGAGTACCAGTCGTGCGCCGCCCCCTCGCGCCAACCGTAGAGGCAGGGTTCGTGAATCCACTTGTAGTCCTGCCGTCCGAGGACGAGCGAATTCTTCTTCCAGACGAGGCATTGCCTCACGCTAAGCCCCACGTCAAAGCACGCTCCCCGGAAGTTGTAGCCCTCGGAATCCGCGTGGAAGATGTAGAACGAGCCGCCCGGCTTGAGGCGCTTCTCCGCGCAGCCGAACGCCGCGCGAAGGAACTCGCGGAACTTCGTGTCCTCCATCGAGTCGTTCTGGATCGACTGTCCGTCCGAGCCGTGGTAGTCCACGTTGTACGGCGGGTCCGTGAGCCAGAGGTTCGCCTCGTCCGCCTTGCACACCTTGTCGACGTCGTTGGGCTTCGTCGAGTCTCCGCAGACGAGGAGGTGCTTTCCGAGCTGGTAGACTTCGCCAGGGGTCGAGACGGGAATCTCCGGCGTCTCGGGAACCGCGTCAGGCTCCGTCTCGCCGTGCGTCCCCGCCTCGCCGCCCAAAAGGTCGTCCAGCTCGTCGTCGCCAAAGGCGAGAAGCGAAAGGTCGAACCCCGCCTCCTGCAACGCGGCGAGTTCGACCTTGAGCTTGTCCTCGTCCCACTCCGCGATTTCAGCAATCTTGTTGTCGGCGATGCGCAAGGCCTGTTCCTGCTCCGGCGTCAGGTCGGTGGCGATGATGCAGGGCATCGTCTCCCAGCCGAGCTTCTTCACGGCGAGAAGGCGCGTGTGACCCTCGATGATGACCTTGTCCTTGTTGAGGACGGCGGGATTCCTGAAGCCGAGGGTGGCGATTATGTTCGCCAGCTGCTCGACCGCGCCCTCGTTGATACGCGGGTTGTTCTCGTAGGGAATGATCTCCGAGACGGGGACGTTCACGACCTTCATCCTGTTAGTTTCCATGTGTGTTCTCCTGTTCGTGTTTCTGGATTCGCTGGCATATCCAGCGGGCGCAGTTGACCGCCCAGCCGTTGCCCAGCGCCTTGTACCTTGGCGTGTCGGGACACTCCTCCGCAGGCTTCCCGCGATGCGGAATCAGCGTGTATCCGTCCGGCAGCCCCTGGAGCCTTTCGCACTCGAGCGGGGTCAGGCGGCGGACGATGTAGTCCACGGCGACCGCCGGGAGGTTGTCGCCCATGTCGGAGCGCAGCGTCGACGTCACCTCGTCCGAGAAGCGGTGCGACGCTCCCTCGCGCTTGGCGATCCCCGGCTCGAACGAGACCGCGCCAGGTCCCTTGGACACGACCGTGGGCGCACATTCCTCTTCGACCGAGAAGCCGAACTTCGCGTTCTTCCCCTGGTTGAACGAGGCGCGGTCGAGGCCGATTGCGACGCCGCACTTGTGGCTCACAGCGAGGGTGTCGCCAAGGTTGTCGTGCGGGGTCTGGACGTGCGTTCCCGGTTCCGCGTTGAAGCCGATGCACACCGCGTGCGGGTCTGTGCCGTGCAACGCGAGGATCGTGGGCGAAACGCCGGACGTGTCCGCCCGACCGCTCGACTTCCCTGCCTCCATGTCGAACACGCCGACGCACTCCGTCGCTACAGCGACCTTGTTGCCGCTCTCGCCCTGCGTCCGCATGAGCGTAGGCGAAACCTCCTCGTCGGCGGCGATGGAACGAGCCTTCTTGGAGTTGCCCGGAAGGAACGCCACGACCGCTGTGCCGCCCTGGTGCTTGACCGGCGCGGAATCGACCGTCGTCAGAGTCGGCGCACACTCAACCTCCCGACATCCGCTCTTCGGGTTCTTCGACTTCATCGCGTTGGACCCCATAGAGTCGATGGCGTATGCGACCGCGTGCTGGTCTCTCGCCGTGAGCGTGTAGGACGCGCCTTTCTCCGAGACGCCAAATCCAGCGCCGCCCTTGCGGACAGGCTTGTCGGCGTTCGTCGGCTTGTTCTTGTCCATGTCGATGGCTACTACGCCGTCCTTGGGCTGCACGACAACTTCCTGTGTCCGCGCCTCCGAATTCGAGAATGTGTTTCTCGTCTCGGCGACCTCGATCTTCGCGTATTTCTCGCCGTCGCCGTTCTTGTTCATGGCGTGCGCGACCTTGCCGAACACGTCGGTCGGCACAACGACAAGCGGGTTGTTGTTCGCCGCCTGCGCGTTGTGCGTTGCACCCATAGTCGGGGCGACATCAACCTCCGTCGTCCTTGCATCCGTCTGGTGGTTCTCAAAGCACACCGCGTTGTGGAAACCCGGCGAAGAGCCATTGACGAGAGCGCCCGAGACTTCTGGACTGTCCGACTTGACGCCGCCAGGCTCGTAGGGGTCGAAGCCCGACGGCTGCATGACGTATCCGCCCGAGCGATCAGCCTGCCCGGTCATCCGCGCCTCCAAGTCCCGCGCGGTGAGGGCGGGCATCACGTCGCCGCCGTTTGAGTTCGTTGGAACCGGGCGATCTGCGCCTTCAGCGCCGCCGCCAGTCTCGCTGGTAAATCCTTGCCCCGCGATGCGGCACGGCGGAGTATCCCCGCGCACGCCTTGAGGCTCAAACAGTACTTCCGCAGGTGTTCGCCAACTGTCTCCAAGATGTCCGACAAGCCACACACGCCGGCGTCTCTGTGGAACTGCGCGGGGCAGCCCGTCCACTCGCACCCATTGAGCGTCCAAAGTCCTGTAGGCAAGAGAATACCCGCATTCCCCAATCGACTTGACGAAGTGCGCGAAGTCGCGTCCTCCGTTTGAGGTGAGAACTCCCGGAACGTTCTCCCAAAGCACCCATCTGGGTTGTAGCTCTCGACAAAGCCTTGCAAAGTGGAAGGCAAGGCTGGAGCGGGTTCCGCTCCCTTCGGCCATGCCCGCGCGCTTCCCCGCGACCGACACGTCCTGGCACGGCGTGCCGCCGGCGAGACAGCCGAGACGCCCGGCAAGTTCAATGACATCTGTTCCATTTGTGATCCTCCATTTCTCTTCGCCGATCTTCTCGGCTGTGATTTTCGTCATGTCCCCAAGGTTTGGAACCGTCGGGTACCGGTGCTTCAGTAGCGAACACGGGAACGGCTCGATCTCACTGAAGAACACCGGCTTCCAGCCGCCGAGCGGCGCTACCGCTGCGCTCATGCACTCGATTCCCGAACACACGGTTGCATAGGTCATTTCATCTTGTTTTCCTTGCATTTTTACCTCCTTGAAAATTACGTCGTCGGGAAAGAAAGTCTGTCCTGGAGTTGCGCTCCTTCCCGCGCCCTGCCTTTGAGAGGGGGCAGGGAGGAACCGTAGCCTCGCAGGGACGTTACGTCCCACCCCGCCCGACCCGAGCCGTTATTTCCCGATTCGGGCGGTTGACTTGTCGTGCGGGTTATGGCACAATGTCCGCCGTCGACCGTTCGGGCGGTTTTCGGGGCCTCGTCATCGGCCTCTTTCGGTTGCCCGAGCGGTCGGCTTTTTCGCTCCACGCCAAAACAGGCCGATTTTAGCTTGGGCGGACACGGATTAGTTTTGATTTTTCTGCGCCCCTAAAGGGAGCGCAAAAAAACAAAACTAAATCGACCCGTTTCCGCCCTGGCCGGAAGTAGTTTTTTGTTTTGTTTTTCCTAGGCAAAACAAAACTAATTCCGCCCTCGGAGCGACCCTGGAATTAGTTTTGCTTTTTGTTTTTTCACGCGAAGAAAAACTAATTCCTGTCATCGCCGTCCTCCTCTCCGGGAAGCGTTATGAACTTCGTCGCCTGCATCCCCTTGGGCTGGTTCGGGAGTCTCCCGCAGACGATGAGGCCGTCCGTTATGGCGCGTTCCACGGCCAGCTTCGCCGTCTTCTCCATGAGGCCATAGGCGGTCTTCACCGTGTCGATGAACACCCCCTTGGCCTGTGGATGGTCGGGTTCGACAAGTTCCGCAAGACGCTTCGCTATCTCCGACGGAGGAGGATCGTCCTTCTTGACCCCGACCTCCGACTTCCCTGCGAGGTCGTCGGGATTCCTCTCGTAGTCCGGCAGCATGAGCGGAAAGGCCTTCTGGAGGACAATCGGCTCTTGCCTCGGAAACGAACGCACCACGGCCTCAAGTACAAGGAAGCCATCGTCCTTGTGTTCGCGCAGGATGAGGTGCGTGTCCGCAGCTCTCGACTGAGAGCCAGCGCCCGCGCCAACATCGGTGATGGACTTCTGCGACTGGTTCCCCTTGGACGTGTGATGAATCAACACAAACGAACACCCGACCTGCTTGGCGAAGGTGTCGATCAAGTTGTAGATGCTCGCGATAGAGCCGTTATCGTTCTCGTCCGTGTCCTTCGGTAGCGCGCGGTAGAACGCGTCGATGACTATCATCCTGTACCCAGCCTCCTTGAACCTCGGAAGCCACGCGGAGAGGTCGGCTATCGACTTCCACTTGCCACGGAGGTTCCACACGTCGATCATGTCGTCCACGTTGGGGAGGCTCGGGTTCGCCCTGCGCATCGCCTCCACGACGAGCGGGATGCGGTTCGCGGACGTCTCCTCGTGAAGCTCGTTGTCGATGATGAGGACTCGTCCGGGCGTGCAGACGTGGCCGAACCAGTCTGTCCCTGACGCGACGCAGACGCACAGCTGCGTGACGAGCCAGCTCTTGCCGGTCTTCGGCGCGGCGATTATGTTCATGGTCTCTCCTATTCGCAGGAATCCGTCGATGAGGACGGGGCGCATCTCCGGGAATCGCTTTTTAAGCGTCCCCAGCGGTATCGGGCCTTCCTCGGCCTGTGTCGTTCCTGCGGCGGCAACCGGCTTCAGGTTGAGCGTAACGCCGCCGAGGTCGCTCTTCGCCTTGCCGTAGCCCTGCGTGAGCAGGGCGGACGCGGCGGCGGTGTAGTCGCCGTTGTGGTTCAGGGTCGCGTAGACGGCGAACGGGCTGTACATGACGTTCGGCTCAAACGGTGCGGCGTTCGACGAAAAGACATAGAACGATCCGTCCTTGTAGGTCGCCGAGATGCCGTTGCGAGGGTCCTTGCCGGGACGCGTCCAGAGTTCGTTGCCGTCGGGGTTGTTCCCGCAGAACTGCCAGCCCGCCGCCTCAAGAAGCGGATGTATGTCGCCACGGGCGTTGAAATCGTCCCCAGGAGCCAAGTCGAACGCGTCCTTTCCGCCCGTTGGGGCGGAATCCACGCCACGTTGCCCCACGTTCGCTCCGACGGGGGCGGTCGGGCAACTTGCCGCAGGGAGTTCGTCGAGCGAACGTGCGGCGTCCAGGAGGGCTTGTCGGGCGTCCGGCGAGATTGTCGGCAGATTGGCGAAGTCTCCCTGCTGGAGCGAGTAGCCCTCCGTGGGGGCGCAGAGGAAGAGGCCTCCCTCGCCCCGCGTCTCGATAAGCGTCTTCTGCTTGCCGTCGCGGATGCCACGGGCGAGCTTCAGGTTGCCATCGACCGGATCATCGCAGCGATAGCACACATGGTAGCCGCCTGACGGGGTCTGCTCGATGACAAGCTGCGCGAGAAGCCCTGTATCGACTTTCTCGATCCACGCGGCGAACAGCTCCCCGCCGTTGTCGAAGTCGAGGCATTCGAGATTCCCGGAGACCGCGCCCGAAACAACGCATATCGCGTCGTGCGCGTTCGAGAACCACGCCCTGACCTCGACCTCCGTCGGAAGCCGCGTCTGCCAGTTCTTCCACGAGCCTATGGCGGGATGCTTCCTCGCCTTTGCAGCGGGAAGGCACGAGAGGCCTGCGGCGAGATACGCCATTGCCGTCGCGACGGGTATTGTAGCCATGTGGCCTCCTTTGTTTTCTTCAGGTTCAAGTGTGCATCATCCGCTCTGCGAGCGGACGTTGTGGATCGCGTTCTGCCACGGGTCGTAGTGCTTCTCGCCCATGTTGCGGACGCAGAACCACAGCATGGCGAAAACGAGTGCGATCCCGAACGCAAAGAGCGCGGCATAGCGGGCGGCGTTATACAGACGCTCCCGCCGCCGAGCCATGCATTCGATCCACGCCCACTCGTCCTCGTCAGAAGGGAATGTCATCCCAGTCTTCATCCGAAACCTCCTCTCCCTGTGCGTCTTGCCCCGACTGTACCAGCGGGAAGTCGCCAAGTTCATAGCCTGTTATCTCCGGGTACTTCTGCCCAGAGACGAACCGAACGGTTATCTCCTTCACCTCGCGCAGCATCCCGGAGAACTCGCACTCGCACACCTCGTCGGCGGTGCGGGGCATGAAGCACTCGGGGTGCGCGTGCTCCCGCCACCACTTCTCGAACTTCCGCCTCGCGTAGCCCGTGTGTTCCGGGCAGAGCCATTCGGAATAGTGCGTGAGATAGTCGATGTCGTAAGTGACGCGCACGGTCTTTGGGGCGTCCGGCGGTGCGCCACGCTTCTCCCAGACCTGGTAGGATGTGTGCTGGACAGGAAACTTCTCGACCGTCACCTCGCCAGACAGGATGCCGACCTTCGCCGCCGTCGCCTCGTGGGACTTCCGCTCCGGCTCCTTGCGCGGCCATTGGTAGCCGCAGTCGGGGCAGAGCATGACGGGAAGGTTCACGATTGCCTGGCACTGCGGACACACCTTCGCAAGCGGTCCGCCACCGCCCTGACCAGGTTCCTTCACCTTGATCATGTCGATCGGCCCGTGCCGCTCGATGTTGCGCCCGTAGTCGAGTACGAGACACTCGGTCTTGCCAGTCTCGGGCGACAAACGGAAGCCGCGTCCCACCATCTGGACGAGAAGCCCAGGGCTGTTCGTCGGACGCAGCAAGGCGATTGTGTCAAGGCGCGGGATGTCCGTCCCCGTCGTGAGGACGGACACGTTGCAGCAGTACTTGAGCGGCGGCTTGTCGCTGAATAGGTCTGCCTTGACCGATTCGCCGCGAAGCCGCTTGATCGTCTCCTCGCGCTCGTCCGCAGGCGTGTCGCCCGTCACGATGGCGCACTCCTCGCCGGAGAAGCGCTTTATCGCGTCTGCAACCTTCTTGCAGTGGGCGACGGACGTACAGAATATGAGACACGCCTTGCGGTTCTTCGTGAGTTCCACGATTTCCCTGCAAGCCGAGTTGACAAGCCCGTCCTCGCCCATCAGCTTCTCCACGTCCTCGGACACGAACTCGCCGGCGCGGATGTGCAGACCGTCCGTGTCGGGCGTGAACTTCCCTGCCTTCGCGGTGATGTTCGAGATGTAGCCTCGGTTGATGAGTTCCTTGACGCCGATTTCGTAGCAGACCTCGTTCAAGAGGTTCTCCGGTTTGCAGATAAGCCCGCCTTGCGTCCTGTAGGGCATCGCCGTCCAACCGATGAGGCGGACATTCGGATTCCTCTCCTTGGCGGCGTTCAGGAACGTCTGGTAGCGTCCTTCTCCGTCCGGCGGAATGAGGTGGCATTCGTCTATCATCACAAGGTCGAACGGCTTGAAGAGGTCGGCCTTGTTGTAGATCGACTGAATGCCAGCAACGATGACCGGCTGCTCGATGTCCCTGCTGTCCAACCCTGCGGAGTAGATTCCGACGGGAAGGTCTGGCTGGATCGCCTTTATCTTCCCGGCGTTCTGCTCGACCAGTTCCTTGACATGGGCGAGGATGAGAACACGTCCATGCCATTTCACGACCGCGTCCTTGGCGACCTCGGCTATGCAGAGCGACTTGCCGCCTGCTGTCGGAATGACTACGCACGGATTCGTGTCCTTATCTCGAAGGTGGTCGTACACGGCCTTGACCGCGTCGCTCTGGTAAGGTCTCAAGTCGTACATGGACGAGTCCTCCTTCGATGGGTTCGAGCATCTCCATTTGGAGACGCCTTATCTGCGAATCGTCGTCAAGGACGCCCGCTGCGGTTATGGAATCCTGCAAACACTTGAGCAGATTGTCGAGGTCGCGCCGCCGTCTGTCCGGCGGGTAGCACTCGAGCGAAAGCGAAACCGCCCCGGAGAGCTTCTTGAGCCCTCCGAGGCGGCTTACGACCATCGTGCGGTACTTGCGACCGGCGCGGCTTATGAGGACGCGCGGCCCGACGTGGCGGTAGTAGTTATTGACGCTGGGCGGCCAGGGGAGGTCGAACTCTAGCGCCTCCACGGGGGCGTCCCCGATGCGGTTGCCGGAGCCGTCTGCGCGGCGGGCGTCTGCTGCGCCGCCTTCGCCGCGTACTTCTTCACGACATTGCGCGTCGGGTCGTTCCTGTCCACTCCCACCGTCACCATCAGCGGGAGGTTGTGGAGCTGGTTCGTGTCCGTGAGGTTGGCGACGCCGACCGCCTTGCAGAGGCTCGCCAGCTCCTCGCGCCCGATGCGCTGCGCCTCGGCCTTCGGATGCTCGTAGTTGATCCAGACGAACACCTTGCGGCCTTTGGCGGGGCCGTCGGAGAGGATCTCGAACGTGAGGTTGATGCCCATTCCGAGGCCGTTCTTGGTGGCCTTCATCTCCGAGTCGGTGACGACCGCCTCGTAGGTGCCAGACGGGATTGCGTCGCGGGAGGTCGTGTCGATCTCCGCCGCGTTGAAGTTCAGTTGTGCCATTGTGTGATTCCTTTCTGTTTTGGGGGTTACTTCTTCGAGCCGACCTTCATGCCGTCCATGAAGGCCGTCCACGAGAGAGCCATCTCCGTGGGAAGCGAAAAGCGGTTCTTCGCGTTGAACGCGGGAGAGCCGTTGGTGCGGATGACGCGCTCGCCGCCGTCAGCGCCGACTGGAGCGGCCTTGCCGGTCGTCGAGTCGACGCGCATCCTGCGGGTCGCGAAGAGTACCGCGTCCGCCCACTCGCAGATCAGCGAGTTCGCCGCCTTGTGGAGACGCGGCTGGTAGCGGTCGTATGCTGGATGCTCCGGGTCCTCGAAGCGCTCCACCTTCGCGTGGGCGACGAGGATCACCGCCATCTGGCGCTTGGCGCGGATCTCGTTCAGGAGCTTCACTATCTCGCGCCAGTAGGTGAGAGCGTAGGTGTAGCCCTTGCCGTAGCCGCCGTCGGCCTTTTCGATGGACTTGACCCCATAGTCCTGGCAGACGCGGTCCCAGATGAGACGCTCAAGCCAGTCCAAAGAGTCGAGGCACAGCGTCTGGAAGTCGTGCTCGCCGTCGCGGACGGCCTTGAGCTGCTCCACCACGTCCGCGTATGTCGCGCAGAGCGGGAACTTCGCCGTGTCGATCTCTGAGAGCCCGTCCTCGGTTTGCACGAAGACGGGCTTCGGGGCGGATGCCGCAAAGGTCGATTTTCCGACTCCCTCTGAGCCGTAGATCATGATGCGGGGCGGTTGCGGCTGGCGTCCCGTTGTTATCGAATCGAGCAGGTTGCCCATGTCTCTTTTCCTTTCTTCGGTTTTTGTGTGTGCATGAAAAAGGCGGACGGTGAAGCACCGCCCGCCAGTTTGAAGTGGATTGCCGTTTGCGTCCTACACGTCGAGGAAGCGCAAGTCCTCAGTCTTCGTCGGCCAGACGTTCGTCCGGCGGCACTCGGCGAGTTCCGCAATCGCGCGCTCGTTCTCCACGGCGCACGCTTCGAGGATGCCGTCCGTGAGCTTCCACACTCCGCAGCGGAACGGCTCGCGCTTTTCAATTGCCAGAAGATAGCAGTCGGCGACGACCTCGCCGTCGCTCGCCGTGCGCAGGACTTCGCGGTAGAACGCCGCCTGTGCGGGATAGCCAAAGCGTCTCGCGTCGCTCTCGAACCAGTCGAGCGTCTCGCAGGTCTTTAGGTCGCAGATGACGGGACGCCCCTCGTAGTCGGCGCGGAACCAGTCCATTCTGATTTGGCAGGCGACGCCGAAATAGGTCGTGCGGACGGTCTGCTCGGCAACGCCGTCGTCGAGCAGGAGGCTGGCGATGGGATGCGTCCAGACGCTCTGCTGGAGCTGCGACATGAAGTTGAAGTCCGAGCCCGAAACGACGTCCTTCGTCTGTGCCGCCGCCCACTCCTTGTATGCCTTCGTGAGCTTGCCGAACGACTCGCCCGTCTTGGGGTTCACCGGCCCGTCCGAGACGAGGAACTCCTCGTCGAACTTGGTGCGACCTTCCAAGATGAGCGTATGGACGGCGCGTCCAGTAAGGAAAGCCGCCGTGTCCTCCGGCGCGATCTCGCCCGTCATCTTCTTGCGGTAGAGCCTCGGGCTTTTCCTGAAGTCCCCGAGGAGGTGGCTAGACAGGAATTTCCCGTCCCTCGCCGCCTGGTGGTACTCGTCTGCGGGTATGTCCGCAAAGAATGGGAGGATGTTGTTCATGGTTTCCTTTCCGCCACTTGAGTGGCTACTATCATATACGGGAAACATGAGCAAGTTCGGCGTGGCAAAAATCTAAATTTATTATCTTCCAATCTTCTGTGTAAAACGCAGCAAGTTTCGACTACCCCCATTGACTATCGACCCTTGAATATGGTATAATATCTCCAAACTTCTGTGTAATAGGAGCGAAGAATGGATAATTTCAAGGAGATAAAGAGAGACTTCTACCTCGACAAGCTCATTTCACTCATGTGGAACGGGCAGGTCAAAGTCATCACGGGAATAAGGCGATGTGGAAAGTCTTATCTGCTGAAGACCCTGTTTCGGCGACACCTGATAGATAGCGGTGTTCTTCCAGAGGACATTCTCACGATAGAACTCGACGACATCAATTCGGCAAGATTCAGGAACCCTCTTGAGCTTTCCGCCCATGTGGATTCATGGATGAGCAACGCGACCAACAGGCGCTACCTGTTCATTGACGAAATCCAGATGTCCGACAAGGTTCCGAACCCTCATTCTCCCGAGGGCGAGAAGATAACGTTCTACGATGCCCTGAACGGCTTTCTCCACATGGAGAATCTTGACGTGTACGTGACGGGTTCCAACTCGAAGATGCTTTCTTCCGACATCAAGACGGAGTTTCGCGGACGGGGCGACGAAATCCGAGTCCATCCGCTATCCTTCGCCGAGTATCTTTCGGCCGTTTCCGTGGACAAGCGGGACGCGCTTGACGACTACATGCGTTTCGGCGGCATGCCTTTTGCGCTCACCCGCCCAAACGATGCCAGCCGCGAGGAGTACCTGAAACGTCTTTTCGACGAAGTCTATCTCAAGGACATCGTAGAGCGCAAGCGCGTCGACCGTCCCGATGTGATGGCTCGCATACTCGACTTCCTCTGCTCGTCCGTAGGTTCCCTCACGAACGCAAACAACATCGCAAAGTCCCTTGCGGAAGAACAGGGGGCGACCGCGACCGTCAAGACCGTCGCGGCGTACATTGGCCATCTTGAGGACGCATTCCTGTTCTCGGAGGCGAAGCGGTACGATGTCAAGGGACACACCTATTTCGACTATCCGCAGAAGTACTACTGCGAGGACATCGGCTTGAGGAACGCAAGGTGCGGCTTCAGGCAGCAGGAGGAGACGCACATAATGGAGAACATCATCTACAACGAACTTGTACGGCGCGGGTACTCGGTCGATGTGGGGGTCGTGACGTCATATGAAAAGGACGCGCAGGGAAAGACCGTTCGCAAGGTTCGCGAGATCGACTTCGTCGTGAACCGTTCCGGCGAGCGGGTGTACGTCCAGTCGGCATACGCAATGACGACGGACGAGAAGCGCATGTCGGAACTCAAGCCGTTCTCGCTAACGGGCGACAGCTTCCGCAAGGTAGTGGTCCGAAAGGACGTCGGGCGGAAATGGTTTGACGAAAGCGGCGTCCTGAACATCAGCATCTACGACTTCCTGCTAGATCCGGCTGCAATCTGATGAAGCAACAATGAAAATCAGGAGGCGGGCATGGCAGATTCGGCACCAGCGTTAAAGACACTACTGAAGCTTATTGGCAGAAAATACCTCAAGCAGATGTTCAACGTCTGCAAGGTCGAGACTCAAACCAACTGGTCTGAATTCTCGGAGACGTTCGAGGACGACCTTTGCGTCGAATTGACAAACATTGCAAAAAACGGAAACGAAGCGGCCAAGAAGAGCTTTGCGGAAATCTGCACGCTACTGTTCGATATCAATGCGGTCTGCCGAGATCAGAAGAGAGGGCGCTACATAATCGACAAGATCAAGGAGAGCGGACGGCTTTCGGAGGCGTTTGGCGACTGGCAAACGGAGAGGCCCGACATTCACCAGATGGTTTCATGGGTGTTCTTGAATATGCGAGAGCTGTGGGAGTTCCTCCGAAAGAACGCAATCATCAAGATTGCCTTCGGCCTTGGAGGGCAGAAGAAGTATGTGGCGCAACCACCCAGCGACATAGCCAGCGACCTCCAGCGAAAGGCGTTCGAGGATGAGTTCTTGAAGTTCATGGCCCGCGAACATACGATGGTGTCCTTTGTCCACACGGACATGGAAGACCTCGGAAACTGCGTCAGATACGTGTTTCATGTAAACGCTTTCCCAAAGAACGTGGAGCAGTACGACGATGAAGGCAAGTTCGTGCTTGCCTTGGATCACAACGCCGAGGGCTTCACAATCATCTATTACCGCGAACCACAGCCGTTCTTCCGCATCAAGTGCTTCTTCAGCGCCTCGCAGACGAAGAGGATCGCCCAGCTCTTTGCGAAATTCATGCTGGCAACCGACATAATCGACAAGCCAATTGAAGAGTATCCAATAGCAAAGTTCAATCCGACGTACTCCCGCGATTTCCGGTTGAAGGTGTCATCCAATCAAGTAGCCCTCGCTAGAGTTAGTGGTGTGACATTGGAAATCACCAACCCTTCCAGCGGAATCGTAGACGAACTAACACACCGCTGCAAGACAGACGATATCTTCGACCGGCTCCAAGAGTCATGCGCCAAATTCCCCATCGAGTGGCGGAAGCCCAAAATGTGGGAGTTCACGATAGACATATATGTTGAGGAACGTCGTCTCGTCCAGGAGGTGATGACTGAAATTGGCGCAACGCCTGACAAGGCCAAGACGAAAACATACATTGCCAAGGTCACGGAGCGAAGCATTGTCCACAACTGCAACGACGAGCGCCACAAGAAGCTCATACTGGATCTTCTGGCGGAGAACGGGATCAAGAACGAGTACAAGAAGGAAATCCTCGCCAGGGAGTACAGGAAATGACCGGTGTCCTGCTACTGATAAAATGCCAGCTGGAAGAGCGCAATTGCCGCGCCTTCCAAGTCCCGGCCAATCTCCTTGAGAAAGACGACTTGCTGCTCGTGGAAAGAGGCGTGCTGAAGTTCAACGGCAAATTCAAGTCCGAGATATGCTGCCCTGAATGCGGAGAGCGAGCATCCGTCACAAGAAATGGCAGTGCAGACAATCCGTCGTACACTTTCTTCTGCCGACATTGCGAACCGTGGGAGGACAGGGAAATCCAGCCGGAGGACGTAGAACTGCTGGACTTCAACTACCGCAGTTTCATGCTCTTGCTGAACGACACGACCATTTCAGGTCAATACTTGGACGAGGCGACAAAGTGCGTACCTTCTCTCTCTGAAGTCAATTGTCGTAACAGCAACGCCACCTGCCCAGGCGCACACTCATCACCTGAAGACAGAATTATTGCGGCGATAGCCGATGCCAAGGGAGAAATCATAGACAAATGCGGACGCCCATCCTATCTGTTTGATGAAAAGGATATTTTTGAGGATCGTTCCGCCGCCGAGCGGTTTACCCATGAGATAGGCAATGCTCTCAAGAAACGCAGAAAAGAACTCAAACTGTTCGGACGTTTTGCGGTCGCGGAATACATAATGAAGGATGCCAAGCCTGGAGGTGCCTTGTATGATGAATGCCTCAAGATTAGAGAAGTTGCAAACCATTGGGGCTGGCGCGAGATATCAACCATTAGGCAAAAAGTCGAGGGGCAACATCGGACATCGTCGAAAACCATCGCACGTCGTACTAAGATCAAAAAGAAGAAGCGCATGATAGCAGCTTCGCTTAAGCCCGTAAAGAGGTAACGGATGGTAACCGATTTTCCGTGTCAATAGCGATTTCGCATTTTTCAAGATAATCATCACAGATGGCAGAAAGGCCGCTTGGAACAATATCCAAGCGGCCTTTCTCATTGTTTGACATTTGGCAACTGGACGCATTCTGGCATTCCATGACAAGCAAATTTAGGTAACGGATTCATTACCCGCAAAATTCTCTCCGCAAGCGCGACATGGAGGGCATTCGCCCCCGGCGCAATGCGGAGGGAAGAAAATGACATGGCCAATGTATGAGCTGGCGGCGAAGCTTAACTTCGTCGGCAAGCGTGATGAATACAAGACGATCAAAGTCCGTGAACGCATTGTCTTGCGGCACGGTTCGGGGGAGAAGGTTCTGCGCGACGAGGTCGTCGAGCGCTCCTGCAGGATCGTCAACGGGAAGGCGGTGCTGGTATGACCACCACCATCCCTATCCAGATAAGGCGAGCGTATCACCAGAGACGGCTTCGGATGGAAGCCGATTTCCCTGATCGCGTCATAGTCTCGCCGTCAAAGCGATTCATGCCGGCACCAGCGAAAGTGACCGAGAACCATCGCAAGCGCAGTCATTCATCCATATGGGTATCCTCCTACGAGGACAACGGGCAGAAGATAACACTGCATCCATACCGGGAGCTATACGACGATCCATCCAATGGTGTCAGAGATCTATCCGAATGGCTGCTGCTGTTTGGAGACGGACACAAAGCCAACAGGAGGGACCAGTCGAAGAGGTGGTGGCTCCACAAGCCGGAGGAGAATCTCTCGCCCGAGGAGGAGGCACGAAAGCGCCGCGAACTCGCCAAGAAGCTCTTTCCTCTGGTAAAGAAGCCCGTAAGGAAGATGCTCTTCTCCGAAGAAGTCCAGAAAGAGCTGATGCAGACGTTCGACTGTCTGGCGCAGTCCGCGATACGGGAAGGACGCATCCAGGACTGCAAGGCTGACCGCGATGACTACCAGCGCACGCTGCAATATGCCTGTTGGTCTCTCGCGGCAAAATACGACGAGACCCGCCCAGGCAATGAAGGACGCTCACCCGCTTCGCTTTTGACGTTCATCAAGAACGCGCTTGGCATGAAGGTGCTGGACATGAAGCGTTCGCGGTATGCGCTCAAGCGGCTTGGCGATTTGTTCACCGTTTCAATCTACGCAGTTACGCCGGACGGCGAACTTGACCCCGAATCGTTCATGATGCATCTCGACGAGCATGCAGAGGACGGGCGGAAAAGCGTCAGGGAGTGCGACGAGAACATGGACATTCAGGTTCTCAGGGACTATCTTGCGTCTCCCAGGGGGAAGCGATATGAAAAAGCGTTCAACTTGCTTTTCCTCGATGGGCTGAGCATAGAGGATGCCGCGAAGGAGATGGGCGTTACCTATTCGGCGTTCAAGTTCAACTTGTTGCGCCCACTCCGCGAGATATGCCGGAATTTCGGATTCGCGCCGCGCAGAAACCGTCAAGAAGAAGGTGAAAGCGATGAAAAAAGATGAAATAGCCGGTTGCTATTCACCCGTGATTACGGCATCATATCGGTCGAAGCGTATGAAAGGCCCAATGGAAGACGATATTCGACAGGCAATCGACCGACTTGCAGCGCTCGACCACGAAGCGCTGAAGAGCGAATATCTCTCCCGTTTCGGCGGCTCAACGACATTCGGAGACGTCTTCATGCGTCGCCGCCTTGCACAGCAACTGCAGGAAGACCGCCTCGGCGGGCTTACCCCTACAGAAATCGAAATCCTCTCGCGGGTCATTCGCAAGGACGCCAGAGCCAACCCTCGTGCATCGCGCAAGGCAAACCCCGCAGTACGCGGGGTAACCTACACGCGGATGTACAAGGGGCGGCTTGTTTCCGTGAGGGTGGCTGGGTACAACCAGTTTGAATACGAAGGACGGCTCTACCCGTCTCTCACGGCCTGCGTGAAGGAAATCACGGGGATGCACTATTCAGGACGCAAGTTCTTCAGGCTGGGAGGCGCACCATGCAACAAGTGATTCGATGCGCAATCTACACGAGAAAGAGCGTTGAAGAAGGCCTCGAACAGGAGTTCAACACCCTCGACGCGCAGCGCATGGCCTGCGAGTCGTACATCGCGGCGAAGCGCCTTGAGGGTTGGGTTTGTCTTGAAACCCATTACGATGACGGAGGGTACTCCGGCGGCAATCTGAAGCGACCGGCGTTTCAGCGGCTGATGGAGGATGTAAGAGCGGACAAAATCGACATGATTGTCTGCTACAAGATCGACCGTCTTTCGCGTTCGCTCCTCGACTTCACCCAGGTCTTCAACGAGCTGGAGAAACACCACGTGTCGTTCTCGTGCGTAACGCAGGAGCTGAACACCTCGACCTCGATGGGGCGGATGTGCATGAACCTCCTCATGACCTTTGCCCAGTTCGAGCGGGAACTTGCCTCCGAGCGCACATACGACAAGATGGCCGCGACAAGGCGTAAGGGGTTCTGGCCGGGCGGTACGGTTCCATACGGCTACAAACGCATCGACAAGCGGCTGGTGGTCGACCCCGAAACAGCTCCCAATGTCATCAAGATATTCGAGTGGTATCTTGAACTCGGAACGCCAAAGCTCGTCGCAAAGCGACTAACAGAAAACGGTATCCTGCGCTTCCCAGAGAGGGACAAGCCTTTCGACACCGTCATGGTCGCAACCGCGCTTCGCAACTGCGTGTATATCGGACGCGTCCCGCTGAAGAGCGAATCCTTCAAGGGCGTCCACGAACCTATCGTCAGCATGGAGCTGTGGAACAAGGTAGCAGAGCGGCTTAAGGCCGTCGAGGTCAAGCCAAGGGCGGAGCGGTGCATCTCCTCTCCGGCGCTCCTGACGGGGCTCGTCCGCTGCGGCCACTGCGGCAACGCGCTCTCATACACCTGGACTGGCAAGAGCCGCAACGGAACCCGCTACGGCTATTATTCCTGCCGTAAGGACATGAGGCGCGGCGTCTCGACCTGCACGGTGAAATCCGTTCCCGCCCAGCTGATCGAACCGCTTGTGGAGGCGGAGGCGATCAAGTTCCTGAAGACGCCGACGATGCTCCGTGCGCTTGCGACCGAAAGATGCATTTCGCCGTTCGAGATGCGGCGGCAGCTCGAATCGCCGGAAACGTTCTGGACATCCCTCGAACCGGTCGCCAAGCGCGATCTTCTGGCGAGGATTATCGAGTCTGTGACAATCTACGAATCATCCGTCGACATCAAGTTCAAGATTGATGGCGACAAACGCCTCATGGAGGAATTCAAGCATGAATATCATGGAAACTGAGGACGGGAATGTTCTCGTATCGATTCCAATCCGGTTCCAGACGGTCTGCGGACGCCGCCGACTCGTTGTTGCGGGACAAGGAGAGGTAAATGACATCGACCTAGACGAATCAGGAACGCTCATACGGCTCTTCGCCCGTGCCAGAGAGTGGACGCGACTCCTTGAAACCGGAGCGTTTGGAGACGTGAAGGAGCTTGCAGAGGGGCTGAAGATGGATCGACCCTATGTGGTTCGGGTTCTGCGCCTCGCCAACCTCTCGCCGAAGATCCTCCGGGCGGTCATAGCCAAGACGCTGCCCGACGATTTCTCAACGGAGAGGCTCTTCAACATCAAGAGCGACCTGTGGAGCGAACAGGAGCGGGAGATTGGACTGGCATAGCCTCATTCTACAATCATAGCATCTCAAGGCATGGTCTTACGGCCATGCCTATTTTGCAATGTGTGCATTTGCACACTCTGGCGGCGCAGAGTTCTCTTTTGGGCTCAAACTGCCTATGACAAGATACGCGCACACCAGATAGGTGGTTTCCATAGAAAATGGAAGAATTGGGCGTTTTCCCTTGAAACCGTCGTGTTGACTAAAGTCACGCGGCGGAGATACTTCGCGGGATGAAAAGCCCCAGAAAGGCCGTGGTACGCATTCTGTGGCACACACGAAAGAGAACTGGGAGAAATCAAAACAAGCCCGACAATTGGGCTTTACGCGCAAATCCATAAAACAAAAAATCTCGGAGTTCTCTCCGAGTTTGATTGGATTTGGTGGCCAGGAGCGGGATCGAACCGCTGACACACGGATTTTCAGTCCGTTGCTCTACCAACTGAGCTACCTAGCCGGTTTAAATGGTAGGGGCGCAGGGATTCGAACCCTGGACCCAGTGATTAAGAGTCACTTGCTCTAGCCAGCTGAGCTACGCCCCCATTTCACTGCTTCGGAGATTGGAGCGAGCTAAGGGACTCGAACCCTCGACAACCACCTTGGCAAGGTGGCACTCTACCAACTGAGTTAAGCTCGCCTGTTTGCCGAAAACGGGACATATTATACCATATTTCGCCGTGCCAGGTCAAGGGGGAAAGTTAAAAAAATAAAAAAAGAAAAATTTTGTCAGAAATTGCCTTCAAAGTTTCCTAAGCAATTGTAAAAGGACATCGCAGGAAAGGCGTAAACATGAAAATTTCGAATATGATTTTGAGCTTGATTGCCGCAACGACGCTTGTTTCGGGCTGCAAAAAGACCTACAAAGAGCCGCGAGAATTTGCCGAAAAATACGTGCTCGACGAAATCGAGCGAAAATATTCGAGAGATTTCGTCGGGTTCAAAGGTGTCCAGATTGCCTCTGCCGAGCTTTCCACGGAGGCGCTTCCTATGCATGGAACGTTTGAAAAGATAACCTGCACCTATTATCCAGAGTTTGATCCAAACGAAAAATATTACCATCCGCTGGATACCAGCCCGAAGGTTCTCGAAGAAAACAATTTGGTAATCCGGAAGAACTACGGAATCGGATACTTTTCAAATTTGAGAAGCGTAATCGACGAAGAAAGATTCCTTCGCCTGCAAAAGGGTGCGAAAGATTTTCTCAACAAGCCGCCGAAACTCGTGCGCGAACTGCCTGAAATAGCGAGAAATATGATGAACGCCCCTAAATTTGCGGCTGGAACGGTTGAAGTCTACAGAACAAAGAATTCTGATGGAATATATGTTCCGACGAAGTTGGCCGAAAAAGCCGATGAAATTATCTACAAGAAACCGTGCGCTGTAGTCAAGGAACGCATTTGGAGCGAATCGACAGCCCGCAGGAAAGGCTACATTGTTGCGATTACGTTCTCTGGCGAGGATAAGGCGCCTGTTCTTGGCGAGATGCTGAACGCTGCAGAGAAAGGGGGTCGCAAGGTGACGAGAAAAGATATTATCGGCAATGAAATCGTCACGCAAGAAGCGCGACTCGCTGTAGATACATTCAACTCGAAATTCGACGAGCTTAAGGAGCGCGAGGAAGAAATAAACAAACTTTCGATCGAAATCGAGAATTTCAACTATAGAGAGAAGAATCGCAGAAACGAGGCACAACGTCAATTCGAGGCGAAGTGCCGACAGGAACTAGAAGCACCCGTAAAGGAACTCGAAAAGCAGCTGAACTCGATAGACCCCGATCCTATGCTTGTGCGCGGGCGTAGAGGGGTGCAGAAAATTTCCGCCCTGCATACATACGATGAGAAACTCGGCGCAATTGCCAAAGACAGGCAGAATACAGAGTCGAAAATCCAAAAGACGCGGAAGAATAGGGATAAAGATTTAAGTTCGCTCGCGAACATGCAAAATTCGCTCGGCAAGAATCCCCGAAACGCCGAAAGAATCAGAAGGAACATGGCCGATACTGAGGCGAGAATAGCGGAGACCGAATTGAATATCGCGAATTGCGAAGCGCATCTTCGCGATCTCGCCGACGAGGAAGAGGCGGTTAGACAAGAGCGCACCGCCAAAGAATCCGAGCTCAAAGCCTTAAAAGACGAAAATCAGCGGAAAATCGCCGCGCTCAACGAACAGATATCTACTAAAAAGACCGAAAACAAGCAGTTATTCGCGCAAAAATCAGCCGCATTCGCCGCAGAATGGGAGGCAGAGAACAAGAAAAAGAAAGATGAATTACTTCAGAAGATAGAGTATAATCTTTCGCAGGTTGAAGAACTCGTCGGCATCAAATCGCGCTCGAGCGACCCCGCTAGCCAGCAACCCGCAGCGCAAGAAGAAAAGGAAGGCGGTTTTGGAGCGTTCAGATGGTAAGATGGTCTGATGGTTTGATTGTCTGATGGTAAGATGGGCGTTTTCTAGGTTTTCTAGGTTACTAGGAAACCTAGAATTTCTTGAATAGCCAGAAACGGCGATGAGCCCAGCTCGGCGACCGCGGTGCGGCGTGCCCTACCACGGCCGCTTCGCTTTGCCGGAATTGGTCTTGGGTCCGACCGTGCAAGCGCTTGTTTCGCCGGAATTGGTCTTGGGTCCGACCGTGCAAGCGCTTGTTTTGTCGGAATTGATTTTGATTCCGACCGTGCAAGCGCTTGTTTTGCCGGAATTGATTTTGATTCCGACCGTGCAAGCGCTTGTTCTGTCAGAATCGATTTTGATTCTGACGATGCAAAAACCTTCTTCCCTCGCGCGCGCGCGTGGTATGACATACGCATACGGGTATATATATATACTAGCTTTATATCAGACCACGCGAGCGTACGCGCGTACGCGCGAGGCGAACGCCACGCTTTACGCAATTGCAAACCTGCGCTTTGCGCGAAGCAAGGTAAAATAGAAGCCATTTTAAAGACCAAAATATGGACACGCCAAAAAAAGTCGAAAAAAGTTTTTTAGCCAATAAAATCAAGGGTGAAAGCGATGTTCGGAGCATTTCTTTTCACCGTTTTCGCGTGATAAATCGCAAAAATCTGTGGTAGAGATATAGAGGGGCATGTGTGCCGATGGCACGCAATGACGAATGAAGAATGACGAACGACGAATGGAGGAAGATTTTATGTTAATGAATAATAAATTGCTTCGCCTACTTGACGGGGGGTGCTTGCCGATGCGAAAGGCAACGCCTAAGGCTAGGCGCGAGAGAGAAAGATGTGCTGGTATGGATATTAAAAACCTTCTGAATTATTTGATTACTGCCTGCATTGTTTTAATTGCGCTAGGCATAATCTGTCTGGTCTCGTTTGTCGGCATAGAGCGGCCGACGGAAGATGTTTGGCTTTTCGATACTACTTTAATGTTTAGCGTGATTTCCCTTTTTGTCCTTGGTTTGACAATGTCAATCGGCATTAAGAATGCGATCCATTCCTCCATATTGGAAGAATGGACCGCTTCGCCGCATTCAATTCTCAGTCTATTGTATTTCCTTTTTACTACGATAATCGTTCCGATATTCGTATCATCCAGACTTCTTGGAGACGATTTGAAAATCGGCGGACATTATACCGGGTATGTCGTGTTTCATTCTGTAGTATTCGGGCTATTCGTAATAGTGCACCTGCTGATGATTATGGCAGAGCGTGATGCGGCTGACGATTGAACGAGAGAAAAGCCGAAAAGCGGCCAGCGTCGTTGTAAGCTCGTTTTAAGCAAGGCGATAAGCGAAATCAGAATATCCGAACCGGCGAAGAATTTCAATCTCGCCGGTTTCGCGTTTAATCGCGATATCGGGCAAGTTCAATCCATTGAAGGTATTGTTCTTCACCATCGAATAGATTGCCATATCTTCGAAGATTACAGTGTCGCCGACATTGAGGGAAGAAGGGAAGGAATATGTTCCGATTTCGTCACCAGCTAGGCATGTAGGCCCGCCAAAGCGATATATATAAGGTCCTTCGGCGCCGATGCGCGCGCCAGTTATGCGCGGTGTATAAGGCATCTCGATTACATCCGGCATGTGACACGCGGCGCTCGTATCCAGAATTACATTCCTTATGCCATCGGACGAAGGCGGTTGGATTTCTAGAACACGCGATTCTAGAGTTCCGGCGTTCAAGGCGATGGCCTCGCCAGGTTCGAGATATACGATTATGTTATTATGACGCGCACGGAAATCGTTTATCAAGGCGATGAGAGCCTCGCGATTGTAATCATCGCGCGTTATATGGTGGCCGCCGCCGAAATTCACCCATTTCATTTCCGGCAAGAGGAACGAGAATTTTTCTTCAAAACCTTTCAGGACTTTTTCAAGCTCCTCGACGCCTTGTTCGCATAGGCAGTGGAAGTGGAGGCCGGTCAGATTTTCGATAGCTTCACCGCCGCTCGCGATATAATCTTGCAGATTCTTTAGCGTCGTGCCGAGTCTCGATGAGGCGCGGCAAGGGTCGTAGGCGGCTGTTGTCGCTACGGATACCTCCGGGTTTACTCTAAGGCCGACTTCGATACATTTCTCGCGCGCAACCTTGCCGTAAAGCTCAAGCTGCCGCGGAGAATTGAATACGATGCAATCGACGAGAGAAAAGATTTCATTAATTTCCCTCTCATCGAAAGCCGGCGCGAAGATATGTGTTTCGCCAGGGAAATTTTCTTTGCCATGCCTCGCTTCGAATAACGAGCTTGCAGTAGTGCCGTTCAAATATTTCGCGCAGAGAGGATAAGTCGCCGCGCAAGAATATGCTTTTTGCGCGAGAAGAATTTTCGCGCCGGTGGAATCCGAAATACACTTGAGAATTTCGAGATTCTTTCTCAGGCGTGCGGCATCTATTATGTAGCGAGGCATGGCGGGAAAATCAATCTACTTTTACGGGGTCGAAATTTTCTTTCCAGGGCAGGCCTTGAACATTGAGTTCGGCCATGAAGGGGTCGGGATCGAATTCTTCGCATGTATGCACGCCGGGGGTTACCCATTTGCCCTCGAGGAACATCTTTGCGCCTATCATCGCAGGCACGCCGGTCGTATAGCTAATCGCCTGCGAGCCGACTTCTTTATAGCATTCCTGATGATCGCAGATATTATATACATAATAATCTACCGGTTTGCCATCCTTGAGACCATGGAAAATGCATCCGATATTGGTCTTGCCCTTCGTGCGCGGACCTAGGCTCGCGGGGTCGGGTAGCAGGGCGCGCAAGAATTGAATCGGCACGATTTCGACTCCATTGAATTTCACGGGGTCGATTCTCGTCATGCCGACATTTTCCAGGCACTTGAGGTGAGTAAGATAGCTTTGCCCGAAAGTCATGAAGAAACGAATTCGCTTTATGCCTTTAAGGTTGCACCCGAGCGATTCGAGTTCTTCGTGGTGCAAAAGATACATATCCTTTTCGCCGACGCCTTCGAAATTATAGACTCTCTTGATTGCCATGGGAGCAGTTTCCACCCAATAGCCTTTGTCGAAAGCCTTGCGGTTTTCTACCGCGACCTCGGGTTTATCTTCAGCTGGGTCGGCGACCCAGTAGCTGCCTTTTGCCGCGACTTCGCGAATGTTGATTTCGGGGTTGAAATTCGTCGCGAAGGGGTAGCCGTGATCGCCGCCGTTGCAATCGAGAATATCGAGCGTCTCGATTGTGTCGAAATAGTGCTTTTGCGCGAAGGCTGAAAACACTTGCGTCACGCCTGGGTCGAAGCCGCAGCCGAGAATAGCGGTAAGGCCCGCCTTTTCGAATTTTTCCCGATAGGCCCATTGCCAGGAATATTCGAAGTGGGCATCGTCCGGCGGCTCGTAGTTCGCCGTATCGAGATAGCTTACACCTGCTTCAAGGCATGCATCCATGATCGCGAGATCTTGGTAAGGAAGAGCGATATTCATCACGAGATCCGGCTTGTAGGCTTTGATCATCGCGACGGTATCTGCGATTTTCATCGCATTGAGCTCGGCAGTTTCGATTTTCGTTTTTAGGCCATTCTTTTCGAAACCGCGCTTTTCGATATCGTCTTTTATTGCATCGCAACGCGACTTCGTGCGCGAGGCGATCAAAAGTTCGCCGAATACATCGGGGTTTTGCGCCATCTTCGCGGCGGCGACCCCCGCCACCCCGCCAGCACCAATCAACATTACTCTAGACATTATCTTATTCCTTTTTTGATTTATTGTTTAATACACGGATTTGTTCTTATGGCGAGGAGTTCTTCGCGCAAGAGTTTGCAAGCGAGCGCTGTTGAACGGCCCGAGGAATCGAGATGAGGAGAGAGTTCTACGTTATCGATTGCCACGACATTGAAACGCGAAAGAATTTCGCAAAGCGCAGAATGGAGCTCCGGGAATCTAAGACCGCCTGCTTCCTGCGTTCCCGTGCCGGGAAATTCCGCGGGATCAAGGACATCTAAATCGACCGTTAGATAAACCGGAGTGCCAGCCGGGAATTCAAGCGAGGGCAAGGTATTCACAGAGAAAGGTTCTGTCGTAACATGGCCTTCTTTCATGAAAGCGAATTCATCCTTTGTTCCCGATCTGATTCCGAATTGCCATATTCTGCCATCGCCCAAAATATCATGACAGCGGCGCATGACGCAGGCGTGCGAAAGTTTGACGCCAAGATAATCTTCGCGCAAATCCGCATGTGCATCGAAATGTATGATTCTTAAATTTTCGAAGCGCTTTGCCGCCGCTCTCAGCGCGCCCAGCGTAACGAGATGCTCGCCGCCGAGGAGGAAGGGGATTTTGCCGGCGGAAAGAATCTTTTCGGCCTCCTCTTCTATCATATCGAGCGCGCGTTCCGGCGAGCCAAAGGGCAATTCCAAATCGCCATCATCGCAGACCTTTACATCTTCCAGGTCTTTATCTTGATATGGCGAATAGGTTTCGATTCCAAAAGATTCCGAGCGAATCGCCGCGGGACCCGAGCGTGTGCCAGGACGAAAACTCGTAGTAGAATCAAAGGGTGCACCGAACAATACGATATCAGCTTCTTCGAGCGGAGAATCGGCACCAATGAAATTCACAATGTTCATTTGTTCAACAAATCTTTCACATAATTTGGCAAAGCGAACGCGCCGCGGTGAAGTTCGGCGTTGTAATATCTCGTCTGGATTCCCAGCGATTCCCAACGGTCGGCTGCCAAATCCTTCACGGGGTCGTATTTCAGCGATGCAAAGCCGAATAGCCAGTGCCCCGAAGGATAGCTCGGAATATGGCATTGATATACGGTCGAGACCGGAAATTCGATCGCGATATGCGCATGTGCATTCTTCACGCTCGTCTGGTGCGCGGCGTAGAAGGGCGATTCGTGCTGGTTGATCAGAATTCCATCGTCCTTCAGCGCATTGCAACAGTTGCCGTAGAATTCGCGAGTGAACAAACCTTCCGCCGGGCCGTAAGGGTCGGGACAGTCTACGATAATCAAATCGTAAGCGTCGTTCTGGCCGCGAACAAAGCGAAGTCCATCTTCAAAATGTATTCTTACTCTCGGATCGCGTAGCTTGCATGCCGTGAAGGGCATATGGATGCTCGAGAGAGTTACAACATCTCTATCCGCCTCGACTAGGTCAATCGATTCTATGCTAGGGTATTTCGCAAGCTCCCTCACCGTTCCGCCATCGCCGCCGCCGACGACAAGGACAGTTTTGACATCGGGGTGCACCGCCATTGGAACGTGTGTAAGCATTTCGTGATAGATGAATTCATCTTTTTCGGTAATCATCAAATCGCCATCGAGAACCAAGACTCTTCCATAGCCGTAGGTATCGAGAATATCGATTTGCTGAATTTCGCTTTTATGCGATGCGAGCTGACGCTTTACCTTGACGGAAAAGCTAACATCGTCAGTATGTTTATCTGTGTACCAAAGTTCCATTTTCTCTACCCCACGACTTGAAGATTATCGATTTTCATATCAAGAGGGCCTGTCATGAAGCACCCCTTGGCCTTGGTGAACTCGATGTGCTCGAGGATATCCGGCGTAACGCGCTCGCCCGGCGCGAGAATCGGGATTCCCGGCGGATAGCTCATTACGAATTCGCCGGCGATTCTGCCAAGCGAAGCCTTGAGAGGAACGGTTACCTTATTCGCCACGAACGCAGCTTCCGGGCTCATCACGACATCGGGGTCTACATATTCGTGGTCGAAGAGGCCTACCGGGTCTTTGCGGTGAAGGCGCTTGATTTCCGCGAGCGCCGAAATCAAGCGCTCTACATCCATGCGCCTGTCGCCGGCGGAAATTATGGCGAGTATATTGCCTACATCGCCGAATTCTATTTGTATACCATAGTCGTCGCGCAAGAGGTCATATACTTCGATACCGGCAAGCCCGATATCTCTAGTATGAACCGAAAGCTTTGTCGTATCGAAATCGAAGCTCGTTACGCCGTTTACTGTTTCGGCGCCGAAAGCATAATATCCGCCCAGCCTATTGATTTCATCGCGCGCGTATTCCGCGAATGCGATTGTTTTTCCGTATACTTCCTTGCCATGGAAATAGAGATGACGGCGCGCGAGGTCTAGCGAGCTAAGAAGAAGGTAGTTCGCGCTAGTCGATTGCGTAAGCGTAATCATCTGGCGAACATAGTCTGGGTTCACCGAATTGCGGCAAAGAAGGATAGAGCTTTGGGTAAGCGAGCCGCCCGTCTTATGGAGCGATACGGCGGCCATGTCGCAGCCTGCTTCCATGCCGGAAATCGGCAGCTTTTCGTGGAAATAGAAATGCGTGCCGTGCGCTTCATCGGCGAGGACCTTCATGCCGGCGGCGTGCGCGATAGAGACGATCGTCTTCAAATCCGAGCACACTCCGTAGTATGTAGGGTTGTTTACCAAAATCGCCTTGGCATCGGGGTTCATCTCGATTGTCCGCTGCACATCTTCAACGCCCATGCCGAGCGGAATACCGAGGCGAGAATTTCTTCCCGGGTTTACATAAACCGGTACGGCGCCATTGACGACTAGCGCATTGATTGCGCTGCGGTGCACGTTGCGCGGCATTATTATCTTGTCGCCGCGTCCGCAAGTCGCCCAAATCATCGTCTGCACGGCGCTAGTCGTTCCGTTCACCATAAAGAACGCGTGATCCGCGCCAAAAGCTTCGGCCGCCAAAATCTGCGCATCGCGAATAACGCCGACAGGGTGGCCGAGGTTGTCTAGCGGCTTCATGGAATTCACGTCGAGCGCCATGCAGAGTTTGCCGAAATATTCAGGCAACTCCGGATTCATGCGCCCGCCCTTATGGCCGGGTACGTCGAAGTGCGCCAGGCGGTTAATCCGTTGCGCGTTTAAAGCCTCAGCTAGAGGCGCCGATGACTGCTCAAGATGCAATTTTTCCAATCCTCTCGAGAACGGTTTTTCCGTAGGGCCGCGATATCCAGCACATGCACTCACAGGCGGATAATCGACCAGTCCGGAACGAACAAGGGTAAAGTATACCATACATTGCCGCCTTCCGTCAATAACCCGCGAAAAATTCCTCGAGTCCAATAATTTTATATTTAAATTCCCCCTAGCCGCCGAAAGCGAAATTTGATACAATATTGCGCGTAAATATTGGAGAATGTATGGGTTTATTCAATTCTTTGGAGCAAGCGAGAGCATATTTTTCGCAAGATAAATTCGCTACGGAAAACGGCATTATCCTAGACGAAGTCGGGCCCGATCGCGCCGTCGCGAGCATGATGATAGGCCCCCGCCATAAAAATGCGTGGGGCGGCGTTATGGGCGGCGCGATTTTTACGCTCGCGGATTTTGCGTTTGCAGCGCTCACGAACGATGAAAAACATGTTACCGTCGCCCAGCAAGTATCGATCAACTACCTCTCACAGCCAAAGGGCAAAAAGCTGATTGCAAAAGCCCAATATCGCAAAGACGGACGCTCTTCGGCCGTCGCAATCGTCGATATCGTAGACGAGCTTGGCAAAGAAGTCGCAATCTTCACCGCCCTCGGCTTCAAACTCGATGCGCGCAAATAAACACCTCTTGATGCAATAAATCGAGATTCCCCATTGAAAGCGGGGGCGAGATGTGGTATAATAGTGGCCAATCATTTCAGTCTGTGGCGAAATGGGCGAGCTGTTTCGCGATAAGTGCTGGTGACTTACAGGGAATGAATTATGAAAGAGAATAAAGTTTTGGCGCATCGCCATGTATTTACGTCCGAATCAGTATCGGAAGGGCACCCCGATAAAGTGGCAGATCAGATATCCGATGCGGTGCTTGACGCGTGCCTGAAAATCGAGCCTAAAGCGCGAGTTGCTTGCGAAACTATGGTCGGGCCGGATGTAGTAGTGAATATGGGTGAAATTACGGCCGAAGTATTGAAAGAAATCGATACTGAAAAGATTGCGCGCCGGGTAGTGGAAAGAATTGGCTACACGAGCGAAGAAGAGCATTTTGCGGCAAAGAATTTTCAATATTTCAATTGGCTTCATTCGCAATCGGCAGATATATCGCGCGGAGTAGACCGCGCGGCGCCTGAAAGTCAGGGTGCCGGCGACCAAGGGATGATGTTTGGCTATGCGACGCGCGAGACGCCGCAGTTTATGCCCGCGCCGATTGTCTATTCGCATGCATTGTTGAGGATGTTCAGCGAGAAGCGTCGCTCAGGCGAGCTAGGCTGGCTTAGACCAGATGCGAAAAGCCAGATTTCGGCAGTGTATGAAAACGGCAAACCTATCGCCATCGATACGGTCGTGTTATCGCATCAGACTACCGCCAAGGGCGCGAAAAAGGCCAATTACAAGCTCCTTGCAGAGACCGCGAAGGAATTTTTGGCTCCAACGGGGTTGATTACCAAAAAGACGAAATTCCTCGTCAACCCGACAGGCAAATTTGTAATCGGCGGACCTTGCGGCGATTCCGGTTTGACAGGACGCAAAATTATCGTCGATACCTACGGCGGCATGGCGTCGCATGGCGGCGGAGCTTTTTCCGGCAAGGACCCCTCGAAAGTAGACCGCTCTGCGGCATATTATGCGAGATATGCCGCGAAGAATATCGTTGCGGCGGGTCTCGCGGAGCGTTGCCAAATCCAGGTAGCTTACGCTATTGGAATAGATAAACCCGTGAGTTTCTGCGTAAAGACGTTTTCTACGGCGAATGGCGTGAGCAACGAAGAACTGGAAAAAATGCTCTCGTCGGGTGAAATATTCGATTTTCGCCCCTATGCGCTCACGAAAGACCTCGCGCTCGAAAAGCCAAAGGGCTGGAGTTATGAAGAAACTGCGGCCTATGGACACTTCGGGCGTGAAAATTTCCCGTGGGAGAAAACCGACAAGGTAAAAGAGCTAAAGAAGTATTTCCGCTGAAGAATCTTTATATACATTTCCCTTTTTGCCGAAGGAAGTGCACATATTGCGCGCTATATTCGCGTGCTGGCCAAAGCGAAGAAAAGAGAGTGCAATATGTCACGAGGCTCATCAAGGAATTGGAGAAAGAAGAAAATAGCGGCATTTTCAAGACGATATATTTTGGCGGCGGCACGCCGTGTCTATGTGATTTGCAGCCGCTTTTTGCCGTTCTCAAGGATAGACTCGCGCCGGGAGCCGAGTTTTCTGTAGAATTACATCCACTAGATGTCGACGAAGAATTGCTAAAGCGTCTAGTGGATGGCGGGGTAAACAGAATATCGATGGGTGTGCAATCGCTTGATGATGCAACGCTTGCGGCAATGGGCCGAGGTTATACTGCGCTTGACGCCGCAAGAGCCTTTCAGCTAGTAAAGAAATATTTCGAAAATGCAGGAATCGATTTGATAATTGGCTATCCAGGGCTAAAGGATAGGGCGAAGTCGCTGGAAACGCTTTCCGGCTGGGGACTAGAGCATTGTTCGGTATATTCGCTGATTTTAGAGGAAAAGACAATCCTTTCGAAATCAGTCGCTGAAGGAAAGCTCGTTTTGCCGGGCGATGATGAAGTCTTAGATGAAATTGGCGAGATATCGAAATTATTGGGCGAGATGGGGCTTGGGCGCTATGAAATATCGAATTGGGCGAAAAAAGGGCGCGAATGCCGCTATAATATGTCCGTTTGGCGCGGCGAAGATTACATAGGGCTGGGAACAGGCGCAAAGGGTAGAGTTGGGCTCGCGAGAACGAGCGATGGCGTGCAGGTAGAGATTTTAAGCGCCGAGGAAGATATGAAAGAGCGCGCGATATTCGCTCTTCGCACGCGCGAAGGGCTGGATATAACAAATTTTCCGCAGTGGAAAGAAAAACTCGACGCCTTCGTCGAAGTCGGGCTTCTCGAAGGCGCCGCGCCTTTTTATCGGCTCACGAATCGCGGAGTCGAAGTTTGCGATTCTATTTTAGTCGAACTAGTCTAGTTGTTACTGCACATAAACAGTTCGCTGTTCGTAGTGACCTGGTTGCCAAACGCGAATGATTACGCCGTTGGGCTGAACCTGATCTACATAGCGACCTTCCACCCAAATGTTCTGAGTGGTGACGATGGGGGTAGTGACGACAGGCGTAGTAACTATGGGGGTTGTAACTACAACGGGAGAAGGGGTCGTAACGGCGTCATAAACGAGAGCGCCTACTGCGCCGCCGATGAAACCGGGCCAGAAGTTTCTGCCGCCATGTCCCCAGCTGTAGCCGTGATGACCGTGATGATGTCCGCCGCCGTGATGACGAGGTCCGCCGTGGTGCATGGCAGGCGCGGAGTGATGTCCGCCTCTAGGCCCGCCATGGTGTCCACCACCATGAGGCCGCGCGAATGCTCCGATGCTCACAGCTGCCACCGCGACCAATACTAGTAATTTCTTGTTCATTTTCTTGCTCCTTTCATCTTCTATGTTGCTTACGCAGAGTTAGGAGAAATAAAAAGCTATTTCTGACAAAAATTTTTAAAATTTCCCGCGCTTTTCTTTTAATTGGGGCTTTTTGGAGGGATTTCGTGGTTTTCTATCATTTTTCGCCATGCCGAAAAGTCTAAGCGCGGCGCGAAAATCCGCTGGCAAGGGGGCATGAACAGATATAGCATCTCCCTTTTGGCCCATGGGATTAGGCATCGATAGGGTAGAAGCGTGCAACATTTGACGCGGCACCTGCATAAGACGAGGATCGCGCGCAGACTTCATTCCGAATACCCTATCGCCTAAAATCGGCGCGCGAATCGATGCCAGATGTCGGCGAATCTGATTCGTGCGGCCCGTCTCGATCTTTACCCTTAAGAGCGAGGCATCTTCACCTACTGCTTCGCGCGCTACATCAGATAGGGCGTTTTGACCATCTAGCGGCGAATTTATTCTAGTATGGGCGAATTTGAAGACGCTGGCGACGATCGCGTGATATGTCTTTTGGACTTTATGGGTTTTAAAGATTTCAATCGCTTTTTCAAGCCCGGCATGGCGCTTGGCGAACATCAGGCAGCCGGTCGTATCGCGATCGAGACGATGGACAGCTTCGAGATTAGGCTGGTTTTCTTGAACTCTCAAGAGCGATTCCACGCTTTTAGGGTCGTCGCAGCTGACTAGCCCCGAAGGTTTATCGCAAACGAGGTAGTTTTCATCTTGCCAAAGAACTCTAATGTGGCGCTTTTCCTGCTTTACCTCGCTATCATTTCTTACGGGGGTTTTGCTTTGGGCTTTGGCAGCCTTTACCACATGTGAAGGAATTTCGATTTTATCACCGGTCTTCAATTCGAAACGGGCGATCCATACGCATTTCTTTTGCACCCACACATGGCGTCCATCGATTATTGCCTTTGCGCTGCGGCGCGATAGTTTAAGAGAATCGGCGAGAAAATCTTGAAGAAGCTTCTTATCTTCCCTTCCAACAGTTAGATCAAGAATGCCTGCAGAGTGCCGAGGAGCCGCGCGCATGATGAACTTTCGGGTTCTAGACCTTGTTTACGCTGCCGACGACGCCGCGAATCTTGCGCCCAATGCGATTTGGCGCGAGGGTGATTTCGATTTCGCCTTGGTTGCCATCATCGGAATCGGTCTCCGCGACGATACCGATGGTGCTCGTCTCGCCTTCCAGCGCCTTCTTGAAATTCTGCGGCAGGGGCTCATCGTCCATGAGGTCGGCGAAAAATTTGCTCTTGGCCTCTTCTTCATCGGCAAGCGAGAACATTTCGAGGAATGAGGCGTTGACGTTCGTGAAGCGTCCATCGGGGTCGCACGAAAAGAGCGCGCAGGGGGAAATTTCGAATGCGCTTTCCTTCGCGCGGAGCGTATCGCGTACTTTGCGGCGCTTTTCGACATTGCGCACGGTAAAGACGAGGTCGCCGGGGTCCATCAGGTCGATTACAGAAACAGTTACTTCACAGGCAAACTTCGAACCAGACTTGTTCAGCCCGTTGGCATCAAGCATCATGTGGCGATCTTCATCCAGACCGCGGCGGATTCTCTGCACGATTTCTGGCGATAGACCAGGAATCAGCATCGAGATTGGCCTATCGAGCGTTTCATCCTGAGTATAGCCGAAGTGTTCCTCGGCGCGAGGATTGCTTTCGAGGATGTGCCCATTAGGGTCTGTTATCACAACAGCATCATACATTCCGGCCAAAAACTGGCGGAATAGCGACTTCCTATCTTTTGGTACGAATAATGGTGCCATATCTTGACCACTATTATACCATTTTTTGCCCACCCGGTGCAATAGGGTATTTAATACTTTTTCAAATTTCCGCCCACGAGGACCCGAAATTTTGGTATAATATGGGGCAAATGAACCTAACTAGTCCAAGTCAGGTCAAGGCGTGGTGCATAGAGAGGCAGTTTCATCCGAACAAAATACTCGGGCAAAACTTTCTCGTCGACCGCAACATAGTCGAGGCAATAGTCGATACTGGGCTTTCAGGAGCGCGCGAAGACGACATAATCCTGGAAGTTGGCCCAGGGCTTGGCGTTCTTACCGAAGCGTTGCTGAATAGGGGGCGGCGGGTAATAGCGATAGAAAAAGACCCCTATTTGGCCGAAGGCTTGGCCTCGCGCGTGGCCGAAACCGAGGAGGCGCGCGCCAGACTCGTTTGTATCGAGGGCGATGCGCTCGATATCCTCGCGCGCGATGATGAAGCCCTGCGAGGCGCCGAAATATTCGTAAGCAACCTGCCATATCAGGCCGGCACGCGCATACTCCTCGATTTGGTCGAGACCCGGGAGATGCGCGAGATGACGGTTTTGTTGCAAAAGGAAGTCGCCGAGCGGCTTGCCGCGCCGCAAGGTTCTCGCGCTCGCTCGCTCGCAGGCGTCTTCGCGCAACTAGATTACGATGTCGAAATCGTCAGGAAAGTTTCGGCGAGTTGCTTTTGGCCGAGGCCTGAAATCGATTCTGCGGTCGCGAAACTCACGCGGCATGATAGAAACGCCGATTTCGGCGAGAACGAGCGTGCGCTTTTCAGGCGGCTAGTGAAGACGGCTTTCGCGCACCGCAGAAAGCAACTCGCCAGTATATTCAAGAATTTAGTTTCTTCGACTAAGCGCCCGGAGGCGCTAAGTATTGAAGAATGGAAACAGCTAACGAAAGGACTTCTCAATGAAGACCCCAGAAGACTTCCTTAAAGACCACGGTTTTGTATCTGCAGAAGATATCGATAGACCGCTTTTCTTGCGTGAAATGCTCTGCGAAATGGAGAAGGGGCTTAATGGCGATGATTCATCGCTGATGATGGTGCCGACTTTCGTATCGCCATCCTCCAAGATAAAGGAGGGCGAAAAAGTCGTCGTCCTCGATGCCGGCGGAACGAATTTCCGCGGCGCGATTGTGGAAATTCCGCCGAAAATCGAATTTCGCGAGAATCGTCCGATGCCAGGAACGTCGAAAGAGGTTGGCGAGGAGGAATTTTACGAAGCATTCGCATCCGAGGTGCGCCGTCTAAAACCCCACGCGAGCGCAGAAAAGATCGGCTGGTGCTTTTCGTATCCTGCCGAGGCGACGCAAGAACTTGATGCGAAGCTCGTCAGGTGGTCGAAAAACATCAAGGCGCCGGCGATTATCGACCAGTATGTAGGCAAGGAGCTTCTAAAGCGCTTGGGCGGTGGCAAAATCGCAATTGTCAACGATACTGTAGCAACGCTCCTCGCGGCAAAGGCGACGGAAGGCGATAAGAATTATTCTGCGTATGTCGGCTTTATCCTCGGCACCGGCACGAATTGCGCGTATGTGGAGAAGTGCGAAAATATAACGAAGCTTGGCGAGGCGCGCGGCACCGGCACGATGATCATAAACGCGGAATCCGGCAATTTCTCAAAGGTGCCGATGAGCGACTTCGATAAGCTCGTCGACCAAAAGAGCGTGCAGCCGGGCAATGGCCTTCTCGAAAAGATGATTGCCGGCGCATATCTCGGCGCGATAGGTCTAGAGGTATATCGCATGGCGGCGAAGGAAGGGCTGTTCTCGAAGAAAGCGAGCGCCGCGCTAGGAGGGCTTGGCAAACTCGAGACGATGGATTTCGATAATTTCTGCGCTTCGTTCAAGAAGGAAGGACGCGAAAATCCGCTAGATACAATATTCTCGGAGCCGGATGATGCGCAGCTTGCGCGCCGTTTGGGCGTTCCGATTTTCGAGCGCGCCGCCCTTTTGACGGCGCTTCATTTGGCTGCGTTCGCGATTAAATCAGGCGAAGGATTCGATACGAATTCTCCCATCGCGATTAATCCGGATGGATCTACTTATTACAAGACTCGCGCGATTCCGTTCGCCGATACGGTAAAGAAATTGCTAGATGAGATTTTGGTAAAGCGCAGAAATATCCATTATGAACTAACGCCGCAAATTGAAGATGCGCCGATGGTCGGCGCGGCGATTGCGGCGCTACTCTAAAGTAAAATCAATTTCAAGGAATAAATCATGAAAGCACAAAAGTTATTGTTATTGAGCGCCGCGCTGATTTGCGCAACCAGGGGTTTGGGCGAACAAGAAATAGATGGAATTGTCGCTCGCGTCGGGGAAGCCGCGATTTTGCGCAGCGAAGTCGCTAGCGAAATGCGCCGCGCCGGATTGAAGAGCGAAGAAGATTTTCGCGCCGTCCTCAATCGCATAATCGAACGCAAGCTTATTCTCAAATCTGCGAGCGATGCGAAAATGACGATGCAGGAATGGGTCGTCGATAATCGCATTCGTGAAATTACCGAAGAAGCGTTTGGCGGCGACCGCAATAAGCTTATGGCAGCTTTGGCGAGCGAAAAACTGCCTTACATGGAATTTCGCCAGAAAATCAAGGATGACCTCATCGTCGCGGCAATGAAGTGGAATGTCGTCGATAAATATGTGACTGCGTCGCCGGCGGAAATGCGTGCAGAATACAAGGCGCACCCGGAACGCTATACGGAAGGCAATACGATTTCGGTATCCGTAATCTTGTTGAAGCCGGGTGAAGACGATAAGCGCGCAATTGTCGAAGAAGCGCTCAAGACGCAGTCCTTCGCAGATGTAGCGCGCGAATATTCCGCCGATACCCATGCGAAAGAAGGTGGACTCTGGAAAGATATCCGCCCGGAAGAAATCTTTCGCGAAGAAATTTGCGCGGCGATCGCAAAGCTCGAAAAAGACGCTATTTCAGACTGGGTCGATATCGATGGCTGGAGTTTCCTTATCAGGAAAGATTCCGAAATCAACACAAAGGCGAAATCTTTCAAGGCGGCATACGAAGATATCGAAGCGAATATCAGAACTGCGAAAACGAAGGAACTGTATTCTCGCTGGCTCGACCTTTTGAAACGTGAAACATACATAAAGATCTACGAATGAAACTTATAGAAGAATTAAAAGCGCGCGGCCTCGTCGAGGCGCTAAGCGACCCTGAAATCGAAAAAGCTCTCGAGAAGCCGACTACGGTTTATTGCGGATTCGATCCAAGCGCACGCAGCTTGCAGGCTGGCAACCTTGTTTCGATGATTGTTCTCAAGCGCTTTCAGCAGGCGGGGCATAAAATTATAGCGCTCGTCGGCGGCGCTACGGGTCTAATCGGCGACCCTTCCGGCAAGAGCCAGGAGCGCAACATGCTTACGGTCGAGCAAGTCGCGGCGAATAAAGAAGGAATTCGCGAAAACTTATCGCGCATCCTCGATTTCGACGGCACCAACCCGGCAATCATGGTCGATAACTATGATTGGTACAAGGGAACGAGCGCTATCGAATTTTTGCGCGATATCGCGATAAATTTCCGCGTGCCGCAGATGCTCGCGAAGGAATCAGTGAAGAAGAGGCTGGAAGCAAGCGAAGGCGCGCTTACATTTACAGAATTTTCCTATCAGATTTTGCAAGGCAACGACTTCTTGCATCTCTGGGATAATTATGGCTGCCGGATGGAAATCGGCGGCGCCGACCAGTGGGGCAATATCACCGCCGGAACGGACCTGATTCATAGAATGCGCGGCGAGACGGCTTGGGGGCTGACATTCCCGCTCTTGCTCGATTCCACCGGCAAGAAATTCGGGAAGTCCGAAGGCAATGCGCTTTTCCTCAATGCCGAAATGACGAGCGTATATGATTGGTATCAATATTTCTTGCGCGCGGCCGATGCCGATGTCATTCGTTATCTGAAAGTGTTTTCGATGAAATCGCTCGATGAAATCGCTTCTCTCGAAGAAGCGATGAAGGCGCATCCGGAAGAGAGGATTCCGCAAAAGGCGCTCGCAGAGGAACTTACTCTTCTCGTGCACGGCGAGGAAGGTTTGAAGACGGCGCTCGGCGCAACAAAGACCCTCTTTGGCGCAGCGAATATCAAGGAACAATCCGCCGCCCAGCTCGAGGAAATCTTTAAGGATGTAAAAGCCGCAACTCTGGCGAAGAGCGATATCTTAGGCAAGGCGGTGTTCGCCGTAGCGGCGAGCGCTGGCATGTTCAAATCGAATGGCGAAGCGCGCCGCATGGCGCAGCAAGGCGGGCTTGCGCTGAACGGCGACAAGATCGATGCGAATCGCGTTTTCGAAGAAGGCGATCTCATCGAAGGGCGCATCGCCGTTCTCAAGCAAGGCAAGAAAAACAATTTCCTGTTGAAGGCAAATTAAGATAAAGGATAATAGAAAAGCGCATGGGCTACGCCAAAAAGAGTTCTGCTTCGATATCGCGCGCCAAGACTGCCGGCGCGCGAGCAGATGCGCCTTCGGCTTCTGGCGAGGCGACTTCCCGCACGAAGCAAAGTTCCGGTAAGAAAGAAAAGAAGGAATCGATCTGGAATATGCAGATCGGCGGCGCGAAAGCAAAAACTTTCATGACGCGCCTCGAAGTCCTTCTCTTTACTTCGGAACTTGCAGACCTCATCGAGGCGGGCATGACGCTTGGTCAAGCTTTGCAGGCGCTGGCAAATCAAGGCGAAGAATTGAGCGGACAAAAATACGTCTGCCAAGACCTGTGCGATAGGATTGTTCGCGGCGAAACGTTTTCCGACGCTTGCTTCCATCATCCAAAGACTTTCGAACCTCTCTATGGGAATATGATTCGCGCGGCTGAAGCTTCCGGCGCGATGGTCGAAGTATTGCGTCGCCTTGGCGATCACTACGAGCGCTATGATAATATGAGAGGTAAGATCAAGAGCGCGCTCAGCTACCCGATTATCGTTCTTGTGTTCGGCGTGTTCGCCGTCATCGCCGCGCTTGTCTGGATTATCCCGAAATTCCAGAAAGTCTTTGAATCGATGAACGCCACCTTGCCTTTGCCGACGCGTATGCTGATCGCAATGAGCGACGGGCTTATAAATTACGGCTGGCTTATGGCAATCGGCTTGGGACTTTTCGTTTGGTGGTTTAGGAGATGGAGCAAGACCGAGAAGGGCAGACTTAAAATCGACGGATGGAAGCTTAAAGCGCCGCTGATTTCCGGCATCGTTGCTACTGGCGCGTATTCTACCCTGGCCTATACTTTGAAGACGCTTCTTACGAACGGCGTCAATGTTTTGCAGGCGCTGAAAATCGCCGAGGAAACATGCGGCAACGCCGTAATCGGCTCGGCTTTGAAGACCGCTCGCCAGCGCGTAACAGATGGAACTTCGATTTCCGGTCCTCTTGCTTCGAGCGGCGTATTCCCTCGTATGATGACCGATATGCTTTCGGTCGGCGAGCAAGCTGGCGATATGGCAGGCTCGCTCGAACATATCGGCAAGCGATATCAAAAAGATATGGACCGCAATATCACCGCGTTTACAAATGCGCTTGAACCAATCTTGATTGTTCTCATCGCCGGCGCCGTGGGATTTGTCGCCGTTTCTATCTTGATGGCAGTGTTCCAGGTTTCTTCTTCAATCGGATAAGTATGACGAAAAATGCCGAGAGGTGGGTCTTGACCCGCGAGATATTGGGCGCCGATACGCTGAGCGTAATAATGCCGGTATACAATCTCGCATCCTCCATCGTGCAAAATCTTGCCGAGACCGCGAAGCTATACGAAGAGCACGAAATACGCACTCAGCTTATCCCTGTCGATGATGGGTCGAGCGATGGAACCCAGGAAGAAATCAAAAAATTCCTTTCCTCGAATCATGACGCTTGGAAGTATGTGAAGATAACGCCTGTCTTGCTGGAAAAAAACGGCGGCAAAGGCGGTGCGCTTAGAGCCGGTTTCGGAAAAGCCGAAGGTGAATATGTAATGCTGTTAGATGGCGACTTGGATATAAAACCGAAACAAACGCCATTCTTCTTCGAGCAGATGCGGAACAAAAACGCCGATATCGTAATCGGGTCGAAGCGTCATCGGCGCTCGGTTGTGCAATATCCTTGGCATAGGCGCCTCGTCAGCTGGTTTTATTTTACGCTTGTCAGAATTTTTATAGGTCTACCGATTACCGATACCCAGACGGGCATGAAGCTATTCCGGCGCAAGGTGCTGGGCGAGGCTCTTGATAGGATGCTGGTCAAAACATACGCATTCGATTTGGAGCTTCTCGCGATTGCGCATTCGCGCGGCGCGCGAATCGCAGAAGCGCCGGTCGTCATAAAATTCGGCAATAAATTCGGCGCGCTCAAGCCCAATACGGTCAACTCGATGGCTCTCGATTCGCTTGCCGTCTTTTATCGTCTTAAGATTCTCAAGTATTACGAGCGTGTAGAGCCTGTTTGCCCGATGGCGACTCCTCCTCTCGTTTCGGTCGTGATTGCGTGCCCTGGTCCAAGCGCGCTTTTGAACGAATGTATCGCCGGTCTCAAAGAACAAAGCTATGCGAATTGGGAAGCGATTGTATTGCCGGATGAAAATTTCGAATTTGGCGAGCCGGATTCTCGCATAAAGATAGTGCCTACGGGCAAGGTTCGGCCAGCCGAAAAACGCAACGAAGGCATACGCCTCTCTCGCGGCGAAATCGTGGCGTTTATCGATGACGACGCCTATCCTGATGCGCACTGGCTCGAATATGCGATTCGTTATTTCGGCGCTTCTGATATCGGCGCGGTGGGGGGGCCGGGTGTGACCCCGCCGAACGATTCGTTCCTCGCGAAAATCGGCGGGCGAATATATTCCAGCTTCCTCGTTGCAGGCAACTATCGCTATAGATATGTAGCTGGCGGGGTAAGAAGAGATGTCGATGATTACCCGAGCTGCAATTTGCTCGTGAGAAAAGATATCCTCCATAAGATCGGCGGCTACAGAATAGATTTTTGGCCGGGCGAAGATACTCTTCTTTGTAAAGATATTATCGATAGCTCCTATCGTATCGTATACGACCCGTGGGTAATCGTTTATCATCATCGCCGCGCGATTTTTGCGCCGCATTTAAGGCAGCTCGGGCGCTACGCATTTCATCGCGGATATTTTTGCAAACGCTTCCCATCGAATTCTTTGCATCTTTCATATTTCGTGCCGTCGCTGTTCGTCGCGTATATTTCCATATTGCTATTGGCGATTTTGCCTTTTGGGTTTTCGGGTCTCTTGCCGGCGTTTTCCGTTTGGCTTTCTGTTGCGCCGCTACTCGTATATTTCGCGCTGACGCTCGCTACAGTATTCAGCTTCAATCCCGCGTCGTGGATATTGGGCGCAGTCGGGGTTTTCTTGACCCATATTACATACGGCCTTCGGTTTATCCAAGGGCTGCTGGCCAAAAAAGCGCCTTGCGAATTTATCGGAAAGGATAAAGCGAAATGAGCGACGAGTGGCTAGATATCCAATCTGACCCGGCTCACGCAAAACGCGAAAGGGCGCGCGCGCGCGAGCTTCGCGCAACGGATTGGTGGCGCGCCAAATTGGATAAAGGCGTTTGCCATTATTGCGGAAAAAAAGTCGGACGCGAAAACTTGACGATGGACCATGTAATCCCCGTCGCGCGCGGAGGAAAATCGACTCGCGCAAATTGCGTGCCGTGTTGCAAAGATTGCAATAACGAAAAGAAATACTTTACTCCCGCCGAGCAGATTTTAGATAAACTCTTCCCATCATAAAAATCATGACTATTACCTACCAAGTCAAAAATGCGGTTTATGTAAACATTACCAATAAATGCCCGTGCGCATGCAAATTCTGTCTAAGACAAAATGGCCCGGGCGTATATGGTTCGGATAGCCTTTGGCTCGAGCGCGAACCTGCGCTCGATGAAGTCGTCGAAAGCCTTGAAAAATGGAATTGGCCGCTCTATAAAGAAGTAGTATTTTGCGGGTATGGCGAGCCGACGGAGCGGCTTGATACTCTTCTTGCCGCCGCCGCATTTATGAAGGAGCATCACCCGGAAATCCCGATAAGAGTAAACACAAACGGTCTTTCCGATTTGATTAACGGCAAATCGACCGCCGCGCTTTTCGCTAAGAAAGTCGATACTCTTTCTATTTCTCTCAACACCGATGACGCAGATGAATATTTTGTGATGTGCCGCCCGAAATTCGGACGCGATTCCTATAGCGCTATGCTCAAATTCGCCTCTGAAGCGAAGTACTATGTTCCTAATGTAGTTATGACAATTGTCGGCGAACCTGTAACTACCCCCGAGAAGCAACAACGCTGCCGCGAAATTTGTTCTCGCCTCGGCGTCACCTTGCGCATCCGCCCTTACGAAGCCTAGGACGGCTAAAATCGCGTTTCTAGGTTTTCTGGCAACTCTAGAAATTCTAGATTGTCTAGAATAGCCAGAATAACTAGAATGCCTAGAACTAGCGTCCATTCGTTCAATCTTCAAACCTTCAACGGTGCGTTCGAGATGCTTTTCATTATCGAAATAGCGCCGCGCGCCGCGCGCTGGGGAGGGGGAGGGGGATTTTGCTTTCTCTTTTCTCTCTTTGCTACTTTCTCTCTGTTCTCTTTCATTTGCACTGCTAGTCATGCGTATTATCTCCGATTGCCCTTTGGGAGGGGTGTTTTTTGCAGGTTTTTATGTTAATTTCAGTTTTTCGTTATTTCGTTGTCTTTTCGGGACGTCTCCCTTTAGATTAGTTAGTAATTAGTAGTTAGTGGTTGGTGGTTAGTGGTTTTTATCTCGCGCTCAAGGCGCAAAGGTTGTTTAATAGGGAGGGCCGCGCTTGTCGCGCCGCTACGCTTACGAATGGTATCACTATAAATTTCTTCATTTACATTAACTCCTTTTGACGCGACATATTATATAACGAGGTACAAATTTTTGTCAATAGACTATTTTTCCGATTGTGCAAAAATGCCCGTAAACATTGGGCGAAACGCAGATTTTTTTTAAAAAATCGTGTCTAGAAATTTCACAACCGGTGCCTGATTTTTCCCCGTAAAGGCCGAAAATCCTTTCCATCGGTTGCTTTCCTCCGTTCAAAACCGAGCGAGCCAAAACGACCGCTTGCTTTTCGATATCTGAAACTCGCCGAGCCAAAACGACCGGTTGTTTTTCGATAATCAAAACCAGCCGAAGGAAATCAACCGCTTGTTTTGGGATATCTGAAACTCGTTGACCCAAAACAACCGCTCGTTTTGCGATATCCAAAATCAGATATCGAAAAGCAAATGGCCTTGAACTCGAAACTCGATTTTCCCCCTAGACCGAGGAGCGAGAATATGCTATAATATAGGGCAAAAGATGAGGACTCTTTATTAGAAGGAGCACGAGATGAGCGAGAAAGAACCTACTGACGCCGGCGAAATTAGAGCAACGGATATCAGCTTCGATTGTCCGTATTGCGGTATGAATCATGTAATCGATTACCGCGGGGCAGGGCTTTCGATAGACTGCACCAGCTGCGGCAAGTCGATTCTCGTGCCGATTCCCGAGGGGATGGAGCTTGGCGACCTTGATATGGACAAGGGCGAAATTCTGCAACAGCTGTTTGCTACGCGCCGCAATTATCAGAAGGCGGAATTGCAGATTCAAGCGCTCAAATCGCGTCTTACGCATATCCAGGAAGCGATGAGCGTAATACAGGATGTAATCGCGGAAGGGCTTAACGCCGAGTGAGCAAACGGCCGCTTATAGTAAACGCATTGACGTTTTCCCGTCTGCCGATCATATTCGCGTGGCTGGGCTTTGCGCTATATGAAGAATACGCCGGCGGCTTTTGGCCGGGTTTCTTCGCCGGCACCGCGCTGTTTCTATCGGGCATTACGGATTTGGCGGATGGGCTTCTCGCGAGGCGCTGGAATGTAGTGACGCCTCTAGGCAAGATGGCCGACCCTCTCATGGATAAGGCGGTATACGTAGTGGTGTTCCCGTCCCTTACATGGCTTGTCATGCATCAGCCGGGCGGCGAATGGCATTCGCTTGTGCTGCTAGGCTTTACGATACTCTATACCCTGCGCGATCTATGGGTTACTTTCATGCGGTCGGTAGCGTCGCTCTATGGCGGCGATGGGGCCGCGATGTGGCTTGGAAAGGTTCGCACCGCTCTTACCTTCCCTACCGCAGGCCTCATCTACGCCTATGTCGTTTTCAACGCCATTTCGCCCTGTTGGCTAGAGCGAACATTGCTTGTTTTATGCTATATTTCAGAGGCCGCGATGATTGGTCTTAACGCTTTTTCGTTCTATTCCTATACAAAGGCCTATGCACCTTATTTAAAAAAGGCACTTGAAAGGAAACGGGAAATTTGAGATAATACAAAGTGAAAACTCAAGAAAGGAAGAAGTAGCTATATGAAAAAACAGTCCAAAGGATTCACGCTGGTCGAGTTGCTGGTAGTAATCGGCATTCTCGGCATTTTGATGGGTGCGCTATTCCCAGCGATTGGCGCGGCCATGTTCTCGGCTAACGCTTCGGCGATGTCGATCAACGGTTCAAACCTCTTCAAGGCGATTACGACAGCCAACCTCGACCGTCAGAGCACCACCGGTTCCTCTGTTTGGCCGAAGGTCGAAAACCCCTCCTCGGATTCCGACGATATCGCCGGCAAGACGTTCGGAACTTCGACCGAATACTTCAACGAGCTATTCAAGATGGATGAATATGGAACTGACGATTGGTCGCAAGATCGTTATGTAGATGTCGATGTCAAGGTAGTCGGCGGACCTGGTGTTCCTGCGCATAGCGGCAGCGGCAAGTTCGATCAGAAGAATATCGGCTGGACAGTCCTCGGCGGTATGCCTGATGATGGTCTTGAAGATATTGTTCCCGTCTTCATCTCGCGTAACGCGACGACCGATCCAAGCTTCTTCCCCGTAAGCTCCGGCACCCACTCCATGGGCACGGTCAAGGAGAAGATTACGCTTGGCAAGACCTACTCTCAGCCGTTCAGCAACAAGGGCTTTGTTCTCGTTCGCAAGGGCGGCGGCACGGATGTAATCAAGGCGAAGGATGCCAAGGTCAACGATGTCTACAAGCGTCAGAGCTTCACGGTTCCCGAGAGCGTGACGATGAAGTACCTCGTTCCTTAATAGAAAGTGGTAGTTCAAGTTGCTATAGACTTGGCGCTGGATAGGTTATTCGAATACGAAGTCCCTGAGGCGCTAGAGAAGGAGCTGGTTGTAGGCCAGCTCCTTTCGGTACCATTTTCGGGACGCGAAGCGCGCGCTTTTGCGATGAAAATCGCCGAAAATCCATCGCGCGAAGCGCAGGAGCGCAAGTATAAACTGAAGAAAATCAATAAAATAGTCGATAAAAATCCATTTTTCTCGTTTAAAACGCTCATACTCGCAGAACAAATCGCGAAATATACGATCTCGCCAATAGAGAGCGTATTGAAAGCGGCCGTGCCTTCTTCTGTAATGAAACCTGGCGCTAGCGAAAAGCTTCAGTTATATGTAGAGGCGATTGCGAGCAACACCGCCCCACAATCCGCCGGCGCCGAAATCAAGCTCACAAAGCGTCAGCAATGGTTGTTAGAGCAAATCGAAAGGCTTGGTGGCGGTTGGCTGAATTCGCTTTGCAATGAATTGTCTACGACCCCCGCTACATTGCGTCAAATGGAAAAGGCGGGCTTCGTTAAAGTCGCGCCAATCGCGCGGCGGCGTAATCCTCTCGCGAATAAACGGATATTGCCATCGCGAAAGCTGAAACTAAACAGCGAACAAAGTGCGGCGCTTGCGGCGATAAATGACGCTACAAAACCATTGTTGCTAAAGGGCATAACGGGCAGCGGAAAGACGGAAGTCTATCTTCAGGCGATTGAAGAAGTTCTGAATCAAGGCAAGGGCGCGATTGTGCTTGTTCCAGAAATTGCGCTAACTCCCCAGACCGTCCAGCGATTTGCATCGCGCTTCGGCGAAAAAATCGCGGTATTGCATTCCGCGCTTTCCGATGGCGAGAGATTCGATGAATGGCATAGAATTCGCTCTGGCGAGGCGCGAGTCGCCGTCGGCCCGCGAAGCGCGGTATTCGCGCCCGTGCAAAATCTTGGACTGATTGTAGTAGATGAAGAACATGATACCAGCTACAAGCAAGATTCCATGCCGCGCTACAATGCGAGGGATGTAGCTGTAATGCGTGGCGCGCTGGAGGGCGCGAAAGTAATATTAGGCTCGGCGACCCCTTCATTGGAAAGTTGGAAGAACGCGCAAACCGGCAAATATCAACTCGCCGAAATGAATATCAGGGCGGGCGCCGGCACCTTGCCGTATGTCAATATAGTAGATATGGAAGGGGAAAGCGCGGGGAAAATCTATTCCCGCGAGCTCTTGGATGCAATTAGGCTTAGACTCGATCGCGGCGAACAGATGATACTTTTCTTGAATCGTCGTGGTTTTTCGCGTTCGGTTATGTGTGAAAATTGCTCCGAGAGCATCATGTGCCCGAATTGCTCGCTCGCCTATACTTATCATCGCGCGGATAGTTGCCTAAGGTGCCATATCTGCGGCGCTTGGGCTCCAGTGCCGATGAAATGCCCCAAGTGCGGCTCGTCTAGTCTTGTCTATAAGGGAATCGGAACCCAGAGGGCGGAAGATGCCCTGAAAAAATGTTTCCCCGACTCGAAGATATTGAGGATGGACGCCGATTCCACAAGCCGCCGCAATTCCCATGATGATATACTCGGCGCATTTCGCAGAGGCGAAGCGCAAATTTTGCTAGGCACGCAAATGATCGCCAAGGGCCTGGATTTCCCGAATGTTACTCTAGTCGGAGTCCTGAACGCCGATAGCTCTTTGAATATGCCGGATTTCCGCGCCACTGAACGAACTTTTCAATTGCTCGCGCAAGTATCGGGACGCGCCGGACGCGCAGAGCTGCCGGGTGAAGTATATATTCAAACCTACAATGCGGACGATCCCGTAATCCGCGCGGCGGCGAAGGGCGATTTCACCGCATTTGCCAAAGACGAGCTTGTTGAGCGGCGCGAACAGAATTTGCCGCCCTATACCCATCTAGCCGCGGCGACTATCGCTTCTAAGGACCCGAAGATCGCGACCGATTGGGCGACCATGTATTCGAAAAGCCTCGCGACTTTCGCCAGGCGCATCGCCAGCTCCAAGAATCGAGGCGTTTGGTTTGACGTGAGCGAGGCATATCCAAGCGCGATCGAAAAGGCGGATGGCTGGTTTAGATGGCAAATCACCATCCGAAGCCAGAGCGTAGCGGCGATTCGCGCCGCTTGGACGTGGCTTCTAGAGGAGCGCTCTTCACCAAAGGAAATTCGCTTGACGATTGACATAGACGCCATTTCTATAGTATAATTTCCGACAACCCATATAAGGATTAGAAACTATGCGCAGGTTGAACGACCGGGATGACGAGGATACGAACAGTTTAGACAAGGAGCGTGCGAAGGAAATCGCTGCAGCCGAGAAACTCGGCTTGCTGGATTTTGTCTTCGCCGGCGCAATCGCTTTTGGCGTTTGGTTTTTCCAGACATATTGGGCTTACCCCGCAATGAGCCCGTCAATATGGGCTGATGCGGCTGTCGCATCGGGCGCAAGACCTGCGAGCACGATTGTGCCAGGGCTTTGGACGGCTATCGCTTCGCAGGTTTATTCCATCTTTACTGTAGCTCACGCGAACAAGATTTTGGCCTTGATGGGGCACGTGACGCTGGCGATAATCACGGTTTTCGTCTATTCGTTCCTTCGCGAGGCGCTTACCTTCGTAATGCGCGCAAGGCCTCAGAGATCGCCGCGCCGCAAATTGGTGATGAGAATAGCCGCAGCAATCGGTGCTGTTTCTTTTGCCGCATCCGACCCCGTTTGGGCCGCAGGCCAGTTCTTCTGCGAGACTACAATTTTGCTCGCGCTTACAGTCGCCGCTATCGAATTTTTCTTCGCCTTTTTGCGCAAGGGGCTTCTTAGGTATTCCTATATCTGCGCGGCGCTGCTCGGGTTGCTTATCGCCGATTCTCCGGCAGGAATCGCCATTACATTGCTCTTTATCGCCCTGAACTTTTTCGTAATCAAGGTTTTGCCGAATCTCGAATCGCCATTCTTCAAGCCGGCGCTTATCGAAGTCGGCAAGTGGCACATGACATTCTTCTTGATGTTCGCCATTCTCCTTGGCGTGGGAATAAACTGCGTTACGTTCATAAAATGCGGTGGCCTCATCCCCGGCGGCTTGAGTGTCGGCGATCTGCCGCTGAAATACGCCCAAAATTATGTCTCCGGCGCGACCGGCGCGGCAAGCCTCGCGGGCTGGATTTTGCTCCTGGGCTTCGCAATCGGTCCTTTCGTCGTTTCGATAGTGCGCTTTTCCGTTGCGGCGGATGAAGAGAGTTTTCTATCCTATTCAACGGGCATAGTATTTCTGTTCTGCGGCATTCTGGCGTTTTCGCAGTGCGCTTCTATTCCGCAACTTTGGTTTTGGACCCATGTAGACGTCAATTCGGGCTACTTGCTTTCGCTCTGCTCGCTGATGTGCGTCTTGACGGTCGCCTGCTCCGTCACGATTCTTGGCGTAGACGGGCTTTGCCGCGACCACAATAAGCTGGCAAAAAAATATTTCAGCGTCGCAGAGGATGAGGATGATGGTACCGATGAGCACGTAATGAGCTTGACGGTTGCTGAAATCTTGAGAAAATTAGGTGTCGTAATCGTCCCGCTGATGCTTATCGCCGCGGTTATCCCCGGGCGCAAGAAAGAAAAAACTCGCCAGATGCTGGCGCTTGTCGGCGATACTGTTCGCGCTACGGTTGAAGAGGCGGAAGACCGGATGATTCTCTTTTCCGACGGCAAACTCGATAACGCAATCGAAATCGAAAGCCTCGCGCGCGGCAAAAAACTCTATTGCTATTCGCTTTTCGCGCTGGAGCCGAACGCCGAATATCTCAGGACGCGCGGTCTAGACCCCAAGAACCGCGAAGATTACGATTCTTTCAAATTCGATAGCGCGATGGGTCTAAGGACGTGGATTCACGATAAGCCGGCAAATTTGACCAATGTCGCGGTGCAGGTCGGCTTCGATCTTTGGATTCGCGATGGCAAGCCCTTGCCACCCGTCGGCGGCATGCTTTCGTTGCCGACTTCGAAAGATGAAGAAAAGCGTCTCGCTGCCGAAAGGAGGGCGAAAGATTTTGAAGATCGCGCAATTGTGCTCGCGAGTTCCAGCTATGGCGACTGCACCGATAAATCGTTGAAGGATGCTTTTTGCAACGTAATGTGGCGCCTTGGCAGAATGTGCCTATACCGTTCAGATTGGTATGCGAACCAAGGGCTCGTGGATATTTCGCTGGCCAACCGCGAAAAATATCGCAAGCTCGAAAAACTGAACGCCAAATATCAAGAAGCCTTGAGGGAAGTCGTCCGCAGGCGTATGGATCAGATGAAAGCAAGGCCTACGCCGCGCGAAATTCTGCATCTGGCGCTGGTCAGGGCCGATTTCGAAGTCGGCAGCGAATTCGCGCGCATGATTCTCGAAGGCGACCCGGACGACCCGGATGCGAATTGGTGCATGGCCATGTATTATCAGCGCCAGGGCAAGCTTGCTCTTTGCGAGACGTATCTAAAGCAATGCCTGATTCGCAACGATCAGCCCGCGGCGATATACAACAATCTCGCAATGGTCCAAATCGAACAGGGTAAATTCGACGCGGCCGAAGTCAATGTAAAGCACGCGCTCGAGCTTATACCGGATTCGGCGGCGGTTCTCGAAACAAAGCGCCAGCTTGAAGATGCGAGAATCGCCAAGGAAGAAGCTCTAAAATCGGGCGAAGGCGCAAAAGTGCAACAAAAAGAGAAGAAGAACTAAAAGAATTTCAAAGTCCACACGGTGGGCAAAGCAGAAAGGTAAATATATGGGAGTCGAGAAAAAGGTCGGAGTGAGAGTTAGGAAATATCGTGAAGAGCAAAACCTGACGCTTGCGGATCTTTCGGAAAAGAGCGGCGTCGATGAGAAAGTCCTCGTCGCAATCGAGGCCGGCGAAGTAATACCGGCAATAGGTATTCTAATCAAAATTTCGCGTGCGCTTGGTCAGAGGCTTGGAACGTTTATGGACGACCAATTCAAGCCGGATCCCGTGATTTCGCGCAAGGGCGAAGATCAAACCGCGCCGGTTGATACGGTAAAATCCCACGGCTATGTCTGTCGCTCGCTCGCCTTCGGCAAGCCCGATCGTCACATGGAGCCGTTCTTCTATGAATTCCCTGCGGATGGTGAAGATATGTTCTCGGCCCATGAAGGCGAGGAATTCTTGATTTGCGTCTCTGGCCAAATCGAGCTTTTGTACGGGCGCGACAAATATATCCTGAACCCTGGCGATACGGCCTACTACAATTCGGTCGTGACCCACGGCGTGAAAGCGTATGGCGGCAAGGATGCCTCGCTTTACGGAATAATTTTCATTCCGATGTAATAATACGAATAAAGGACCTAAAAGGGGAGTCGAAAAATGAGTTGGTTCGTAAAGAAAGAAGAAAAGCCAAAGATTCCGCCGGCAAAGGCATTATGGGCGATATGCCCGAAGTGCTCCAGCCACATGCCGAAAGCCGTGTGGAAATCGAATAACGCGATTTGCCCGAAGTGTAATTATCACGGGCGCCTGAGTGCACGCGAGAGGATTGCGCAAATCGCCGATGAAGGTTCGTTTGCCGAAGTATTCCGCGAAGTAAGCTATTCCGATCATCTCGATTTCCACGATGCAACCGGTCCTTACAAAGAAAAAGTCGAAGCTACGATTGCAAAGACCGGCGAAAAAGAATCTATCGTAATGGGAACTTGCGAGATTTCCGGTCATAAAGCGATGCTCGGAATCATGGATTTCGCATTCATGGGCGGCAGCCTTGGCTCCGGCACGGGCGAGCGAATTGCGCGTGCATGCGAGCAGGCGATTGAAGAGAGGCGGCCGTTGATTCTCTTTTCGGCTTCTGGCGGCGCGAGAATGCATGAGGGAATTGTCTCTCTAATGCAGATGGCCAAGACTTCTGCGGCGATCGGCAAGCTGAAAGAGGCGGGGCTGCCTTATATCTCGGTTCTCACCGACCCGACGACCGGCGGCGTTTCTGCTTCTTACGCAATGCTCGGCGATATCAATGTAACCGAACCCAAGGCGCTAATCGGCTTTGCCGGCCGCCGCGTCATCGAGAATACGATTCATCAGAAATTGCCGGCCGATTTCCAATCTGCCGAATATCTCGAAAAGCATGGCTTCATCGATAAGATCGTCGAGCGCAAAAACCTCAAGGGATTTATCGCGAAGATGCTCGCATTTTGGGGATTTTGATAAATTTAGGAGTAACGAAAAATGAAAAAGACCGATACGAAAACCAAGGCAAAAGCTCCTAAGAAAGCGGAGGCAAAGGCGGCTAAGGCGCCTGTGAAAGTCACCGCGATGGACCGCGTTAAACTCGCTCGCGACCCGAAGAGACCTCACCTCAAAGATTTCATCGAAAATATTTTCGATGATTTCGAAGAGCTTCATGGCGATAGGCTTGTAAATGATGATAGAGCGCTTGTCGGCGGCTTTGGTTCGCTTGATGGCGTGAATGTACTCATTCTCGGCCACAACAAGGGCGCGACAGTCGAAGAAAATATGGAAGCGAATTTCGGTATGGCGAATCCCGATGGCTATCGTAAAGCCATGCGCTTAGCGCGTCTTGCCGGGAAATTCCATAATCCAATCATCACTTTTGTCGATACCCCCGGCGCATATCCCGGGCGCGAAGCCGAGGAGCGCGGACAAGCCGAGGCGATTGCGAAATCGCTCGAGGTATTTGCGCTTTTGAAGACCCCGGTAATTATCGTAGTGACGGGCGAAGGCGGCTCGGGCGGTGCGCTCGCGATTGCCGTCGGCGATAAAGTGCTGATGCTGGAAAATGCTGTTTATTCCGTGATTTCGCCGGAAGGGTGCGCGGGAATTTTGTGGCGCGATGGCACGAAAGCGCCGGAAGCCGCAGAAGCCCTGAAGATTACCGCGAGCGATCTCGAAAAACTCGGCATCATCGATGAAATCGTAAAAGAACCCGCCGGCGGCGCACAGAAAAATATCAAGGCCGCTTGCGAATATGTGAAGAAGTCGCTTAAAGTTGCGCTTAAGGAGCTTGCGGCTATACCGGTCGACGAGCTCGTCGAAAAGCGCTACGCGAAACTTCGCAAAATGGGTAATTTCTACGAATGATTCTCGCGCCGCTGAGGGGTGTTACGATTAGGTGCTTTAGAGCTACCTTTTCGCATGAAATCGCCGAAGCGGGCTTTACAGAGGCTATCACGCCTTTCATAACCGCGAACGCCGGGGTAAATCCGCTGAAAGATCGCGAACTTGGTCGAGGGGAGGAAATCCCCTCGATTAAAGTTACGCCGCAATTCATCGGCAAGGACCCCGATGCGCTGAAATTCTGTTTAGAGAAAATTCGCGAAAAAGGTTATGATACCGCCGATTTGAACGCGGGGTGTCCTTTCCCGATGGTCAGAAACAAAGGACGCGGCTCGGGGTTGTTGAAAAACCCGAAGCTCCTCGCGGAGATGATGAGCGTTGGGGTATCTATAATGGGCGAAGGAAGATTTTCCGTCAAGACTCGTCTTGGAATAGATTCGCCGAATGAACTGAAAGCTCTTATGCCGCTTATCAATGATTTCCCACTTCGCTATCTTACCGTTCATTCGAGAACCGCAAAAGAAATGTATTGCGGCAATGTTCACCTCGAAGAATTCAAAGAAATAGCGAGCAATGCAAAAGTGCCGCTAATCTATAATGGAGACGCGCCAATCGACGATTTCGACTGGCCGAAAGAATATCTAATGATTGGCCGCTCCTTTATCCGTTCGCTTGGAGAGAGGGAAAATTCAAACGAGCTTGTCGAAAAATATATAGAAAATTCGCTTAAGGAGCTTGGTTCGCCACGCGCTGTTCTAGGCAGAATGAAAGAGCTCGCCAGCTATTGGAAAGAGTTGCCGCGCTATCGCCGTCTTTGGCCAATCGTGAAACTCGCCCGAACGCTAGACGAATTTCGTATCGCCCTGAACCTCTGAACATCTGAACTTCTGAACATCTGAACTTCATTTTCCCCCTTGACGGCGGGCGGGGAAATATGATACAATACGCGGCGTTATGAACGAAGTAGTCATTATGAACAAGTATTGGTGGTGGCCGTGCGGATTCGGTTCTGCATGGCGCATGATTGCTTCGTAAAGAAAAAGACATTCAACGCCAAACCTGAAAGGGGTAAGGACCGAATCCAAAGCAAGGGATTCGGTCTTTTAGCATATTAAGAAATTCAACAACATAAACTAAACTCGAGAAGGAAGAATAAAGATGAAGCTATTAACGAAAGAGGAATACGAGCGCCGCTCGGCAAACGCCGATCGCGTTGCCGTATTCAAGGAGTATCTCGCAGACCGCGAGACGCCCGTCGCCGCGCTATCGCGTCTAAAAGAAGAGGAAGAAGCGTTCCTTTTGGAAAGTGTGGCGTTAGGCGAGGCGCGCGGGCGCTATTCATTTTTGGGAATAGAGCCGGGCTTGCGCATAGAAGGCGGCGATGCGCTTGAAAGGATGAAGAAAGCTTTCTCTGATTTGAGATATGTTAGAGCAAGCGAGCTGCCGGAATTTCAAGGCGGCGCGGTTGGATATATTTCGTATGAGGCGGTCAGAATCTTCGAGCCGCGCCTAAAGCTGGAACCGGAAAACAATACTCCGGATATGGCTTTTCTCGTATGCGATAAATTCCTCATTTTCGATAATGTAACGCTAACTGTCACAATTGTCGTAATCGCAGATACAGCGCGGCCGGATGCATACGAATTTGCGATGTCGGAAATATCGAGAATCCACAAAAAGATATTAAGCGCCGAATCTATTGCTTCCACCGTCGCGAGGGAGAGGGAAGAATCCAAAGGCGAATCGGAAAGTTTCCGCTCTGAAATGACGCGCGAAGAATTTTGCGAAATGGTCGAAAAATGCAAGGCGGCAATCCGTGCGGGCGAAGTTATACAAATCGTGCCTTCACAGAAATTCACTGCGCGCTCTAGCGTATCTTCGCTTTCTTTGTATCGTTCATTGCGAGCGATAAATCCTTCGCCGTACAACTTCTTCATGCGAATCGGCAATAAGACTCTTATAGGTTCGTCGCCGGAAGAGCTCGTCAAGCTTTCGGGGCGCACGGCTTCCACTTCGCCTATCGCCGGGACTCGTCCGAGAGGCAAGACTATTGCCGAAGATGCGGCGCTCGAGCGCGAGTTGAAAGGCGATGAAAAAGAAAACGCCGAGCATGTAATGCTTGTGGATTTAGGAAGAAACGATTTAGGGCGCGTATGCGAAACAGCAAGCGTCCGCGTAGAAAACCTCGCGAGAATAGAGCGCTATTCGCATGTAATGCATTTAGTCAGCGATGTAAAGGGCGTACTTGATTCGCGATACGATGCTTTCGATCTTGTCAAGGCGGCATTCCCGGCCGGCACGTTATCCGGCGCGCCGAAAGTAAGAGCAATGGAGCTTATTGCAGAGTTCGAGAAATCCCCTAGAGGCGTGTATGGCGGCGCCGCAGGATATTTCTCGTACACCGGCGACATGGATTTGGCGATTGTAATCAGGACTCTCGTAAAGGTGGGCGAGATTCTTTCTATTCGCGCAGGCGCCGGCATTGTAGCAGATTCGATTGCCGAGAAAGAATATGAAGAGACGATCAATAAAGCAAAGGCCGTTTTTGAGGCCGTAAAATTCGCGGAGGAATTGCAATGATACTGATGATTGATAATTACGATTCGTTTACCTACAATCTGGTGCAAATGATGCGAGCGCTGGAAGTAGAGGTGAAAGTCGCGCGAAACGACAAAATAACAATAGAGGAAATAGCCGCGTTAAAACCCGAGGCGATCGTTTTGTCGCCAGGGCCCGGCACGCCGGATTCCGCCGGAGTGACGCTCGAGGCGATCAAAGCATTCGCAGGGAAAATTCCGCTGCTCGGAATATGCCTTGGACATCAAGCGATCGCGCAGGCGTTTGGCGCAAAAATCGTTCATGCAAAATCTCTGATGCACGGCAAGACAAGCCGCATAAGGCACGATGGCAAGGGATTGTTCTGTGGTCTTGATCAAGGCTTCGCGGCCATGCGCTATCATTCGCTCGCGGTCGATCGCTCAAGCTTGCCGGAAGAATTGGAAATAAGCGCAGAAAGCGATGATGGCGAAATAATGGGCCTAAGGCATAAGACTATGCCGATAGAATCGCTTCAATATCATCCAGAATCGATTGGCACGCCGGAGGGTGCTAAGCAGCTCGCGAATTTCATTTCATCCATTACCCATAAACGCATAGTAAATTCGCTTGGCTTGGAAAAGCGCAAAGCGTTGCTTTCATGTTTGCTCGAAGGCGATAACTTGAACGAAGAGGATAGCGAAGGATATTTTTCTGCCATCATGTCCGGCGAAGTCGGCGAAGTAGAGCTCGCTGCCTTTTTGACGGCATTAGCCAAGGCGCCTGTTTGCGTAGATATGCTTGTTGGCGCGGCGCGGGCGATGTCGGGCGCGGGAGTTAAATTGGATGTCGCTGATTTGGATGTCGTCGATATAGTCGGAACCGGCGGAGATGGCGCCAATACGTTTAATGTATCTACGGCCGCTGCTTTTATCGCCGCAGGTGCGGGGGTAATCATTGCCAAGCACGGCAATGTGGCTTCTACTTCAAAGTGCGGCTCGGCGGATGTATTGCGTGAGCTTGGTCTTAATCTTTCGGCTTCCAGGTTAGCCGTCGAGCGTGCTATACGAACAGTCGGGATCGGTTTTCTGTTTGCCAAAGAGATGCATCCTGCAATGCGTTTTGCCGCAGGTGTAAGGCGTACGCTTGGCTTCAGGACTCTCTTTAATCTTCTCGGGCCGCTTACGAATCCGGCAGGCGCGAAGAGGCAGGTAATAGGCGTTCCAGACGAAAAGCTTTCCGGGCTTTTGGCAAATGCGCTACTGAGGCTTGGTTCGGTGCGCTCGCTCGTGGTCGCGGGCGCAGGCGGAATAGACGAGGTAAGCCCAGAAGGTTTTACGTTTGTCGCATCGCTGGAAGAGGGGCTTGTGCGCAACAAGTTATTGGATGTCGGCAAGGAATATGGCGAGCGATTCGGAGTCGAAGCGATAAGAGGGGGTGACGCGAAAGAGAACGCGAAAATCCTTACAGGCGTATTGCGTGGAGAATTGCGCGGCGCCTATCGCGCTTCGGCGATAGAAAATGCAGCTGCGGCGATTCTTGTTGGCGGCAAGGCCAAAGATTACCGTCACGCGCTTATGCTCGCGGCCGAATCGATTGATTCTGGTCGCGCGTTCACAAAATTGAGGGGCTTGCTGGAGGCTGTAAAATGAGCGATATACTCGAGGAATTGATTGCCATTAGGCGCAATGATGCGCTTGAGCGCAAAAATTCGCAAGGAGGGCGTTTTGGGAAGGCCATAGCGAAAGATGGAATTTCCATCATAGCGGAACTCAAGAAGGCGAGTCCTTCCGAAGGTTTGATTCGCGGCGATTTCAAGCCTTTGGAGCTTGCCAAATCTCTGGAAGAGGCTGGCGCCGCGGCGCTTTCCGTTTTATGCGAGCCGCATCGTTTCATGGGAAGCGAAGAATATCTTCGTGCTGTAAGAGCCAATACCAAGTTGCCTCTTCTATACAAAGATTTTATTTCGACACCTAGGCAAATAGCCGAAGCATTCGCCGCCGGCGCCAACGCAGTGCTGTTGATTGCGGCCGCGCTAGAGAAAGTGCAGCTCGAAAATCTAATTGTGCTAGCGCATGAAATCGGACTTGACGCCTTGGTCGAGACGCATTCGGAAAAAGAAATCGATCTCGCCATAGATTCCGGCGCGCGTATAATCGGCGTGAATTGCCGGAACTTGCGGAATTTTTCTTGCGATGTAACGCTGCTAGAAAAACTCATCGCGAAAATTCCCTGCGGCTTTTTCAAGGTCGCGGAATCCGGTATGCACGATGCCGCGGCGATTGCGCGAGCGCGAGACGCCGGCGCCGATGCGTTTTTGGTAGGCACGGCTCTAATGCGCTCGGATAATCCCGGCGAAGCGCTCGCGAAAATTCTTTCAAACCTAAAAAACGAAAAACAATGAATACACATTATGGAATATATGGTGGACAATATGTCGCCGAAACATTGATGGCGCCGCTTAAAGAACTCGAGGCGGCTTACGAAGAGGCTACGGGGGACGAATCTTTCCAGCGCGAATTTCATGAAATTTTGCGTGATTACGTAGGCAGGGAAAGTCCGATTACCTGCGCGCGGCGTCTTAGCGAACATCTCGGCGGCGCGCAGATTATCTTGAAGAGGGAAGACCTTAATCATACTGGCGCGCATAAGATCAATAATACGATCGGCCAAGCGTTGCTTGCCCGGCGCATGGGCAAAAAACGCCTCATCGCCGAAACGGGCGCAGGGATGCATGGCGTAGCTACGGCTACAGTCGCGGCGCTCTTCGGGTTATCTTGCGATGTATACATGGGCGAAATAGATGTCAAGCGACAAGCTCCGAATGTCGAGCGCATGAAAATGCTCGGCGCAACAGTTCATTCTGTATCGGAAGCGAGCGCAACGCTGAAGGACGCGATGAACGAAGCGCTACGCGATTGGGTCGCGAATTGCGACGATACCTTTTATGTAATCGGCACGGTCGCGGGTCCTGCGCCATACCCGCAGATTGTCCGCGATTTCCAGAGCGTAATCGGCAAGGAAGCGCGCAGGCAGTGCCTCGAAAAATTCGGCCGCTTGCCGGATGAAGCGATAGCATGTGTAGGGGGCGGGTCCAATGCAATGGGGTTATTCGCAGGGTTTATCGATGATAAGGAAGTAAAACTCGTCGGTGTGGAAGCAGGCGGAAAAGGCCTTGAGACGAATCAGCACGCCTCTTCGATCAACGGAGGTCGCCTTGGCGTTTTGCACGGCGCAAAGACAATGCTTTTGCAAACGCCAGACGGCAATATACTCGATACTTATTCCGTATCCGCGGGGCTAGACTACCCTGGAGTAGGTCCGGAGCATTGCTATTTGCACGATACCAAAAGAGCCGAATATACGGTAATAACCGATGACGAGGCGATTGAAGCTTTCGATGCGCTCTGCCGTTTCGAAGGAATAATACCGGCGCTTGAATCGAGCCATGCGCTGGCCGAAGCGATAAAGCGCGCGCCGCATCTTCCGAAATCAGCAATATTGCTTGTAAACTTGAGCGGACGTGGCGATAAGGATATGGAAAACATCAGGAGGTATAAAGATGCAAAGAATCACTGAAGCTTTCAAAAAAGCAAAACGCGAAAATCGCGGCGCATTTGTCGCTTATGTTACAATGGGCTATCCAACTCTAGAGCAAAGCGAAAGGGCTGTCGATGATATTATAGCCGCAGGGGCAGATATAATCGAACTCGGCGTTCCGTTTTCAGATCCGTTTGCCGATGGCGGGGTCATTCGAACAGCCTCCTACAAAGCCCTTGAGCAAGGCGTGACGATTAACGACGTAATTGCGAGCGCCGCGAGATTGCGCGAACGCCATCCGGATACCGCATTCGTGCTTTTCTCGTATTACAACCTCATATATTCGATGGGGCTTGAGAATTTTGCCCGCGAAGCCGCTCGCGCGCAAATTGATGCCGTTTTGCCTGTCGATTTGCCGTATGAAGAGCGAGATGAATTATTGAGCGTCATCGCGCCGCGAGGAATTTCGTTCGTCCCGCTCATCGCGCCAAATACGACGCTAGAGCGCGTGAAGGCGTTTGAGAAGGGACTAGATAATACATTCTTGTATGTAATTACGGTGAAGGGCACAACGGGCGAAAGAAAGAATCTGCCGCCGGATTTGGCCGCGAGACTGGAAGGAATTCGCTCGCTCACGCATTTGCCGATTGCCGCAGGGTTCGGTATCTCTACTCGCGAGCAAGCGCTTGAAGTCTGCAAGCACGCGGATGGATTTGTTGTCGGCTCGAGAATCGTCAAATGCCTTTCTGAAGGTCGTAAGCCATGCCTGAGTTGAAAATATGCGGCGTAACCGAAGTCGACTTCGCTAGATATGCGGCCGAGCGGCAAGTCGATTATCTAGGCCTCATATTCGCTGAGTCTTCACCTAGATTTATCGACTGCGCAACGGCCGGGCAAATCGCTCGTGCCGTACGCGCAGTCGGCAACAAAACAAAATTGGTTGGCGTGTTTACCACGCAATCTTTGAATCGAATCAAGGAGATCGCCTCCAGCGTTAAGCTGGATGTAATACAACTTCACGGGGAATATTCCAAATATGAAGTTGAATCGATTAAGGCGTTGGGATATGAAGTTTGGGCGCTTTATTGCGGCAAAGAAATATTGGGCGATGCAACGCTTATAGATGGCAGGCGCGGCAATGAAAGCAAACTTGCCGATTGGAAGCTTGCGACTCGACTCAAAGGGGAAAATCGCCGCGTGATATTGGCTGGTTCCATAGGTCTTGATAATATCGCCGAAGCTATCGATACTGGCGCGGATATTATAGATGTTTCAAGTTCTATAGAATCTTCGCCTGGTCGCAAGAACCGCGAGGCATTCGATAAATTCCTAGCGGCGTTCGCCGCCGCTTCGCAATGACGAATTACGAATGACGAATGATGGAATTGTTAATTTTGTTCAGTTTTTGTTTAACCCGAGAGGCGCTGAGTGCGCAGTGGTTATTCGGCTGCCGCGAAAGTGGCGCCAGAAAAGTGGCGTAGGTTTCGTTTTGGTAGATAACGCCACTGCAATGCAGTGGCCCTATCTAACAAAATTTTTCACTCCATAAGGAATATTTTGGTATAAACAACCATTTTTCTCATTCCCCTACTTGAAGCGCAGCGGGAAATATGATACAATAGTGGCGTAATTCGAGATTGAGATATGTGCATGCTCGATGAGATAAAGGCAAGGCGCAATGAAATATATGAGATTGCGCGCAAACACAAAGCCGAGAAGCTTTGGGTGTTCGGTTCGTGTGCACGTAAAGAAGAGAGGCCAGAGAGCGATATCGATTTTCTTGTGAAATTCAACGATGAGGCTTCTTTGCTGGATATCGTGCATATTCGCGACGGATTCAATCGATTGTTCTCAAGGCAAGTCGATGTGGTTTCGGAGCGCGGGCTTAGCCCTTACATCGGCAAATTCATTCGCAAGGAGGCCGTGCCCGTATGAGCAAGCGCGATATGTCTGCCTTTGTTGGTCATGTCGTGATGGCCATGCGTATTGTTGAAGATTTTACAAAAGGGATGTCCTTGGAAGATTTTCTTGCAGACCGAAAGACTCGCGATGCCGTAATACGCAATTGCGAAGTAATAGGGGAGGCCATAAAGCATATCCCGGATGAATTTCGCGATTTGCACCCAATGGTAGACTGGAGCGGTTTGGCCGGCTTGAGAGATGTGCTTATACATCAGTATTTTGGCGTAGACTATGTAGCGTTGTGGAATATTGTAAAGCACGAATGTCCTGCATACTGCGAAGAACTCAGTGCGTTGCCGGAGTGTCCCGAATTGCCGGAAGATATAGAAGATTTTCCATAATTGTGGCTTTCATGGGTATATAGGTGCGTTCGACGACGCAAATGCAATTGAACCTTTGAATTTCTAATTTTCAAAAAGCATAAACATACTTTAGGCTATTGAATCTGCGCGGAGGATATGCTATAATATCAGCCACTATGAAGAATTATCTTGCTATTGATATTGGGGCTAGCTCGGGCCGTCACATTATCGGAACAGTCAAGGACGGGAAAATCTCGCTTGAAGAAGTATACCGCTTCGAGAATTCGCAGATACGCAAGGATGGGCATGATTGCTGGGATATCGAAAAGCTTGTCGCAAGCGTCAAAGCCGGCATAGACGAAGCGATGAAGCGATGCGAGATAGAATCTATCGGCATCGATACTTGGGGGGTGGATTTTGTGCTACTTGATGCCGAGGGCAAGCTTTGCAGCGACGCAGTCGCATATCGAGATGCGCGCAATAATGGACAAGATGCCGATATCGAGGCGAAGGTAATGAGTTTCGAAGAGCTGTATTCGCGCGCAGGAATCCAGAAAGCGAGTTTCAATACGATATATCAGCTTTGGGCGCTAAAGAAAGAGCATCCGGAGCAACTCGAAAAGGCTGAGTCGCTTTTGATGATTCCCGAATACCTGAACTATGCGCTTACCGGCAATATTGTGCATGAATACACCGATTCATCCACGAGCTCGCTACTCAATGCGGCGAAGAAAGATTGGGATTTCGATTTGATAGAAAAGTTAGGGTTCCCGAAGAAGATATTCGGAAAGCTCGAGATGCCTGGCGCCAAGGTTGGCGAATATCGCGGAGCAAAGGTAATTCTCGCCGCAATGCACGATACGGCTAGCGCGTACCTCGCAGTTCCTGCGCGCGACGACAAGGCGGTGTATCTATCTTCGGGTACATGGTCGCTATTGGGGATAGAAAATACAGAAGCCATTACGACGAAAGAATCTTGTGAAGCGAATTTCACGAATGAAGGCGGCGCGTGGGGTAGATATAGGTATTTGAAGAATATCATGGGGTTATGGATGATCCAGTCGATACGCCGCGAACTGAATGGCGTAGAGTATGTCGAAGGCAAGGGGCGTGAAGCAACGCTTGCGGCGCTTGCGGGTTTGTGCGATTATGACGAGACTCATCAATACAGCTTCGCAGAACTTGGCAAAATCGCCGAAGCGAGCGATTATAGCGCGATTGTCGATGTGAACGATGAAAGATTCTTGAATCCAGTATCGATGATTGGCGAAGTAATGAAGGCGGCGGAAGAATCCGGCGCGAAGAGGCCTTCGACGATCGGCGAGTTGATGAAGTCGGTATATCTCTCGCTCGCAGATTGTTATGCTCGCGCGATTAAGGTTCTTGCGAAAATCAGCGGCAAGGAATTTACATCGATCAATATCGTCGGCGGTGGATGCCAGGATAAATTCCTGAATGCTCTAACTGCGAAGGCGACAGGCCTTGAAGTATTTACCGGTCCTATCGAAGGAACGGCTATCGGCAATTTGATCGTGCAGATGATTACTGGCGGCGAATTCAAGGATTTGGCGGAAGCTCGCCGCGCCATAGTAAGATAGTCGAGAATCCAAAATACGCATTTTTTAAAAAGGAGAAGAAGATGGCAATGTACGAATATCAAGGCGTGGTCGAAGAAATCGGCCAGACCCAAAGCTTCGGGACCAGCGGGTTTACGAAGCGAGAAGTGATTATCGGCAACGATATAGATTCCGATAACCGCTACCCAAACCCAGTGAAATTCACATTCAAGAAAACGAACTGTTCGCTTCTTGATGGCGTATCGAAGGGCGAGAGAGTAAAGATTCGTTTCGCGATCGATGGGCGGCGCTGGGATGGCGGCACGAAAGGTCCGCAATATTTTGTCGATTTGACCGGCTTGAAAATCGAGAAGGTAGATGAATCTGGTTCCGTTGCGCCGGAACCCGCCTCTGCAATGGCAAGCGATGTAGATAGCGAATTCGTGGATGATGTGCCGTTTTGATGACTTGGCGCGATATAATAGAAAAATCCAGTCGCTTTCTTATCGCAAAGGGAATTGACGATGGCGAAAGCGCAAGTGAATTCCTCGCCGCTCGCCTACTTGGGGTAACTCGAGGGATGCTTGCGGCAACTCTAGCCAAACAACCGGAGCAAAAGCATATAGATGCAATGAGGCGAGGCGTTTTGCGCCTCGCCTCTGGCGAACCGTTGCAGTATATTTTAGGCGAATGGGATTTTCGCGCTCTTACTCTCAAATGCGATAGACGCGCGCTGATTCCGCGTCCAGAGACGGAAGGCCTTGTATCGCTTGTGTTATCATACCTCGCCAAAAAATCCTACTTGAGCGCCCCGTTTATTGTAGATGTCGGAACCGGGACGGGCGCGATTATTCTTTCGATTGCCAAAGAATATAAAGGCGAAGCGATATTGCTAGGTAGCGACGTAAGCGAGGAAGCGATTAAGCTAGCGAAAGAAAACTCGGCAAAGACAAAGCTCGAAAACAAAGTCGAATTCGTAGTGATGGATGGGCTTGATGATTTCGAAGATCCAGGAATTATCGATATAATTATTTCGAACCCGCCATACATCGCAAGCGCGGAATGCGATAGATTGGATAGAAGGGTAAAGGATTTCGAGCCGCGACTCGCGCTCGATGGCGGCAAGGAGGGGCTTGATTTTTACGATAGATATCTAATGGATGCATTAAACCTTCTAAAGAGCGGCGGCGCGGTATTTTTCGAAATCGGGGAAAGCCAAGGCGAGCAAATCCGAAAGCTTATGCGCAATTATGGATTCGAGAATATAGAGATTCGCCAAGACCTTGCAGGACGCGATAGGTACGCATCGGGAATTTTGCCATGAGGGAGCATCTGAAATCGAGATTCGGCTTTTTGATGCTGGCGGCAGGCTGCGCGGTAGGGCTAGGCAATGTATGGCGCTTTCCGTATATAGTAGGCGAAAACGGCGGCGCGATGTTTGTTCTTGTCTATATCGTGTTTCTCGTCTTGCTCGGCTATCCGCTTCTTTTGGCGGAACTCGCGATAGGGCGAGCGGCGCAATCGGGTATCGCATCTGCGCTGCCGACGCTATCTAGCGGCGAAAATGAAGTCAAGAAGCACCGCACGTTTTGGCGAATCATTGGCGGCGCGATTTTTGCCGGCAATTTTCTTTTGATGATATATTACACCGATATCGCTGGATGGCTTTTGAAATTTGCGGTGGATTATTTTCGCGGCGGCGGAGTAGCCGCGCTAGGCGATTGCTCGGTTGCCTTCAACGCACTTATGGCCAATAAGGCCCTTTGCGCTTTCAATATGCTTTTTGTCGTTCTCCTTGCAGGCTTGGTGTGCATGGCTGGCGTAGTTAAAGGAGTAGAGAGAGTTACAAAAATATTAATGGTCTCGCTTTTGGCGATCCTCGTGTTGCTTGCGGCCAAAGCGCTTATGCTACCTGGCGCGAAGGAAGGTTTGAAATTCTATCTCTATCCTGATGCGACGAAATTCATGTCGCACCCTTTGCGAAATACCATGCTTGCGATGGGACAAGCTTTCTTCACGCTTTCGGTAGGGGTTGGTTGCATGACGATTTTCGGCTCGTATGTAGAGCGATCGAAAAATCTAGCTATCGATACTGCCGTAATTATCGTAATAGATACGGCAGTTGCGATAATATCGGGGCTAGTGATATTCCCGATTTGCTATACATGCAATATTGCGCCTTCGGAAGGTCAAGGCTTGATATTCGTCGCGCTGCCGGAGGTGTTTCGCAATCTTAATTTCGGCAGGCTGTGGGGATTTCTCTTTTTCTCATTCCTCGCTTTTGCCGCATTCACTACGGTAGTGGCGGTATTCGAATGCATAATCGGCGGGCTAAAGGATATATTAAAATTAGAGCGAAAAATTATCGCTCCCATCGTTACTACGGCTGTTGCAATAGCATCGCTTCCTTGCATTCTTTACGATGGAGTTTTGGCGAAAGAAGATTTCGCGATGTCCAACATTTGGTTGCCGACAGGCGCGCTTGCCATTTGCCTGTTCTCGACTTGGCGCTTTGGTTGGGGAGCTGAAAAATTTCGCATGGAAGTTTCTGCGCGCGCGCCAAAATGGTTTTTCGCCTATATGAAATATGTGATTCCTCTTCTTATAATCACGATTCTCGTCGGAGGTCTCTCGCAATGATTATTCTTGGTGTCGATACATCTCTTCGCTCTACGGGTTACGGGGTAGTCGAAGTAGAGGGCAATAGATTTCGCGCGCTAGAATGGGGGAATATACCTAATGCCGCATCAAAGCCGCTGGGCGAGTGCATACTAGCGATATACGATAAGATTTCGGCACTAATCGAACGCTGGGCGCCAGATGCCGCGAGTATCGAGAAAGTAATTTATGGCAAAAACGCGAATACGATGCTACTCCTCGGCGAGGCGAGAGGCGCGGTAATCGCGGCAATCGCCAAATCGAAAATCGAAATTTTCGAATATGAGCCCCGGCGTGTAAAGATGGCGGTATGCGGCAATGGAATGGCAGAAAAATATCAGATTCAGAGGATGGTCAAGACTCTTCTTAAGCTGGATGAAATTCCGCAAAATGATGCCGCCGATGCTCTTGCGCTCGCGATTTGCCATGCGAATGCGCTTAGTTTGCCGTTACTTGCAAAGAATATAGCTGGCTCGAAAAGTCGAAGTAAAGGCGATTTGCTCGCTTCTCTTGTAGCCGCTCAAACGAAAAGCGGTGCGAAGAGAAGCGCTTTTGCGACAATATCGCTAGCCGAGCTGAAAGAGATGAGGCGAAAATGAATTCAAAGACTGTAATATTGGCTAACGGCGAATTTCCTCTGCCCGGAAGCGAGGCTATGAAACTTCTCGTTTGGGCGCAAAGAGTTGTCGCTTGCGATGGCGCGGCAGATGCATATCAAAAAGAATTTTCGCGTCCTCCGGATATCGTAGTAGGCGACCTCGATTCAATTGCGAAGAGAGAAAATGGCAATCGCCCGGAGGTAATCCGCATCGATGAACAGCAGACCAATGATTTGGCAAAGGCTATAAGAGTATGTCGCAAGCGCGATTGGTCCAATTTGGTAATAGTCGGCGCGTGCGGGAAACGTGAAGATCATACGCTCGGCAATATATTCCTCGCGGCAGAGGAAGGCATAGAAATTTATACGAATTACGGAAGATTCATTCCCGTCAAGGATGAAATCGAGCTTGAAGTTGCCGAAGGCGCTGCAATTTCCATATTTGCCCTCGATAAGGAAACGCGCGTATTTTCGCGAGGACTCGTCTGGCCGCTGGAAGGCGTGGAATTCAAGAGTTTATACTCGGCTACTTTGAATAGGACCAACTCATCGCGTTTATATCTAAAAACGAATCGTCCGATTCTCGTATATATCGCTTATTAGCGAGCTGGCGGGCGAGCTTTGGCTCGCCAGATACTGGCCAAAACCGAGCCGGAAAAATTCATCCAAATCGAAAAGATATTGGCCGGAAGCGCGGTTATGGCGCTACCGAATAAACCAAGCGCTAAAGCCGAGGCAAGGCCGCTATTTTGCATGCCTACTTCTATCGCTATTGTTCTCGCCTCGATTTCATTCAGTTTCGTAATGGGTGAAGATAAACGGGTAATCCAATAGCCGCCAAGGTATCCTAATATGTTGTGGGTTATCGCGGCAATAATTATCAGCAGGCCGGCGGAAATAAGCTTATCGCGTCCGAGGGCGGTAATCGCGAGAATCGTGAAACATATACCAGCCATCGAGATAACCGAAAGGATTTTATCGCATATCGCTTTGTGGCGCGTGAATTGAGGAAGAAAAATCCTATGCGCCAGCGCTCCTGCCGCTACAGGAAAAATCACCACCTTCAATATTTCGAGCATCATTTTCAAAATATCGATTTCGATAAAACAGCCCGCTAGAAGTTTCATTGCGATTGGGGTGGCGAGGGGAGAAAGAAGAGTAGAGCAGCATGTCATGGTAACAGATAATGCAACATCTGCGCCGGCGAGGAATGCTATTACGTTCGATGCTGTTCCTCCTGCCACCGACCCCACTAGCACAAACCCTGCCGCGAGATCGCCGGAAAGTCCAAATGTCTTTGCCAAGGTAAAGCCGACAATGGGCATCACGGTAAATTGAAGGAGTATTCCGATTGCGACGGCCCACGGGCGCTTGGCGACGCGTTGAAAATCGGCAAACGAAAGGGTTGTGCCCATCCCGAACATTATCAACTGTATTGCCGGAACGACTAGAGTCGCGAGTTTAATGCCTCGCCAAGATATGAAGCGCTGCGGAAAAGCAATAGCAAGCGCTGCGCAAAAAAGCACCGCTAGACCAAAATATTGCGAGCATAGTCCAGAGAACAATTTGCGAAGAATCGATTTGGAAGAGAACTTTTTAACCATAGCAAAATCTAGAGGATCGTCACAACCGCGCACGAGGCGGAAAAACCTGCTCCAAAGCCAGCGAGAAGGGCGCGCCCTTTAACGGCGCTTGAGGCGATGGTAAGAGGAATAGATGCGGAGCCAGGGTTCGCAAATCGAGATTGCGCAGCGACTAGTTTATCTTCGAGCGAAAGAGATTTCGCGAGCTGCCGAACCATATAGAGATTGGCTCGATGTGGGATGAACAAGTCGAAATCGCTTCCTAATGGACGGAGGAATTTTACTATGTCGCTGGCAACAAACGAAAACACCTTGAAACCATCCATCTTGATTGGACCAGTTGAAGGGCATTCAAGCGCTGTGGAATATGAAGATAGGAAATCGAAATAGCTTTTCCCGAAACCTTGCGTTTTCACGATAGTGGCAGAAGCAGCATCATCCATAACGAGAGATGTCGCAAGATCGGAACTGTCGATAAAGCGAGATTGCAAATCCGCATCGACTACAAGAACTTCGCCGCTAAGATCGCGCGAAAGTTTTGAAGCAAGATATATCGCGTAAGGATATGCGCTGCAAGCCATCTGCAGATCGAAGGCCGGAGTCGATTTATCGAGACCTAGTGCAGAGGCGATTCTTACCGCGAGCGAAGGGAAGCGAACTTCATTCGAAAATGTTGCGGCGATTACGGCTTTAGGGTTGAACCCTAAAGCGGCTTCTTGCGCAACCGGAAGAAGAAATTCGAAGAGACCGGAAGAATCGTTTTCTACAGCGCGAAATTCGAAGCCGGTCGTTTGGATGGTCCGCTTAAGCTGTTCGTTGCCTGGAGAGGCGCGATTATCCAAAAGCGTTGCGCCAGATTTTGCGACTACCTTTAATAGCTGAACTTCGCTGGTTTCGATCATGAGATGAGTTCCGCGAATTGCGGTATTTTTTTCAGCATCCAGTTCTTGCAAGCGTCTATTATATCCTTGCATGTAGAATCGGCAGGAAGAGAATCTGGAATACTAGCATATTCATCTAGCTCGGCGCGTGTGAGCGAGGAGAGAATTTTCGCCATTACCGGGATGTATGTTGCGCTCATTGACAGGACATCGACTCCAAGCGCCGCCCAGTAGGGGCCGATTACGGGATCGGCGGCAGACTCTCCGCATACGGAAACGGGAATCCCTTTTTTCTTCGCCGCCGATAGAGTCATTTTTACGAGTTTGATTACGGCGCGATTCAACGGTTGATAGAGGTAGGCGACAGATTCATTCCCGCGGTCTGCGGCCATGGTGTATTGGACAAGATCGTTCGTCCCTATCGAAAAGAAATCGACATACGGCAAAAATTCTTCTGCATTCAGCGCGGCGCTGGGGATTTCTATCATTGCGCCAGTTTGTATGTTCTTGTCGAACTGGATATTTTCTTTCTCGAGGGCCGCTTTGACTTCTGCGAGAATTTTCGCGCTTTCCTTTAACTCTTCAATGCAGCTCACCATCGGATACATGATTTTAGCATGTCCCTCGGCCGAGGCGCGAAGAATTGCGCGCAGTTGCGTTTTGAACACGTCGGGATGGGAAAGAAGATATCGTATCGAGCGATTGCCGAGGAAGGGATTTGTTTCTTTTTGCGAAATGCCTTTTACGATCTTATCGCCGCCGATATCGAGAACGCGTATTGTAATCGTGGCGTCCGGCCCTAGCGCTCGAGTAAAACGGACGGCTTCGGAGTATGCTTGATATTGCTCTTCTTCAGTAGGCTCTTTTTCCGCATTCAGCCATAGATATTCGCTTCGATACAGCCCAACTCCGCGAGCTCCTTTTTCGCGAAAGCCCGCTAGTGGAATACCGGGATGGATATTCGCGTGAATCGCTACTTGAGAGCCGTCTTTCAACGTACCGGCGGGATTCGAGTTTTCTCCCAAGTTTGTCAAAGCGCGCTCGCGTTCGATCTGCGCTTTGAAAGCGGCTAGATATTCCTCGTCGGGATTTATCTCTACGACGCCAGATGAACCATCCAGCAAAATCGTCTCGCCTGGCGCAACTCGAGATGTTATATCTCCAAGCCCCGTTACTGCTGGAATCGCCAGCGCCCTCGCCAATAGCGCGACATGGCTAGTTGGCGAGCCGCCATTTGTCGCAAACCCAAGAACATATTCGCGCGGTAATTGAACAGTTTCGGATGGCGTAAGGTCGTTCGCAATTATGATGGAAGGGGATTTTAGTTCAAGATGAGGTTCGCGGGCATCTCCGGTTAAAGATTTGAGAAGCCTTCGTTCGACATCATCGAGATCACGAACTCTCTCGCGGAAATACGGGTCGTTCATGCGCTCGAACTGTGTGCGGTGAAGAGCAAAGACTTTTTTTACCGCAGCTTCTGCATTGAGGCGATCTTTTTTTATGCGCTTGGTTATTTCATCGATAAGAAAGGCATCCTCGAGAATCATCAAATGGCATTCGAATACTCTTACATCGTTTCGACCAGTACGAAGTTTAAGCTGATCGATCATTATTTCGAGGTCTTTGCGTATTTGCGATATGGAATGCTCGAGCTTGAGCATTTCATTTTCTTCTTCGCCTGGAGATACGATATATTCCGGAATAGGAATATCGTTATCGGTGCGATAGACGAAAACCGGCCCGCAAGCAAGTCCTCGCGCTGTTGCCAAACCTGTAAGAGTAGTCATGGCTCTTGGCCGGCTTACTGCTCGTCTGGGATGTCGAATTTACGCGCCACGAGAGCCTCGAGTTCGTCAAGAACGTCTTCGGCTTCCGGGCCAGATGCGGTAACCTTGAGTATGGAGCCGCAAGTTGCTTCGAGAGTCATGAGGGCCATGATCGACTTGCCGGCGACTATATTGCCATCTTTCTCTACTTCGACATCGGCATCATAGCGGCTGGCGGTCTTTGCGAAGAGACCTGCCGGGCGAACATGCATGCCGTATTTGTTTAGGAGCTTGAACTCTCTCGTTATTTTTTCTTCAGCCATTTGGATTTCCCCTTCCGTTTGCCTTGATTAAGATTGTGTTGCGCCGGCAAGATTATGCAGGCGTTGTGAAAGTTGTGATGCCGGGTCGGTGCCGGCCACGATTAGTTTGTGTTGTTGCGCCGCTGTTTCGACCAGATTCACGAGGTCGCGTCCTTCCGAGACCGGCAGGATTACATTCGGAACTTTTACGCCGAGGATTTCGCGTGGCGCATGCTTTTGCCCGATTCTATCTACTTCCTCGCGCACTTCATCGAGCGGCTTGAAAGTAAGCACTAAATCGAGTCGTTTTTCGCCGCGGAGCGAATCGACCCCGAAGATGCTGGGGACATGGATTATTCCGATTCCGCGGATTTCCATGTATCCCGCAGTAGAATCGCAGGCCGATCCGAACAGCAGATCGCGCGCGGAATCTTTTCGGATGCAAGTAAGGTCGTCGGCGATTAGCGCCCAGCCATGTTTGATCAAGCCTAGCGCCGTTTCACTTTTGCCGAGCCCCGGCGCGCCTTCGAACAGGACGCCGAGCCCGCAAACTTCCATCATTGTTCCATAAAGCTTCATGCGCGGCGCGCCTAGCCTTTCCAGCAAATATATCGAGTGGTGGCTAAATAGGCGCGTGCCGAGCGATGAGGACATTACGACGACTCCGAATTCTTCCGCTTTCGCTAGCGCGCTAGGCGGCAATTTATTGGAGTTCGTCAGAACAATGAGAGCCGGGCGCTTTGCCATAATCGCCGTTAGCCGCTTTACGCTTTCTTCTTCGCCCAGGAATGCGAGATATGAACTTTCCGCGTTTCCGATTACTTGGACCCGTCTATGTTCGAAATCGGTAAGAAAACCGGTTAAAGCAAGTCCAGGGCGATTCAGAATCGGCTCTTCGACCATGCGATCCATGAAAGAAGCGCCAGAAAGAATTTTAAGCGCGAGGCGCTTGCGTCCGGCTTCATAGAAATCCCGGACGCTGAAGGGCACTGCGCTCAATGATTCTGCCTGGGGCTTTTCTTCCACTTATGCCATCCTTCCGCGCTTTTTTGGGCGCATCAATTCTTTGCCGAAGCTGCACGCTGCTTGCGAACGGTCCCCTTGCGGGCCTTTACGCGCATTCTCAGGAGCTGGCGTTCTGCACGAGCCGCCGCAGTATCAATCACGCTCTTGGCGCTTTCGGAAAATTCCTTCGCGCCTACCGCGACTTCCCCAAGACGGTTCGCGATAACTTCGGCCATGTACATGTGCTTCTTGACGTCGACATCGATGACAATCGATACTTTCGTCACTTTAGGAAAATTCTCCTTGAGCTTTGCCATTCTCTTTTCGGCGTATTCCTTCAGCGCTTCAATCCTTACATCGCTATGGCGCATTGTTACTTCTATGCTCATTATTTTACTCCTTTCGTTTTTTCGTGTTTGAAGAGTTGGTAAATTTCGTTCCTTTTTCGCTACATCCTAAATCCATCCCCCAAGTATCTGGCGCGAACCTCAGGATCGGCAACGAGAGTCGCGGGAGTGCCTTCCTTCAGAAGTCTGCCGTCGCTTACCATATATGCGCGGTCTACTACAGATAGAGTTTCGCGGACATTGTGGTCGGTTATTATAATGCCGAGACCTTGCTTTGCGAGCTTTCTGACGATATCTTGTATTTCGCTTACCGAAAGCGGGTCGACGCCTGCGAAAGGTTCGTCCAGCATCAATATCGCAGGGTTTCTGACGAGGGCACGCGCGATTTCGAGTTTTCTACGCTCTCCCCCGGATAGCGTATAGGCGGGTTGCTTTGCGACCTTCATCAAATCAAATGGCGAAAGCAATTCTTCCGCGCGTTCCTTGCGCGCCTTCGAAGACATTGGAAGGGTTTCCAGAATCGCCATTACATTGTTCCATACGGATAATTTGCGGAAAATCGAGGCTTCCTGTGCAAGATATCCAAGCCCTTTCCTCGCGCGCATGAATACAGGCAGGCGAGTAATATCGTTATCGCGGAAAATTATCTTTCCGCCATCTGGCTTGACCAGCCCTACAATCATGTAGAAGGTAGTTGTTTTGCCGGCGCCATTGGGCCCGAGCAAACCTACGACTTCACCGCAAGAGCAGGCAACGCTCATTCCATTCACTACCGTTCTATCGCCATAAATCTTGACGAGCCCCTCTGCCTGCAAATCAGGGACCTTCTTTGCAATGTTTTGCGCCCTAGTCTCGCTGCTCTTCGCCGCGGCCATTTCGCGCATCGCCTTTGCGACTATATCTTCATCTTCTTTCACTGACATCTCGCTTGAATTCGATTCTTATTTGCCAAGCAGTTTCTTCGCGCCTTCCTTGCCCCCGAAGCCGCCGGCATCAAGTGTTACAGTAGAACCTTCGACTTCAACCTGCTCGGATGTTATCCAGAAAGTGATCTTCTTGCCTTCTACCTCGCTCTTGTGTTTGCCTTCATCGGTAAGGCGGGCTTTCGTGTTGCCGTCGCCATACATTACGATTTTGCCGAGGCTACGCGTATATGCCGCTTTCGCACATGAGCCATGGCGTGTTTCGTTTGTAATCGCTACATTGCCGATTGCAACGATTCTCTTTAGGTCGTTCGTGCCATCGAGAAATACATAGAGCTGATCGGAATGCATTTTATATTCTTCATCATCGACGAAGACGTTCTTATCGAACATAATCACGCCTTCTCGCCGGTCGTAGTCGGTCCTCTCGCTCGTGATTTTCACGCTGCGCGGGCCATCGCCGAGTTTGGAACCGAACGAAGAAAACGAAGGTACTATCGATTGCTCTTCCTTTTCTTCGGCCTTTGTTTCCGGCTCGGGCTCTTGGGCTGGTTCCTCCGGCGCAGGAGCGGGCAAGATATTCGCTTCTTCCTCTACATTTGGCTCTTCTACTTTCGGCTCTTCTACTTTCGGCTCTTCGGCTTTTGGTTCTTCGACCTTGGGTTCCTCTGTCTTCGTTGCTGCGAGTACGGCTTCATTGGCCTCTACATTTTGCGCGGCGTATGGGGCGGCTATCTCCTCGCTTTGTGTGGGGGGTGTCTCTGGGGTGAGCTCTCCCCACAAAGACTGCGCGAGCATTGCTGCAATTAGTATGTTCACAATCTAATACCTCCAAGTTTTAAGTCGGTTGACGAAATTTCTGAATTTGATGAAATGATAATATATTCTTCTGCGAGCGAAAAATAGATGCCATCGCCCGAGATGGTCGTTCCGCCGTGGACTACGCGGGTAAAGCCCTCTGCCCAGATGCTTCTTGTATTCTTGTCTACGAGGCAGCTTTTTGCATCGAGCCTTGCAATCTCTTCACCCGTTTCGGAAAAATAACTGATTACAATATCTTCGGCCCACACCAAGCCTTCTTCCTGGAAGAATTCTGCCCTAATCGCAAAGACGCTTGCTTTCACCGAGCCATCTTCGTAGCTTTCCACAGGGATAGTGACCTCTTCGGCCGGGGTTTTGATTTTCTCCAAGCAATCTTTGTAGGCTTCTTGCAAGCGCTCGGAATCGCGCACCATTTCTTCTCTTCTGGCGAACCAGGCTTCTGCATCGAAGCGCGCATTCGTGCGAGGGGTATTATCGCGATGGGAATAGAGCTCTTTTTTGAAATCCCCGGCAAAGTCGCGCTCTCTCGAGGAAGCTGTCGCTTCCGGCGATGAAAGGCAACTAAGCGCGATAATTACGAAAAGTGCCGCTCTATGCGAGAATATCTTCAATCTTTTACAACCTCGTGGATTTTCAAGAGTTTTTTCCAAAGCGCTTCTACTTCGCAGAACTTGATTGCGTTGGCGGCGTCGCTCTTGGCGACTTTGGGGTTGACATGAGTTTCCATAAATACGCCATCTACGCCAGTAGCGACTGCGGCGCGCGCTATGAGAGGCGCGAATTTGCCGTCCCCGCCCGAGCCGGTTCCTAGTCCCCCAGGCCGCTGCACGGAATGCGTAGCATCCATTACTACGGGATACCCCAGTTCGCGCATGATTGGCAAGCTCCGCATATCTGCAACAAGGTTGCGATAGCCGAAGCTCGAGCCGCGCTCGCAGAGGATAATGCGCTTATTGCCGGTAGATTCGATTTTCCTTACGACCTGCGCCATATCTTCAGGAGCCATGAACTGGCCTTTCTTTACATTGATTGCAGCGCCGGTTGCGCCGGCGGCCAGCAACAAATCGGTTTGGCGCGCCAGGAATGCAGGGATTTGCAGAATATCGCATACTTGGGCCGCCTTTGCGCATTGCCAAGGTTCGTGGATATCGGTAATTACGGGAACATCGAATTTTTGACGGATTTCTGCAAGAATATCTAGCCCTTCATCTATCCCAGGGCCTCTGAAGGAATCTACACTCGTCCTGTTCGCCTTATCGAAGCTAGCTTTGAAAACGAAACCTACCTTCAGTTTGTTCGCTAGCGTTACGAGTTTTTTCGCCAAATCAAGAGCCATTTTTCGCGATTCTATTACGCACGGCCCCGCTATGAATACTAGCGAGCCGGTGCCAAACGCGACGCCTTTGTCTATTTCGACTTTTCTCATACTGCGTATTATATCATATTTGCACTGGCTCATGCAATGGCTCATTGCTTTGGCCTTTTGTTTCGATATAAAAAACTTTGTCGCCGACACGGCATCTAGGGGCGGCCAAAGTTACCCAATTTCCTCGTCCGGCGATAGGAATTATCTTATCGTCCCGGCGCATTTCACCACACGTAAATTCCTTTACTCCTGTGGTTTTTCCGTGAATTTGAAGCTTGTCGCCGGGGCGTATCTGGTGATCTTGAATCTTGATTTGGGCTATGCCGGCTTTGGTGAAATAATCGATCACAATACCTACATGACGCTTGATTTCTTTGGCTAGAGAATCTTCGGAGTCGGTGAGCTGGTTTTTCCCGGGGCGCCCGAAGAAGAGGCCGTCCGAAAACTCGCGGTGAAAAACTCTCTCGACTTGCTTCCTGAGTTCCTGTGCGAGTTCTTTCGTGTAAGAGCCTTGCGCTACGGCATCGACTGCGCGCCGATAGGCTTGAGTGCAGATTTTCACATACTCGGCATTTCTCGCGCGCCCTTCGATTTTGAAGCTCGCAATCCCAGCTTCGACGAGTTTGTCGATGAAGCCGAGCGAGCAGAGGTCGCGCGCCGATAGAACGGTCCGCGCGCCAACTTCAAATGCGGTATTCGATTCATGCACCGGCCTACCTTCGGCATCTTCGTAGAGATCGACCGCCTTTACCAAAAACCGGCGCCGGCAAGGTTGGCGGCATTCCCCGCGGCAGGCAGACATTCCAAACGCCTCATGGCTCATAAGGCAGCGCCCTGATATCGCTACACATTGCGCGCCATGCACAAAACATTCTATTTCCGCGCCGGTCTTTTTTATGATTTCGGAAACTTCTTCCAAAGTGCATTCGCGCGCGAGCACGATTCTCTGCGCGCCTTGCGAGAGAAGAAATTCCACCGCGCGCGAATTCGAACAGCTCATTTGGGTGGAAATGTGGAAGGGCGCATTATGCTTTTTGCAAAGCGATATTACACCCCAATCGGAAACGATGAAGGCGTCTACATAGCCCATAGCGGCGATTATGATTTTTTCGATTTCCTCTTCTTCATGCTCGAACATAATCGAGTTTAAGGTGAGATATCTCTTTGTTTTCCCGCAAATTTGCGCAATTTCCGGAAGATCTGCGATAGCAAAATTCACCCCGCTCCCAGCGCGCATATTATACGCGCCAAGGCCAAAATATACCGCATCTGCGCCAGCATCTACTGCCGCGCTCATACATGTAAAATTACCCGCCGGCGCGAGAATTTCGGGCTTTTTCATCATCATCCCACCTATCATTCGAATTCCTTCACAATCAGACGATAGAAATTATACCATTTTTTCTTGCATCTGAGTAGGGAAATATGATAAAATTTCACACATAAAATGGTAAGGGATATAGTAATGCTCGCTCTAGGGCTTTTCGCTTGTATTTCGGCGCCTAATAATTATGCCGCCGAGATAATCTCCGTAAGCGGAGCTTTTACCTATGCTTTCAATCCGCTGAAGCCGGATAATTGGCAAATATATACTAATGGCGTTGACTATCCTCTAGCGTCGGTTGTTAATCATTCAGGCAATGCAGGGCAAAATGGCGCCTATATTTGGACTCCAAGGGATAAAACCCCGGGTTTCGGGTCGTTATCTACATCGAAAACAGAGTTCGTCTGGGGTTGCGCATTTTCAAATTCTGCGGATGTTGTAATTCGTGAAATCGATTTGAGGTTGGCTGCCGGACAATGGGGCGGATCGAAATTGAACGAGTTAAACGATTCGCTCGCTCTAGAATGGGCAAAAATTTCTTCTGGCGCTCCTTTGCTGAATCGCGATGATCTATATTGGCAATCTCTCAGAGACCCCCTCTTCACGGCAAAGTCTACAGAAAACGATTTGACGTATTATCCAATAATCGATGAAGAGCAACATATTGTCATTTCTAAAGAAATCGCGCCTGCGGAAATTTTGATGTTTAGATTTAGAGATAACGCTACTTCCCCAGGTGGAAATGCCGCACTTGGAATTTCTCTCTTCGAAGTAGAGTTCAAATCTTTCTGCGGTTTCGAAATTAGTATCGAAGCCTTGCCTGAATAGGCGACTGCGGTGCGTCCAGGGCGCTTCGCGCCGTTCAGAAAGTTCAGTTGTCCAGGCGTTCAGAAGATAGGGCCGCTCGCCCCTCATGCCGCCGGAGAATATAATATGGCCTAAAAACAAAATGGGGCGCATTTATTTGCGCCCCATTTGCTGGCGGTATTAAGCCTTATCTTGTTAGATCATGCCGCCGTTTACGCTGATTACCTGGCCTGTAACATAGGCCGCTTCATCGCCCGCAAGCCAAGCTACTGCATTAGCGATATCGCGAACCTTGCCAAAGCGCTTGAGAGGAATTGTATCCATGTAAGCTTTCTTCACATCTTCGCTCAAGACATCCGTCATTTTAGACTGGATAAAGCCTGGCGCCACGGCGTTGCAACGGATATTGCGCGAGCCGAGTTCCTTCGCGGTAGTCTTCGTAAGCGCAATCACGCCGCCTTTGGAAGCCGTGTAATTCGCTTGCCCCGCGTTGCCCATGATGCCTACGACGGAAGCGATATTGATGATAGCGCCGCCGAGCTGTTCGCCTTCGGGCGATTTGTTTTTCATCATCGGACGCGCTACTGCTCTCGTGAAAAGGAATGTTCCCTTAAGATTGACATTCAAAACAGCATCCCAGTCATCATCGCTCATGCGCATCAAAAGGCCGTCTTTCGTAATTCCGGCGTTGTTGACCATTATATCGATTCTGCCTAACTTTTCGATGACGCCTTTGACGCAAGCATCGACTTCTGCCGAAACTGCAACATTAACGCCGAACGCTGCGGCTTTTACGCCGAGCGCTTCGATTGCCTTGACCGTTTCTTCGCACCATTCAGCTTTTAGGTCGCAAATCGCGATATCCGCGCCATCTTCTGCGAGGCGCTTGGCGATTTCGGCGCCGATTCCTCTTGCCGCTCCGGTTACGAGCGCTACTTTCCCTTTTAGATTTGCCATATTTGTTCCTTGAATTTAGATTAGGATTGTTTATGTTTTATGCGATAGCCGTGCTTGTCGCCTCAAGTGAAGCTAAATCACCTACGTTGAGCGTCTCGAGCGCGGGATCGATCTTCTTGATTAGCCCGGAAAGCACTTTGCCAGGGCCGAACTCGATGAAGCGAGTGCACCCAAGCGCTTTAGCTTTTTCGACATCTGCCGCCCAGTTGGTTGTCCCCGTTACCTGTTCGAGCATCGCAGCCTTGATTGCTTCGCCGTCGTTTTTGTGTTGCTCGCCGGTGATATTCGAAAGCACTGGGAAGCGCGGCGTCGAGAAGGGGATATCCTTCAAAACTTTCGCAAGCTTCTCGCGCGCACTCTGCATATACTTCGAATGGAATGCGCCGGCTGTAGCTAGAGGTATTGCGCGTTTGATTCCTAGCTCCTTGGCGATAGTCGCGGCAGAAGCGATTTCATCCTTCGAGCCGGAAAGCACCTGCTGCGCGGCGGAATTGATGTTCGCTACCGTGCAGCCGCTCTTGGCGCAAAGCTCGCAAAGTTGTTCGGCAGAAGCGCCGACGATTGCAATCATGCCGCTAGGCGTCGCTTCGCATGCTTCTTGCATGAAGCGTCCGCGCGCTTCGAGAACGCGAATCGTCGCATCGAAATCGAGAACTCCAGCGGCGCAAAGCGCGCCCCATTCGCCAAGCGAAAGTCCTGCCGCGCATGCGAAGGAGATATTGCTCTTTTTCTGCAACGCCAAATACGCCGCGTAGCTGGTTACGAATATCGCCGGCTGGCAAATATTCGATTTCGTCAATTCTTCTGCCGGACCTTCGAAGCAGATTTTTTTCAAGTCGAAGCCGACTACGCTATTGGCTTTGTCGAATAACGCCATCAATTCGGCGTCTGACTCGGCAAAATCTTTGCCCATTCCTGGAACTTGGGCTCCTTGCCCGGCAAATATGCAACAATTCATGTTCTTATGTATCCTTGATGTTTCCAACCACCGGGCGAGAGTTGCTCTCGCAGGGCAGCGCGGGTATTTTCTCAAATTTTGCGTAAAATTGCAAGGGGGTAGCGTACTTTATTTTCTTTTTTCGTTATGGAGCAAAAGGCGTAATAATGAAAATTTTCAAAATTCCCTCTTGCGCGCAGGTAGGAAAATTTGCTATAATACCCGCCTGCAAGCACCCGTGGTGAAATTGGCATACACGCCAGATTCAGGTTCTGGTGCCGCAAGGTGTGTGGGTTCAAATCCCACCGGGTGCACCAAAAGCTGGCCCCTTCGTCTATCGGCTAGGACATCTGGTTCTCATCCAGGTAAGAGGAGTTCGACTCTCCTAGGGGCTGCCAAATCAAGCGGAAGGTGCATTGAAAAAAGGTCTGCGGCGAAAGGTGAAAAGTAAAATCAAGCGCTTTTTCAAGGTAATATCGAAGATACTGAAGTGGTGTCTTTTAGCCTTGGCTATATTCCTCGCTAGCCTGTTCTTCCGCGAGCAAAAGTTGCCTCGCGCATGGGTGGATAGTATGATGGATCGCGTCTCTACCGAGCAGCTTCTCGTTAGGTGCGATTCGGCGGCCTTGAGTTGGCGCGATGGACTTTGCTTTAGGGGCGTTAGAATATACGACCTTACTCGTACAAATGAATTTTCTTCCGTCGCAGGCGCGCAGTTCGTCTCGTTCGATCCTGTTCGCATGCGCATCCGTGCGGTCGGTGCGAGATATCCGCGCCTTCCTGATTCCTATTACGCGCCGGGCTATGAAGAACGAAACGCCCCGCTGAATATCGATTTGCCGGATGTGCCGAATTTCAAGCTCGTCCTGGAAAATCCTTCGATTCTCGGGCTAGAGCCGCTTAGTGTAGTTGCGGATGTGGATATATCGCGAAATCTGATTTCTTTCGATGAAGTTCATGTGGAATGGCCGGGACGCAACAGGCGCGTATATGAGGATGGCTATTTTCGTATCGACCTAACCGAACAGCGCGCGCACGGCGAAGTGCACGGCTTTGGAACCCAGCCGCATATCCGCCCTTTGATGGAGATCCTCGATATCCCTAAGGTAATGCCTTACTATGATGCATTTACTGAAATTTACGAGCCTGTAGCCGCCAATGGGCTATTCGATGTGAATTTAATAAACAATGATTTCAAGATGATACTCGATCTCAGACCCGATATGGGGCGCTACAATGGCGTCGCGATGTCGCGCGTGGAAGGCAAGTTGAATCTTGATGTCGCGACCCGTGGCACGAATTGCAATATTCGTTTTAAGGTGGATTTGCCCATAGCCCTCGATACAAAAGGCCGCCGGCTTTCCGGTTCGCTCGGCGTGAATATTACCAATGAATTCGCACGCCTCGATTTCAATGCAGTATCGAAACTCGAATTTCCCGATATCCTCAATATTACTGATTTCATTTCTCCGGAAACGCTCGATTTCATAGAATGTGAAACAGGACCGGAAATCACGGTCGAAGGGCATTGCGGAACATGCGCCAAAGATTCCGATTGGAACGATTTGCGCGGTTGCGTGCGCCTTTGGCGCGGAAGCGCTTTCGGCTTCAAGCTGCGCAACCTTTCGTTTGATTACGATTTCAAGGGTGAAGATTTGAACCTCACCAATGTTCGCGCAACGGGTAAAGAGGGCGGGTCGATCGCTGGCGAAGTAAAAATAAACATGCCCGGCTTCGATGAAGATAAAATGAATTTCAAGGCGGTTTGTTACCATAAAAATACTACATTGAACGAGCTTGCAGATGTATTCGACCTCGATTTAAGCGGCAAAGATGGAATAGTGAATTCCGAATTCGAGCTTTCCGGAAATCTAGCGAAAGATAAGCTTTTCCCTTCGCTAAACGGACGCGGCAAGATAAAGATTACCGATGGCCACCTTCTGCAGATGAATCTCTTCGCTGGCCTAACGAAACATCTCGCCGAGTGGGTGCCTGGCATCGACTATATAGTGAATCAGTCTCAGGCTTCATGCGATTTCACAATCGAAAACGGCATAATCAAATCTGATAATATCTTCATCGAAGGTGGGCTTATTTCTATCAAAGGATGGGGCGAGTATGATATCGTGAACGATAAGCTGGATGTTATCGTAAGGGTTCAGTTCCTTAAAAATGAATCTTTTATCGGCGCGATTGTGCATCCGATTACATGGCCATTTACAAAGTCGTTCCTTGAATTCAAGGCGACTGGTTCCGTCCGCGACCCCGAGTGGGATTATATCAGCCTCATAGATAGAGTCTTCTAAACAGCCCGCTACTAACTTTGAACATAAAGCCGCCGCCCTATTGACTTTCGGCCAGGATTTTGGTACAATATCAACGCTTGGTTTTTGGGGTGTTATGCCCTGAAACCGCGAGCAAGGAGCAAGACATGGCAAAATACCTTGATCCAAAGGCGGATGTGACCTTCAAGAAGGTGTTCGGCGAGCATAAAAACCTCGTCATAAGCCTCCTTAATGCCTTGTTGCCTCTTGAGGACGGCCACGAGGTCGAATCGATTGAATATCTGCCGTCGGAACTTGTGCCGCGTACCCCGACAAGCAAAAACACGATTGTCGATGTCCGTTGCGAGGAGACTGGCGGGCGCAAGTTCATCGTCGAAATGCAGATGAACTGGACGGCGGATTTCCGCGAACGCGTCCTTTTCAATGCGTCTAAGGCATACGTTAGACAGCTTGACAAGTCCGAGAAATACAACCTACTCCAGCCCGTCTATGCGCTTAACTTCGTCAACAAGGTGTTCGAACCGGGCATGGATGGGTACTACCACTATTACAGGATGGTTCACGCCCAAGACAGCGGGAAGGTTCTCGAAGGTCTGCACCTCGTTTTCATAGAACTGCCGAAGTTCAAGGCGAAGAACCTCACCGAGAAGAAGATGCAGGTTCTGTGGTTGAGGTTCCTTACAGAGATCGACGAGAACGCGAAGAGCGCACCGTCCGATCTTCTAGATAACCCGCAGACGAGCCAAGCGCTTGAGATACTAGAGGAGTCGGCGTATAGCGAGGCAGAGATGCTTGACTACGACAGGTACTGGGATCAAGTTCGCCGCGACAAGGCGCTGATGGACGACCTTGAAGAGACTCATGCAAAACTCAACGCGGCGGTTGAGAAGTTGCGTCAAGACAAACTTCAGACGGCCCAGAAGCTTAAGGCAATGAATCTCACAACGGAGCAAATCGCGGATGCAACCGGCCTTTTCATCGCTGAAATCGCCGCGCTCCGGTAACCTCTTAAAACTCAATTCGAAACAACTCAATGAAAGGACAAAGCCACGAGTAAGTAACGAATAAAGGCGGGGAGAAATCCGCCAATGACAATTTGTACGCTGCATAGCGGTCGTCGTGTGAAACCTAGTAAACTTCGCGAAAGACGACACTTAGCAAGAAGGTGCGTATGCACTTCCTCACTTCGTGTATCTTTCAAGGTAATTACTAGGACCTCACACGGGACACGAGTGAGGTTCTTTCATGCCCGCGATTTGTGTTTAGACCGCCGACCAGCAAAGCAACGCGGAACGAGAAGAAGCCCGATTCTCGCGAAGTTAAACAAATAAAACAAGGGCAAGTAATAAATGGAAAAAACAATGAAGATATGTAAATATAGTGTAATCGGTGTCTTGACGACGGCAATGTTCGCCTTTTCGAATGGTTGCAAAACCATCAAGGTGGAGAGTCTACCCGGTGCGCGCGTGGAATGTGAAGATTACAGCGGGAATGCTCCGGCAGAACTCCAAGTCTGGATGTGGTCTAATAAGCAAGCAACAATATCGAAAGGCGGGTATGCTTCGCGTACCGTGCCGGTGTCATTCGGTTCGCCCACTACTTTGAAGGTCTCTTTGGACAGGAAATTCAATATCGATTCAAACGAGAATGGCGCTACTGTTTATGTGGATGGTGTGCAGTGCGGGACTACTCCGGCCAAAGACATCGCGATAGGCGATAATGTAGATTCCGTCGTATACGTAAAGAAAAAAGGCTTTGTCGAATCTGAAAAGATTACAATTACGCCAGATACGCCTACAGATATCAGATTGAATATGGATGTCGATGGAGCCGGGCGTTATTTGTTCGACATAGTGCAGGATGGCGGCGGCGTAAGGGTGAAGTCGTCAAGCATCCATGCTACGACCACTGTTGCCGAACCATCAAGAACGGCCCCGGTCGTGCACAAGTTGACGAACCAGGGGAACGGCGAATACATTCTTTCGTTCAGCATTCTGCCGAACGGCAAGAAGCTCGCGACATCTATTTTAAAGGAAGAGGAGACAAAGACGGGGAAAAAGTACAATGCAAATCTTTGGAATCTTGACGCCGCGAACGAAAACGTACCGGCAGAAAAACTTACGTTCGGCGACAGTTACGATTTGACGCCAAACGCATCGATAGACGGAAAGACTTTGTATTATTCTTCTACGAGCGGCAATGGACGGCTTGGAATCTGGGTAATGGATATGGATAACACGATGAATGGCTACGAAAGTATTGTTTCCGCCGAATACGGTATGTCGGACTATATGCCATATATCGATCCAACAGGTAAAATCCTTGCCTATACGGAAGTAACAGCTTTGGGCGCCACATCGCTTTGGACAAAAGAACTTGAGGGACGGCAAAGGCGGGTACAGATTCCGGGAGACGGCTATGGCGCGGTGTGGAGTCCGGATGGTTCGAAAATGCTGTTTGTCAGGGGCAGCAAGGCTCGCAACGAGGCTCGTTTGTGGGTGCGCGACACCAAATCTGGAAGGGTGCGCAAACTCGAGACGCACAACAATGAATACAACGATACGGATCCTCGATGGTCGCCCGACGGGAAGAAAATCGTATTCGCCTCGAATCGTGGCGTACAGGACGGCAAACACAACTACGACATCTGGCTTATAGACGCCGAAGGAGGGAATCCCGTGCAGTTGACTACAAACTCGTCGTGCGACGACAAGCCTGCATTCTCCCCTGACGGAAAGTCCATCTACTTCCGCTCGAATCGCGGGCTTGCCTGGAATATCTGGGTAATGAACTTGCGCGATTGATGTTATGGAGCCGCGAGCGATTCAGGCGACGGTTTGGGACGGCCATTTTTCCGACTGTCGCCCTCGCGGCGCCTCAATGGTCTCTCGGATGAATCGAGAACGATTGTTTGGTTTCAAGACGAATTTTAAAGGAGGTTTGACATGAAGATTTCGATGACAGTAAAATTATTGGCGGTTGCGGCGATTGCGGGATGCCGTAGCGTTCCAATGTCTGACAGGACGCAGCTTATGCTTTCAGCCGAATCAAGCGAACGCGCCATGGGAAGTGCAGGTTATGCCGAGTACATGGACAAATACAAGGTAACCTCGAATGCCAAACAGCAGGAATTGCTTCAGCGTGTCGGCAATGCGATACGCGAGGCCGCAGGCGAATCCGCAGCCGGATTCGACTGGGAGTTCAATGTTCTGGAGACAAAAACAGTAAATGCGGTTTGTTTCGCCGGGGGCAAGGTTGCTGTTCTTACGGGCATCATGCCCAAGTTCGCGAACGAGGCGGAAATGGCCGCCGTTGTAGGCCATGAAATAGGTCACGCAATAGCCAGGCACAGCGGCGAGCGCATATCTTGGGGCTATTTGCAGACGATAGGCTCTCTAGGCTTTGCATACTGGGGCGGTTCCAATTCCAAGACAATATACGATATCGCCTCGCAGTACGGAGTAATGCTGCCTTACAGCAGGTCGCACGAAAGCGAGGCGGATATTATCGGGCTGTATCTCATGTCCAAGGCCGGATATTCGCCGAAAGCAGCTGTGGATTTCTGGTCGAGGTTTGGAAGCGGCACATCGGGATTCTTAGACGAATTGCTGTCGACCCACCCGTGCGACGAATCCCGTATAGCCAATATTTCGGAACATATGGCGGTCGCCGAAGATTTTTATCGCCAATGCAAGAACAAAAAGGGGCTTGGCGTCAAATTGTGCAATGGCATTCCAGTCGATGAATCCGGGAGCGGCACGGATTCATCGCAGCAAGAAGAATCAGAAAGAAACATTGAAATAATTTTATAGAAATTTTGTCAGAAACAGCATGTTCGCGATCCTTACAGATTGTATAAACGACAAGGAGAATCTGATGGACAAACAAGAAACAGCCAGGAGCGCCGATGAACCAATGGAGTGAAGCCGGTGAGGCAGCTAACAGTCCAGACAATGAAAGGAGACAACCATGATGAAAGACATCGGATGGAACATAATAAACGGAATATTTCTAGCGTTTTATAACGACAGCGGGTTTAGGAAAATGTTCTCTTATGATTCTGATGGCGCATCATTGTCATTGGCCGTGTTTGGCGCACTTGCGGGAGCGGTCGTTTTTGCTGCAGCAGGCTTGTTGGTCGCAGTTCATCGCAGGGAGCCGACGCGCAGTATCGTGCGCCGACTATCCGGCCCCGGATTTTTCGGCGGCGCGGCACTTTACGCGCTTACCTACTGCAATGCCGGAGACGGCTTTTTCCTGGCGTTTATGTTGGTATATGCTATTGCGATTGCGTGCATCATCGCGTATTCACGGAAGAAATCGGGTGAATATTGGAGCGGGAAAACGATGTTTATATGTATCTATTTCGTCATTGCAATGATTGCCATCGGATTCTTGGGCGGTATATCTGCGCAATCGTGGCTTACGATGATATCGCTCGAAAAAACAAGGATGATATGAGAATGAATGCAAATCTAAATCTGCCGACTTGAAGGAATTGGAAGAACGCAACAATTCAAGACCGGACGAAGATTTCTATTGGGTATCTAGAAATGCCCAAAAAGAATATGATGAAGCGAGATCGAACTACGATAAGGCGGTACGCAACGCAAGAATACCGCTGAACGAGGCGCTAAAATTAACAATTCCACCCTACGACTACAACTACAAACTACACCTAAACACCTGAACTTCTGAACGCCTGAACAACTGAATGATGCCGGAGGCATCCCCCCAGACGACTTTTTTCAAAAAAATTCTCCAACCCCCTTGCGCAAGCACCTGAAAATGTGGTATAATATACGGCGTTTTCTGATTAGTGCGCCCATAGCTCAACTGGATAGAGTATCAGACTACGAATCTGAGGGTTGCAGGTCCGACTCCTGCTGGGCGCGCCATTCGCGAAGACACCAGATTGCGGGGTGGAGCAGCTTGGTAGCTCGTCAGGCTCATAACCTGAAGGTCGTTGGTTCAAATCCAGCCCCCGCTACCAGTAAAAGAATCTGGGTGCGATCGGGGCGTAGCGCAGTCTGGTAGCGCGTTTGCTTGGGGTGCAAAAGGTCACGAGTTCAAATCTCGTCGCTCCGACCAATCTCCCCAGGTCGTTAGATGGGTGGTTGCAATGCCAGGGGTAAATATGATATAATATGCGGGGTACGAAATGCTAGGTGGGATGGCCGAGCGGTTAGGTCGCGGACTGCAAATCCGCTTACAGCGGTTCAACTCCGCTTCCCACCTCCAATTTCGTCGCTAATGGAATTAAAAAGATGATAGTATTTTGGGGCATAGTTCTAGGTATTCCTGTTTTAACCTACGGTGCGGTGGGGTTGGTTTCACCTGCACGCGCGAAACGCTTCACCGATTGGTTTCGCTCTTCCAACGAGCTCGCGAGGGTCCTTACTTGCGCGGCATGGTTCTGGACCGCATGGGAGCTCGATAATATCGGCATTGGCGCTTTTGACGCCGTTACGAAGATTTTCCCCGGCGAACTGTGGTTTCTCGCCGCGCTCCTTACGTATCTTACGATTATATGGATGCCGAAGAATTTGCCGGTTAGGGCCTTAACTGCGATATTGATGCTTTTCCCGGCGTCCCTCTTTAGGGTTACTCGTCTATTGTTGCCGGCCTCCGGCTTCGGTGCGGTGCATATATTCGTCGTGTTCGCCTATATTGCAGCGATTATCGGCATGTATGGAATGTTCTACCCTTGGCGGCTGGAAAAAGCGCTAGATGTAATCTACCGCGCGCCGCCAGCCGTCGGCAAAGCGTTCTTCTTCGTCCTTTCTTTGACTGGCCTTTCTCTTTTCATCGCCGGCTTTATTTCTTAATGCTACTAAAGAAAACAACAAAAACAACATGTAACAACTTATGGTAGATGTTGAGACACTTAAGAAACATGTTTTCGATATTGTGGGTGCCTTGCATGCTGTTCACGATGAACTTGGCGCTGGTATAAATGAGTATTGTTATCAAGAAGCGCTTGCAATGGAATTGACCGATAAGAATATTCCTTTTGTGCGCGAGAAATCATTCCATCCCCTATACAAGGGACGAGAGTTGAAGGCAGAATATCGAGTTGATTTTCTTTGCAAGGGAGATGTTATATTGGAATGTAAGGCTGTAACGGAATTGTTGCCGGTACATCGAGCTCAACTTTTCAATTACATGCGGCTCCTGAAAATGCCGTGTGGGATACTCGTAAACTTCTACCCTCGCTATGCCTCTATAGAGAGATATTTTTACGATGTCGAGAATTCTGTGCTTCTTGGATCTGATGTCAAACCCTTCATGTCGCGGGCAAGTTAGCCCGCGATAAAAGGTTGTCTAGAGTTGTTCAAGTTGTTTTTTCCTAACTCGAACCCAGAATCTAATATTGCGGGCAAGTTAGCCCGCGATATAAAGTTGTTCCAAGTTGTTCAAGTTGTTTTCACTAATCACTAACCATAAGCGGCTTTGCCGCGTGAAAGGAAAAAACAATGCAAAATACTCAAATCTTGACAAAAGCGCAGTTTAGCATCGCATCCCTTTGGGAAGAATATTCAAAAAGTCCCGCCTCATATAGCGTTGCGCCGGCGACTCTCATACAAAAGAAACGCGCTTGGGCGCATTTCGCCTCTTGGCTCGCCACAAATCACCCGGAGCTCACGCGCCTCAAAGATATCACCCGCCGCATAGCTGCGGAATATATCGAAGCTTATCGCCAAGGCCGCTCCTCGCTCACCGTCAAATTCCGTCTCTGCGTGCTTAGAGAAATTACCCGCGTCTGCCTCTCTGCCGTGATGGAAGGACCCCTCTCGCCGGAAAATCCATGGAACTCTATCCTCCTTCGCAGAACAGCGCAACATTCTAGACGCGAGCTTACTCTTGAAGAATCCCGTCGGCTGATTGCTGCCGCCGCGGAATGCGGCGATGAATGGCAGAGACTCTTCCTCGTCTGCGCATATACCGGCATGCGCCTCGGCGATTGCTGCCGTCTAAAGTGGAGCGCGGTGGATTTCTTTTCCGGCACGGTTACCATAATCCCGCATAAAACCTTGCGATTCTCCGATGGTAAGCTTATACGAGTGCCGCTACATAGAGATTTGGTCGCGCTACTCGCCCGAGCGCGCCCCGCCTCCCCGGAGGACTTTGTTGTCGGGTTTATCGCGCAGGACTACGCCCAGCGCCGTTGGCGCTTAAGTAGACGCCTCGGCGAAATATTCGCCAAGGCGGGTATAACTACAAGCATCTTGCTTGAAGGACGCAAACGTCGGACCCCAGAGGCGACTTTCCACTCTCTCAGGCACTCTTTCGTATCATTCGCCGTAAATTCTGGAATGCCCGCTTTTCTCGTGAAAGATATCGTTGGCCACTCTACTCTCGCCATGACCAATCGCTATTACCATTCCGATATTAGGCTTGCCCGCTCGGCTATAGAACGTTTCCCTTCTATTACCGGCAACGAGGGCGGATGTCTTCAGCCGCCGCAAAATCTACCTGTTCTACCCCCAACTTCTAACTCATCCCTCTTCCCTGTCCAGTGTTTCCCGTGACTATTGACATCAAGTGTAAGAAAATGATATAATACGAGCATACTAATGTTGAAAAGTCAGGTAATGAATAGGGCAAATAAATACCGACACATTCATTTCGCTGTAATGGCGATTGAGAAAGCTGCGAAGCGGATGAAAATCCCTTCGTGGGAAGTATATCGTCGACTTAAGGCTCAAAATCTAATTCACAACAGATTGTTGTCCCACTATGACGCTCTTCACACTCAGGGAATAGACTGGGTCGCTGATGATACAGTTGAATCGCTTCTCAATTGGGAGACAGCAAGATGATCAGACTATTCCACGGCTCTGTCTTAGAAGTAATCCACAAGCAGGAGATACTTGACGAATGCGTTCGCTTCGTTGGATCAAAGAAGTTGTGATGGAGGGCTGCTATGAGGGATAATGTGTTGTGGCGAAAAGAGGCAAGGATCATAATGGCGTTGGCAGCGGCGCTTTCGATAAACGAAGAAAGAGCACTTGATATCTATTACTCAACGAAGACGGCGCAGCAGCTATCCGACCCCAAGTATGGTCTGCAGCTTATGAGTGACGGCTATATTGTCGAGAATATCCTCGCCGAGCTTCGTGGCTAATCTACCTGTTCATGATTAAAATCCACTCTCCAACTCCAACTAAGAATCTACCTCCACCATTCTACAACTACAACTCCAACTCTCTCCCCCTCCAACTCCCAACTCCAACTCTCTCCCCCTCTACACGGCCAACCTCCCAACTCCTAACTCCCTCACTCCCCCTCTAACTCCTAACTCTCTCCCCCTCTCCCCCTCTACACGGCCAACCTCCCAACTCCTAACTCCTAACTTCTAACTTCTAACTCTCTCCCCCACCACTCTACAACTACGACTACACACTACAACTAAAAACCCTCCCTTGACCTCTCTTGGCAAAATATGCTATAATACCCGCACAAAGTTGATTGCTGACATGGTACATAGGCATATATCTGACGAAAGGTCATTGAGTAGCGTTGCTATAGACGATATAATTGATCGTGGAGGACGCTCTGATTGGGCGTTTCTTAGGGATGCCGTAATGCAAAAGGTAGAACTCGCTAAGCGAGTCAAGAAGGTTTGCGCCGCGCACATGAATGACATCTTTGATCAGAAATATCACTTTTGGAGTTTGTATGTTGAAAGATTCAATGTCTGATTGGGATGCGTTGCTTTCTTCTGCGGCACACTTGCAGAAGATTATCCCTGAAGCTGTTCTTGTTGGCGGTACAGCAGCGGCAGCATATGCGCACCACCGAATCTCCTTTGACCATGATCATACGCTTGGCAATCTCAAGGAGCGATTTGATGATGTTCTCGCCTCGCTTGAAGCTGTCGCTGGCTGGAAGACGGCAAGAGTAAGGCGGCCTGTATTGATATTGGGATCTTTAGATGGAATCGAGACTGGTGTTCGGCAGTTGATAAGAAGCGCACCACTCGAAACGCAGTCGATTGAAATTAACGGCGAAGCAATAACAGTTCCGACCCAAGCAGAGATGCTTAGGATAAAAGCGGTTCTGATTCTCAAGCGAAATGCGACGCGCGACTATCTGGATTTTGTTGCTCTCGCGAAAAGATTGGGCGACGACGGTGTTAAGTCGGCACTGTTTAAGTTTGATGAATTGTATCCGCAGCCGAACGGGGAGTCTCCTTTAATGCAGTTGGCAAAACAACTTTCCAATCCATTGCCTTTCGATTTGGACGATACGAATCTCGAAGAGTACAAAAATCTTGTAGCGGAGTATCGCAACTGGACAAATGTAAAGACCATCTGCCAACATATTGCCGTGGATGTGATCCAATCAATGCTCTAGCGACCCGCAATTCGTATCTTATATATCATGTAGAGCATGTAGAAGCGCTGAAAGCGCTTGTACAAATCTACCTGTTTCTACCTGTTCTACATGGTTAATTAAAAACCCACCCCTCTCCAACTCCAACTCTCTGCGACTTTGCGACTCAGCATTAAATAACAACCCCTACATGGTAAACTCTTCATATCGCGGGCAAGTTAGCCCGCGATATGAAGTTGTCCCAACTTGTTCAAGTTGTTTTCACTAACAGCGCGCTCCGCGGCGCAATATTGCGTGCGCTAGACTTCTAGCCTAGCCCGGCCCCCCGCTTCGCTATAGCCTCGATGCTAATAATATACCATATTGTTTGCACTACGGCAAGGGCGAATATCTAAAAAAAGGGGCTATTTGGGATTGGGGGTTATAAGAGATCTATTTGGCGAATAGTCAAAGATTAATATTATCCTTTAAAATTGGGGTGTTTTGAGTAATTTTCTTGCTAATAATATGGTATATTATTCGCTGTTGACACGAACTAGCATCAAAAATGGTTGGTATCAGCAAGGTTACGGCCCCTCGTGAGGGCCGAAAGCGCCAAGTATAGTGGATACTTGACGACCGCGGAGCGCCGCCTAATTTAATTAAAACCATGGGTCTACCCGCCCAAATCCTCTTCGATGAACCCAAATCGACGCCTCGTCCACACCGCTGGACGGGCCGTCCAAAGGGGCGTCCAAAACGCCTGCCGGATAACTTCGATGAGATAATTTTCGATGCGCTTAAAAAGCGTATGGATAAGTCGAATAATACCGTGATCCCTTATTGGCGCGGACTCATAGAGGAATTTCATATCGGACGCAACACCCTCGCCAAGGCTATTCGAAGCCTCAAGGAGAAAGGCTATCTTAAGATAGTCCTAGACCAAAGTATCGCCGGAACTTCTAATAACGGCACCGTTTACGCAATAAATCCCCAACCGATTGTGGAATTGCCGCGTATTCACCGTCCGGCAATAGCGGGCCTTAGGATCGAAAACTGGGCAAATGCCGGCTCCTTCGACCTGATGTTTGATAGATTTACGATTCTAGAAGGGGGATTTGCGGCAAAAAATTCGTGCGTCATGAACGCCTTTAAGGTGCTTTCATACGCCGCAAATGGCTCAAGTCCCGCAAGTATTCCGTATGCATGGATAAATGAGGCCCGCCCAACAGTTATTTCACTCTCTCTTTCTTCCGAGGACTGTGCGAGCCTGACCTATACGCTTTCTCTCATTCGCAAAGGACGCCAAGTACGGGTCGTAGATGAAGGAGTATATGCAAATTGCCGCCAAATTCTCGAGCGCGGCAACCTCGGCGAAGATGCTTTTGCCATTTCTGAAGCGCAATCAGCCACCGATAGCGCACTTGTTCAGGAGGTCCGGCGGAAATTGCGCAATATGTGGCTCCTCGCCCCGGATCCATTCCTCATGGATGGCGCATTCCGCCTCGAAAATAATGCGCCGGTCGACCTCCCATTCGCGAATCTCGCTTCTTACATCGCTCTCCAATGCGGCAGTAAGCCGATTCTCCGCCGCACAATGATGAACGCCATTCGCGCAGTCTATACGCCAATCAAGGATTTCTCGCTGGAAAAAGAAGAGGATGGCGCTAGCTACCTAGCCGTGCACTACTGCGGAGAACTGGATTCCTCCGGCACTCCGTTCAAATATATCGGCAATGATGAAAAGATTCTATTTCTCGCATCATTCGTCTGTGCAATGAACGAACATTCCGCGCCTCTCCATGTCGTGTGGAATTCGCCACTCAATTGGCTTGCGCCGCAGGACGCCGCGAAAATCCTCGAGCGCCTCAAACGCTCGTTTGCACGCCGCGGCCAACTCATAATCCTCTAGTCGCGCCGGTCGCAACCCCCACCACAAAGTGAAACCTACATTTGACGGCCGCCGCAACCTTCGCAAGAAAGTGAAACGTATCTTTGACGAGCTCTGCAACCTCCGCGAGAAAGTGAAACCTATCTTTGACGAGTGATGCAAGCCCCGCCGGAAAGTGAAACCTATCTTTGACGGCCGTCGCAACCTCCGCCAGAAAGTAAAACCTAACTTTGACGAGTAATTAACCTCTAAATCGTTCCAACTCACAACTAAAAAACAGAAACCCACCATTCTCCAACTCCAACTCGTAACTCCAACTCTCTCTTCCAACTTCTAACTCCTAACTCCTAACTCCTAACTTCTAACTCCTAACTCTACAAGGTTAGATGTTAACAATTCCCAAATACCACGGCGCTCGGCTGTCGATTAATGCCTTCAAGGAATATATCGATACTGTTCTTGCCTTCATTAAAGGCAAGGAAGAGTTGCTGATGATTACAAAAGAAGCAGTCGAGCTTAACGAGGCATACTCGTCTCTTAAGAAGTTTACTACTATGCCGCGAAGCCATGAAGAGACAAAGCCTATTCAAACATTGTATAAAGTAAGAAAAAATTTCCTTTTATCCTTCATTGAAAATATGCGCGGTTTCCTAAAAATGCCGCTTAATACCCAATTTCGGCTCCATGCCGAAAATCTCAAAGCTTTCGGACTCTATAGGCCTAGGATAGTCCGAAAGACTCGCACAGAAATTGACGGCTTTGTCCGTAGGCTTACGCAACTAGAAAAGTATCTTAACGAAGAAGAAACGAAACGCTTCCGCGCATCGATTAATGGGATTGGCTTAAATGTTTTGGTATCAGAGTTGAAAAAAGCCCAGGATGAGATGGATGCGCTAGAGAGAGCTCGCACCTTTGAAAGTGCACGCCGCAAAATCGTGAAGAAGAATTTAAAGATTCAAGGCAAAATCCCTTTGCATGGAGTAGACACATCTAAGCTCAAGAAAGAATGCTCGCGTATTCTCATGGAGATTATTTCCAGAATCAATTTTGTTCAAAGTAGATATCCTTCACCGGAAGTCCAAAAAGTAGTGGAAGCTTTCCTCGGCCATATCTACAAGTTCAAAAGTATTGATAAAATCGCCCGCTCCCACGCTACGCTAAGTGATGGAATGGGTGAGTGATGGAGTGAAGGAGAGAGAATGACGAATCGTGAATTTAGGGAAGAATTGGAAGCGAGAACAACTAGATTTGCTGTTGCAGTGTTTCTGTTTTTGCGAGATTTACCATACGATGTATCAACAAAGGTGATTGCTTATCAGCTTGGAAAGAGTGCAAGTTCAATAGGTGCTAATTATCATGAAGCAAATCGTTCAGAAAGTCGAGATGATTTTGTTCATAAGATTGCAATAGCAGTAAAAGAGGCGAACGAGAGTTGTTATTGGTTCAAAGTTCTTGTAGGTGTTTGTGGAAGTAGCGAAAGGCTTGAGTTGCTGTCTAAAGAATCGATCGAGTTGCGAAATCTCCTTCAAAGCATCCAGAAAAACGCTCGGCCAACCAAACCCCACCACTCCTAGCTCCCTCACTCCACCACTCACCCACTCCACCACTCACCCACTCCTTCACTTACCCACTCCTTCACTCACCCACTCCTTCACTCACCCACTCCTTCACTCACCCACTCCTTCACTCACCCACTCCATGTCCCATGTCCCGTGTCCCGTGCTTTCTTCATGGCTAATTAAAAATTCGGAGCCTTGCGCCGCATCTAACTCTATTGACACTAGCCGGGGGAAAATGGTATAATACGCGCAAATGTTGAATAGGAAGACAAAAAATGAAGTTACAGCCATTAACACCTCTTTTGAAGATTGCTTTTTCAAAGGAGAGGGTGGTATCTTACTCTGATTTTGAGGATCTTGACAAGATTAAGGTT
>JAFSMR010000043.1 GCA_017447805.1 Kiritimatiellia bacterium | reverse complement strand
GGGGGGCCTTAGGGAGTGCGCTTCATCGACAACACCCAATAAAAACAGGCATAATCTGTCGCTGAAGCCCGCTTAACAATCCCCAAACCGCCATTCCGCTTTTGCTCTCCACAACCTTCCGCTTTTGCTTTCACCGCGACATAAAGATTTAAGTGAGCCATCAGGGCACTAGACAAAATTAGAGGAAAATGCTATAATTAACGGCTGTTTTCGGGAGTAGTATAATAGAAACAACTGTAAAGGGCTTAAGAGGAAGATGATAGACCGAGATTGGCTGAATAAATACGCCTCAAAAGTACGCGAGGCAGATAGGATAGACCCGGCGCTATACCGCAAGTATGGCGTTCGCAGAGGCTTGAGAAACGATGATGGAACAGGCGTCCTAGTTGGTCTTACTACGATAGGCAATGTGCATGGTTATTTGACGAGTGAAGGCGAGAGGGTGGCGATACCTGGCGAGCTGTTTTATCGCGGCATCAATGTAAAGGATATCGTATCGGCAGATAGGCGCGAGCATCGCTTTGGATATGAAGAAGTAGCCTACTTGATACTCTTTGGCGATTTGCCGACGGCGCGCGAGCTGATAGACTTCAAGGCGAAGCTCGGTTCTTACCGTCGACTTTCCGATGGCTTCAAGGAAAATGCGATTCTGCGTCATCCGCCGGTCGATATAATGAACGGTATAGCGCGCTCGCTTCTATTTGCTTACGCATACGATGAAATCGACGCGCAAGAAGACATGTCGATCGAAAACTGCCTCAGGATGTCGATAAACCTAATGGGAGCATTGCCGACGATTGCGGCGTATGCGTATCAGGCCAAGGCGCACTATCATCTCGATAAGCCTTTGATGATCAGGAACCCCGATCCAAAGAAATCGACTGCGGAAAATTTCCTTTCGCTTATTCGCGAAGATGGCAAGTGCACGAAACTCGAGGCCGAAACGCTGGATTTGGCGCTCATACTCCACGCTGAGCATGGCGGCGGCAACAATTCATCATTCGTTACGCATGTAGTTACGAGTGCTCATACAGACCTGTTTTCTTCGCTGGCGGCTTCTGTCCTATCTCTCAAAGGGTTTAGGCATGGTGGCGCAAACCATCGGGTAATGAACCAAATGGACGAAATCAAGGCGAAGGTAAAAGATTGGCGAAAAGAATCAGATGTGGTCGCGTATCTCGAAAAGATTGCGGATAAGAAGGCTGGCGATGGCAGCGGGCTCATTTATGGGCTTGGGCACGCAGTTTACACGATTTCCGACCCGCGCGCGCAGATGCTGAAAAAGAAGGCGAGGGAGCTTGCGAAGGCTAAGGGACGCGAAAATGAAATGCGGCTCTTTGAATTGGTTGAGGAAAAGGGCCCGTCTATCATTAAGGCGCGCCACCCGAGAGCTGAAGAAGTTTGCGCGAATGTAGACCTTTATTCTGGTTTTGTGTATGATATGCTCGGCATCCCGCGCGATCTTTATACTCCTATCTTTGCAATAGCACGCTGTGTAAGCTGGTGCGCGCATAGAATGGAAGAGCTGATTAACCCGGGCCCCATTATTCGTCCAGCCTACAAGCCGCTCTTTAGACCAAGAAAATATGTTCCGCTAAAGGATCGCTCGTAAGAAAAGAAAGTAAAGGCGTGGCCGGAACGATTACAGATTCGGTATTGGAGGAAATCAAGGCGAGGACGGACCTTGCGGAGCTCGTGGCTTCCTATGGAATACAGGTTCGTCAATCCGGCGCGTCTACAGTAGCGTGCTGTCCTTTCCACAATGAAAAGACGCCTAGCTTCAACATAAACAGCGCAAAAGGTTTTTACCATTGTTTCGGGTGTGGAGAATCAGGGGATGCGATAAAATTTGTCGAGAAGCAAGAGGGACTTACTTTTATCGAGGCGGTGAAGAAGCTCGCCGGAATGTGCGGTGTTGAAATCAAGGAAGAGGAAGACCCCGAGGCGAATTTGAGAAAGCGACTTTTGTCGCTTATGACGGAGCTTGCGCTTTTCTACCATAGGTGTCTCGAGAAGATGAAAGGGGCGCAAATAGCGCGCGATTATCTCGCTTCACGTGCGCTCGGCGAGGATGTGCAGAAAGATTTTCTCATCGGCTACGCGCCCGAGGGCATGAAGCCGATGGTAGAGTGGGCGAAAAAATATGGCTATACGCTAAAGGAGATGGAAGAGGCCGGAGTAATAAAGGCGCCGACTTCGCCAACCGACCGCGGCTACAGCCGCTTTGGCGGCAGGTTGATGTTCGCGATTCGCGATAAGAATGGTCGGGTTGTCGCATTTTCCGGTCGTCAGCTTGTGGAAAACAAGAAATCCGGCAAATATGTAAATTCGCCAGAGACAGCAATATTCAAAAAATCGAATATCCTTTATGCCTTCGATAAAGCCGCCGGGAATATCGCGAAATCAAAAGGACGCGAGGCGATAATTTGCGAAGGGCAAATCGATTGCATTCGCCTTCATATTAGCGGCTTCCCGGTCGCTGTAGCAAGTCAAGGCACCGCTTTTACCGAAGAGCATGCGAAGATGCTTTCGAGAGTCGCCGATTGTGCGATTCTGGCGTTCGACGATGATGCGGCAGGGCACAAAGCGACAATCAGGACTGCGAGGCTATTGCTTCAAGCCGGCATGCCAGTTAGGGCGGCAAGAATCCCAGGCGGAGAAGATCCCGATTCCTTCTTGAGAAAATATGGCAAGGAGGAATTCGAAAAAATCCTTTCCTCGGCAGAATCGATAATCGGCTTTCAATTCCGCGCAGAATCGCAAAAAGAAGCTACTCCACGCTCTATCGACGCAGTAGCGAGAATTTCAAAGGCGCTGATAGAAACGATTGCGTTCTCGCCAAACGCAGTCCTTCGCGCGAGTATGGTCGCGGAGGCCGCGAAATTTCTGGAGCTGCCGCAGATTGCTTTGAATGAAGAGCTAAATAAGGCTCTTGCGGCGCCAAAGCAGAATTTCAAGAATCAGAAAATTGCGAAGCCCGCCATTGAAGAGGGCGATGAAGATCTTGATAGTTACGAAATAGAAGAAAGCGAATTTTCTTCTATTCACATCGAGGGCAAGGAAGCGAGAAAAATCATCCCGCCGCCCAAAGGGGAAATTTCGCTAATTGCGCTAATCCTGTCCAACCCGGAGGATGATATTCTTTTCGAGATGACTTCGCATTTCCTCGATGCGAGAATGCTGGAGCACGATTTTACGAAGAAAATTCTCGGCGCTTGGCTCGGCGCGCCGGAAGGGCAAAGAGAAGAGGAAATCGAAAAGCTGGAAGAAGAATTCAGCGATGAGGAAAAGTCATGGCGAGATAGCGCAATGGTCGATTCGCTGAAGCTTCAGGCCTGCGGGCTTTCTCTTTCCGTAATCGGGCAAAACCTCATCCGCGCACTATGGCGCGCATATTTGGGAAGAAAGCGTGGCGCGATGAATGCCAACGCACAAGATGAAAGCGAATTTATTGCCTTTGCGCAAATCACAAGCTCCCTTCGAACTCTTCAGCAAGATAGATGGGCTAAAGTAAAGGAACTAGTTTTAGAACTTAAGAAAGGATTAACTTAAACCATGGATATGAAAGAAGCAACTAGGCGCATAAGCGCACAGAAAGAACTGGTCGCAAGAATTCGCGATGAAGTCGGCCGTGTAATCGTAGCGCAAGAAAAGCTCGTGGATCGCTTGATTCTCGCGCTGATTACCGACGGGCACATTTTGCTAGAAGGCGTGCCGGGCCTAGCAAAAACATTAAGCTGCAATACTCTTGCGAAAGTTCTCGCGCTCGATTTCAAGCGTATTTCGTTTACCCCAGACCTTCTGCCCGCGGATGTCGTTGGAACATTGGTATATTCGCCCAAGACGGGCGAGTTTACTCCGAAGAAAGGACCTGTGTTCGCGAATCTTCTGCTTGCCGACGAAATAAACCGCGCGCCGGCAAAAGTCCAGTCTGCTCTTCTTGAAGCCATGCAGGAACGTCAAGTTACGATTGGCGACGAAAGTTATAAATTGCCTAATCCCTTCCTCGTATTAGCGACCCAAAATCCGCTGGAGCAAGAAGGAACCTATCCTTTGCCGGAAGCGCAAGTCGACCGATTCATGTTCAAGTGCTTGGTAGAACCGCCTTCAAAAAGCGATGAGAGGCGTATAATGCAACGCTTTGCAGAAAATTCAGAAGCGCCAAAAGTGAATTCCATTTGCAGTGTTGAAGATATAATGGCGCTTCGCGAAACGCTCAAGGATGTCTATTGCGATGAAAAGGTTGGCGATTACATTCTCGATATCGTGTTCAAGACGCGCGAAAAGAATGCATATATTCAAAATGGTGCAAGCCCTCGCGCGACGCTCGCATTGAATCTCGCATCGCGCGCCAATGCCTTGATGCGCGGCAAGGCCTACGCTACGCCGCAGGATGTGAAAGAAGTCGTTCATGATGTTTTGCGTCATAGAATTATTCTTACTTACGAAGCAGAGGCGGAAAATATTACCTCTGATATAGTGATAGACCGTATTCTCGACGAAGTCGCCGTTCCTTAAAAAGACAATGGCTTGCGATGTAAAAGAGTTGATGGCAAAAGTCGGGAGGATTAGAATCCTCACGAATAGGCTAGTCGACGAACGGCTGAGCGGAGATTACCATTCTACGTTCAAAGGTCAAGGCGTCGAGTTTGATGAAGTTAGGCCCTATTTGCCCGGCGATGATGTGCGTTCGATAGATTGGAATGTCACGGCGCGAACAGGCGAGCCGTTTATCAAGAGATATTCAGAAGAGAGAGAGCTTACGATTCTTTTCCTTGTGGATATTTCCGGCTCGCAAGGCTATGGAAGCGGCGAAAGGTCGAAGATGCAGTTAGCCGCGGAACTAACGGCGCTGTTGGCGCTTACAGCCATACGAAATCAAGATAAAATCGGCCTCATGCTTTTTTCCGACAAAATCATCAAGCATATTCCTGCTCGCAAAGGGCGCGATTCCGTAATGAGGCTTGTTCGAGAAGTCCTGGCTGCCGAAGATGATGCGCAAGGCGGAACCGACATCGCACTTGCGCTAAAATTCCTCAACGGCGTGCAAAAGCGCCGCGCGGTAGTATTCCTCGTTTCCGATTTTATGGATAGAAAACTAGCCGAAGAGGGAGGCGCCTCTGCGCGGTTACTTTGCGCAACAGCTCGCCATCACGATGTTATTTGCGTAAATGTTAACGACCCGGCAGAAATGGAATTGCCAGATGTAGGGCTCGTGGAGCTGGAAGACCCCGAGACGGGTTTTATGCGACTTGTCGATACATCCTCAAGCGCGGTAAGAAAGGCGTTTGCTGAGAATGCGGCAAAAGAAAGGGCCTCGCTAGAGCGTTTCTTTAGGAAAAATTCGATAGAATCTATTTCGGTTTCTACAGATAGACCTTATATTGATACTGTGCGCGCGCTATTCAAACGCCGCGCCGCCAAGCATCGCTGAAATATGGCTACAATCCTGATAGTAGACGATGAAAGAATCGTGAGAGAAATCCTGAAGGAAAGTTTATCCCGGGCGGGTTACGAGACTTTCTCGGCAAAATCAGGCAAGGAAGGAATCGGGGTGTTTAACTCGAAACGTCCGGATTTGGTGCTTCTCGATTTGATGATGCCGGGAATAGATGGGCTTGAGGTATTGAAAGAAATCCGTAAAATAGATAAACTAGTGCCTATTATATTCTTGACGGGCTCCGGTTCGACTGAAGCGGAAATAAAAGGGATGGAGCTAGGCGCAGACGACTATATCTCGAAGACGGCGAAAGAATCGCAAATCCATGCAAGAATAAAGCGGGCGCTTGAGCGTCAGAAGGTAAGCAATTCACTTTCTTCATCAAAAAATGAAAGCATTCTTGATATCGGAAGCGCGAAAATAGATTTTTCGAATCTTTCTATTGTGCTGGAGGAAGGCGCCGTGGAGAGGTTGACAGGAGTTGAAGCTGTTATTTTGCGTTTTCTTGCTTCAAACCGCGAGAAATTTTTCTCCACGCAGGAAATTCTTGCCTCGCTTCATTCGGAATATCGCAACACGGGAGATGTTTCTTCTTTGCGCTCGCAAATTTCCCGTCTCAAGTCGAAGCTAGGGCCTTCGGGCAAATTGCTCCTTTGCGCACGAAATATCGGTTATCGCCTATCGCGCAGCCAAGAACATCTCGAAACAGAAATTTAAAAAAGAAAGAGAAAATCATATGCTGTATTTCCTAAGTCAATATCTTACGCCTTATTGGGGGCCGTTCCGTTTGCTTTCTTCCCACGCGTTGCTGCTTGCCGGCGGAACATTCCTTTCGGCAGTTTTAACTTGGATATTCTTGCCGAAGCTTTGGAATAAATTGCCTCGCGATAGAGGTAAGGCGTTATGCCAAGACCTTGGGGGCATGAAATCCGCCGGAAAGCCTACGGGGAGCGGCTTTTATGTTACTCTTCTTGCGCTTCCTGCAATTATTCTTTTTGCGCCTCTTGCATTCTGGGATATGATGGTAGTTGCGGCGCTGTATGCCGCGATGCTCTTTGGGTATCTTGATGATCGTGCGCTTGTGCCGTGGGGAGAATTGAAGAAGGGCTTGCTCGATCTTGTCGTATCGCTGGCTGCTGCATATTTTATATATCTAGGTCACAATGAAGGCGGGCGGATGCTGGTGTGGTTGCCTTTTGCGACAGGTCCGATTAACGGCGCTTTCCTCGTGCCAGGCTGGGCCTACATACCGGTCGCGGCATTTTTGTTGTGGTTTACGATGAATGCTACCAACTGTTCGGATGGCGTAGATGGGCTCGCGGGGTCGCTTACCGTTATAACGCTTGTCATGCTCGCAGTAATACTTTATGTTGTAGTTGGTTATCGTCCCGTTGCCCACTACTTCCTGATTCCCGTATATTCCGAAGCCGCGCGCTGGGCGATTGTCGTAATGATCGTGTCCGGGGCGTTTGGCGGCTATTTATGGTTTAACGCCGAGCCTTCGAAAATCCTCATGGGCGATGCAGGCAGCCGATTTCTCGGCTTCCTCGTGGCGGCCGCATCATTGATGAGCGGCAATCCTTTCATTATCCTCGCGCTTTCGCCAGTAGTTCTTGTGAATGGCGGCGGAGGTCTTGGCAAACTAGTGCTACTGAGGTTCGCCAGGCGTATCGGCTTCGAGATCGGCGAAGATGCGGCAATTCGGAAAATCCGCTTCCCGCTTCATGATCATTGCAAGAAAAAGCTCGGCTGGTCCAATGCGCAGGTGCTGATGCGCTTTATCTTGTTGCAGCTGATCTTGATGCCGATACTTCTAGTATTGTTGCTGAAAATTCGCTGACCCCCTTGACCGAAACGACCGAATTTGGTAGAATACCGTCGCTTAAGAAGAAGGAGATAAAAATATGAGCAAATGGGTATGCCCTGTATGCGGTTATGTTTACGAAGGCGAAAATCCGCCGGAGTTCTGTCCGCAGTGTAAAGTTCCTGGTTCTCGCTTTACGAAGCAAGAGCCGGCCGCTGGTAAGATGGTGTTCGCGTGCGAGCATCACGTCGGCGATGGCAAGGTAGAAGATGCCGAAGTAACGGCTGGTCTTAAAGCCAACTTCGCTGGCGAGTGCACCGAAGTAGGAATGTATCTCGCGATGAGCCGCGTGGCTGATCGTGAAGGATATCCCGAGGTAGCCGAAGCCTACAAGCGTATAGCTTTCGAAGAGGCCGAGCACGCCGCAAAGTTCGCGGAACTCCTCGGTGAAGTCGTCACCTCTTCGACCAAGACCAATCTTCAGATGCGCGTAGAAGCCGAATGTGGCGCGACGCAAGGCAAGCTCGATATCGCCAAGCGCGCTAAAGAGCTCGGTTACGATGCAATCCACGATACGGTTCACGAGATGGCGAAAGATGAAGCTCGTCACGGCAAGGCTTTCGAAGGCTTGCTTAAGCGCTATTTCGGCTAATTAAGTGCGCAAGAGGCTCTTAGAATATGCGGCGGTCGTACGCCTCGTTTGGCCGCTCGCGCTAGGAATGCTCAATAACGCCCTGTTACAGTTTGTGGACAGGGCGTTCTTATCTAAAGAGTCCATGGAAAGCCTTGAGGCTGTCTTGCCTTCTTCCATGCTGGCTCTCGTTTCGATGGGTTTCTTTCAGTCGGTCGTTGCGTATTCCGGAACTTTTGTATCTCAGTATTCTGGCGCAGGTAAAACTCGTGCGGTGTGGATGAGCTACAAAGCCGGAACGATTATCGCATTGTTTTCAGGACTTCTATCTATCGTGCTTATTCCTCTAGGACTCGCAATTGTTCCTTGGGCAAGCGCGAATAGCGAGGTAATATCGAGAGCCCGCTCATATTATATGATCGTCTCTGCTGGCGCGATAGCCCTCTGCGGTCAGATGGCGACGGTATCGTTTTTCACTGCGCAGAATAAAACGCGGCTGGTGTTTTATGTTAATGTCTTAGGTAATCTTCTGAATGTCGCGCTAGACCCTATTTTCATTTTTGGCTTTGGCTTTTTCCCGCGTCTCGGGATGGCTGGCGCGGCGATTGCTACGGTCCTCGCGATGTTCGCGCAGTGGGCGGTGCTGGCGTTTTTCGCCGCGAAAGAAAAATCGCGCCTGAATATCGGCGAGTGCGAGACGACTTTAGGCGAAATAATCCGTAAAATTCTGCGATATGGCATACCTTCCGGCGCCTACACGGTTTTGAATATAGTTTCCTTTACGATTTTTGTTTTTGTAACAGGTAGGGTCGATGATGTCTCATTTGCCGTTTCAAATGCCTGCTTTTCAGTAAATTATCTTTTGATCGCGCCAATCGAGGGCTTTTCGATAGGCGCTTCGACTCTTGTTGCGCAAGCGCAAGGGCGGCGTAATGCTCAAGAAGCGAAAAGAGCGCTCGCAAATACGCTCTTCATCGCGCTAGTCTTTGTCGCCGCGCTTTCGCTTTTGACACTCGCATTTTATCGCCCGATTCTTTCTCTATTCGCGCCTTCGGATATCGTGAAGGCAGCTAGGTTCTATTCGTTAGGGTTCGTGCTTATGGTCCTTATGGTTGCATGGCAACTATTCGATGCTACGGATGTAGTGATTTCCGGCGCTCTGAAGGGCGCGGGCGACACAAAGTTCGTAATGTGGTGGATGGTTTTTGTCGCATTCGGAATTTGGCTTCCGCTAGTTTGGAACGTTAGCGTTTTCTATAATACTATGCCGGCTCTTTGGGGTACGATGATCGTTTATGTTGCGGTAATTTGCGTCGGGACTATTATTCGTTGGCGTCGTGGCAAGTGGTCGAGGATAAAACTAGTATAGGATTATTAAGAAATGAAAAGAAAAATTTCGTTTATTTTGTTTGTTGTAGTGCTCGTTATTTCGGGCGACCAAAATCTCTTTGGCGCCGCTCTAGATTCTGGCGACAAGCCAAGGAATATAATTTTGTTCATCGGCGATGGGATGAGCGTTCCGCAACGTATGGTTGCGGAAGAATTTTCACGCGCTCTCGGCGGCGAGGCTCTTGCGATGAATACTCTCCCGAATCACGCAATGACAAGGACGTATTCCGCAACATCTCTCGTTACGGATTCTGCCGCGGCGGCTACTGCTATCGCTTGTGGCCAAAAGACATTCAATGGAGCTTTAGGAGTAGATAAAAATTCAAATCCTATCGCTAGTTCCATGGAAATAGCGCGCGAAGCCGGAAAAAAGACGGGCCTTGTCACAAGCGTGACGATAAACCATGCCACCCCCGCAGGATTCTACGCCCATAGGACGCATCGTTCGATGATTTATGAAATTGGACTTGATTTGATATCAAGTTCCTTTGATCTATTCCTAGGCGGCGGCTTGAATAAAGCGAACGAAAAAACTTCTTCGCCGGAATATCGTGGGAATCTCTATCAGCTAGCCCAAAATGCCGGCTACATTGTAAAAGAAGGACGCGCTGGATTTGATGAACTTGTCGATGTCGAATCTGAAAAATCGAAAATTTGGTGGCGCGGATGTGAAGAAGCTTTGCCTTATGCTATTGATTCTAAATCTAGCGATATCCCGCGATTGCCTGAGCTTACACGCTTTGCGCTTGATTTCCTCGAAAAGAAATCCGTCGCAGATGGGAATGGCTTTTTCTTAATGGTAGAAGGCGGCAGAATCGACTGGGCGGGCCACGCAAACGAGGCAGCGACAAATCTTCGCGATCTTCTGGAGCTAGATGAAGCAGTGAAAGTTGCCCTAGATTTTCAATTCCGCAATCCAGATACTTTGATTATCGTAACTGGCGATCATGAAACAGGCGGTATGAGCATGGGCTTCGCCGCAACAGGTTATGCCTTTTACATGGAACGCCTCGCATCGCAGACTTGTTCGACCGAAGCTTTCGAAAGGCGCTACAAAGAACTGAAAAAGCATGAAGGCGTATCATTCGAGGATGCCGCGAAATTGTTGGAAGAATGCTATGGCTTTAAATTTTCAGGCGATGAAGCTTCTGACCCGATGGTGTTGAATAGTCAGGATATCGAAAGCCTGAAGCGTCATTATGCCGAAGGAGGGCTTGCCGATAAAGCTCGCCGGATTATGCAAACTAAAGCTGGCGTCGGTTGGACAAGCTCTTCTCATACGGGCCTGCCCGCTCTTACTACTTCTATTGGACCGGGCAGCGAGAAATTTACAGGGCTTCTCGATAATACCGATATAGCGAAGATAATAAAGAGTTTCTTTGTGCCATGAGGAATCTAGAATGTTGAAACTGCATTTTATATCTCCATTCATTTTTGCAATAGCCGCGATTGCACTCTTCTTCGTTTCTCCGCGTGGCGCGCTTTTATCCAATCAAGAAAATGGCGTTATAGCGAAAGTGGTCGAGTGCGATGATGGCAATATAATGGAGCTTGGGAATGTGATGTATGGTCCGCAGGCGCTGAGAGTGGAAATTTTGGAAGGGGAATATAAGGGTAAGATTTTCCGTGCAGGGAATTTTTTGCGCGGACAGCTTGAGTTTGATAAGATATTCAAGCCTGGAGATAAGGTGCTAGTTTCAAATCCGCGCTCCGAAGACGATGCGCTCTCTGCTAAAGACCACTGGCGGCTTGGTAGTGTTGGCATTTGTTTCGTGCTTTTCGCGATTCTACTCGTAGTCTTCGCTGGTTTTACAGGCTTAAACGCCTTATCGAGTTTTCTGTTTTGCTGTATTGCGATATGGAAGATTGTAATCCCGCTTATGCTAAAGGGCTGGAATGCGCCGCTCGTCGCGTTTATCGCGACGGCTTTTATGACGGCTTTGATTATGCTTCTTGTCGGCGGCTTTACGAAGAAGGCGCTTGCCGCTTTCGGCGGCGCCATGCTGGGAGTCGCCTCCGCGCTCGCTTTAGCATATCTCTTTGGTGCGATTCTTCACATAAATGGCGCGACCTTGCCATTTGCCCAGACTCTCGTTAATAGCGGCTTTGCATCCCTTGATTTGGCAGATGTCTTTATCGCGGCAACCATTCTCGCGGCCTCCGGCGCGATGATGGATTTAGCTATGGATATTTCTGCCGGCGTTAGGGAGGTTTCTCGTCATAATCCGAATCTTTCTTTTCGCGAGCTTCTGATGAGCGGAATAAGAATTGGAAGGGCAACAGTCGGCACTATGACGACTACCTTGCTTCTTGCATATTCCGGCGGCTATCTTACTCTTCTTATGGTTTTTGCCGCGCAAGGCACGCCGCCACAAGTTTTCTTGAATTCTCCGCTAATTGCCGCAGAAATCGCAAAGACTCTCGTAGGGTCGTTCGCAATAGTCCTCGTCGCCCCATTTACGGCGTTACTTTCTGCCGCCCTCTTTCCATACCCCCGCCAGGGAGGACCGCGCTTTCGCTCACCGATGGCTGTTTAGTTGTAGTTTGTAGTCGTAGTTGTAGAGTGGAATTGTTAATTCTTCTCTGTCCCGTGTTCCCTGTCTGTTTCGTTACTGGCCGCACGCTTAGAGCAATGCGGTGGGAGGGAGGTCTGAGGGGATGTGCCAGGAGGTGGGGGAGAAATCGAATGGGAATACTCTAATGCCATCTGGTGCGCAGTTGCGTTTGAATGCTTGCGCTACGAGGCGGTAGAGGAATTTCCCGAGAGTATTTTTGATAGTAGCTAAGTCGTAAGTTCCCTTGAAAAATTGTTTCGCGGCGGCGAGAAGCGCCTTCTTATCTAGTCCATTCATAATGAAATTCCAGATGAAGAAATCGTGCAGCTCGTAGGGTCCGATATTGTTTTCGGTGATTTGTCCTTTAATCAATTCTGGCGATACGGGGGTAGCGATAATATCTTTTATCGCAAGGGCTGCTTTCTTCGAATCTTTTAATGCGCCGAAGTGGTTAGGCTTCTTTAGCGTCTCATCGGCCCACCAATCGCAGACTTTCCTAACGACAGTCTTGGGGACGCCGGAGTTTACGCCGAACATAGACATGTGATCGCCATTGTAGGTGCACCAGCCGAGGGCGATTTCAGATAGGTCGCCTGTCCCTAAGACGATTCCGCCCGTCATGTTGGCTTTATCCATGAGAATGAGCGTTCTCATTCTAGCCTGTGCATTTTCGAATGTGACATCCGGGGTTTTGCCATCGTGGCCGATATCCTTGAAATGCTGGCGGCAGGCTTTTGTTATATTGATCGTTTCGAGCTTTATGCCTAGGCCCTCGCAAAGTTTATCGGCATTGCCTTTTGTGCGCTTCGTCGTGCCGAAACCCGGCATGGTGTAGGCGTGGATATTGGCGGAGGGTAGTTTGAGCGCGCGAAAGGCGCTATACGAAACGAGAAGACAAAGGGTGGAATCGAGTCCGCCGGAAATCCCGATGGTTACGCTTTTGATGCCCGTGCGCTTCAATCTAGTGACAAGACCGGAAACTTGTGTCGAAAAGACATCCTTCGGATCGCAAGGAAAGGGTGAATCGAACTTGCCTTTTACGCATCTATTCGCGAGGCTTCCTATATTGCCTGTTTCCTTCAGATATTTTGCGAGTTCTTTATTCATAAATCACGTCCTTTCTTACTGATACTAGAAAATAAAATCCATTTGTCCGGGGAGCTCCGAAAGTTTTTTGCGCGGTTTTCTAATTACCCGAGAAGTCCCGTTAATATCGATTTCGCTAGCTTCGAGATTTTTGAGTATTTGGCTTGCGCGGTCCACTACTTCTTTCGGCAAGCCGGCCATGGCGCCGACGTTTATGCCGAAGCTTCTTTCTGCCGTGCCGGGGGCGATTCTTCGGAGGAAGATTACTCTTCCGCCTTCTTCTTTTACCTTTACAGTGTAATTCTTCACGCAGTTTTGGACATCTGCCAAATCCGTGAGCTCGTGGTAGTGAGTAGCAAAGAGGGTTTTAGCCTTGCATTCTTCTTTGCCGCAGAGATATTCCGCGACCGACCAAGCTATAGAGATACCATCGAAAGTCGATGTGCCTCGACCGATTTCATCAAGGACGATCAAAGATTTGCGCGTAGCGTTATTTAGGATGTTGGCGGTTTCCTGCATTTCCACGAGGAATGTAGAGCGTCCGCGGGCGAGATCATCGCCTGCGCCGATTCGCGTAAAGACTCTATCGAGCGCGCCGAGATGCATGGAAGAAGCCGGGACAAACGAGCCCATTTGCGACATTATGGCGATTACGGCGACTTGCCGGATGTAGGTAGATTTACCGGCCATGTTGGGTCCGGTAATCAACATTATCTGGTCGCTGGAACAATTGAGGAAAGTCGAATTCGGGACGAATGGTTCGGCATCCGGAAGTTGTTCGACAATCGGGTGGCGTCCGTCGACGATTTCCAAGATATCGCTATCGTCAACGCACGGGCGCGTGTAGCCTGCGGCGAGCGCGCGGTCGGCGAGCGAAAGGACGGCATCGAGTTCGCCGATTGCTATAGCGGTAGCTTGTATTTGCGGCGCTTTCAGGCAGATTTGCGCAATTATATCGTTCCAAAGGTGTTGTTCTACGACGATGGCTTTTTCTTGTGCACCAAGGACTTTTCTTTCGTATTCTTTCAGTTCTTCCGTCGTATATCTTTCGCCGGTAGTAAGGGTCTGGCGGCGGATGTAATGTGGTGGCACTTTAGGGATGAAAGATTTCGGGACTTCAATCAAGAAGCCGAAGGATGAGACATGTTTGACTTTGAGTTTAGGGATACCGGTCTTTTCTTGCTCAGCGAGTTGGTAGCCGGCCATCCATTCGTGTCCTTCGCGCGCCAATTTACGATATTCATCGAGTTCGGTGTTGAAGCCTGAGGCGATAAAGCCGCCTTCGTTCATCATGACGGGCGGGTCTTCTGCGATTGCGCGGTCGATCAAGTCGACGATTTCGCGCTCTGGTGTAAGGCGTGGAGAATAATCATCGCCGCAATCCTTGATGCATTCCTCCTTTATATCTTCAATCGGCCTCAAGGATTCAGCAAGTGCCTTTAGATCGCGAGGATTCGACCTGCCGGAATCGACTTTTGCGATAAGACGCTCCAGGTCTCTTACACCGGAAAGTTTTTGCCGGAGGGAAGAAAGCGTAAAGCGATTATCTACATACGCGCCGACGGCATCCAGGCGGCTATTTATGCTAGAAGGGTTCGCAAGGGGTTGCGCAATCCATTTGCGGATTGTCCGAGAGCCCATGGCGGTCTTCGTGGCATCGAGGACGCCAAGAAGAGAAGAGGCTTTTTCTACATCGCCGCCCGGCAGAAGCTGAAGATGGCGAATCGTTGCAGCATCGAGAATAAGCGAGTCGCTGGAAGAGCGAAGCTTGATTTGGCGTATGTGGTCGACTTTGTGCCGCAGGGTAGTAGCGACATGATAAAGCAAGGCGCCCGCGGCGCAAATCGCGGCATTGTGATCCGTTAGCCCGAAGCCATCCAGCGACATCACCTTGAAGTGGCGAGTTAGAGTATCGAAAGCCGCATCGTAGCTATAGGTCCAACGATTTTCATCGCTGGGAGAGAGAATTTCGGAAGGGCGATAGCGATCGATGGCATCCTGCAATTTTTCTTCAGATTCGAATTCCTCTACGAAAAATTCGCCGGTCGACAAATCGAGGAGAGAAAGCGCTTTAGAATGGGAAGAAGCGATATAATTATTCGTTCCGGCGTCGAGCAGGCCATCTTCGGTCACTGTTCCCGGAGTCACGATTCTCGTGATTTCGCGGCGGACTAGGCCCTTGGCGGTCTTCGGGTCCTCGACTTGGTCGCAAAGCGCGGCTGTTTTGCCAGCCTTAATCAACTTTGCGAGATACGATTCCAACGCGTGATAAGGTACGCCGCACATCGGCAGATTATTGCGTTTAGTCAAGGTCGCGCCCAATATGGGCGAGGCGATGATGGCATCCTCGGCGAACATTTCATAGAAATCGCCGAGTCTGAACATTAAAATGGCACCAGCAGGTATCTCGCGCTTTAGAGCAAGATACTGGCGCATCATCGGGGTTGCTTCGTCTGACATTGAGACATATTATAACATTTATTCGCCCAGCTTGGCTAGTATGAAAAGTGAAAAGTTTTCTTTGTGCGAGGTTCGCTCGGGGGAGCATTGAATATGTTAGCGACTAGTCGCTATTGCGCGCGAGGGAAAATTATGATATAATTTCAGTCAAAGAGGAATGAGGCAATATGGTTTCTACGGTATATATAGCCAAGAATGTATATGGCGCGGATGGTCTTGGACGGCTTGGGGATGGCCGGGTAGTGTTTGTCGTCGGTGCGTTCGCCGGCGAGCAGGTTAAGGCGGAAATCATTGAAGAAAAGCGCCATTTTGTTCGCGCGAGGCTGGTCGAAGTCGTGGAGAGGAGTCCGGAAAGGATAGGCGAAGGGGAGATGCCGATTCCAGGGATGGTATACGCGAATCTATCGAGGGAAGGGGAAATCGCGGCGAAAACGAGCCAACTCGAAGAGGCGCTGACAAGAGCATTCAGGAGGCAATTTCAAATCGACAAATTCATTCCATCGAAATATTCGAATTATCGCAACAAAGTAGTCTACCATTTCGCGATAGAACGCGGCAAGCTCCTATTGGGCTATAAGAAAGAGCCGGAGAATACGATACAGGATATTCTTGAAGATCCTCTAGCCGTGCCGGAAATCAATGCGAAATTGGGCGAGATTCGGCGGCATGTATTTTCACTTCTCACGCAAGGTTCGAGTTCCGTAAGAAAAGCGGTAGAGGGGAAGGAGAATGTCACTATCCGCTATAGTAAGATAAGCGGCGTAAAGTGGTGGCTTGGTGCGGCGCCGAAGGATGGGATTATAATGAAAGAATCTTCGTGCGGCAAGATATTCGAAGTTCCCGCGGATGGTTTTTGGCAGGTCAATAGCGAGGTAGGCGAGGAACTCGCTAAAGAAGTTGCTCGCGCCTATAGACAAAATGCGACGACATCGCCGGATATCCTCGATTTATATTGCGGGGTTGGCGTCTTGGGGCTTTCGACTGGCGCAGAGCGGGTAACGGGAATCGAATCGGGCAGAAGGGCGGTAGAATTCGCGAAGAAGAATGCTGCCGCGCAAGGTGCATCCGGTGCGCGATTCTTCGCACAGGAAGTCGGGCGCAATCTTCATAAACTAAGAATCTATCCGACGACAACGATTATTCTAGATCCTCCGAGAGGGGGACTCGAGAAGGGCGTCGCCAAATATCTATCGAAGAGCCGCGCGAAGAGAATAATCTATGTAAGTTGCGACCCGGCGACATTGACGAGAGACCTCGTGCAGCTCGAGGCGGGCTACCAAATCGAAACGGTAAAATGGTTTGATATGTTCCCGCGCACGGCGAGATTCGAGACAATGGTAACGCTTAAAAAGAGAGAGAAACAATCATGAAATCCATACGCGAAATCTTTAGGATCGGCTATGGGCCATCCTCCAGCCATACGATGGGCCCGGCGAAGGCGGCCGAAATATATCTCAAGCGCCATAGCGAGGCGAAGAAATTCGAAGTTACGCTATATGGTTCGCTCGCCGCGACGGGGAAAGGACATTTCACCGACAAGGCCATTTCGCAGATTCTCGGCGAAGACAGAACGACTATCATCTGGTGCGCAGAGCAAGAGCTGAAAGAACATCCCAACGCGATGAAATTTCTCGCTGATGGCGAGGATGAATGGATTGTTCTTTCCGTCGGCGGCGGGGCGCTTAGGGAAAAGAGTGGCAAGGTATTCGAAGAAAATATCTATCCATACAAGACGATGGTCGAAATTCTCGCTAGGTGCGAAAACACGGCTCAACCGATGTGGCAGCTAGTCGAAGAAGCCGAGGGGAGCGATATTTCCAAATATATGGAAAAGGTCCTAGATGTAATGGATGCTGCGATTACGGCAGGCTTGAAGCATGATGGCGTTTTGCCGGGGGGCTTGAGATTGCAAAGACGCGCGAGGTCGATTTACCAAAAGGCGCGTTTCCTGCAGCCTGAATTTCGCCGAACGGGACTTGTTAGCGCTTACGCGACGGCGGTAAGCGAAGAAAACGCATCGCTTGGAATCGTATCTACCGCGCCTACTTGCGGTTCGGCGGGAGTTTTGCCGGCAGTTTTGAGATATTTGAAAGAGACGCTTGATTGCGATAAGCTCGAACTCGTTCATGCGCTTGAAATCGCCGGCCTCGTAGGAAATGTTGTGAAGGAAAACGGGTCGATATCCGGCGCGGAAGTCGGGTGCCAAGGCGAAATAGGCGTCGCTTGCGCGATGGCGGCCGCGGCCGCTACATATCTTTACGGCGGCACGGCGCCGCAATGCGAGACGGCGGCAGAAATCGGCCTAGAGCATTTTCTCGGGCTTACTTGCGACCCGGTAATGGGATTGGTGCAAATTCCTTGTATCGAACGAAATGCAATCGCCGCGACTCGTGCGCTTGTCGCAGCTGAGATGGCTATTCTTTCCGATGGGCGACATCGGGTTTCGTTCGATGAAGTCGTCGCCACTATGCTCAAGACAGGCCACGACCTTCCATCGCTATATCGTGAAACCTCCGGCGGCGGACTAGCGACGACGGTGAGGAGATAGTTTAGGACGCCTTTGGCGCGCCGGTCAGATGGTCGGATCGGCGGATAGTCGTTTCTAGAAAACCTAGATATTCTAGAAATTCTAGGAACGGCGGCCTAAGGAGCGAGTGCTCTACCATCCGCCCATCCGCCCATTCGCCCATCCGACCGGCGCTTGCGCGGGAGAAGAAAATTTGCTATAATACCCGACCAATGAGAGTTAATAGTTTTTTGTGCGCGCTTGTCGCGTGGTCGTTTGCCTTTGGCGCAATCGCGGGCAATGCTAAATTGAGAATCAGCGAAATCATGCCAAAACCTTCGGATGATCTTGAAAAGAATCTAAACGGGCGTTGCGGCATGGATGTCAATGGACTGAACTCCGGCTGGGTAGAGCTGGAAAATATTTCGGATGAAGAGGTCGATTTGGCCGACTACCGCTTCATAAGCGTAAAACGCGGCAAAAAGACCGATATAGAAGGATTCGGGAATTTCCCTTCTTGTAAAATCGGTGCGGGAGAGCGTTTTGTATTCTATACTTCCGATAGATATGATAATGCAAAAGGCAATAAGGACGAGGCCGCCTTTGAGAATGGTTCATTCGATGGTACACCTGTTTTGTACGGGGATGAGCTTCATAATATTCTTGTTTGGGGCGATAAGGTAAACCCGAAGAAATTTCCCTTTGTCAGACTTTACTATGCGCCCAATGGGGAAATCGAAGAAGTTGTAGATACTGTAGTTATCCCGAGCGATATACCTGAAGGTTATTCTATTATAGTAGGCAAAGCGAAGGACGATGAAGGAACAAGACGCTGGCTTTGTCCTACGCCGACATTAGGCGAGGAAAACACAGATACATCCAGTCTCGTGAGGCTTGGACCGAATGTAGGGCCGCTTTATGAAAACAAAAAGAAAAAGGCCTCAAAAATAGCGAGCGAATTTGATAAACCTACTGCGCCGGCAAAATTAGGCGAAGATTACGAAATTGAGTTGAGCGTCAATGCCGTTATGAATCCGAATGGCGATTTTACCCCGCGCCAGAGCGATAAAATACAATCGATAAAAATCGTCTATCGGAAAGACCTCGATAATTCGACGCTCATGACAAATGTCGTGGATATCGCAAGCAAATCGACCGATGAAAATTGGGGGGATGAATATACGACGGAATTGAGCGCCGATTATTTGCCGGAGAGCGGCCATTTGATTCAGTGGAAAGTTTTGATTATAGATAATGAAGGCGTCGAATGGACTAGCCCTAGCTTCAACAATAAAGATGACGGCTATGAGTGGTATGGCACGATTGTCGAGCCGAGCGAAGACCAGATGAGCGAGGAACTGGCGACATGGCACATGTTCGCAACAGGCAACGACCTAACGCAAATGGATGTAGATAAGGATAAACAAGATTTGAGCTTAGTCCCCAACTATGCGAGAATAGCGATCTACGATTCTTCAACCTCTAACTACTACGACCATGTAAGGATAGATCTTAGAGGCAACACCTCCGCCAAGTTTTCGAAGAAAGGTCACGGCCTTAGATTCGCGAAATCTCACCCGCTTACGATGAAAGATTGCGTTAGCGGCAAGGAGATAAAAGAAATTCGCAAGACCTCGCTCATAAGTGAATTCGCCGACCCAAGCAAGATGCGTCAGATGATTGCGTTTTGGTTATGGAATAAAATGGGCAATAATGCCCCGTTCGATTTTCCGGTAAGATGCAATTTGAACGGCGAATTCTATCAGCTCGCATTCAATTCCGAGCGCTTTACTGATGAGCTAATCGAAGATGTCTATAAATTAGATAAATTCGGCTACGGCTACAAAAATGTCGGCACGCTTAAAAGTGATTCTGGGACGACGGCAGGGAGTATAGAAAAGAAAACGCCGGATGACGGGAATGAATCAGATATAAGCGTTCTTGAATCGGAACTCAGGGCGAAGCTGAAGGCCTACGGGGCAGATGGCGTAAATGAAGATAATGCCAAACTTACAAAATTCGTAGTCGAAAATTTTAATCTTCCTGCGTGGCTTAACTATTTGGCTTCTGCACGCATTACGCAAGAAATGGATGATGTTTGGGCGAATATATGTATTTTTTACGATAAGCCGATGATGATAGAAGGCGCACGTGGCACGGGAACATGGATGCCGCTAGGATATGACTTCAACCTCAGCTTCGGGCAGTATTATCTCGATGGCAATATAGGGCGAAGGGGGCTTATCGCGAATTACGATTGGTTTAAAAGTCATCCTTTTTATGGCTCGAATAAGGTAAGGTGTTGGGAAGACGAAAGCATGAAGAATACAATAAGAGAGGGTAATCGAGCGTTTGAGGCGGTATTGCAATCCTCTAAATTCCGTCGTCTTTATCTGCGGCGCTTGAGAACACTTATGGATCAGGAATTGAAAGAGCCTGGAGTCGCCGAAAGTGATGTTCCGTTTATGGTGAAGATTCGCGAAATGGCGAATTTGATGAGCAAAGATGCCGAGCTCGATGATAAGAAGTGGCCTAACGACAATACGGATAGCGTAATCGATGTGTGGCCGAGCGACAAAAGACCCGAGAACATCACTAAGGCTATTGACGAAATTTGGAACGATTATGTTGTTCCGCGCCGCGAGCATTTATTTATTACGCATTCTATAACCAATACCGCGAAAGAGGTCGGGTATGGCACGGGCTATAACGCTGGAATACCCGAAGCGCAAAGCGATATTGCAAAGCTTAAAGAAAATATCTATGCATTTTGTGTTTGGGATGAGGCAATCGTAATTGTAAACGATAATGATGAGGCTGTTGATATGAGCGGCTGGAGTTTGACTGGTGCAGTCAAATTCGATTTTCCTTCCGGCACGGTCTGTGATATGAATGATATTATTCTTGTAGTAAAGGATAGAATGGCGTTTATCGAGGCGTACGATGAATATCTTAGCGATGAAGTAATAGTCGGTAATGCAAGTTTCAATAGCTCTGGCGAAATGGCGTTAAAGGCATCGGATGGCGCGATAGTTTTCTCCAAGGCGGTAGTAGAGGGAGAAAATCCATATAAAAATCTTACTACAAATATTGTAGGGATCAAGAATTTCTGGCATTGGAAGCTCCCGAAATCAGCAGAGGTCAAGGTAGATAATGGAGTAAGCTCGATTGTCCTCAATGGAAGGGGGGTTGAGGAAAATCTTTCCGGGATAACCACGAACGCGATTTTCGCAAGCGTCTATGCGGATATTCCTTCCGAGGCCGAAGGCGCGCTAATCGGGTTTTATACGAAGAGCTCCGAGCGAGGCTTTATCGTATATGCGTATATTGAAGATGGAAAGTTCACGATTTACTATGATGATGAGAACGGGAAAGATAAGAAATACAAACAGAAAACGAAAGATAACAATACTTCAGATATCCGCGATCTAACTCATGCTCATCTTTGGTCCTTGGCATACAAATATGATGCCGGGCTTGAATTTTATGAAGATGGTGAAAGGATCGCACACGATAAAAGCATTAAATGGACGGGTGATAAGCCTTGCTATCCTTCTGATGTCGTGACAATTGGCTGCGCAACGAACGGGCTGTATTCGTTGACCGGTGCTAGACTATACTGCGTACATACTGAAGCTGATTACAAAAAGGATAATTCGATTTATGAGGCGGCTTCCAATGAGTATAGCGCTGTTATCGCTGATGCACCAAAGGTTGAAGATGAAGTCGGTGAAGATATTAAGGCAGCAATTATCGAAAACTATTTGAAATATGATATCAAGGATGATGAAAAAGGTATAGTCGAAGCGAATGGCAAGGCGCTATCATTTGCGGACTCCGCCGTAGCGCTCAAGGTTTTTGGAATAGAAGCGCTAAAAGATGGGATAGAATTCGGAATTTCTACATTTGATATAGATTCTGGCGATATTACCTTGGCTACTTCGCCCGAGATGCAAAATGGCCGTATTCATCTTTACGGCAAGGAAAAGCTCGATGAGGAGTGGGAGCTTTTGAAATCTTATGATATCGGCGAAGATATCAAGATATCCGAAGAAGATAAGCGCAATAACAGATTTTTCAAAATCGGCTCTTCGCTATAAGGGAAAAACGATAACATCTAACTATTACGACGACAGGTCTAAGCCAATCAAGATAAAGGTTCCTGGAGCGGTGTTGCGAATATGTTGGAAAAAATCAAAAAAATTCATACCCCCCTTGCGCGGTAGTGAAAAATTTGCTATAATATCCGCTGTTTTCACCGCATGGGGATATAGCTCAGTTGGTAGAGCGTCTCAATGGCATTGAGAAGGTCAGGGGTTCGACTCCCCTTATCTCCACCAATCAAAGAAGGCCGCGATTTGCGGCTTTTTTGCGTTTTATCGCGGATTATCGCGAACTATGGGGGTGCGACATTCCTTTCGCGCAATACACCAAAACACGCTTTGGAGCAGTGTGGCACTACCCACAAAACTACCCACAGGATCAAAGAATATGACTCCAGATTCTGTGACAGGGAGAGAAACCATCCGTTATCACCAACCGTATGTTTCTGCGAAAGGACGGAGCGGTGCGATACTTGGTGCAGGAAGCAGCGATTCGTCACGTCCAAGAGAGAAGGTGCCCTTGAGCGTGAAATCCGACCAGTAATTTGGCTTGACGAAGAGGATGAACTTGTTGCCGTAGTTATCGACGAAAGCGTTCTGCGAGAGGATGATACGCCCATCCATATTCTCCACGCCCACATCTAGCTTGTCGCCGCGCAATACAATGTCGCCCACGCGCGCCTCGACCACATTGCGTCGATTGCCGTCGAAGCGCAGATCGTCTTTGTGGAGTTGCCACATTCCGGGCGCGTTCATCTTGGATTTTCCGGGCACGCCCGTGAAAGGGCCTTCGCCTATCCACGAGAAAGCCGTCCTGTCCGTGCCGAGGTCAAACGCAAGCCCGCATTCGACGATGCAACCTTTGTTGTTAGGGCCGGGCGTGAGAGTGTAGGAAATTTGCGCGCCATCTACGCGCACTTCGCCGTCGAAGTATTGCTTTGCGTCCGGCTTGTTGCCGCGCCGCCAGCGGAGGGAATAGACTTTCGCGCCATCCTCATCGCGCTCGCCGAGGATTTCCGGCTTGAGGATGTGCGGCACCCCCCAGATGTCTTTTTTCTTTTTGTTGGCGAAATCGACAAGCATGGACTTCTTGCGCCCGACACGCAGAAGAAAATCTTCACCCTTGAGCGAAAGAGGGGAGAGGGATGATGGATGGGGGATGAGTGATGAGGGTGAGCCGAAGGCGGTCTCCACGATGGAATGTCCCTTTGGATCGAGGACGCGAACTTTGCAGAAAACCGTCGCCGAGACTTTCACGGTCTCGGTCGTGCGAGCCTCTGCACAAAGCTGATAACTTTCGCCATTCACCTCCAGCGACCAGCCGCGCAATGAGATGAAATCATGGCCATTTTCGACCACAACCGAGCCGTCTTCGTTTCGCGTCACCTGCACCGGCGAATACATCCTGCGAACAAGATAGTACGCCTCTTTCGGCGTCCCGTCTGCGTAGATTATGCCGTCCGTGCCATATTCGCCGAACGTGTCGAGGTAGCCGCCGTCGGCGAGTTTTGTATTGCCGGGCGCGAGCGGGCGCTGCCGGACCATCGCAGGCGTGATGTCGCCGCTATCAGTCAGCATTGCCTGGTCCTGCCAAAGCCAGATGCTCCCGCCCGCGAAATGCTCAGTGTTGCGGACGCGATTCCACGCATACTCGAAGTCGCTGAATCCGCCAGCGCACGAATGGGCGTATTCGGTCTGGATAAACGGCTTCTTCGCCTTGTCCGCCGTTTTGAAGCGGTCTTCACGGAAGTAGTGTCCCATCACCACGTCCGTGCGCCAGTTGTCGCGGTCGTAAATCCATTTCGAGAAGGCTCCCGGCGTCTGCGGCAGTCCCGTCAGGCGCGTCGGATCGAGTTCCTTTACCTTCTCTAGCGAGACGAGCGAGTTTTGATAAACATAGTTTTCGTTGCCGACAGTCCAGATGATGATGGAAGGGTGATTGCGGTCGCGCTTGACGGTGCGCTCTGCACGTGCCACACATTCCGGCTCTTCGGAATTGTCTTTCAAAAGATCCTGACCGCGACGTGCGAGCGGCACTTCGTTGACGATATAGAAACCAAGTTCGTCCGCCAAGCGGTAGAAATCCTTGCCGAACGGATAGTGAGCCGTGCGGATGTAGTTGATATTCGCCTTCTTCATCTTGAGCATCTGCTCGCGGCGGAGTCCCGGGGTAATGGAACGTCCGAACGCGCCATCAACCTCGTTCCAGCATACGCCGCGCAGGAGGATTGGCTTGCCGTTTACGTATATGTGCTTTTCGTCCGCCGATACAGTACGAATTCCGACACGTTCCGTTACGCGCTGGAGAACATTGCTATCCTTATCGACGAGCTGGACCGAGAGCGTGTAGAGATTGGGCGTCTCGGCCGTCCAGAGGTCAGGGCTCTCCACAACGCCTTCAAAACGAGCTACGCCGTTCTTCACCTCGCCCATTGCATCGAAGACGTGATTTTCCGCATCGTCGAGAAGAGAGACCTGCACCTGGCACGCGCCAGCCACCTCAACACCTATCGAAATCTTTGCGCTCTTTGCGGCCAAATTAATCCCTTCCGTCCGAAAGACGATATCCTTTACGTGCGTTTCCGGCACCGCGAAAATCTCCACACTCCGAAAGATTCCGCCGAAACACCAGTCGTCAATCGTATCGAAAAGCCAGCCGTGCGACCGCGTCCGCACCGCCACCTCCAGCACATTCTCGTCATTCCCCGTATTCAGCGCCTCGGTGATATCGAACTGGTACATGTTGAAGGCGCTGCCTTTTTCCTCCATGCCGCCAACTTCCACGCCGTTCACCTTCACCTTGAAGCCGAATAGTACGCCGTCGAAGCGAAGAATCACGCGTTTGCCGTCCCAGCGCTTCTCATAGTCGAACGTGCGCGTATAGACGCCTGTCAAATCCTCCATCTCGTTGCCGTATTGCCGCATTTTGAAGCCTTGCGTCTCCCAGCAGCCAGGCACTTTGATTTTGCCCGACTCCTTGAGAACGGTATTTACCTCGTTCGTCGGCTCGTTGCGAGTGAGAGTGAAATCCCACGTCCCGTCCAGGCTCGTTACGTGAAAGCGATCCCTCACTGGCCACACATCAACCTCAGTTCCAAACGCCGCACCTGCGACAAGTACGGCAAACATGCACCATCCAAACAATGTTGATTGAGTTTTCATTTTGTGTATCCTTTCGCTTTGAGAAATTCCCATATGCGGTCGAGATAGTTGTAGGATGCTGTGCCGGGGGCGGCGGCTTGCTGGAAGCAGTGTCCGCGCTTGACGAGCGTATGCAGTTCGCCCTGGATTCCCATGCGCCTGAGCTGCTCCCAAACCTTGACGCTGCCCATTGCCGAGTACCCATCCGCATCGCCGTGCAGGAACAACATCGGCGGCGTAGCAAGATCGAATGCGAACTCGCTTGCCATGCGCGAATTGTCGTTCTCAACCACGTACGCAGGATATACGGCGACCGCACACTGTACATTGCAAGGCAGCTTGTCGATGTCGTCAACCGGCAGATACGATTTCGACTTTGAACTCGTCGCGGCCATGAGCGCGAGATGCCCGCCAGCAGAAAATCCCATCGCACCGATGCGCTCTGGATCGAGCCCGAATTCTTTCGCCTTTGCGCGGACGAGGCGAATCGTGCGCTGTTCGTCCTGCCATGCAGTCGTATGCTTTGCGAGTGGCGCTGCCGGACGTGGATGGCGGTAGCAGAGCGTCACGACGGCCACGCCTTTCTGATTCAGGAAGCGTCTCACCGGCGCGACCTCGTAGCGCTCCGGCTGCGAACGCTTGTAGCCGCCGCCCGACCAGATGACCTGCACCGCCTTTGTCGTCAGATTCGATGGGATGTACCACTCGATGTAGGGCACGTTCTGTTCACCTTGGCGGTCGGGAATCGTGCCTTCTGGCCAGATTTCCTCCTTGTGGTAGGCGACTCCCGCCACATCTTCGCCGTAGCGTTCCATGATTGGCACTTCCGGCTCCAATTCTCCAAGCCACTTCATCTGGCGCATGAACTCCACAGCGCGGTCGAAGCCGAGCGCGCGATGACGTCCGTCGGGAAAGAGGTGGAGTTCGGCGGGAACTTTCCGCTTTCGCAGTTCACGGTAAATCCTGGTCGAGCCGAGCGGCGAATAGCCGTCCACTCCGCCATGCAGAAGACACATTGGCGCGGTCTTTTCGTCAAATTTGAAACATCCGTCGAGCGACACGTCGGGTGCATCTCCTCCGCGCGAATTAGGGGTGCCTAGTCCGTCCGTCAGCACAAACGCTGGCGCAAATGCAATCGCACCGTTGATGTGGCAGGGCATGTCGTCTATGTCGTCCACTTTTTCGTAGGCGAGTGTAAGCGAACTCGTCGAAAGCAGCGTCGCCAAGTGCGACCCGGCGCTCATCGAAATCGTGATTATCTTTTCAGGGTCGAAGCCTCGCTCGGCGGCTGCCGCGCGCGCAAGGCGAACCGCCCTCTGGCCGTCTTCCCACGCCGTGCGATAGAACTCTTTGCCCTCAGGACGCGGAACGCGATAGACAATCGTCGCGCAAAGGCAGCCGAGGCGCGTCAACTTCGCCCGCCACTCATCCACCATCTTGTAGTCGTAAAGACTGTTGTAAGACCCGCCGGAAATTAGAATTGCTAGAACGCCGTTCGTGGCGTTTCCGCCTTCATGCCAATCCAAGTACGGCTGCCGCCATTCGTCGGGATTGAAACCTTTGTGTGTCGCCACATTGCGCATCGCCGCAAACTGGTGCGGCTGCGCGTCCGGCATCTTTCCCTCCGGCCAAAGATACTGCTTCTCGGCAAACGCCGCACTTGCCATGAATGCACTTGTCAATGCAAGGCATCCAAGCTTCCAAACATCTAGACCTCCAAACTTCTTGCAAACGATTTTCATGTCGCATATTCTATCATTCCCGCTCCCGCCCCGCCACACCCAAACGGGCGTAGAGAGTTGGGAGGGTCGCAATTCATTGCGACCTTTAGAAGTTGGGAGGGGCGCGCTTGTCGCGCCCGTTAGCAGTTAGGCGTTTTTTGCCGCAAAGAACGCAAAGATCGCAAAGATGGGTTTTATCTCACGCAGAGTCGCAGAGAACGTCTTAAGAAACAAAAATGCCCATGCAAATTGCATGGGCTATTTAGGATGCCGGAATTGGCACTTTTCGCTTACGAGACCGCTTCAGGAGCGTTGGCAGGCGTCTTTTCTTGTCAAAATGGGTTCAAGATTGGTACGCCCATTCCGGTCATGTCATCGACATTGCGCGTGACAAGCGTCATATTGTGAATGCTGGCCGTGGCGGCGATTTGCGAATCCGCAAACGACACCGGCTTGCCGCGACGGAGAGCATCGCCTTGTTCCGAAGGGATGCGCTTTGCCGTCTCGGAAATAGTGCAGGTATCCAAAAGATATTTCACGCGAAATCCTCCGAGTCAAAGCATCCTGCTCGGTCGAACGCAGACGGAATGTCCATGTCGCGGGAAACATCAAGGGCGTCGTCGAAATCGGGTGCGATATGTTTTATTTTGCTTTTCAGCCCCCCGAAAATCGCTTCTCTTTTATGCGGCGTAACCAAGCCATTCACTTCATGATCGCTTTCTCCGTCCATGAGTGGCAACACAATAACCTCCAAGGAATATTGGCTGTATTCCTCAGGGATCGACACCGACACTGCGTTGTTGATGGCTCTAGTAATGGTTCTGACTGCTGGCATCGTTTTGCTCCTTGCTCTTTCGACACTGAGTATTATACTCTATTATGCCCTCGGAGGTCAAAGGCGTTGTTTTCAAAACTGCGCGAAAAGCGACACAAATCGCAAATTGTGCCGCTTAAACCGTCCCTGTGTCGCGATAAGCGCGAAGCACACGTTGTCACAGACTCCTGAAGAATGGTTCGATTTTTTCAAGCATAATTGTGTGGCCAGCCTTGGAGAGATGAGCTGTGTCATCCGGACCCTGCCAGAGTTTCGCCTTGTCGCCTTCCTTGTCGTGCGGGTCGAGTCCGCTCAACGCCGCCGCGTCGTAGAATGCCACGCCCAGACCCGGCAGAAGTTCGCGGTAGGCGGAGAGGATTTCGGCAAAGCCAGGCGCCTGTACGTTCCATGGGCTGACGAACACAATCTTTGCCGAGGGGAATTTGACTTTGAGCCGTCCGACGAACTCGACCAACCCCTTGCGAAACTCCTCGACCTTCGCGGGGTCTGGCGGCAATCCCGACTTGCCGCTGTCTTCCGCGTTGAGCTTCTGCCTGATGGAAAGCGCGTCGTTGTGACCGGCGACCACGACAACATAATCCGGCACCGTCTGCATATCGTGCTCGAATCGCCGCAAAATCGTATTCTTCTGCTTGTAGGTGCGCGGCACGATGAGCGGATTGCCGTTGCGTCCGTAGTTGAGATACTGCATCTGGTATTTCTCGGCTAGGCGGTAGTGCCAGGTTTCTTCAACAGGGCGGTGGTGGTTCTGCACGTAACTGTCGCCGATGACGGAGATCGTCTTGCGGTAGAGCGGCGATGAAACGATTTCCTCCGCAGCGCCATCCGTGCGAGCAATGGGACGCGCCTTGCGGATGTTGTCCGTCGGTGGCTTCTTTCCTGCCACGACGCCGACTCGGTCGATGACGACACCTGGATCGACGGCGACGATCTTGAACGACTTTGCGCCATCAGGCACAGTAACCTTGACGCGGATGAAGTTATCCTGCACGGCGGCATTGCGCACCTTGTCCTTCATGCCGATGTTAGAATCGGACTTCGGCACTTCGACAATTTGCTCTTCTCCATTATCAAACACGACCTTGACGCGCATCCCGATTCCAGGCCACAGCGCGAAGTCTGGCAAGAACTGGAGAATGAGATTGTTGCCAATGTTGCCAATATTGCCAGTTCCAATTCCCAATCCCAATTGGCCGTTGGCAACATTGGTATTGGCAACATTTTCACATTGGCAACATTTAGCAAGGTCATATTCCATCATCGCACCTTCGCCAATGCCGGGCTTGACAGGAAGAAGCGCGAAGGCGTTGGAGGATGTGCCAAGGCCGGTGACGCGCGTCCATGCGCCGCCATTCGCGGGTGTATTGGCGACAGGCTCCAGCCAAAGCGGTTCGACAGCTTCTTTCGCGTAGGCAGTAGTATTACCGCTATTATGCCCCCAATGGCGCGAACCGCGCTGCGGCTCGTTCCACGCCCACTGCATGACGCTTGACCAGCCGTTGCCGTAAGCGGTGGACTGCCGGTAGGTCTTCTCCGTCACGGTGTCAGTCCAGAATCCCGCCCATCCGCCGCCGTGGATTTCGTCAAAACGACGGTTGAGCGCGTCCATAGTCTCTTGCGCGTAGTCGCGCGAAAGCCCCTTGAGATGGATGAGCCCCGCCTGCGCAAGAAACTGCGACTGGAAGCCTACCGTCCTATAATATTCATCTTCAAGCCGCGTCCCCTCTGTCCCGTGTCCTGTGTCCTGTGTTCCCTGTTCCCCGAGCTCTTTCTCGATGGCGAGGTCCTCTACGAGGTGGGCTTCGTAACGGGCGATGAGATTCGTCTTGACGGATTCTGGCAAGCGCGCGACCCAATCGACATTCATGAACTCCGGCTTGCGGATGAATCCAAGGTTGTAGTAGTCGTTCAGATGCGCGACGATGCGCTCGCGCATAACTCCTAACTCCTCACTCCTCACTCCTAACTTATTCTCGACCCACATTCCCAGCACTTCCGTCTGAGGATCTTCCCGCATCATCCACCAGTCGGGATCTTCGGCGAATTTGCCAAGCGCATAGAGAAGTATTTCGGCCTGGAATACATCGCCCGCATTGATCATCCACACATCTCTCACGCCGTTGTTGGCGCACTTCTGGACGAGTTCATACCAGAGCAACGCGGGCGGCGTTGTGCAGAGTTGCAGATAGCCGTGCGGCCAGCCGTTGTAGTTGATGTGGTAATAAATGCCGCCGCCGTAACCTTCGCAGGTCGGACTGCCCAAGCGCCGGATGTAGCCGTAGTTGTCGTCCACCCACATGATCGTGGTATTCTCGCACGGCACCCTCAATCCGGCGTTGAAAAGTTCCAGAACTTCCTTGTAAGGACAAAAGAGCTTCGGCGAGTCTGGAGGAAGCATTGAATACTGCGTCTTGAAAACATCTTCCAGAATCTCGATCTTGTGATGCGCATTAGTTCCGCAACGCATAGGACCATCGTGAATTCCGCGCATCCCGACTGTCCAAAGGACATCGTTTGTGGCGTATCTTTCGGTCGAGACCTTCCAGAAGTCGATAATGAAGTCCCTATGCTTCGTCCAGTCCCACATCCCGCCTTCCTTCTGCGCTTTCGAGAGATAGGCATTGTTTCGGAGCATCGCTTCGCAATGGCTGGAGCCGACGAGTATGCCCCATTCTGCGGCAAGCGCCATGTTCTCCGGCCTCGTCGCGAATTCGTAGCCGCCCTCGTGCATCGCGGGCCAAATGACATTCAGGCCGTTCTTCTTCATCAGCGCAAAAATGCGCTTGTAGGCATTCGTACCGATTCCCTCCGACTTGCCGAAGTGCTTGACCGCCCACGGGCGTAGATTCCAGTCTTCGTCATTCACGAAAATACCGCGATACTTGACGCCATCGCCAAACGCCACGCCAGTCCAAAGGCCAACAACACCTGCGAACTGCAAACCGCAAACTGCAAACTTCTTTAACGTGTTTTTCATGGCGCATATTCTATCATTTCCGCCCCCGCCCCGCCACACCCGAAAGGGCGTGTGGGAGTTGGGATTTAGAGCCAGCGAGCGGCGAAAGCGAGAGCATAGGTTTCGTCGTTGGCCATTGGCTCCAGGAAGCGTCCGGGCTGTCCATTGATGATGTTTGTGTACATCCACGCCGCACCGCCGCGACCATCCTCCGCGAAAAGTCCGAAGTTTGCCTTGCAGATTTCGCTCGCGCGGCGAGCGTAGGCTTTGTCGCCGGCAATCTCCGCCCAGAGTCCGAAGAAGTCTGCCGAGATGCAGCTCCAGTAGTGCGGCATGGTATCGCCCAAGAGCCGCCGTTTGCCGAACCAGTAGCCGTCCCAGTGGCGGATTCCAACATCGTTCAGATGCCACGAAGGCTGATGGCCGTTGAATGCCTCAAGCACCGGAAGCAGAACTTCGCAGCCCTTGCGGTATTTTTCCTCCTTCGTGACGAGGAACATCTCTGCGAGGAACTGCGCTGCCGGGGAGATGATGGACTGTTCATAGTACATCTCGCTCTTCGGCGGCGTTATTCCGTTTGCGAGGTAGTTGGCCGCTGCCTTACGGTATTCGGTGAGCAGCCTTTCGGCGTCCTCTTCGCGCCCCGCCTTGCGAAGTGTCTCGATGGACTGGCGGACCGGCAAGTCGATAACATAGAAGTTATGGCCGCCGTATTTGAACATTGCGAGAATTGTGCCCACGCCATCGTCGAGATACTGCGCGTCTCCTGTCAATTCGTACATGTCGAAATAGAACCGCGCGACCCATGCGTAGTTGTAGATGCGGTGCTTTTCGCGTAGCACTTCGCTGAATGTCTTGTAGTCCTCGCGCTGGAGAGCAGCGCGGATGAAGTGCGCGTATTTCTTCAAGGCGGGAAGTGCCTTGGGGTTCGCGTAGCCGCGCTTCATCCACTCGGCGATGGCGATGCCGATGCCGATGCGCTCGCGCCCTTCGTCCATATCGTAGCGGTGCGTTTCGGCGAGCCAGTCGAAGTATTGGGCGTCTGTCTCGTTGTCGTAAGGGAGAAATGCTCCGTCGCGAACATCGCCATCCTTCATATATTGCTGATGGTCAAGGATGAAATCAAGCCGCCGTTCGATGAACTTGCGATAGTCGCTCACCGCGAGAAGCTCCACCCGTGTCCACTTGCCGCCTGCTTCGACCATCACATTCGTCTCGCCGGGTTGATTAACGCAGAGGCGCAAAGGCGCAGAGGACGCAGAGTTTTTGACGGCTATTTCTTCCCCGACTTGCGCAACATATTTGTCGGCTTCTACCCACAATCCGCCGCGTTTGACAAGCTGCGCCTTGAAGTCCTCCCAGCCATCGTGCGAAAAAAGCCGCCATTCGAGCGTGTACGTCTCGCCTGGCGAGAGAGTCTTGTCAGGCATCAGGAACGCGAACACACCGCGAAAGTTCGATGCATCATGACCCGCCACCTTGTCGCGCTTCGAGACGGCGTAGCCATCCACCTCGCCCTTCGTCAGCATCCATCCGAGATGCGGCGCTTCCCCGCCCATACGAATCAAACACGCCCACGCCGCCGAACCAAACGGCCATAAATGCGCATTGCACCGCCGCGTCACACACTCTTCCGCCGTCGTATAGTTGTCATTGAATGGGAACTTGATCTTTGCACCCGCCAAGTCAACCGCTTGATCTGATCTATTGCTGATCGTCACGTTCTCGACCAAGTCATTTCCATCCTCTCGCCGGTCTCGCGTAACTCCTAACTCCCCACTCCTCACTCCTAACTCCACCGTCCCCCACGAATCCTCGGCGATAACGGGCGCATATTGCGTCCCGTCGCATCGGAGAATCCAGTTCATCCCGTACTTGTCGCCATCGATTTTCAGCGCGCCCGTCTCGTCGAACAGCACCGCTCCATTGCTAAACGCAGCGCTGGCGATTATCGCCGCCGCCATTATGACTTGTGTTTTCATGGCGCAGATTATATCATATCGGACGATTCCCTGCAATGCCCGAAAGGGTGTAAACGTAATTACCTCTCTTTGCGGATTACCCTGAAGCCTACCGTGTTGTAGCTACCTTGCGGCTGCCTGCCTTCGCCGCGATATTCCATCGCCCCATTCGTGGGGGCGCATATCCCCCGAACGAAGTGGGCATTGCGAAGCAATGTCACTAGAGGGGCGCGCCCCCTTATGCCGCGCCCCCTTATGCTGACATGTTGTCACGGAGAATAGCGCGGCGGGATTGGCATTCTTTCGCCATTCCATATCAGCGTTCCCTTGCCGCTGTTGCCTTTGACGGTGACGGTGCCGTTTGAGACGGTCACTTCTATGTCGCCGAGCGGCGTCGGCACTTTGCCTTCCATCCATTCAAGTCCGCCGAGGTTCGGCTTTACAACATATTCAGCATAGCCTGGCGCGGTAGGCTCCACGCCGAGGAAGTAGCGGCCGAGAAGATAAATCGGCGAGGCTCCCCACGCATGGCAGAGGCTTTTGCCGTAGGGACGTCCATACATCGCCAAATGCGCATCGCCTTTCTCGGACGTGTTGTAGAGTTCCCAGAAACTTGTCGCTCCTTCGTCGAGCATTCCGCCCCAGTAGGATTTGATTTCAGAGAGGACCTTCTCCTGCAAGCCAAGCGCGGCAAGCGCCTCCAGCTCGTAGAAGCGCATGTATGGCGTCTGGATTTTCATGACGGCATCGTTGAGCAGGATGCGCTCGACAACATTCGACTTCTGACCCTCGTCGAAATAGTTCCATTTGATTCCGAAAATGTTGGGATAGCGCGTCAATTGCGAGTCGAGTGTTCCGTCGTTCTTCAGCAGATGCATAAGGCCGCCTTTTCCCTCATCCCAGAATAATCGCATCACCTCATCCCGCAAAATAGCCCCTCTCTTCTCCATTTCCCATTCCCCATTCCCCGTTCCCCATGGGTGCGCGGCGAGGCGCCGCTCCTCCCACTCCCCATTCCCCATCGCTTCATAGGCGCGAGCGAGGAGCATCATCTCGAAAGCGCACACGCCGCCGGTGTTGTGCAGTTTCTGCGGTGCCCAGTCGATGAACACCCAATCGCCGTTGCGCGCGGCTGGCCGCCCATGCTTGTCGAGACGCGATTCGATGAAGCGAATCAGCGACTCCATGCGCGGATGCACTGCCTCGGCAAAGAGCTTGTCTCCAGAATAAAGAATGTGCGTTGCCACGGCATCATACCAGAAGAATGAATAGTCCAATATGCTGTTCAAGTGCGTGACGACAGGGTCTTTGCCGCGCACGCACCAGAGCGTATCCCGGCAACCTTCCCAGTCGCCCGTGAGATAGTAGTTCATCAAAAGCGCCTGCACCACATCGCCGCTCCACACCCAGTGATCGCGCTTGATGCCCTCCACAAAGATTTCGCGGCAAGTGAGTTCCAGCGTATCTGCCGCCACATCCCATATCTGGTTCACTCTCTCGTCGCTGCACCGGAACGCCCCACGCCTCGGTGAGCGCGGCAACTCTCGCTCCATCGCTACGCGGCCGATTGACAAATCTCCTTCAACAGGCCACACCGACACATACCTGAATCCCCTCGCCTTATCCCAAAGAATCTCTGCGTTCTTTGCGTCCTTTGCGGCTAAAGAAACCCACTCCATGCAGTCTTGCGGAGCTTTCGGCTTCTCATCCAGCGCTTCCTTCTCGCTTTCGGCGAAGACGACCCTGACCGCGCCCTTGCCCGTCACATCCTCCAGTGCCAGATAGCCATAGCTCTCGCGCCCAAAATCGGCAAATAGCGCACAGCCGTCGAGCCGCCTCACCTCGACTGGCTCCGCACGTTCATGATTCAGTTTCCAGTCGCCCGGCTTCTTTTCCGCACACGTGAACTTCGCATCGAACTCTGCGGGCAGAGTCTGCGCATCCTTCTGCCACCAGCCGACGCGCCACCCCTCGCCGCTCTTGACCGTCTTGCCATTCACAAACAGCGCCGGCGGACGGACATTGTTGGCGACTCGAGCCTTGATTTCCACGCGCCCCTTTGGCAATATGAGCTTTCCCAGTACCGCCGCGCAGTCCTTGCGATTGACGTTCACGTTGAGTGTGCCGTCGGCGACCATCTCTACTTCCTCCGGCTCGGCCAGATCGAATGTGGCTGAGAATTCGGCGACAGGATTGAAACCGTAGCTCGGCCAGAACGGGGCGAGTTCCGCACCCCACTGGAGACGCTCAAACTGCAATTTGTTGCCACGCCAGATGCCGTACTCTCCTGGATACCACATCCACACCGCCTCGCATCCCGCATTGAGCTTGCCTTCGGCGACTGTGGATACGCCCAATGCCGAGAACGCCGCGCAAAACGAGAAAACAGCCCCGGCAACTATCATCTTTTCACTTTTCATTGCTAATTTCTAACTCCTAACTCCTCACACCTAACTCTTACCTATCTCAAAAATCCGCGCTTTGCGGCTTCGCGGACTGCGGAGACGCGGTCGGTGACGTCGAGTTTGGTGAAAAGACCGCGCAGATACTGCTTGACGCTGTTGGGGGAAATGGAAAGGTCTGCGGCGATTTCGTCGTTTGACTTCCCTTTTTCCACGAGGTTGAGTACATCCGCCTCGCGCTGCGTCAAGTCCGGCATCATCTTGCGGTTGCGATAGAGTTCCATCACGGCTTCAGGGACGAATTTGCCTCCGCCTGCCACGCGCTCGGCCGCTTTGGCGATATCGCCGGAATCGCGGTCTTTGAGAAGATACCCTTTTGCGCCAAGATTGAGAGCGGTATAGACGTCGTTGTCGGCGTTGCTCGTCGTCAGCATCACGACCTTCTGCCACGGACGTGCCGCACGTATCTCCTTCAGGACGTCTAGTCCGTCGCGGTCTGGCATACGGATGTCGAGGAAGAGCACGTCTGGGTCGGTGCGCTGGACGAAATCTAGCGCACCATCTCCGCAAGGATGTTCACCGACGAACTCCATGTCCAGCCGCAGACTGACGATGTACTTGAACCCGACCCGCACCACGGCATGGTCGTCGATTATTGCAACCTTTATCATCTGCCGCTCCTTTTTTCTTTGCGATCTTTGCGTTCTTTGCGGCTAAAATCCCGCATTCCAATCCTAACGCCGCACCATTTATCGTCCGACACGAATGAAAGATCGAGGTGGCTGCGAAGTGCGCGCTCGCGCATCCCCGAAAGGCCAAAGTGTCCAGTTTCAGGTCCCAGCGCCGCACTCGCATCGAACTTTTCTCCGTCGTTCAGAACGCGCAGAATGAAGCCATCTTCTTTCCCGTCGGCGACTATCGCAATCGTCTTCGCCTTGCCGTGCTTGATTGCATTCGTTGTCGCTTCGCGGACGATGGCGACAATATCTTGAAAGACGCCGCTAGGCAGCCGTTCGGGCAATGAGCCGAGATTCGTCCGAACCTTCGCCGCTCCCGTCTTTTCAATACCGTAAGCAATCTCCCGCATTGCATCATCCGGGGACTTTTCCAGCGATTCGTCGGCTCGCAGATTGAGTACCGCGTCGCGTGTCTGTATCTTTGCATTGGCGAGGATTCCGCCTGCGGCCTCCATAGCCCTGACGACCTGCGGCGGGATGCCAGGCACGGAAAGGGCGCCTGTCAAGAGCATCCGCGCACCGGCAAGATGCTGCTCGATGGTGTCGTGCAGATCTGCTGCCATGCGCCGTCTCTCCGCCGCTACCGCCGCCTGCGCATGGCGTTCGCGCTTTGCGCGGATGACGAGAGCGAAACACCACAAACCAAGCACCGCTGCGAGCGCACCTACAATTGGCAACACCCAATCGGGAATAGGGTCAGGATCGAGAAACATCAGATTCTCCGACCCCTCAAGCTCCAATACGCCCTCCATGAAAGCACCGTCAGACGAATACCTGTTGAATACACACCCGACAGCGCGAACCTGCCGCCCGATACTCGACTTGGCGTTTACACGTCCAGGTACAATCAGTCTCGCCAACTGACGATCAACTCTAAGCGTTATGACTGACACCCCGTCACTGTGCGACACGTCGCGCACCGTACCCTTGAGTCGCATGGTGCGTCCGTGTAGATATCCTTTGCGAAAATCATAGTATTTGCGATAGATATCCGTGTTTATCGACAGCGTGCCGCGCTTCTCGATATGTCTGGCGCTAACGGCTGGAAACGTGCCTTCCACCTTCGTCACGCCATCTACAAAAACGACATCTCCAACCTCAAACGGACCGAAGCAGCCATCGCCTTCGCCATGCACCACAATACCGCCCCGCAAGACATCTTCGCCCGACACAACCCAAGTGCGAGGTCTGAGCGCGCTTGCGTGGATGACGACGCCCTGGAAACGGCAGGGGCGTCCCTTCGCCGCTTCTTCAACCGAAAGGCGCACCGCCATATCTGGCGACACAACAGGCTTCAGATCGCCTTCCCTGCCCCATGCCACGCCAGCTAACAGCGCAGCGGCAACAACAAATCGATTTCTTCTTATGCTTAATTGGAATTTCATATTGGGCATCCAACGAGAACTAATGGGAGTATTCAAAGCGAGCAATCACATATCCTCCATTGACAGCCCTTTGCAGGAGATGTTCCGCGACTTCAACTGCGGATTTTTCGTTAGGAAAGCGTGTGCCTTGAACTCAAGTTCCTTCAGATCAAGGCGCGCTGCGTCGCGCTTGATCTCGTAAAACACAAGAGCGTCCTCCAGTTCGTTCTCGCACACAAGGTCTATCTCGTTCTCTCCCTTGCGGTCCCACCAGTTCCCGATTTTGGTAAACAACCTCTCCTCTATGAACTTGGCTTTGAAATAACCCTCCAGCGCCTGTCCGCTGAATGCGTCAAGATGCCTCTCCATCAGGACTTTCAACGCATCATAGCGCTTCAATTCAATGAGATGCTGATTCTTAAACACAAAGCGGAACCAGAACCTAAGGAAGCAATCGTCAATCCGATAGGCCGCGTTCTTGACCTTCCCGGTTTCAAAGATAGGGACAATTCTGCTTACGAGCCGATAGTGTCCCTCAAGGTTTGCAAGATACGTCCCTACATCCCTGCCAGACACAGTCTCGATTTCGGAAAACCTCGTCTTCCCGCTCGCAATGGACGCAAGGATCGAGAAATATGTTCCACCTTCGCTCCTGAACTCCTCTGAAAGCAGGTTCCGGCCCTCGTCTACCAATATGCTCGTCGAGGCGAACACGGACTCAATCATGTCTTGCCTCGACCAGGCATCATTGTCCATGAACAGCTCGACATATTTCGCCACGCCGCCGGTCATTGTCCACAGCGTAAGCAAATCGTCGTTTGAATATCCGGGATTGTGGTCGCGCAATATTTCCTTGCAGACGGAAACGGGAAACGGCTCCAGATGAAGGTGCGCCGTGCTTCGACCATACAGCGGCTCGTGCCTGTTGAAGAGTATCTTCGTCATGAGCCGATAGATGCTTCCAAGCACGACGAAGTTTATCTTCGCTTTCTTGTGGTAACTATCCCAAAGCCCCTGTAATTCGCTGAAGAACGCCGAATCAATCTTGTCTATCTCCTGAAACTCGTCAATTACAAGCGTCAAGGGACAGTCAACCGATGCCTGAAAGACTGTGCGCACGATGTCAATAAGGCGTTCTGCCGTGCCCATCATGTTAACCCTGTTGCCAAGCGCTCGCCCCACCTCCTCCTGAAGCGCGGCGCAAAGCGGCTTTTCAAGCTGCTTTGTTATCAGAAGATAGACATAGTCCTGCGTACCGTCGTTCAATGCCTGGTCAATCAGCTCGGTCTTGCCTATTCGACGCCGACCAGTCACAATCGTGAACTGCGCATTGCGAGACGCTCGTGCGCGAATGTCCCGCAATGTCTTTATCTCGACTGATCTTCCATAGAATTTCATCCTTCTATCCTCCACTTAGTGAAACGCGATTTAGTGAATCGCAATTTAGTTGCCGATATTTTACTATAATATTCGTGCTGGTGTCAAGTGGGTATTTCAAGTAGATATTGCAAAAACGCACAGTCAGCAAGTTAGACTAAACACATAGAGAGCAATCTTACCAAACGTCCAAAACATAAAAGACCATCAAATTCATTGACTACATTTGTCACAGTCTCTCAGTTTACATCAAAAAAGTTCCTCTTTGGCCTTTCATCATCCATATAGCGCCTCTAGAATCGCGTCACGGACGGGCGACTTTTTGAGGCGCGGCAGGAGAAAGCGGCACGATTTGGCGACGTCACCAACAAAGAATATCCCTTTGGGTCTCCGCTCAACAAGCCCTAGGTCCGCCAGCTCTGCGAGCGCGCGGAATACCGAGGCGCGGGAGCAATGTGCAACGCGGAACGCATCCCGGTCGCGGAATGGGCATGTCAGCACACCCGTGAGCCATGCAAGGAGTATCGCTTGCGACGCGCTACCAAGCATGCCGCGCGAGGCGGCTTCCGCGTCCGCCCTGAGAGATATGCCTAGAAACGGCAGGAACACCTGCCGTCCGGCGACGATAAACGGCACCTGGCGCGCAACAAGCCGCTTGCGCTCCACTGCCGAAAGCGCAGTCGCGCCGTAGGCTACATCTTCCGATGTCCGCTCGCGGATTGCATATATCAGCTTCGCGATGCCAAGAACCGGCGCGTTCTCCACGCCCGGTTTCGGCGATATCAGCAGAAACGAACGCGCCAGCCCAGTGACCTGCCAAATCCTGTAGGCTTCTCCTGCCGCCTCCAACAGTGCCCAGTTGCGCACCTCTTTCATCTCAACCTCCATGCCGAACGTCTCGGCGAGGCTCTTTTCCATCAACTCTTTCATCTTATTGATCCTTTCTATCATTGAGACTGCGAACACAGTCTATATTCATTTTACCCTTGAAAACAAGGCGTTTTACGTTCTTTGAATTTTTTATCATTTGAAAGAAACTTAGGTTGGTATTTGCGCTCCTTCCCGCCCCGTCATTTTGAATAGGCGCGGGGAGGAACCGTGGCCTTTTCGCACAAACCCCGCCTACAGCGCCCATGCGCAATAGGTGTAGCCGACGCCATTGCGAGACTTCTCCGGCCAGAAATTCCCGAAGCCGGCCTTGCACTTGTCGACATGATTGCATTCGGCGCATCTGTAGCGCACGGCCTCGCCACCCACCGCAGGATGCGCGAGAATGCCCATAGAACGCGTTTCTTGCCTCTGGGCGTCAACTGCACAGCCAACCCGCCCGGATGCGCTGCAGGGCGCACCAGGCGGCTCTGCGCGCGTTTGCGGCGGATCGACGTAAAGCAATCTCTGCCTATGTCCAGTATCATGCCTGACGGCTCCGGCAAGGCGAACGGCGACCGCCGGTCGCATCGATTGCCCGTCGGCGCGGTATTTGGCGTCCGGATCGGAGCAGTAGAGCGCCTTGGCCTGTGCGCACCTGTCCCACCACACCCTTTCGCTTGCCGCCCCGACCCTGATCAGCCCGTGAAGGCTCTTGCCGCCTGAATATACGACCGCGACAACCGGCATCCGCCGCAGGATCATGCCCGCCCAGAACCGGCACTGGTCCGCGAGCGGAAGAGCGTCGAACTCCATCATCATGAGCGAATGCCGCGCCAGGCATTTCTCTCCGATTCTTGTCGTGCCGCGCTTGCCGCCCGGCGCCGCCCCGCCGGTGAACGGATTGACCTTGACCTGCTCCCAGCCGAGAAGTCCGTCGTCGACCATCCACTCCCTCGCGGAGCGAAGGTTGCGCTCGCCTACGCCATGTTTCATCGTGCCGACCAGTATGAGGTCGCCCGGCCTGAACATGGCGTTCAGTTGGGCTCGCGCCGCATCCCTGTCGCCCAGCCCTGCGACATTGACGGGCGAAAGCCTAGTCAGCGCATCAAACGAATCGTATTTGATGCCGCATGCGATTCTTGAGCGAACTTCACTTGGATATGTGACGGCAGGCGCGGGAAGCGACCGCCTGATGAACGGTCGCCGGATCAACCACCCGCCAACCTGCCTCTTTGCCGTCGACCCGTCAAACATCCGCCTTATGTCAGCATCCCTGTCTATCACGCCGAGACGTCTCGCATCGGCGATGATAGTCTCTGCCGATAAGCCTGCGGCTTTCCCCGAAGCCGTCAGTTCGGGAAGCATCGCGAACCGGCTTCCCGGCTGCGAGAACTTCGACAAGGCATTCTCATATTGTAAGAACTTGTCCATGGATCATTTCCCTTTCTTTGCCATTCATCAGGTCTGGCGGTTGCGCAGCATCCCCGCCAAACCAAACTGCGCAACCTACAGGCCGGAGGTGAGTTAGGTTAGGTTCCGCACCCCGTATTATAAGGGGTGCGGAACCTAACCAAACCTCCGGCCGCGACGCTGCCCGACCAAGACCCGTCACTTGGCCTCCTTTGCGGAACCAAGCCCATCCTCACGGCTCGTCCACCATGTCATCATCCTGGGCGTTCCGGCATATTTCACTCCGTCGCGCCCGACGCGGCTTGTGACGACAATCCGCTCATCGGCCTGGAGCGTCCTGATCTCGGCGGGCATGCGCTTTTCGCCAAGCGCCTTGTGCGTCGCCTTTACGTACTTCTTTCGAGCCTTGTCAGCGAGGACGCCGACAGGGACGCCCCTGTATTCCTTGTTCCCTGCGGCCTTGTTCTCGTATTCCTCGAGCGCCGCCATCACGTAAGGCTCCAGGCTCGCCTGTGAATCATCCTTCTGTGTCCGCTTCCAGGCGTTGCGCGTCGTGGCGACATCCGCTTCAACGTCGGGCGCAACTTCCAGCATTCCATTCGCCACCGAAACGGCAAATGGCTCTGGCGGCGCGTAGTTGCGCAGAACCGCATCCACCACGCGCGCCGTCTTGTCCGTCGCGTGGTTCAAGAGTCCGATCACGCTCTCGGGGAAGCGCGCCAGAATGGACGAACCGGAAATCATGTCGATGAGCTGCCGGTCGCCCGAAAAACCCTTTGGAGAGTGAAAGACAACACCCAGCGAAACACCCATTCTCGAAAAGGCCTTCATCGACTCGATTGCGTCAAGGCACTGGGCCTCGTCCGTTTCCACGATCCTTGCAATCTGATAGAAGGGGTCGACAATCGCGACCTCGCACCGATGCCGTCTGCACGATTCTACGGTATCCGCCCACGTCGCGGTCACGCTCTTCATGTTGTCAATGAAGAGACGCCCTCTCAAGTCGTCGCTCTTCAGACCAAGCCCTCCGCAGATTCGGCGCAGGCGCTTCTTGTACTGCTTCGCCGAAACCTCGAGGTTGGCGACATAGACCCGCCTACGCGCGCAGGCCATTCCGACGAACGGCGTTCCCGTCGCGATGCAGACGGCCAGCTGAAGCGCCATGAGGCTCTTGCCGGCCTTTGCCTGCCCAACCATCGCAAACACCTCGCCGCACTCGATGAACCCCGCCACGAGCGGATTATCCGGCTCGTCAGGCTCGGCGAGCCAGTCCGCCGCATCGGTGCATGTCCCGCCTTGCTTTGTGTTCTCCCCGCCGGAAATCTCAAACGGGCTTTCGCTCAGAATATCATCTATCGCACCGTTCATACCTGCTCCATTCCATCGACCATCGCATCGATCGAGCGCATCGGCACGCGGCTCACGCCGTTGAGACGAACGGTTTCTAGCCGCCCGGCCTTGATCAGCCGGTAGACTGTGTTCCTTCCAACGCCCAGCAGCCTTGCCGCGCCGCTGATCGTCACGAGCCTCCTGTCGGCATCCGCCTTTGCGGCCGCCACGCTGCTTCTGCCTTTCAGCACGGCCTCCACCTCCCTGCGCCGCGCGGGAGTGGCCGTCAGGAGAGCCTGTATCAATTGTTCCAACGCCATCATATGTCCTTCCATTCACGCGCCGTTCTCCGCACCTCGCCCGACCGAAGCACCATTGCCTCGCGTCGCCTCGGCACGGCTCATTTCGCGTTTCGGCGCATATGATAGCCTGCAAATCCCGAAAACAAGCTCTTTTGAACATTGTCCCCACGCAATGTCCCCGCACCGCACGGCGGGAAAACAGGGGAAACTGGCGAAGTAAAAAAAGCGGGGACGGTGACAAACCTTCCGCCCCGTCCCCGCCCCAAAATGCAGCGTTCTGTGTCGATGTGGCTACTTTCTGCCCTTGCCGCGCCTGCGCTTGGAAGGCTTGAACCACTCCTTTATCTGCTCCGGCGTATAGTAGCTTTCCCCGTTCTCGTCCTTGTTGTGCACTTTGTTGCAAACCATGCGATAGATTCGCATGTTCGAGTACGGCTTGCCTTCGGCATCGTGATAGGCCGACGTCGTGTCTCTCATTTTCATGATCTTGACGATTTCCGCCGTCATGGTCTTGCGCCTGTCGTCGTAGCCATAGAGGCGTTTCTTCTCCCTTGCACCTTTCCTACCGCCTTGGGATTTAGCTTTCAGTTCCTTAATCGTTCTCGATGCTGCGGCATGCAACTCAATCTCGATGCGGTCGAGCTGCGCCTTTTCGTCCGACGACTGCGCGGCGGTGATCTGCGCCATGCGCCGCCTCGCCTCGTCGCAGAACAGCATCTCCGCCTCGGAGAGGCGCTTGATTGCGATGTCCAACGCCGCGTCGGGGAACTCCAAGCCGTACGCCTCGGCCTCGCTCTTTGCAATCAGGAACGCTTCGCAGTTCACCGGGTCGTCCGCCTCGAAACACGCCAGCAAGTCCGGCGCCTGCGATGCTTTCGCAACCGTCATCGAAACGATTTTTCGCGCCTGCGCACTGCGGCAGAGAAGCCAGCGTGCGTATTGCCCAAGCGCGGACTTGAACGCCCCGCCTTCCTGTTTCGCCGCAAAGGCGGAGACGCGCTCGGATGCCTTTGCGGCAAACTCCGCAACCTGTTTTTCGAGCTGGCGCAGCATGAAGTTGGGCTTGTTCGTCGCGCCAAGGAATATCTTCCCCGGCAATCTCGGATCGACATAGCCGTCGACTACGAAAGTCTTGTCGTTGTTCATGTAAGTCTCCTTTGCTCTGGGTTTGATCCGGCGGCGCGCGTCAGCGCCAGGACGGCGGCGTTCTTCGCCTCCGCAGTAAGTTCCCGCGATGATAGAACCGCCTGTATTGCGGCGGAGAGCGTGGCGGACGCATCGCCTGGGGTTGAAGCGGTGGATTCGACATTCGCCTTGCGGTTCACGAGCTGACGACGCACTTTCTCCGCCGCCGCGAGTTCCTCCGGGTTGTAGTAGTGCATGACCATGCGGACGGTTGAATGTCCGACGATCAGCCGCAGGTCGTCCGGGGATATCCCCGCGTCGATGGCGGTGACGACAAAGAATACTCTGCAGGAATGCCAGCCGTAGAGGCAGGCCGCGCGCTGGCCCTGCTTCCGCTCCGTGCGCGTCTTCTTGAGAAGCGTCCTCAGCCCCGGCTTCGCGTTTGCGCCCATGTACGGATTCCCCGGACGCAGCTTTTCGCCGATGATCTCCTCGATTGCCGCGAGGTCTTCCGAAACCACGCCTTTGGTATTGCCGATTTTCGACGCTATCTGGGAATACGACTTGCCCTGCACATGAAGCTCGTATGTGCGAATAAGTCGATCTTTCTTTGTTTCCTTTATCTCGGTCCCCTTGATGAGCCGGATGTTTTCGACAGGCGTGCGCCTTGGGGCATCCTCGCCGACGATTGCGGCTTCCTCCGGCTCGTCTTCGTCATGGAGTGCGCGTGCGAACGCCGCCTTGCCGAGCTTGTTGATTCGGCAGGGGTCGGCAAGATAGATTCGTGCCGCTTCTGGGATGACGTACCGGGAATCGTCCTGCTCCGCAAGGGCGGCTTCAAGCTCCTTCCGCAGCTCGCCGAGAACGGGATGGTAGTCCGGCGCCTGGGGATTGTAGTCGAATATGGGGACGGCGATATGCTTGCCCGTCTTCGATGTCTTCGTGGCTATTCGGAGGTTGAGCATGTCGACCTTGTCCCACGTGAGCGTGCAGCAGTCGCCGATGCGCATCCCCGTGCAGGCGGCCACAACCGCGAGGCGGTGGAGAAACGGTCGGCGCCTGTCGCGCCGCGTCAGCTCCCACAGCCGCCGCATCTGATCAATGGAAGGAGCCTCGTGCACGACGCTCGTCTTGTCGATGGGAGCCTTGCGCCCCTTGTAGGCGTCTTCATAGACCTTCTCGAACGGATTCTCGACCTCGCTTGGCATGAAGTATCTGAAGACGCTGGAAAGGATGAAGACGTACTTGCGGAACGTCTGCCAGGAGAATTTCGCCGCGATGTCCTCGTAGTAGGCGCTTGCAAGCTCGCGGTCGATGTCGGAAAGCCGCTCGGGCTTGCGGCCCGTCTGCGGATGCTTCCAGCCGTCGCACCACCGGGCGAAGTTCTCCAGGATGTCCATCACCGAGCGGTTGTACCTGTCGGCGTGCGCATCACCAGTAAGCGCATAGCGCGGACGCCTGGCGTTGCGCAGCGGCAAGTCCTTGATTGCGACGATCTCGAACTCCTTGCCCGTTGTCAGCCGGTAGGCTTCTCTCAGCGCGTATCCCGGAGAGTTGCGCTCCTCGGCCTTTACCGTCTTCGCGGCGTCCAGGATTGACTGGAACTCCTGCTGCGCCGCTGCCTTCGATGCCTCGAAAACCCTGCTCCCGTGCAGGGCGAGAGAGAACTTCCCGTCTTCATCGACAGGTATCCGTCCGCGCAGCGGCGTCTTCAGCGGTTGCGTAGTCTTGCGTCCGTTCCGGAACACGGTCGCATACCACGTCCGCCGGTATGTGCCGTCTGTATTCTTGTTCAGAAATATTCCCATAATCCGTTCCTTTGAGAGAGTGTCACTGTGGAACAACGCGGCACATTATACGATATAAATTGCGTGAAATCAAGGCCAAACTACCCACAAAACTACCCACAACGCGGTTTGTTGGTAGTTCGGATTCAAAAATACCCTTTATTTATTGGGGCCTCTTACATGCAATGGCATTGAGAAGGTCAGGGGTTCGACTCCCCTTATCTCCACCACCGGGAAAAGATACAAACGGAGAATGAAAATTCTCTCCGTTTCATATAAACAGCAAAATCCCAAGTCATTTGGAGTTTTTTTGCACATTTAGCGTTTTAGCCTTTCGAGCCTGAAACGTCTTCCTCCCTGCTTTTCCCCAGTTTCCGGGCATTTCCCCGACAGGATTCTCTGCGTATTCTGAACTTGGTTCAGAATACGCTCGCGTCAATTTCGCCCAATGTTTACAGGGGTTTGACGCACTTTGACGTGTTCGGCGGCACTTTTTTCAGCGTATTCCGACCTGTTTATCATAGAGAGCCGTGTGCATCCCTGCACACTCTATAGCCGTATTGCCTTCTCCGCATAAAGCGCCTTAAATGGCGCGGGGGACGCCCTCTCGGACATCCCCCACATGGATTTTGTACGCAGGACATGACACATCATCTGGAGTGAAAGTCTCCAATGAGCCAGTTAGGAGGAATCAAATAGTCGAAGACAAGTTTGCTCCCGCGAGGGGGCGGATGAAGGAAGTCCAAGATGAAACTCGGAGGACACGAACAGGAAATGGATACAAGGCCTACCTGCGGGCAAGTCGGCAATACACGACAAAGCCCCAAACCTAACCGTAGCAGGGTGGTAAATCCATGTCCCGCCGGGTGAAAGATGTGTGTCTTATTCCTGGAGGTCTGCGCAGTTTGCCACTATAAGGCTAAAGGCGTCAGCGATGGCGCAATAAGGAGTGCGCAGAAGTCAGCAGAAGCCATAGTAGTTGTCCTTGGCAACGAAGGGCGGAATCAGTCATAAAGTCACGAGACAACGAAACCACATGGGCAGAAAGAGGAAGATAAAGGACTTGGACGGTCAGACGGTGATGTCGTTCGACCAACCCTGCCACTTGCCTTGCGAGAGCGGCGAAGTGAAATGCCGAGGGTTGCAAACGCAAGATTCTCAAAAGCCGATGGAGGGGAAACATGAACTCGGCGACACGGGAAACCTCATGGAGAAGGTGGCGGATGCCAACAATCTCTATGCGGCGTGGAAGCGCGTCAGAGCCAACAAGGGGTCGGGCGGAATCGACGGGCAGACCGTCGAGGAGTTCGAGCGAAAGGCCTTGTCGCACATCCTCGAAATGCGAAAGCAACTGCTCGCGGAAGAATACAAACCCGTTGCGGTCAGAGGGGTGCAAATCCCGAAGCCGAACGGGGGGATGCGGCAGTTGGGAATACCCACGGTGAAAGACCGAATCGTCCAGCAGGCGGCGGCGCAAGTCTTAAGCCCGCTGTACGAAAGGGTGTTCTCGGATTCGAGTTTCGGCTTTCGCCCGAATCGGAGCGCGCATCAAGCCTTGAAGCAAGGAAGTGCGTATGTGGAAGAGGGATACGCGACAGTGGTGGACCTCGACCTCGAAAAGTTCTTCGACAAGGTGAATCACACGAGACTCATGGCAAGGCTTGCAAGGGACGTGAAGGACGGTCGTTTGCTACGGCTGATACTCAAGTTCCTCAAGGCGGGTCTCATGCAAAACGGCGTATGCCGCAAGCGAGAGGAAGGAACTCCGCAAGGAGGACCATTGTCGCCGCTGCTGGCAAACATCGTCCTTGACGAACTCGACAAGGAACTGGAACGCAGAGGGCACAGGTTCTGCCGGTATGCGGACGACTGCAACATCTACGTGAAGTCACAGAAGTCAGGGGAAAGGGTGATGGAGAGCATAAAGCGGTTCATCACGCGGAAACTCCGGCTGAAAGTGAACGAGACAAAGAGCAAGGTCGCCAAATCGGGGGAATGCACCTTTCTCGGCTACACAATCGGGATCGGCGGCAAACTCTGGATAGCCAAGAAGAGCAAGGAGAGGATGAAGAAGCGCATAAAGGAACTGACGAGACATACCCAAATAATTCGCGGAATTATTCAGAACGCCCTTAACGATTGCTCCGCCACCAGATGCTCAGCTACTGGAGAACAGACGAGTAATTGGCGGCAGTAGAGATATCCGACGCCACAGAATGCGCCAGAAACGGCCTTGTGGCACGCGAGAAGCGTTGCCAATACCAGGGCGCAAACGCGAAGGATGCGCCAGAAGCGAAAATAACGGCCTTCTGACGCAAATGCTACGGTTCCTCCCTGGGCCTATTCGAAATGATAGGCCGGGAAGGAGTTTGACTATTAAGCTAAATTTCTTTTCGGCGCAAGAAAAAACAAAAGTATGATAAAGCTAGGCTTTTCAGGCATAAAAACAGATTCTGCTAGTGTTCGCAGTCTCAAATCATGGAGGTAGAAAATATGACGAAAGAACAGATAGAAAACGGCATGGCCGAGACGTTTGGGATGGGAGTCCATGCCAAACTACAACAAAGCAAGGACATCGCAGCCGATATTGGCGATAGCTTTGATTGCTGGACGGTGCGGGGACTCGCCGTGCCATTCACGCTCGTCACGCCAAAGCCGGGCGTTGGAAATCCGTCCGTCACAGGCATTGCCAAGCTCGTAATCGGCGCAAGTTATGGTGCTATGCGCTATGCCGCATACGGGTGTCACGCCATGTCAGCCGTGGAACGCAAGCGGCTGGTCACGCGGCATATACCGTTTGTCGTCCCAGGGCGTCAGGTTTTTCTGCCGTTCCTTGGCATTGCCTTGAGGAACGACGGCGCGGCTCTTGCGCGCACATCGCTTGGCATCGCCGCGCAGAGGATGCTGCTATCGTGGCTTCAAGGAGCTCTGCCAACCCCGCTTCGCGACAGGGATGCCGCCAGAATAGGCTGTTGCTCCCGCGCCACGGCTTTTCGCGCGCTTTCTGAGCTTGCGGCCTTGGGGCTCGTCGAACGGACGCACAAAGTTGCTGTGTTCGCGACTGACGCGGCCAGGAACTACAGGTGGCTGATTCCTAGCCTCCGCCGCTCTCCCATCCGCGATGCGTTGATTGAGGCGATATGACGACGATCTGTAAACCCCTCGCGGCGGGTGAAAATCAGGCGAGCGGCGATGGTGCCCACGATGAGGGTACAAGAATTTCGAGGGGCGCTAAACGGCACGAGCGCGAAAATACACGGCGAAACGCAAATTGCGATTTTGCGCCCGCCGAAACGCGGTTGACAAAATGAGCCTCAATATGGTAAAATTCTCTTTGTAAACTTGTTATGCAATCTTTTCAAGTACATAAAAACAGTAAGACCATGCCGCGATGCGCAAACCGACGCGCGACGTCAGGCCGCAGATTGGCGACTTTACGAAGCTGCGTGGGGTTGTTTTGCAATCGCATAAAAACCACTTTACCCAATATTGCCAATGCCATGGTGAAGCATTCATCTACACCAACATCAAAATTTCAACTACAATTGGTTGCACTTATGGTGTGCCTTCTTTCGTCACAAGTTTTACGGGCTGAAGGGTTGCCAGCTACGCAGCCAACAGGATACACCAACGGGGTTGAGTTCGCTTATTATCAGTGGTCTGGCAGTCTTACACATGTGCCGGATATTTCCAACAAGGTGCCTGTTTCCACTGGCATAGTTGAAAACATCAACTTCCCTTTGACTACTGAAGCGTGGTTGGGTGCGCCATCAAATCTTGTCGATAGATTTGTATCAGATTTCAGTGGCTATATCTACGCGCCAACTTCCACATTCTACTCTTTCACTTTGAAATCAGATGACGGTTCTATTTTGTGGATAGACGGCGAGGAGGCGGTGAACCACGATGGCGGGCACGGCTTCACATCCCGCTCGGCAAAGATTCCGCTCTCAACAGGGCTCCATTCGTTTGAAGTCCGGCATTTCGATCGGATAAACAACGCCGGATTGCAGCTTTCGTGGTGCTGGGACGGCACAACAACTGAAATCATTCCAGCTGAATATCTTTTTCATGACAATGGAATCAGCTCGGATACAGATGGAGACACTTTGCCCGATTGGTGGGAAGAGATATATGGATTCGATCCTTTCGTTGCCGACGATCCAACGCTGGATGCAGACAACGACGGTCTTACGACATACGAGGAATATCTGTATGGCGCGTCGCCGTTTTCGGGAGACGCGGATTCTGACGGCATGCCGGACGCATGGGAAGTGGCATATGGTCAACACCCTGCCGTACCCGACGCCATGACCGATTATGACGGCGATGGCCTGTGCGCACTGGAAGAGTATCGCGCCGGGAGCGATCCCAGGCTTGCGGACACGGATGGCGACGGGATTGGAGACTTTATCGAGATAATGGAACTTGGCTCGAACCCGACCGCGACCAACACCGTGTCTTTCGGGAGTCAGGCCGGAGCGTCCGTGGATGCCGAAGGTGCGTATTCCTTCACGACCGAAACTCCGGGGATATTCGCTTTCTCGGCTTCGATAACACAACGATGGGTCGCATACGGCAAAGGCGAGGATACGCCGCGCACGACGGTGAACCACGCCAAGTTCTTCGTCGATGGCCACTACGTGTCGTATCGCGAGATCCCCTATACCGTTTCCAACGATATCCAAGTTGTCTTCTACACGCCAGTCCTGTCTGCTGGAACGCATACGTTGAACGTGCGTCTGCGACATCCCGACTATCGCATAAGGGCGTTCGTCTCCTCTGCGGCGGTATATCCTGTCTCAGGAATGGAGCCGGTTGAGTCCGTCTCCCGGCACAACGGCATACCGGCATCTTCAACGTCATCCCGCGTTTCCCCCGCATTTGTCGAAGGGTCGGCAAGATTTCCTTGGCTCGTTTCGTCGACATCATGCGTCGTCAAGCGAGCAACAGCCGATTCGTGGTATGCCGACATTCCGCTTTCGCCGGATGCTCCGACTACGCTCGACTTGAGTTTCGAGAGTGTTCTTTCGACAAACATAGTCGTTTCCTGGGAAGAAACCAACCTTTTCGACGATGCGGAGGATGTTGTACTGCGGCGCGGCTCGTTGCTGCTCTTCGGCGGTGCGCCGCTTGAAGCGACAGACGGCTTTGTGACGGTATTCACGAATGGCATTGCGGCGTGCGAATACGAGACGGGAGAAACCGCATCGCTCGCGTTCGATTCGGACGGAACATATGAAGTCGTCGCGGTATGGTCTGACGGTGAAAACGAGGAAGTCGAATCGGATACGATTGAAGTTCTTTGCATGGGCGGTACAATGCCGGATGCGGCTCCGGCGTGTATCGTCGAGAAGCCCCGCCAGTGGGACTGCCCGGAGCTTCCGCATGATTGTTTCATGGAGACGGACCTACGCACGCACATATCGCATGTCACGAACACCACATGGTCGCTTCTCGCAGATGATACGCGAGGCGACCGCATAGTGACGGCGAGGATATGCGAAGACGGCCCGATTCTCGATTCAACGCGTCTCAATCCTCTCTGGGCGGTGGACAGCTATGGCGACGCTTGCTACATCATTTCCACAAACGACACAAAAACGCTGTGTCGGCTTTTTCTAGTGCAGGGCTGGGCTTCTGATGATGTCGATTTCAGAATACGCCCGTATTCTTCATCAGTGACATTCAGCGATTTGACTATCGAGAAATGGATAAATGCCTCGACTTTTGATGCTGACGGTATGATATGGTATGACATGATCAAACCAAAGACGATGTCTTCTCCATGCCACTTGGTGCATGTATACCAGGATGGCGTTTTGATTGGCGAGGCAGTCTATAACAACGCCGCGCAGCCGCAGGAATTGCAATAAAAGGATTACAATCGTGAAATCAATCGCCAGAAAATCATGGTTTGTCATCGCCGGGATAGCGGCAGTTGTTGCCGCCGCATATGCCGCTTCCAATCCCAAAACCCGCGAGCCGAAATGTGAAAACGAGGAAAAAGACGAATGCCTAGAGGATATTCCACCTTCTGCGGACGGCGTCACAGCAGTGGCAGATTGCGATGGTTTCTACTTTTCAATCTCAAACATGGTAGATGCTGTCGAGAAATGGCATACGGTAATTCATTGGACTGGCGATGGCGATTGCATGGAAGATTCGGAAAAATCGAAAGACGAAAACAGCGTGGTGCCAGATGTGTCTTGGACGGCGACAATAGGTAGTGAAACGATAACCGGGAGCGGGACGAGTGCAACGCTCGAGCCTGGAACAAATGATACAGCCAGTTGCACATTCGTCATGACAGCGACCATGCCCAAATGCGGGCATAAGACAACCGCGTCCGTCAGCGGTTCTGCGACATTTGAAAATGAGGTGACAATAAACGGTGGAGGCGATATTTGCTGCACAACGTCTTCTCATCCAAGCCATCGTGCAACCTATACTGTTGAATGTGGGGATGTCAGCTTTGAATCTGATGAAGGATTGAGCGCTTCGGCGAACAATGGTATCGCGTGGGTCAGCGGCGGCAAGCCATGCCTTGGCGCCGAACTTACGGCCAAGGCTCGCGGCGGAAGCGCCACAGCAACCTACAACGTCTATGACGTAGGCGAGCTCGAGTTGACGGGCGGTTGCGGCTGCGTGCCAGATCATACCGAAACGATGGAAGGATTCGCAATATCTGGCATCCAGCATCTTCTCCCGTCAGGCACAGGATCGACGAAGAACGAGGGGAAGACCGTAAAAGGCTGGTTCGATTGCAACGGCAACGGCGAATGCGACGGCGACGAGCCGCAAACATCGAAGGGCTATACTGTTGTCTCGCTTGGTTCCTTGAGCATAGCATCGGCCAACGATTCTGGCGGAGAAAAGGACGAGACGTTTTCTCCTGGAACCGTGCTTGTCATCACTGCCGTCGGCGCCAACCCTGCCGGAGGGCTTTCATTGTCTATCGGCGACATGGAGTCAAAAGAGAAAAACAAGACCATGAACATCGGCGCGCCCGTATCAAACGGTGCTGATTCGTGGACGCTTGAGATTCCAGCGAATTGTCCGGCCGGGACTTTCACTATAGAGGCAAGCAGGCCGCCACACACTTGCAAGACGATCAAGGAAACCATAACCGTGGCGGGATGCAGCTGTGCTACTTGCGAGCAGAATGGCGACATGACATCTGAGAACGGCTGCATCGACATTTCCTTTGGCCTAGGCAGAACGGAAACCGGCGGCGCGAAGTCTCGCATACACATTAGACTGGACGATCCTTCAATAACGCCTGAGATAGCCTCCCGCACGTTCCCGGACGGACGCATGGAATCTTTCGTGACGAATGGTGTCCGGCATTTGGAGTTCTACGAGACTACGAACGACACTCCGCATGTCTCGTATGAACTCGCCCCCGGCGAAAGCGTATTCACGGTTCTGGAAAACAGGAACGGGACGCCAAGAAGATTCACGCAATGGATAAAATCCGGCGACAACTGGGATATGGAAGTATTCGATGCGTCGGTTTCTCCAATGGAACTCGTCGAGCGCGTCGCAAAGACCGAAACAACAACCGCCAGCGGTAAACTCGAACACGAAACCAATGGAATAGTCGAATCTGAGAGGGAATACCGCAGGCTTTCCGACGGCGACATGTTCCTTGTCCGCGAGACGCTCGGAACTGGCGCAAATGCAAGGACTACATACCATGCGCCTGTCGAATCCGACAATGGCTTC
>JAFSMR010000042.1 GCA_017447805.1 Kiritimatiellia bacterium | reverse complement strand
GGGGGGGGGCAAAGAATTTCACGCCGCGCCTATATATGGCTACCGACCTCCCTTCCCATAAGGCTTGGTGGGGGCCTCGTCCGCCCCAAAGCCGATTCTGCGGCGATTCTCGGGCAAAGTTGGAGTAAGCGTGTAAATAATCGTATCTATTGCGCGCTCGGCGGCATCCATACGCTTTTCCAACTTGCCCAGCCGCCTATCCCGAACGCTACCGCGCAACAGATATTCCTTCAGCACCGCCGTCGCCCATTGGCGGAACTTTACGCCAAGAATCGAATTGACGCGGTAACCGACTGATATGATAGCGTCCAAATTGTAGAACTTCTGCTTTCTTGAAATCGAACGGGTTCCCTCGATCTGAACTTGTAAAATTTCTTTACATGTTGGAGCCTCTTCCAGCTCCCCTATGGCGAAGATCTGCTTAAGATGGTAAGTGATATTCTGAGGCGCACAGCCAAACAATTTTGCCATCTGCGCCTGCGTAAGCCAAATAGTCTCATTCTCCAGCCAAACATCCAAGGCCGGCAGCCCCTGTTCCTCAAACTTCACAACCTCGCCATCTCCATCGAGGTGCTTGGCTTTCCTGCTATCGTTTATGGTTTCGCTCCTTTTCATTTCGTTAAATCTACCTCGCCCTTTCGCTTGATGCGGCGCACGGTGTGCTTGATCTTGCCGATGAGGAAATTCAACTCCAGCGACGATTCCGTTTCCACGTCCGACAAATCCGGCATCACGATGTCGGCGATCAGCTCGCCAAAGCGCTTGATTTTGCTATTCTGGGCCTTTTTGTCTGTTTCCGTGTGCAACGCCACCAACTCACGCTTCAACGAGCGGACTTTGGCGAAGGTCTCGATTATGGACAATGTGGCCGCCGTGGCCCGCTCGCTCTTGAGGATGGTGGCGAGCATGTAGAGCCCTTTTTCTGTGAAAGCCTTGGGAACCGCACGCGATTTGGGCGATACATTTGCGGTCACAATTTGTGATCGCAAAGAATCGTCTAAGGTCACAATTTGTGATCTTAAAGAATCAGTTTCCTCACCCGTCAATTCAAAGAAGTAGCCTTGTGGGAACTTATCGGGATTGCGACGGACAGCCTGATTGACCGCCCTCGTCTCCACACCGTAGAGCCACGCAACATCGGCATCGAGCAAGACCGGTACGCCGCGAAGCTCCACCAGCCGCCCCTCAAGGCTGGCATACGATAGCGGCGCTCCAACGTCCCCCGTCAAGGATTTTCGATCGTTCTTCATGCCGCCCTCCTTCCGGATGGTTCGGAATGCGCGCGCAGAGCACCGCCCGGCACACCCCAATGCGCCGCTTTAGCGATAAAACGCCCGATTTTATTGGCTCTACTCATCCTCTCTATACCAACACACACGCCTGCGAAGCCACCTACTCCGCATTCTCGCTTTGCATTGTATCATTTTTTGGGGGTCGCCGTCAAGGGGAAAAATGCGGCAAAGCCGAGTTTAGTTTATCCTTAATTGTTTCAGATTTAAAATTCAATCATGTCAGTTGCAAATTGCAAGGTTAAGCAGAGCAAGTGGCAAAACCACCTTGGGCGCCAATAGCGTCATACACATCATCTTCCCCCATATCAACATCTCCCGGCCAGGACAACATACCATTCTCAACCTTAACAAGCGAAAAGAACGCAGGATCATTGAGCTTTCTCCAGTATGGATGCGCCAAATAGTCCACACAATCCAATACTCCCTCTTTACCATTGTCGAAAGCAACCTGCAATCGCGTGTTGTCCAACGCTTTCACCGATATTATTTCGTTCAATGTTTCCATATCAAACTCCTAATATTAAGTCAGTATAGCGGCGCTATTTTGAAATATTCACCGGAAGTGTTCAATGACTCCCAATTTGCCATCAGTTCTTTCTCGTGGATTGCAATCCATGACTTCACCATAGCCTCTTGATCATTCGGGAAGCCCTTCTTGCCTTTAACAAGAATTTCACGGGTGAGGACATCAAATACTGCAGTATATTCGTTATAGCGTGCGTGTACATGAGCACGATGATGACGCTCGTTGAGTTCGGGCCGCATTGACATCTCAATTCCATAAAATGTCGCCAATTTAGCCATTACGCCGCCCTCCTTCCGGCACGCTCTGCATGTTCTACACGGCCAATCATCTCGCGCCTCCTTTTTGCTTGCCGTATGGCTTCGTTGGAGGGTCGTCATCGTTGGTGCAAAAACCTATCCGGCGGCGGTTCTCGGGCAATGCCGGGGCAAGAGTGTAAATAATCGTATCTATTGCGCGCTCGGCGGCATCCATGCGCTTTTCAAGCTTGCCAAGCCGCTGGTCGCGCACACTGCCGCGCAAAAGATATTCCTTCAGCACCGCCGTCGCCCATTGGCGGAACTTTACGCCATTCTTAGTATTGACCCTGAATCCTACCGAAATAATCAAGTCAAGATTGTAATATGCGAATTTTCGTGCCACTCGCCGATTACCTTCCTGACGAACTTCCAAGAAATCCTTGGAAGTTGCCCTTTCTTCCAATTCATCGTCCGCATATATGTTTCTGATATGTTGACGAATATTTTCGTCCGAGCAGGCGAAGAGACGAGCCATCTGTTTCTGCGTGAGCCAAACTGTCTCATCTTCCAGCCAAACATCCAGCGTCGGCAATCCCTGCTCCTCAAACCTCACAACCTCGCCATCACCATCGAGGCGCTTAACTTCCCGCTTATCGCTCATGCCGCCCTCCTTCCGGATGGTTCGGAATGCGCGCGCAAAGCACCGCCCGGCACACCCCAATGCGCCGCTTTAGCGATAAAACGCCCGATTTTATTGGCTCTACTCATCCTCTCTATACCAACACACACGCATGCGAAGTTGTCTACTGCGCATTATCGTTTCGCATTATAGCATTTTCTGTCAGGAAAATCAAGGGGCGGGCGGCGCGTTTAGGGCGGCTGAAGCCGCGTTCAGGAGGTTCAGGTGTTCAGGAGGTTCAGGTGTTTAGGAGGTTCAAGTAGCCGTGTAGAGGTGGAGAAACAGGAAACACGGGACAGAATTGATTCTATCTTTTTCCCCACGTTTACTCCTTTGATTTATCCTTAATTGTTGTTTATCAAATTTGATGGTTGAAATTATTATGTTATGCAGGTTGGAGACATCTTCTGCTTCTTTGTCTCCCTGCTCCGATATGATTCTTTTTAATTCTCTTTATTTCGCCATCCAGAGCATTGCCGGCTATATCGTAGCCGCATAAGCCAATAACCTTGAACGCATCTAGAATGCGCAATGCATCATCACCCAAAAAAACTTCCCCCGTTTTTTCGTTTTGCATGGCCGGGACATCTACATAGAAGCGACTATATTCCCCGCCCTTCCCGTCAGGAATTACGACCAACTCTTTGGAAGTTATCTTTTTCATCATGCAAATCTCCCTTTCTTGATATTACCCTTACGTTGCGCGTGGGCCGAATAAACGAGCACGGACACTTTGCCCTTGCATAGGTTTATTTTCGAATACATATGTTGATTTCGATAAACGAACAGAAATTCATAAACATCACCTGGCTCATCCATCGTGTCGACTCTTTTGGCATCAGTATAAGACCCCATTTTCAATATGTGAGACAAAACCTTATATATCTCGAATGAAAACGACTCTGGGAACAGGGCCATCCAATCCATACGAGCAGTAGTGGTTACGAACCGCGTATTGGGGCTTCCATTTTCCAATATTGATACAACAACATCGCACCACTCATGTGGAATAAGGCTCATTCTGACCTCCTTCCTGCACGCTCTACATGTTCTACACGGCCAATATCCAGAGAAAGATAGCAACGCGTAGACGCCAATCGCATATCCAGCACAATCAGCTTCTCGAGCATTGTCTCTATCTTCTTCCCCACATTTACTCCTTTGATTTATCCTTAATTGTTGTTTATCAAATTTGATGGTTAATATGGTTATGCCAATGCCAATTCTCTTGACGATAGCTCCGCAGGTCTATAGAGCTCGTCATCAATAGAAACGGTCACGACAAAATCTCTATGATAGTTCTTCCTGAACGCATCAATCTTCCGCTTCGCGGACCGGAGAGCAGACGACACAAGATCCTGCGCGGCGTAACTGGCTTTTATGGCATCGACCTCAACACGAAAAGACGGATCTTCCATAGCCTTATCCATTTCAGCCTTGGTCGCGGCCATACTCGCCTTCATTTCATCTGTCAATTTCAATTTCATGACAAACCTCCAAATAATTGTTCCTTTACGCGCAAAGCCTGATCAAGCTCGTTCTTGGGGATGCGTCTTGTCGTCTTGGCGTACCCATGCAAGACGACAACAAAATCACCATCATCATAACAGTAAAAGAAGCGTTCGTTGCCTTTTGTCAAAATACGGATGACAAACATATTGTCACAGCCATCGACCTTCTCTCCCACAGGATAACGAAGATATCCAACATCACATAACACTTGCCTCGCCAGCATATATTTCCGCTGCGAGATGGGAGACATTTCGGAAACGAAGTGCTTGACCTCATCGGTCTCGAATATATGCTTCGATGCCATTACGCCGCCCTCCTTCCGGATGGTTTGGAATGTGCACGCAAAGCGCCGCCCGGCGCACAGCAATGCGCCGCTTTAGCGATAAAACGCCCGATTCTATTGGCCCAACTCATCCTATATATACCAATACACACGCATGCGAAGTTGTCTACTGCGCATTATTGTTTCGCATTATAGCATTTTCTGTCAGGAAAATCAAGGGGCGGGCGGCGCGTTTAGGGCGGCTAAAGCCGCGTTCAGGAGGTTCAGGTGTTCAGAAGGTTCAGGTGTTTAGGAGGTTCAAGTAGCCGTGTAGAGGTGGAGAAACAGGGAACACGGGACAGAAAAGAAGTTTTGGGTTACGAGTTGGAGTTGGAGAATGGAGCTGACGCCTTCGGCCAGAGACGCGGCGGAGAGCAGGGTGGTGAGCTTTTATGTTTAAAACAAGCAATCAGCCTTGGAAGATAATCAGACAGGCTCCTTAACGCTCTCCCATACATCATCGGCTCCAATGTCAATATCGTCAGGCCACGCAAGATCGCCATACGAGACATGTGCGCATTTGAAGAAAGCCGGGTTATTCAACTTCTTGTAATACCCCATGCCGAAATATGGCGCGCAGTCAAACACACCCTTTGTACCACCGACAAAGACAACCTCAACGCGGTGGTCATCAATTGCCCGTGCTTCAGTTAATGGTTCAAAATATTCTACTGTGTTTCCCATATTACGGCTCTATCTTAAAGTAAGTTCCATTCTCACTATTGAGGGATTCCCAATTCGCCAACAGTTCGGCTTCATGCTTAGCTATAAAAGATTGCACATGGTAAGTTTGATCCTTTGGAAATTCACCCTTGATTTTCTTACGAGTCAAGATATCAAACACTGCAATCTGCCCAGAATACCAGGCATGTATGTGTGCACGATGATGACGATAATTCTTCTCGCTTCGCATTCGGATCAATATACCGTTGAACATCGCAAGTGTTGCCATTGCGCTTACCTCCTTTCTACATGTTCTACATGTTCTGCACGGCCAATATCCATAGAAAGATAGCAACGCAACGCCGCCAATCGCACGTTCCGCGCGACCAGCTTCTCGAGCATTGATTCTATCTTTTTCCCCATGTTTGCTCCTCTTGTATTTTGTCTTAGATTGTGGTTAAATTCTTTTCGCTTTGCTCCCAGACCCGTTCTGGTGCTATGTCTATATCGCCGGGCCAAGAAAGTGTACCGTGGTCGGCTTTGACCTGCACAAACAAATCACGATTCCTAAGCTTCGAATAGCAGGGATAGTCAAGATAAGACTCAAAATCAAACACGCCCTTGGTACCATCGGCGAAGGAAACGGCGATATTGTATCCGTCCCTAGCTTCTGCCCATTTTGTTGGTTGGTATGTTGTCATCTCGCAAAACTCCTCACTTGTCTAGTCCACGAATTTTGAATATCTCGCCGTGGCGCTCCGCCAATGACCAGTCAGCCATAAGTTCCTCGGCATGTATGTCAATCCATGTCTGCACCATGCGTATCTTCTTTTGGGGGAATGCAGGATCGGCATCCAACACCTCACCCTCAGGAATAGAGACAACTGCCTCATGTCCGAAATATTCCGCATGTATATGCGGAAGATGATGCTTGCTTGTCTTCTCATCCCAATACATCCAGATGATTACACCATAGAAGTCAGACACATGTGGCATATTACGCCGCCCTCCTTCCGGCTGGTTTGGAATGTGCACGCGAAGCGGCGCCTGGCGCACAGCAATGCACCGCTTTAGCGATAAAACGCCCGATTCTATTAGCCCAACTCATCCTCTATATACCAATACACACGCATGCGAAGTTGTCTACTGCGCATTATCGTTTCGCATTATAGCATTTTCTGTCAGGAAAATCAAGGGGCGGGCGGCGCGTTTAGGGCGGCTAGGGCGGCTAAAGCCGCGTTCAGATGGTTCAGGTGTTCAGGGCGGCTGAAGCCGCGTTCAGGAGGTTCAGGTGTTTAGGAGGTTCAGGTGTTCAGAAGGTTCAAGTAGCCGTGTAGAGGTGGAGAGAGGGAGATTAGTTGGAGTTGGGAGTTGTATAAAACGCGAGCGAGGCGTTCCTAGGTAAAACGCCTCGCCGAACTGCGACCCGAGAAGAAAAAGCCTTCTTATTTCTTTACTAGTTTGCGCACTGCCTTGTGTGAGCAGAATGTGCGCTCAGTATAAAGCTTGGAACGCCAAGATGCGCTCTTCTTGACAAGCTTGATACCCTGGATCCACGGCGAATTGAACGGGAAGAGCTTTTCGACTCTCACGCCATAGCTTTCGCGCGAAACAGTGAAATTGCCGGCGACATTCTTGCGGCCGTTATCGATTGCGAGAACCTTGCCCTCGAAATCCTGAATACGGAACTTATCGCCTTCCTTAATCTTGATCGATACGCGGACAATATCGCCAGTCTTGAATTCGGGGAACTTCTTTTCCTCCAATTTGGCGGTCTGCTCTGCGTTAATCTTATCTAAAAGCTTGATACCCATGGCTTAGCCCTCCTTCTTTGCTTCCGCCTTCGTAGACTTACGGGCGTGATGTGGCTTTACATTGGGATTCTTGGCGCGACGAATGAGCGAAGCGACCGTGGTCGAGGGCTTGGCACCCTTCGATAGCCAATAATCTACGCGCTCAATGTTGAGCTTGAAGTTTTCATCCTTGATCTGGGTATCGTACCAGCCAAGGATTTCGAGGAACTTGCCGTCACGCGGGCTGCGCTCATCGGCAGCTACAATACGATAAGCTGCATGATTTTTGCAACCAGTGCGACGCATACGAATCTTTACCATACTTTATTCATCTCCTTCTCGGGTTGAAAGTGGCGGATAGTATACCACATTTCGTGGCCCAATGCAAGGGGCAAAAAGATAAACGAATTATTTTTATGCGCAAATTTCGACGCTGACGGGTCCGTCATTTATGAGCATAACTTTCATATCTGCGCCAAAAACGCCTGTTTTTACTCGCTTTTCTCCAAGGCGAGCGGCGATTAGCCGAACGACCTTTTCATAGAGCGGTTCAGCGACTTTCCGGGGCGCCGCAGCAGAAAAACCGGGTCTTCGACCATGAGAAGTATCGGCGTAGAGGGTAAATTGCGAAACAACCAAGATATCACCATCGACATCCTCGATAGAACGGTTTATTTGACCTTTTTCATCTTCAAATAGTCGAATATCGCATATTTTATCGGCAATCTTCTTCGCTTCGGCCTCGGTATCGGTATGTGTTACGCCTAAAAGAACCATGTACCCCTTGTCTATTGAAGAGACGACCTTCTCATCAACCGTAACGCTTGCCTTCATTACTCTTTGTATCCAAGCTTTCATACCTCTTAGCCTTTTATCGTAAGAATTCCGTTTCTATCGTGGTCGTCCCAGGCGTGTCTCATAAACTGAATAGAGCGAGAGAAGATTTTATCTACATTCGCCGCGCTCGAAATTTCGAGAAAATCGCGTATTTCGTCGCTAGAAAGCATGAATCGGGTCTTTAAGAGGTGGATATAGGCCCTCTCGGGGTCCTCATTCCAGAGATCGCGAAAGCATAAATGGGTAAGGTTCCAGGCTTCCGAGCGCTCGACGTTATTATCTTTATCGGGAAGAATAAGCTCCTCTTGGCCATCTTCAGAATCAGAATGCGCGCCTTCTATCGAAATTTCGCCGTGCGGATTTGGGTCGGCGTTCAATATATAACCTCTAACATATCTCTTGAGCCAACCCTCGAAACTGCCGCCGTCATCGCGATAGAGGTCGATTTTGCGCCGGGCTATCATATCTTCATAAAGCATACCCATCAAATCTCCGGCGCTAAGCGAAAAGCGATCCATCATTTCAGCCGAGCGCATAGATTTCGATTCCGGCTCTACGACCCTTTCCCAAACGAGCTTCCATCCGGCATCTTCCCCCGCCTTCACAAGCTCATACCAATCGTGGTCGGGAATTTTCTTTTCTTCTTCGTTTTCTTTCATGCCTAATCTCTTTTTGGCCTTGATTTCGGGTTAGACAAGACTTATGTAAATGTCAGCGCGCCAGGTATTGGCGGCATGGCTCTTCGATATACCCACAGGGCTTTTTCATGCTTGCCGCGGATAAAATCGGCGTAAGAAATCGATGTTTTGCCATTCTTGACGACTAGTCGCTTACCCGCGAAGGCGAAAATAGCGTAGTCGACGCTTTTGCCATTGCCATCTTCCATCGTTATTTCGAGGATAGTATTTTCGTCGGAACCTGGCGGAAAATTCAATACCGCGCGCCACCACATCTCTTTGCGTTTTGGCTGCAGAGAATGGAAGACTATTGCGATATGCTTATCTAAAGGGCTTTTCATAAATCAATCTCTCGACTTCCTTTTGAAATCGCTCTGGCGGCGTCCAAGATTAGAGGGATGATGGCGGCGGAATTTCTTTTTTTCCTTCTTCTTTTTATCGAAGCGCCGGTTAGAAGAATCTTTTTCGCCCGGGATTGGCTCTTGCCGCTGCCAAGGGGCGGCGGGCAGAGCTTCGGCAGAATTGGAATATGGATGGGTGTTTTCGATTCGGATAGTCTTCTTTATAAAGCGCTCAATCGCCTTTAGCTGAATTCTTTCCGCAGAGGATACGAAGCTAACCGCGCACCCATCCTCGCCAGCACGTGCCGTTCTGCCGATGCGGTGAACATAGCTTTCGAGATCGAGCGGAAGCTCCATATTCACTACGCAATCCACATCGGCGACATCTATGCCGCGGCTGGCGATATCGGTAGCAACCAAAACTCTCAAGCGTCCAGACTTGAAACCTTCAAGCGCCTTCATGCGCTGATTCTGGGTTTTATCGGAATGAATCGCAGCCGAGAGAACTTTCGCGCGCATCAACTTTTTGTTCACGCGATCCGCCCCATGGCGCATCTTCGTAAATACGATTACGCGATTCCATTCGGGGTGTTCTTCAAGAAGATGGATCAAGAGAGAATCTTTATCTTTCTTCTCTACGAGCATTGCGCTTTGGTCGATTTTTTCGACTGTCGGCGATTCAGGTTCGATTCTTACTTCTTCGGGATTGCGCACGAGTTCATTTGCAAGCTTCATTACTTCCTTGCCCATCGTGGCTGAAAAGAACATACTCTGACGCGAGCGCGGCAATTTGGAAATAATCCGTTTGATATCCGGCAAAAAGCCCATATCGAGCATTCTATCGGCTTCATCGAGCACGAAATATTCTACTTCGCTCAAGTATATTATGCCCTGCGTCATCAAATCAATCAATCTGCCCGGACACGCCACGAGCGTTTCGGCGCCCTTCTTTATTTCTTTCACCTGCCCATATTGGCTTACTCCGCCTATAACGCAAGCAAACGGAAGATTGCAATATTTCGAATACGCCTTTATATTTTCCGCCGTCTGCACCGCTAGCTCTCTCGTCGGCGATAATACGAGCGCCCGAGGGTGGCCGATATGGCGCGGTTTTCTATATTTAATCAGGTTATCGAGAATCGGCAACATGAAAGCGGCGGTTTTGCCCGTTCCCGTCTGGGCGCAACCGATCAAATCGCTGCCTTTCATTATCGGCGCCATTGCCTTTTGCTGAATGGGCGTCGGCGTTTTATAGCCGATATCCTGAATCGCTTTCTGCAAGCTCATATCAAGCTTGCCAAAGATGTTTTCTTTATAGATTGGCAGAAATTCTTGCATCTAAAGCTCTTTCTTACGCTAGCTAAGCGCCTCTTTCACAAGACGCGCTACTTCATCTGTAGTTTTCTTGACGCCCCCATCTTCGGCATCATCTTTCATCACCTTGCCATCCCTCATCACAATATGGCGCTTCGCGTAGGCGGCAATATCATCTTCATGGGTAACCATGACGATTGTTATGCCTTCATTCGAAAGCTCGGTAAAGAGATTCATGATTTCGATGGAGCTTTTCGTATCGAGGTTGCCCGTTGGCTCATCTGCGAAAACCACCGGCGGATTATTCATAAGCGCACGCGCAATCGCTACGCGCTGCTGCTGGCCGCCGGAAAGTTGCGCGGGGGTGTGCGAGTGGCGTCCGCCAAGCCCCACGCGCTTTAGGAGGCCTAGCGCCCTCTTGCGTCTGAGGCGCGGCGACAGGCGCCCCATATAGAGATCGGGCAGCTCGACATTTTCCAGCGCGCTGGTCCTCGGCAAAAGATTGAAATTCTGGAATACGAACCCGAGCTTTTGATTCCTGATGTGCGCGAGCTCCTTCTTTGTCCGCTTGGCGACTTCCGTGCCATCGAGAAGATACGAGCCGCGCGTCGGCGTATCGAGGCACCCGAGGATATTCAGCATCGTAGATTTACCCGAGCCAGACGAGCCCATAATCGCAACGAACTCGCCTTCATCGATAGTGAGAGATACCCCGTCCAGCGCATGAACCGGCTCATCGCCCAGCTCATACACCTTGTACATATCGCGTATTTCGATTAGGTGGCCCATATCGCTATTTCTTCGGCTCTGGCGCCGTCCCCTTATTGTTATTGCGTTTTGGCGGCTTTGGCATGAAGGGACTTGAACTATCGCTGGATGCGCTTTCCTTCGCGCTAGTCTTCGTCTCGTAACCAATGATTGCGCTTTTCCCTTCGAGGCTGTCGGCCGAACCTTCAGCAAGAATAATTTCACTGAAAGAATCGTCGCTCGTACCTTCCTTGACCAAAATCGGCTCTAGCTTGCCGCCCTCGCCTTGAATCCAAATCTTCTTGCCGCGCGGAATTTCGCCCAGCCCCTCAAGGTCCTCATCTTTCGGACGAAACCTGAACGCCGCCGCCGCTACGGCTATTACATCTTCTGCACGCGCAGTTTCGATGGAAAGCGTAGCCGTCATGCCAGGGAACAGCATTTCATCGGGATTTTCCGCCTCGATTATGACCGGGAACGTAACGACATTGTTGGTCGTAGTCGCTGCGCGGCGAATTTGTATTACCTTGCCGGTGAATTTGCGCCGATATGCATCGGCTGTGAACGTAACAGTCTGCCCAACTGTTATATTGCCGATATCGGCTTCCGGCACAGTCGCTTGAACCCAAACGACGCTCAAATCTTCGGCAATAGTAAGAACCGGCACCGCATTCATCGAAGATACTACCGTTTCACCTTCTTCTACCTTGCGGTCTATTACTACGCCATCTACGGGCGAGACAATCGTGCAATATTTCAAATTCGCTTCCGCCTGCGAAACATCAGCTTCGCTCTGCTCGACCGAAGCCTTCGCGCTCTTCAGCGATGCACTTGCGGAATCGTAACTCGCCTTCGCCTTTTCCAGCGCCTCTACGGCAGAATCAAGTTCGGCTATCGGCGCGAGATTCTTTTCGACCAGGGATTTTTTGCGATTATATGTTTTTTCGGCAAGCGCAAGCTCCGCTTCGCGCGAACGAAGAGTAGCTTCGCTTACTTCGACATTCGCGTGATTTACATGCAAGCGCGCGACGGCGCTCTTGTAGTTCGCTTCATACACAAGCGGATCGATTAGCGCAACGATTTGGCCATTCGTCACGACGCTATTGTAATCGACGAAAAGTTTGACTATTCTGCCATTCACCTGCGCGCCGACAGGGATGCCGCTAGGAGAATTTCGCGGCGTAATCGTACCCGTAGCTTCGACCGTGCGGACGATATCTGTTCGCGAAATCGGCGCAAGACGATACATTGGCGCCTCCTTTTTCGATGGCACGATATTATCCAAGGCGTCGCACCCCGAAAGAAGCGCGCCAACTGCCATCATGCAACCAAAAAATCCAAATCCCGATATTCTTCCTCTTTTCATCTAAAACCTCCTCTAGCGAAATCGCTCGATTACATAGTTGATTCCATCATAAACATACCCGAAAGTCGTCGAATATGCGCTTAGAACGCGCTTGACGGAAAACGCCGCCAAATCGGAAAAGCCTAGATTTGTCGTGCAGCAAAGAAAAAGCAAAACGACTGCAATATTGGCCATATAAATGAATGTCCAGGAAAACATCCTGCCGTAAAGCGTTATATCCGGCTGTTTGCCTGATAGCGTCTCTAGCGTAAACAAAACATGAAACGACCATGTAAAGCCAATCGCGAACATCCAAAGCGGCAGCCACGGCAAAGGACGCAAAAAGGCATACGTCACAAGCGCCGCGATTATTACGAGGAATGTATAGAACGGAAAGAAGTATGGCGCGAGGGTGATTAGCATATTCGATTTTGTGAGTTTCACGCTGCCGCCCTTCTCGCCAACTTGCAAATTGCTCGCCTTGGCGCCAAACAACGCCCCCCACATCGCGTGAGTCAATTCATGCGCTAAGACATACGCCCTAACGGGACGCGAAAGGACGGCCCAAGTGACGACAAACGCCGCTATTCCACCGACCAAAGAGAGCGTCTCGGCGGAAAATCCATCCCCTTTTTCTGCCGCATAAGCGATTGAGTCGATAAAAACGCGCGAGAGCCCCCAACAGGCCGGCAGAAATGCCAGCGCCGCAAAAAACCTAAGCGCGCTCTTCAATCGCTTCATTTTTCATTATCCTCGAATACGAATACCAACTCGGTTGGGAAAACTCTCTTGTTTTGGCGCGCAATCGTTTCAATAAATTCGGAATCTGTTTTGAAGCGCTGCTGATTTTCCCTCAAAATTGCTATTTCTCGCTTCTTTTCCTCGATTTTCTGCGATAAACGCTCATCCCGCACCTTCAACGAGCGCCCACGCAAATATGCCGGCCAAGCCGAAAACAGCCCGCCGAACAGCAACACCAGCACGATTAAAATCGTGAAAAACTTGCCGATTCTATCTCTAATTATCTCTTTCACGCCGCCGATTATAACAAATTTTTTTGACTTTGGCTATTGACATTTTCAAAAAATATGAGAAAATATGCACGTGAACTGCTTAAAAGGCAGTGAGCAGTGTAGCGTAACGGGCTCGCAAGGTCCGGACAAGCTCAAATTAGGAAGCAATACTAGTATAGTCATGAAGATCAAGACGACAACGAAAAAGTGTGCGGAAAAGGTGGTCGTGGCCAAGAAGGCGGCGACATCCACCGCTAAGGCGACAAAGAGCGCGACAAAGGAAGTTACCTTTACGGTTCACGCCGAAAAGGGCAAGGCTGTCTACGTCGCGGGCGAGTTCAATAACTGGGACCCCACAGCCAAGAAGATGGCTTACAAGGCCAAGGATGGCATTTATGCTGCCACCATTAAGCTTGCTCCTGGCGATTACCAGTACAAGTTTGTGATCGATGGCACTTGGTGCGCCGATCCCGAGAATGTCAACTCTGTCGCAAACGATCAGGGTACATTCAACTCTGTAGTATCAGTAAAGTAAGCATCTGCTTACCGCAAAATACCTATGGCTCCCTGCCTAGGGTATTACCTAAAAGGGCTGCGCAACTGCGCAGCCCTAGGTTTTTGGCAGCTTCGCCGCGCCGCACGCCGCTAACCCAAAAACCCGGCATCGCGAAGCGCGGCTTCAGTTAGACCGCTCGCGGCGGGTGCGGATTTGGCGATATATTTGCCAAGAATATCGCCTTCGAGATTTACTTTATCGCCTATCTTCTTTTGTCCGAGCGTCGTTTCGGCGGCGGTCGTAGGAATAATATCTACTGCAATAAAATCTTCTCCTAAAAGCGATATCGTCAACGATACTCCATCTACAGCAATCGACCCCTTGAGAACCGATGCGGCCGCAAGAGTACGCGAACAGCGCATCTTCAGCTGGAAGTCGCGTCCTTTAGGCGTCTTTGCGATGATTTCACCTTTTGAATCTACATGACCTTGCACGATATGCCCGCCGAAAGGCTGTCCAGACCTAAGCGCCCTTTCTAGATTTACTCTTTCGCCAGGAATCAGCGAACCGAGCGTGCTTCTTGAAAGCGTCTCTTGCAATATATCCGCCGTAAAACGTGTAGCATCAAAATTGACAACGCTTAGGCAAACGCCATTGACCGCGATAGATTCGCCTTTGACGAGCGGTTCTTGCCAAGGTTCAAATTCTATTTCAAGGCAAATTCCTCTGCCGTGCGAAACACGGCGAACCTTGCCTACTCGTTGAATGAGTCCGGTAAACACTCTATTTTCTCCACTTTAATAGCCTTGGAAATCGGCAAATCTGCTATTACCTTCGGCGCCAATACGCAAATCCATTCATCGACGAGCCCTTCCTTTGCGAGATTCGCGGCTAAATTCAGCCCGCCTTCGCAAAGAATATGCATATAACCCATCTTGCCAAGCTCGATTACAGCGCTCTTCGCATCATTGAAAACGAGCGTCTTATTCTTGCCATCGGTAAATACTTGCGCTTCTTTGGGTAAATTGCCCGAACGCGAAACTATTGCGCGAACAAGATTTTTATTTGGTTTAGAATGACTCAATAGCGAAGGATTATCTTTGCGGAGCGTTTCGCCGCCGACCATTATTACATCGACCTTTTCGCGCAAAGCCCCCGTTATGGCCCTTGCCTTGGCGCTGGAAACCCATTTCGCATCGCCTTTATAATCGCAAATCTTGCCATCCAGGCTCATGGCAAGCTTCACAGTGACAAAAGGTATCATCGTTGTGACATGCTTTGCAAATGGCGCAAGCAGGCGCCTTGCGGCCGCCTTTAGCTCTTTATCGGCTTTGAATTTTTCGCATAAGATATTGGCTTTTTTCAGGGCTCTTCTTGCGCCGCCTTTATTCTTTGGATTTGGATCGGTCTCCAAAAAATATACCTTCGCGATTTTCGCATCGATTATCGCCTGAGTGCAAGCGCCTACTCTGCCTTGTTTCGAACACGGCTCGAGCGTAACATACAGCGTTGCGCCGCGCGCCTTTTCGCCTGCCTTCTTGATCGCCGCAACCTCCGCATGATCGCCGCCCGCCTTTTTATGCCAACCTTCACCTACGATTTTGCCGTTTCTAACGATTACAGCGCCTACTGGCGGATTAGGCCTCGTTGCGCCGCGGCCTCTTTCGGCGAGCGCCAAAGCTCTATACATATAGTCGCTACCGAAATCGCCCATTTGGCGCTATTCTCCGATCTTCTTTTCTTTATTCTTGAGCGCGCGCGCTTTGGCGCGCTCCTCTTCTTCAGCTACGCGCCCGGCGCGCTCGCCCTCGATACTCTTCGCATAGCGATCAAGTACGCTATTTATCAACAACCGTCCTTTGGGCGAAGCATACCAATTAATCAAATCCACGGCTTCATTTATGATAATTGCCGATGGAATACCCGTTTCGCGAAGCTCCCATACAGCCATCCTCAAAACCGCCCGCTCGACTGAGCCAAGGCGCACGAGGTCCCACCCTTCCATAAATGGTGTTATCGCCGCGTCTATCGCATCCTTATCCTTCATCACGCCCAAGAAGCGATCTTCGGTGAAATCTTTCAATCCTCCGCGAACAGCCTTACCCTCGCTGCCACCTTCAGAATCATCGAGTGACTTTATCTGCCGCCAGAAATTGATTCTAAACTCCAAAATATCTTCTGGTGGATTCATATCTGCCGCGGTAAGCATCTGAACAGCCCATTCTCGTGCCTGTCTTCTAGTCGCTTTCATCGTTAGAAACCTCTATTAGTGATTCTCTCCAAGCAAGTAGCGGATATTGTATCATATTTTTTAGTTTGGCGCAATGATGCGCGGCCGCAAAAATTCCCAAATGCGGTCCATCCAATTATAGCTACCTGTCCCAGGCGAGGCCTTGCGCTGGAAGCAATGTCCGCGTTTAGCCAATGTATGAAGCTCACCCTGAATCCCCATTCGGCGAAGCTGCTCCCACGCCAAAACAGAATTCATTGCCGACCAACTATCGCCATCGCCATGAATAAACAGCATCGGAGGCGTAGAGGGGTCGAAGGCGAATTCCGGCGCCGGTCGATTATCACGATCATTGCCGCCATGACGATTCGGCGCATCAAGCCCATCCATCGAAGCATACGCCGGATATATCACAATCGCCCATTGAACAGAGCAATCTTCTTTATCTATATCATCAATAGGCCAATATGAATTGGTCTTTGAAGATGTCGCGCAAAGAAGCGCGAGATGTCCGCCGGCAGAAGAGCCCATGATTCCAATATTATTCGGGTCTAGTCCCCTCGCCTTTGCTTCATGACGAACGATTCTAATCGTGCGCTGCGCATCTTGCCATGCGCTCGTATATTTCGCGAGCGGCTTTGCCGGACGCGGATGGCGATATCTAAGCGTAACGACGGCAACTCCTCTTTCGTTCAGATAGCGTCTAATCGGCGCGACCTCATAGCGGTTGGGGTCCGAGTTGTTATAGGCACCGCCAGACCATACTATCTGAATCGCCTTCGTCGTCAAATTCGATGGTATATGCCATTCGATATATGGAATATTTTGCTTTTCTTGAGCATCCGGCATTTTCCCCTCGGGCCAAATATCATACTGTTCATGAACAGCCCTCGCTTCATCGCTAGGATAACGCGCAAGCAAATCTTCCTCTTCGGCTAATTTACCCAAAAATCCCATTTGGCGCATAAATTCCATACCGCGATCCAAGCCATACGCACCATGCCCTTTACCTGGCGCGATATGAAGCTCGGCGGGGATTTTCATTTGCCTAAGCTTGCGATAAATTCTAAGCGAACCAATTGTCGAATATTTATCGGCGCCGCCATGCATAAGGCACATCGGGCATGTAGCTTCATCGAATTTGAAGCATTCATCCAACGAGACATCTTGAGCCCAACCCATGCGAGTATTGGGCTTGCCAAGACCATCGGTAAGAACAAATGCCGGGGCGAAAGCGAGAGCCCAGTTTACATTGCAAGGTTGTTTATCCAATTCATCTATTTCTTCATAGCTGCGTGTAAGCGAGCTCGTGGCAAGAAGCGTAGAAAGATGACTACCGGCGCTCATCGAAACAACGCCGATTTTCTCAGGATCGAATCCGCGCTTTTGTGCTTGAGAGCGAACGAGCCTGACGGCGCGCTGGCCATCTTGCCAAGCGCTCATGAATATCGGCAGGTTCTCAGGCCACGGCGTGCGATATACCAAATTCACACATTGACAGCCTAGCGACGTGAATTTTTCGCGCCACTCCTTAATCAAGCCTACATCGCAGCAATTCTTGTAGGAGCCGCCGGAAATCATTATCATACATACGCCATTGGGGTTTTCCGGCGATTTTGCCCAATCGATATAAGGGCGGCGCCAAGAATCGGCATCAAAGCCGGATTTCTTCGTCTCATCTGTCATTGCCGCTATTTGATGCGCTTGCGCATCCGGCATTTTCCCCTCGGGCCATAGATACTCGACTTCGGCAAAAACCGGGCGAGTTAGGATAATTGCAATAGTTAAGAATAACAATTTCGATATGTGGAGTTTCATGTCGGTATTGTATCATATTTTTCAGCCTCGCGCAAGGGGCGCGATGCGCGGCATGCCGCGCATCGCACTGACAAATTTGGGAAGGCCGCTGTCTCCAGCCGCCCTCCCATTCGACCATCAGACCATCTTTAGAGCGCTGCGCCGATCAGGCCACCGATCAAGCCACCGACGAGGACGGCGCCGACGCCTACCCAATCTTCCGTATGAAGCGTCCCGTTGGAATGGTGGCTGGAGTGATGGTTGTCGCCATAATGCTCCGGCGGCCTGTTGCCGTGATGATTGCCTGCCATGTTATGGTTGTTGTTATGTGGCGGGGGCTTAGGGCTACTAGCCTGATTCCCGCCATGATTGCCATGGTTGTTGTTGCCATGGTTGTTGTTATGTATAACAACTTTCTTTGGCGAATGCTTGTTATTGTTATTGGCCGTTTGGATCGCCGGGGGCTTGCCAGGCTTGCCGCCTCCATTGCCGCCCTTGGGCGCTGCGAGCGCACTCGTGCAAAGCGCTCCACATACTGCAAGTGCCAAAGCCATTTTCTTGATAATCTTGTTCATCTTTCTGTTCCTTTCTTCTTTAGTGTTTCGCTTCAGGGAACCTTTCCCGTCGCTTACACACAGTTAGGAAACATTTAAGATGATTTCTGACAAAATTTTTCTCGCACTATTTTTTGGCCTCGTCCAAAACAAACTTTTTGACGCTCAAGAAGTTGCGATTACGCTCCCTGAAATAAACTAGCGAATCCGACATCTTCTTCACCATCAGTATGCCAAGCCCGCCAATAGGACGCTTTTCGACGCCTAGAGTCGTATCCGGATCGAGGTGCAAAAGAGGATCGTAAGCCTTACCATCATCGATAAACAAAAGCTTGACGCCATTAGGGTGGCCTAGCAATTCGATATTTACTTCAAACCAATTTGCCCCGGAATGCTTTACGATATTCGAAGCTATTTCATCTAGTATTATGTGCAAGGACGGCAGCAGTTTTTCATCTTTCAAATCAAAAAAGCCCTCTCGCGCAAAACATTCATCCAAAAACGCGGAAGCTGCGGCCAACCCTTGAGGGGTGGTCTGAAACGAACGCACCAATCTATTCGGCTTGGAGATATATTCAACCGCAAGCACGGTAATATCGTCAGCTGCGCTTGCGCCAGCGGTGAAAGCCGCCGTCGCCGCCTGGACAAGCGTGCAAATTTTCTTCGGCTCGCAAGATTTCAATACCGAGAATGTTTTCAAAAGCCTCTCTTCGCCGAAAAGTTCGCCTTTAGCATCCATCGCCTCGGTGACGCCATCGGTATATAGGAATATTGCTTCGCCGGGCGCAAGCTGAAGTATGTGCGACTTATACTTGACCCCTTCCATAAACGCAAGCATGGGGCCTGATTTTTCTTTAATCCACCCGGTTTTTATTTCACCGCCTTTTTTCTTTACTGCGATTGGCGGATTGTGGCCTGCATTCACAAATTCAACGATTCCAGTTTCAAAATCGAGTATCCCAATCCAAGCCGTCAAGAACATATTGGCAGGATTATGCCGGCTGAGATCGGCGTTTACTTTCGTAATTGCCGTAGACAAATCTCTTTCAGAAAGAATCGTATCTTTTATGATGGTCTTGGCGGTCATCATATATAGCGCGGCGGTAATACCTTTGCCGGATACGTCGGCAACAAGAAAAGCGCCGTGGTTGGAATCAAGAAGAAAATAATCGTAAAAGTCGCCGCCGACATCGCGAGCCGGCGTCATCGAGGCATGTATCCTTGTGAAATGATTGTCGGGAATTCCGGCAGGAAGTGCAGAGGATTGTATGGTCTTTGCGATATCCATTTCCTTCGCTCTTGATTCTTCTTCTTTGCGATAGAAAATCTTTATTCGCTCAGAGTCGCCCGTGATCCTTATCAACATAAGAGCAAACGCACCTAGCACAAATGCAAGAAGAATAGTCATTACTTCAACTATTCTATCGCGCGTTTCATAAAACTCCGCCTCGGGTTCTATTACCATTATCCGATGACCTGCGAACGAAAAGCTTCGGCAATACGCTTTGCGTCCTAACAGCGTCTCTTCAAAAATCCCATCACCTTCGGGCACATTGCCGAAATCGAAACCGATATCCTCAAGCGTAGTCTCTTCGCCGTCTTCGAGAAATGCCGAAACAAGTTTGCCGCTGGTCTCCTCCGCGCAAAGGTAGCATACTGTATCGCCCATCTCGGAATCGAACAGAAACCGAAACTGCGAACCGATCATACTCTTCATGCGAGATTCATCCAGCCCGATTTGGATATATCCTTCGCCGCCCGGGAATGGAACACCTAGATATTTTCTTCGCGAATTCGCGTAAGCGTGTCGGCGAAACGGCTGAGCTACTACTTTCGTCACGCCATTCGTCAAAGCTGTAAACGGGCGTGTTTCTTCCTTGAGGGTCATATCTACATTCAGACAATCCGGATCGTTTGTAGAAATTATCTTGCCTCTCTTATCAGCGATATTCAGCTCGTCGATATCGAAAATCTTCGCTATTTGGTCGACTTCCTCCCGGGAATATAAATCCGCCTTGCCGATACGCCTCATACACGCAACGGCTAAATGCTCCATCATCGTATTGATCGCGCCATCGATCGTTACGCGAATATCGCTTAGCGCATATTCGAGCATGGCCTCGGTTCTTTTCTTGGCCTGGCCGGTGCCGATCGACCACGTTATCGCGATTAACGCGACCCATAGCGCAACCGTTGCGATAATGATAAGCCGCTTCTTCATCAAGCGATTTCGAAAATGCCGCTAAGACCCGTCATATCGAATACACCCTTGACCATCGCGTTGGGGTTGATTATCTTTACCTTGCCCCCGCCGGCCATCAACGCCTTCTGCACGCTCATCAATACGCGAAGCCCGGCCGAAGAAATGTATTCGAGGTTCGTAAATTCAAATACTACCTCTTTGAAGTTTTGAACTTCCATGTTCTTAAGTTCGCTTTCGAGCTCTGGAGAGGTGTTGGTATCCAGTCTGCCGTCGACTCTTACAGATAGACGGCCATCTTCTATCTTCTTTTCGATATTCATAAAATCATTCCTTTTCGATTCTGAAAAATCTCTGTTCGGCATCTTCTTCGGGAACAGTAACCGTGTATGTGCCGTCACCATTATCGGTGATTTTCGGCTCGACAAGTTTGGAATTTTCATCCGTCATCGGAAGCGAGGAAGATACCCTAATCTTTATATCGCCTAGGCTCGAAGAACTCTTTGCGCCGCGAAGAGCAACTTCACCGTTCGAAACGCCAAGCGTAACTTTCCCACCGGAAATCGAGAAGTTGGTAATCGTTATATTCTGTGTCGTCTGAGGCGATTCGACTTGGATCACTGTCGCTTCTATATCGCTACCTGCGACTGACACGCTCCAGCAGCCACCTTGAGCGCTAGTGATTTCGTAGTCGCCATCCGGCAGCCAGAGATATGCATAGCCTTGCTCGTCTGCGTAAGTGCACTCTGTTCCATAGTAGCCGGGCAACCCCTCGAAATCGACCGCAGCGCCAGGGTCGAAGCCGGTTAGTTTTACAAGCTGAAGTGTTTCATCGTCCACGACGACTTCCTCTGGCGGAGTATCGCTGGCGCCCGAGGCGGCGTCAATCGTCACATCTTCCCTGTAAAGCGGCAAGTAGGCCGATGCCGAGTAAGGATATTCCGCTTTGATGTATTTGCCATCAACCTGAATAATTCGCGTCAGGTTGGTCGGCGGCAGCCACAGGCTAATTTCGCCTTCGTCATTGACGCGTATGCCGGTTAGGTTGTAGGATGCGGGGATTTCGCCGGAAAAGCTTGATATCGACGGCTGCGTCCCAGGCGTAAGGCCGGAAATTGTGACTGCATAGAGTAGATTCGAATTAGCATCTACTGGACGCGGCGAGACGCGTCCATTCGTGCCGATTACGCTACCGCCATCGATGCGAAGAGTATAGTCGTTGCCAGTGGTTTCGAGCGTGTTGCCGTCACTCTTTACGAGGTCGGACCAGCTGGCCGAGCCGGTTAAGCCACCTGTCGAGCCGCTAGTCGTGTTACCGGTAGCAACCACTGTTCCGCCAGCAATGCGAACCGCTCCGGCGGCGAGCGTTGCTTTACCTTGTCCGGCACCGATACCTGCCGCGTTCTTGCCGCCAATAGCCGTTACATATCCGCCGGAAATTACGATATTATCTTCTTTGTCTAATGGAGAAGAAACGCCGCCGCCGATACCCGCCGCTTTCTCGCCGCCCTGAGCAGTAATCGTGCCAAATTCTATAAGAATTTTGCCAGGCGCCGGGAATCCGCCGCAGGAGCCAATGCCGGCCGCGTTCTTACCGCCAGTTGCCGCGAGCGAGCCAGCGCCCTTCACGGTCAAGACGCAATTAGACACAATCCCAAGACCGGCCGCATACTGTCCCCTTCCTGTCAGCACATTGTCGCCCACTAGCGTCACCGTGCAAGCTGTGTTGGAAACAGCGACAGCGGAAGCATCTTTTTCGTTCCGCGCCACAAGCTTCAAGTTCTGCAATGTCAGGTTCTTGACCGCGTCATCCGCAACCACGATGCGGAATTCGCCATTGGTGGAAATGCCCTCAAGAGTAGTGTCATCCGTTAGGGTCATTACGCTAGTATCCGCCTTGTAATCCCAGCCCGTACCATAGCTATCGTTCCCGCCTGGAACAATCATGCCATTCACCACAATATAGTCGCGCACCGTCACCTTGCCGGTCTCATCGATGCTGAAGCAGAAGTAATGCTTGGAGCCATCCTCCATCTCCACAATGATTCCGTATGTGTAGACGGAAGATGCCAGCCAAATACGCAAAATGCCTTTGTCGTTGGTATAGATGTTTTCAAACCCGCTTTGCCGCGTGTCCAGCTCGAACATGGTCACCTTGCTCAAGGGCAGCCCGATATCGAGATCGACCGGAAAGACGTTTGTGCCATAGCCGTCTTTCGGCGCAGGATCGATATCGCCATTGTCCACATAGATGGCGCCGCCGGTAATCGTCACGGATTCGGCTGAAGTTTCGCGGTCTTTGCCGATTGGCTTTGCGCCGCTGATATCCGTCGAGGCATAAATGGTGCCTCCTGAAATAGCAATCGCCCCACAGGTCGTCCAGTATCCGGGGCCGATACCCGATGAGTAGTGTCCTTTGGCGGTTACGAGGCCGCCGGATATATCAACTGTAATCCCGGTGGTAAAATTGACCCCTATGCAACCGCCGGCACCGATGGCGGCTCCATAACCCTCAATGACCTTTGCGGTCACGACGCCTCCTGAAATCTTCACCGCTCCGGTTTTAGCGTGGTAGCCGCCGCCGATGCCTGCGCCGTTGGAACCGCTTTGCGCCGTCACCGTACCACCACTGATTTCAACCGAGAAGTTGGTGCTTTTGTATCCGCTGCCGATGCCGGCTCCGCGATCGCCGCCAAAAGCCGTCACCTTGCCGCCAGTTATGTTCACCGCGCCAAAGCCGCTCTGGTACGCGGCTCCAATACCTGCACCATTCTCGCCGCCCTTGGCGATGATGGTGCCGCCTTGGATATTCAAGGTGCCGCTTATCGTCCCGCACGCGCCGCCGATGCCGGGCGCGTTCTTGCCGCCGGTGGCCGTCACCTGACCATCACATTCGCCAATCGTCAGCGTCGTGTTCCTTTGAATGAAGATCGCGGGATAATCCTTCGGGCCGTAAAGCGTGTTCGTACCCTCGAAAAGCAATGTCGAACTTGTCCCTTCTTTCGTTTCGAGCGGCGAACGCGATGCATTTGCGCTCGCGTTGATCGTGAGGTTCGACATCACTACCGTACAAGTGTTGTAGGTGAAGAGACTGAACTCACCCGCCGGGTCTTTGCCGGTGACGACATAGCGCTTACCTTCCGTAATGAGCTGCACATAGCCGGTAGAGCCGTCGTAATGCCACCCATCGCCTGTCTGCGTGACGCCGCCCGTGAGGCCCACGCCGTTGATAGCGATGGTGTCAGCCGCCGTCGGATCGGTGAGTGTCCACGAGGCGTAGAGCGTAAGATCGCCAACTACCGCATATTCATCGAGGCTGAGCGCAAGCGTGCAGTCATCATTGTAGTATTTGGTACCGGCGCCGTCCTCCTCCGTAAACCAGCCATAGAAAGTCCATCCAGGTCGCTCCGGCGGCATGGGCGCAGCCGGGAGCGCATAGCCAAGCCGCACCGTCAAGTTGGAATCAACGCGATGAGAATCATCAAACCGTAGCGTATATTCGATTGCCGCGTGGGTTGTCGCTGAATTGGCGGCAGGAGATGTACCCGTAAAGGTCACGCCGGAATCCTTGTACAAGTTGCCGCTACTGCCATTCGAGCCCGCGCCGCCGCCACCACCGCCGGAACCACCAGACTTGTCGGCATGAATCGAAGCTCCGACAGAAGACGTGGCTTGCGTTCCGCCGCCGGAACTGCCGGAGTTGCTGTTGCCGCCCGATCCACCGGAGCCTCCGCCTCCGTCCGGATAAGAGGGGGAGCCTGGCGCAGGGTAGGCATACTTGCCGCCGCC
>JAFSMR010000041.1 GCA_017447805.1 Kiritimatiellia bacterium | reverse complement strand
TGCCAATGTGGAAATGTTGCCATTACCAAATCCAATTTCAAATGAAAGGAGTCGAAACAAATAAATATGAAAACGATATTTGTCGCGCTAGCGGCTGCGATGATTGCCGCGGCTGGCGTGGCGGAAACGAATGGCGTAATGGTCGCAAGCCATCGCGCCGACTGGCGGTTTGCGCCGGAGAATTCGCTTGAGTCTCTCAAGAATGCGATTCGCTTCGGTGCGGACATAATCGAAACAGATGTGCGCATGACGAAGGATGGATACATCGTAATCATGCACGATTACGCAGTCAACCGCACCACCAACGGCAGTGGTTACATTGGTGACCTGACGCTCGATGAAATCCGCGCCCTGCATCTTCGGGATAACCTTGGCGCGATGACGCCGTACCAGGTTCCGACGCTTGAGGAGTTCATCGCCGTCGCCAAGGGCAAGGCGTGGCTTTATCTCGACAAGGCCATCTACGACCTGCCTGGATACGAGGAGGGGACACTCGTGCGTAAGCTCCTTGAGATCGCTCGCGCGAGCGGTACCTTGGAGGAAACGGTGTTCGTGCTCCCGTGGCCCTACGAAAAGGCAAAGAGAATCTTCGGCGAAGACCTTGAGAAGGTGCGATACTGTCCCGTAATCGAGGATAAGATACCCGATCTCGAAGCGTACGTTGACGAATATCTTGAAAAATTGCATCCGTTCGCATTTCAGTTCCGCATGGCGTCGCTCGACACCAAGACATATTCGCAGCTGCCGAAGGTGCTTGCCGCCGGGTCGCGGGCGTTCATCGCCGCGACGTGGGCAAACCACACGGCGGGTCACGACGACCGCGCTTCCATCTTCGAGTCACCAGACAAAGGCTGGGGCTGGCTCATCGAGCAGGGCTTCACCATAATCGAGACCAACCACACGCGGGAACTTACGCGCTACCTCGAAGCCCAAGGTCGCCGAGTAAGCACGCCATAGACAGACAGCAAAAATCCGCAGAGGATGGCGAAGCAGAATTCTACTTTTGGACATTGACTGCTGCGGAGATTATGTGGTATAATATCTGCAAAATGCTCAACATGCTTTTCGATAGATTCGCGGGGAATCGCACATCATCCAAGTGGGCGAAGATATGCAAAGTCTCGCAGGATACCGCCTCGCGCGAAATCAACTCGCTCGTCGCCAAGGGTATCCTGCGGCAGGAAGGCCGCGGCTTCTCCACTCACTATGTGATTTCATAATACGCGGATGAGGGAAGATGTATGCCGAGAATACTTGAAACGAAGATTGGACAAAATCAAAAATAAATAAAACAAAAAGGAGGAAACCATGGAACTAAAAGGATCGAAGACTGAGAAAAACCTCGCATTCGCCTTCGCTGGCGAGTCGCAGGCGCGCAATAAATATGATTATTTCGCCTCGCGAGCGAAAAAAGACGGCTACGAGCAGATTGCTGCGCTTTTCCAGGAGACGGCGCTCAACGAGAAGGAGCACGCCAAGCTCTGGTTCAAGCATCTAGGCGGAATTGGCGACACGCCAGCGAATCTCGCTGCTGCGGCGGCTGGCGAACATGAGGAGTGGACCGAGATGTATCGCAAGTTTGCCGATGAGGCGCGCGCAGAAGGCTTCGAGGATATTGCGAAGCAATTTGAGGGCGTTGCCGCCATCGAAAAGCATCATGAGGAGCGTTACCGTAAGTTACTCGCGAATATCGAAAAGAATGAGGTTTGGGTAAAGGTAGGCGAAAACCGCTGGCAGTGCCGCAACTGCGGACATATCCACATTGGCGAGTCCGCGCCCGAGGTGTGCCCCGTATGCTTCCATCCAAAGGCCTACTTCCAGGTCGAGGCCGAGAACTACTGATGGCAGTAAGACTGAGGACTTGAAAGCATGCGCAGGTTGATCGTTGCGTTATTGGCGGCAGAGTAGAGAGATGAGTTTTTCGCAAGATCCAGCGCAATTTGCCGCTCGGCATATTGCGCTATTGTCTCCTCGGCGCGCGGGTCTTTGAGTGCGCTGAGTGCGCAGAGGTTGTTCGGCTCATCGCCCTGAACTTTCTGAACTATCTGAACATCTGAACGCGGCGAAGCCGCTCTGAACGCACCGAAGGCGTCCTAAACATCTGAACTTGATTTCTTGGGCGAAAGTAGGTTCAATTTTTTGAGGCTACTCGCGCCCTGGGCGCGAGTAGCCTCAATTTTTTGAACCTACCTTCGACTAAATCTCTGAAGAGATGTAAGAGTTCATATCATCCGGGATGGGAGAAATAAATTCGAGGCGCCTTGATTCTACAGGGTGCCAAAGGCTTAGCTTCCATGCATGAAGCATTTGTCGCTCTGGGATTGGTTTCAATTGACGATCCAACGCGCCTTTGCCATACATTTTATCGCCGATTATAGGACATCTCATTGATGAAAGATGCACGCGGATTTGATGAGTTCTGCCAGTTTCGATTTTGCATTCTATTAGAGATAGTCCGCAAGAGAGTCGTTTAGCGAGGCGCCAATTCGTTATTGCGAGTTTACCGTTTTTATCGACAATGGCGTAGCGTTTTCTATCGACGGGGTGCCTTGCCAGGAGAGTTTCGATTCTTCCGGATTCGAGAGTTGGTCTACCGTGGCATATCGCAAGATATATCTTTTCGATATCGCGATGACTCGCGAAAGCTTTCGCGAGATTCTGCATTGCTTTTTCGGTTTTAGCGACGATAATCAAGCCGCTTGTTTCTTGGTCTAGCCGATGGACTATCCCAGGGCGCTCGCGGCAGCCTAGGTTTGCGATTTGGGGCGCATGCGCGAGTAGCGCGTTTACTAGCGTTCCAGTCGCGTGGCCGGGCGCAGGGTGCACGACCATTCCGGCGGGTTTATCGATTACGATTATATGCTCATCTTCATATACAATCGAAAGGGGAATATCTTCCGGTTCGGGATTTGCCGGCACGGGCGGGGGAAATTCCACTTCGATAATATCTTTATCGGGAGCGATCTTGAGACCCGCTTTTTCGACAACTTCGCCATTTACTTTTACGAAGCCTGCTTTTACAAGTCCCGCGAGGCGCGAGCGCGTCATTTCCGGATAGAGGCGCAGCAGCTCGATATCGAGGCGTTCCACTTAGTCTTCCCTCCAAAGAAAATATCGAACTTGCGATTCTTTCACATAGCATTCTGCGTTGACTTCGTGCTTCATGCCCATTGCTTCGCAGATTATATGGACTTTGAAGATTGTCGAGCTATCGGGAGTATAGGAAAAATATTGGCTGGCTTCATTGCCGATATCTTCTTCCACGCGCTCGGTCAGATCATTCCAGTCGGTAAATTCCCACCAATCTTGCGTTTCATCTACCTTGCGATCGGGTTTTACGCTTTTCGCATCGATGATTGCTTGCGCTACGGCCTGCGCTTCTTCTAGCGATTGCTTTTCTTCAGGGTCTTCGTAGACGCCGGGAATCGTAATCAAGGCGTCGATAGAATCGCAGTTGTTTATATTTATTTTCTTGGTGCCGACTGTAGTGAACAAATCTTCTATTCCGCGCACGGTAATTTGGTCTTCTTCTTTTTCCCAAGGATTGATTACGCCGCCGGTGAGAACTTGCGGGTAATCGCGCCAGCCGCGGATATATGCGAGCTCTCGTATATCTGGAATCGGTCCTTGGCGCGGGCGGCGGCGATCTTCTTCGTCGATATCGTTATCTTCATCGTATTCTTCATACCACTTTATTTCGGCGCCGGCTTCTTCGCCTTCGATATCGGTGACGGTATCATCTTCATCGCGCCAATCGTTCCAGGAAGCGATCAATATGTTCCAAAGGTTGATTGTGCCGTCTTTCGGGGTGGAAAGCTCTTCCGGTATACCATGCGAGAGAAAAATCATCCACCACCTTTCGATATATTTATCATCGCCGCCGGAATATAGCTGGTTGATATTGATAATACCTTTTTCGCCGGAATTTACGGCTTGGATTTCTATCGTCACAGTGCCGTTTTCCGGCGCCTCTTCATCGAGAACAATCGGGCCGATTTGGCACTTCGCTTGTTTCTTGAGAGCTTGCTTTTCTCTAATCCAGCGGTCGTCTTCGAGGAGTTTATCGGTATCTTGATCTTCGGTCCAATCTGGCGCCGATTCGTAGTTTATCAAGACTACTTCCGCGATTGCTTGCGCGGCTTCGGTAAAGCGGTTTACGCGGTTTCTTTCGCGCACATAGATATTCACGCCGCTTTGTTGGCGAGCTTCATAGACGAAAGAAATCACCATTACCGATAATACGGCAATTGTCCAAAGCGCCAAGAGAAGCGCGCCTCCATTTCTAGCTTTCATCGTGGCGCACCTCCACCCCCGCCGCCTGGAGGCGGTGCGCCGCCGCCGCCGCTAGGACCTTGTCCGCCGCCGCCGCTAGCGCCACCTTGGCCTCGTCCACCGCCTCGCGTCGCGGAATCGATTGCCGCTTGGGCTTTCTCATCGCCAGGCGGCGCGCTACCATCTTGACTTTGCTCGAATACGGGAATCCTGATTATCCTCATTATCGGGGCTGTGTTTGTTCTGTAGCCGGGTTCGTTAGGGTCTTTTACCTGGAATGTGAGTTCGACTTTGTAGGGGACCGAATTCGAAGAATCCCACTCATCTTCAAATTTCGCTTCACCCGCTTCAGCATCAATTTGGTCGGCATCCTTCATTACGCGGCAATTGAAACCGACTATGCCATCGGCAATAAGGACAGGTTGATACATTTCGTCATTGGTGAAAGTATAATCCACTTCATCATTTTCCGGGCGAAGGGCGGAATCTGGACGATGCCGGGCGTATAGGCCTGTGATTTCGATTGGATCTTTCCAGTCGCGGTTGCCTTCTTCAAGGACCATAACCTGAACTCTATGGACTGTATCGGCGGCGGCGGTTTTGTTGCCGACTATCGCAGTCCCAATTTTCGACCACTCGATGACGTCGGAAGTTTTAGGGTCGTCGCCATCGCCATTATCCTCGAGCATAAAGCCATAATTGTAATCTTGCTTGCCTTCGTGGGGATAATACATACTTCTCAACCCGCTGATGAGCTGGTTCAAGGCGAAATCGGTGCGCTGCATTTTATCCATGTATTCGGTCGAAGCTTCCCATCCGCGGCTGACTGCGTAGTAGGTAGCTACGGAAAGTGAAGTCACGACGCCCACGAGCGCCACCGCACAAAGAATTTCGAGGAGCGTGAAGGCTTTTTTCATTGCTTTTTCCTCCACAATGTAACATAGCTTTCTTTCTCGCCGTGGCCGCGAAAACGATCACCCCAACGGACGGTAACCCTAACTACATACAAACCGCCGAGACGTTCGATTTCTTCGTCGTCGTTTTTGTTTAGCCATTCACGTTGCCAAGTATAGCCGTGAAATTTTTCTTCTTGTTCGCGAGTAAGGCGAACATCCGAATTTATCTTCTCCCAGAGTTCGGTCGCTTTCGTTTCGGAAACTTCAAGTCCGTTTTGGGCGTCCTCGGGGTCTTGGACATCCGCAAGAGGGTAAGCCATATCGCCTAGGTCCATTACTTCTTGCGCCGTTTCCAAATACGAGCTGAGCATGATAGTAGATTGCGCTTGTGACATGGAAACGAGAATGCCCGTCAAGCCAAAGCCAAGTATCAATACGGCAAGCAGAACTTCGAGGAGCGTAAAGCCGCGATTTTCCATCTTCATATCTCATCCCCCGATAGAATTTTCGCTCCGCCGAAGCGATCGATATTTATGCAAAGTCCTTTTTCGGGGGATGAGCCTTCGAGGAATATCCAAACTTTGTGCGCCTGGCAACGACCATTTACTTCCCAGACGATGCTTTTTTCTTCCTGCAACTCGAGATTGCTTGGCGCGTTTTGCGAAGAGGAAGCCGCCTCGGTCGATTCCTCTTGCGATTCGCTCTTTTTCTTTGCTTCGTTATATCTGCCGAGCAGATAGTCTACATTCGAGAACACCGAAATTTTCGATGCGGCTTTTTCTTCGCTTTGGGTTTGTTCGAGCTCTTCATCGCCAATCGTTACTTTTATTCTTACGCCTTTTACCACTTCTTCGGAAATTGGCGCAAAGAAAAATTCTTCCGAACTCATTCCTTTGGCGGCGGAATCATCATCGGAAGAATCATCCGATTCGTAGAGTTGAATTGTTTCACCGCTTAAGGTCTGGGCGAATTGGGGGGTGGAGCTTGTCATCAATTTAGTCGAAGTGATTTCGACTTTTGCACAAATTTCACCATCGATTTCACGCTCCGAATATGTAATGATTGCAGGTTGCTGGGTAATAAGCGCAATCGAGCGCGCTTGACGGATTGTCGCAAAAATATCACGTGCGGCGCCTTTCATTCGCGCCGCACCTTTGCCGGCATTCAGCCCCATTACAGCAACCGTGGCCATCAAGCCTATTATAGCTACGATGGCCAGGAGCTCGATTAATGTGAATGCTTTGCGCACCATCTTAGGATATATCAATCCTTAGTCTTGGCGACTTTGCTCGAATCGATATCGTCCTCGGTTCCTTCTTCGCCGTCGGGGCCTGCAGAAGTAATGGCGATGCCCTTGCCTTTCTTCACGAGCTTGTAGTTATTGCCCCAAGGATCTTCAAGCGCGCCCTCGCCGCCCTTCATATAGGGGTCGTCGCCCGTCACTAGCGCGTTGAGGTCGCTTGGATATTTCTTGTTGCTCATTTTATATGTTTCGCAAGCAGCGTGAATATTGTTCACGGCTTCGGTAGCGGCCGTAACTTTCGCCTTATCGAGCGAGCGAGTAATGGAAATTGTGGCTACAGTGCCCAAGATGCCGATAATCGCTACGGCTACGATGATTTCGATTAGCGTAAAGCCAGTGCGCATTGCAGAAACAGCTATATTTTCTTCCTTATTCATAGTATTATTACTCCCAATCCAAAATTACTTTGCCGGATTTACCGGAAATCATTGCTTCGAAACCTTTTTCGTAGTCCGTGTAGCGGAAACGATGGGTAATGATCGGCGAGATATCGAGTCCACCCTGAATCATTGCGCCCATCTTATACCATGTCTCGAACATTTCGCGTCCGTAGATGCCTTTGATTTTGAGGCCTTTCCAAACGATATGGTTCCAATTCACCTTGGTTTCAGGTCCATGAATACCAAGAAGGGCGATTCTGCCGCCGGTATTCATAAGTTCGATCATCTGGTTTAGGCAAGGCGCCGCGCCGGACATCTCGAGGCCGACATCGAAACCTTCTACCATGCCGAGAGATGCCATTACCTCGGCGAGATTTTCGTTTCTCGTATTCACGGTTCTCGTTGCGCCGAGGCGTTTTGCGAGATTAAGGCGATAATCGTTTACGTCGACGGCAACGACATTTCTTGCGCCGACGAAGCGTGAAATAGCCGCCGCCATGCAACCAATCGGGCCTGCGCCGGTAATAAGAACATCTTCTCCAACCATATTAAAGGAAAGGGCGGTATGGGTAGCGTTGCCGAAGGGATCGAAAATCGCATATAGTTCATCGTCGATTGTCGGGTCGCACTTCCAGACATTCGTCTCGGGGATTGAAAGATATTCCGCGAACGCGCCATCCCTATTCACGCCTACGCCGCGAGTCTCGCGGCAAAGGTGACGTTGCCCGGCGCGGCAGTTGCGGCAGTGGCCGCATACGATATGGCCTTCGCCGGATACTCTATCGCCGACCTTGACGCTGGAGACGTTCGAGCCGACTTCGACGACCGTGCCGACATATTCGTGGCCAATCGTAAGCGGCGGCTTGATTTCTTCCTGTGCCCACTCGTTCCATTCGTAAATATGGACATCTGTTCCACAAATCGCCGTTTTGGAGATTTTTATAAGAACATCGTTAATTCCCATCTCTGGCATGGGCTTTTCGACGAGTTCGACTCCTTTTTGGGGACCAGTTTTAGCAATCGCCTTCATGAATATAGACTATCCTTCCTCCATTTGGTTGCAATATGGCGCGTATTATAGCATTTTTTCTCATTTCGCGCAATAGCGCTCGCATTTTGGTTTATCGCTTTATCAATCCATGAGACTAGAGCCGAGCCGGTTTGCGGCAAGGGGAAAAACGTCGAAAAATTGCGTAGGGGGTTGACGGGAAGGGGCAATATTTGGTAAAATATGCGCGCTTTTGGGTGATTTAGCGAATCTCCCATAGGGGCGTATTGTTGGATCTTAGAAATTAAGGAGCAAAAAGATGGCGATGAACAATCAGTTGCTGGCAGTTGTCCAGCATATTGAAAGCGAGCGCGGTGTAAGCCGCGAAATAGTGCTTACTGCTATAGAGCAGGCTATTATGCAGGCGGCACGCAAAAGTCGCGATGTAACGAATGATCTTCGCGTCGTCATCAATAGGAATGACCTTTCGCTCCATATATACGATACTTTTGTAGCAAGCGACGAAGAGACGGGCCCAGGATTTCTTCCTCTGGCGCGTGCTCGCAGAATCAAGCCGGATATCAAGGAAGGCGATGCGATCGAAATCGAATTGCCGCCGGCGCGCCTTGGAAGAATCGCCGCGCAGACAAGCCGGCAGATGATTATGCAAAAGATTCGCGATGCCGAAAGAACGCTCACGTTTTCCGAATATCGCGATCGCCAAGGCGATATCGTAACCGGCACGGTTTCGGCGATCGTGAGGCGCGATGTGTATGTAATGGTCGGCAAGACAGAAATGCTTCTGCCGGCCAAAGAAAAGATTCCTAGCGAAAATTACCAGGTCGGCGATACGATCAAGGCGATTATTCTAAAGGTCGAGCAAGATGCAAGAGGCCCAAGCGTAACGCTCAGCCGCTCGCATCCGAAGTTCCTCGAAGCGCTTTTCAGGCTTGAGGTTTCCGAAATCGCCGATGGCGTCGTCGAGATCATGTCAATTAGCCGCGATCCCGGGTTCCGCGCCAAAGTCGCCGTGAGGACATCCAATGAAAACGTCGATCCCGTAGGTGCATGCGTGGGGCAGAAGGGGACGCGAGTAAGGGCAATAGTCAATGCGCTAGGCGGCGAGAAGATAGATATCGTAAGATGGAACGAAGATATCTGCCAGTTTGTTGCGCAGGCGCTCGCGCCGGCCAAGCTGGAATCGATTACGGTCGATCCCGCTCAGCCTAATACCGTGCATGTGACGGTCGCACCAGACCAATATTCGCTGGCGCTAGGCAAGCATGGCCAAAACGTGAAGCTTACTTCAAGGCTGGTCGGCTGGAACATCGAGGTGAAAAAATCGATGGCGTCGGCTTCGTTCGAAGACCAGAAGGCCGAGGCGATCAAGGAATTGGCGGAAACGCTTTCTGTCTCGACTGCGGATGCGACACAGATGGCAGAGGCGGGCTTCCTTTCCGTCGAAGGAATTGTCGGCGAAGACGAAGCAACCTTCATCGCTATGACGGGTCTCGACGAAGTTACCGCGAAGGGAATTTACGCCGCGGCGCTAGCGGTCGCGGATCTGCTGGGCGTAAAGGTCGGCAAAGAAGAACCCGAGAGCGTGAGCGATGAAGAGCTCATGTATGGCGAAGGAGAAAATTCGCCGAGCAATGATGCTGAATAAGATTGGCGAGCTACGAGAGATCGGTTATGAGAGTTTACGAATTAGCTAAAGAATTTGGCGTAACCAGCGAAGCGGTAATCAAAGCCGCGAATGCGCGCGGAATCGATATCGCGAATGCGATTGCATCGATTTCGAAATTCGACATGCCGCAGTTGCGCGAAGCCTTTTCGACTGTCGCGCCAAGCGATTTGGAAGCGAAGAGGGCGGCGAAGAAGGCGAAAGCGAAAGAGCTCTTCGCGAGCGTCGTCGAGAACGAAAAGGCGAGCCTAGAACGTCACTTGGCGGCAGCTAAGGCCGCGGAAGAAGGCAATGCCAATCGTGAAAAGTTGCCGCGTCGGGCAAAAGCGCCTGTGCAGAATAACGTGCCTGCCGCCGAAAGCGTCGCTCCTACGCCAATCAGTGCGCCTCCTCCTCCTGCGCCAGTTGCGGAAAAGCCCGCGGCCCCTGCGCCAGAGCCGATCAAGCTTGCGCCTTTGCACATAAATCCCAAGAAGCCCCAAAAGGCACCTATGGCGCAGCCGAAATTCTCGATAAGCGTATCGAATGGCGCGAATGCTCCTTCCTCTGCGACCAAGCCCCTAATACGTATGGCGCCAGGCGTAAAGCCGAAACCGGGTATGCAAGGTCAAATGCCTAGGCCTCAGAACGCGCATCCGGGATTCAAGCCTCTCCAAAAGAGCGCGCCTGCTGGAGCGACGGCGATCAAGATTACCGTCGCCGCGCAACCGAAGGTGCGTCCGCCTAAAGAAGTCGGCGATTACGATGATATCGAAATCGGCAATCGCAAGGGCAAGAAGGGCAAGGATGCTCTCAAGGCATTCGAAAAGCTCCGCAACAGAAACATATCTTCGTCGGCATCTTCGGCCAGTGTCGCGAGCAGAATTTCATTGGACGAATCTTCGAAAGAAATTTCGATTCGCGGCGCGGTAGTAGTGAAGGATCTCGCGACGAAACTCGGCATCAAGCCGAATCGACTTATTGCCGATTTGATGGCGCTTAAGATTCTCGCATCAATCAACCAGCGCGTCGAACCGGATATCGCTACGAAGGTAGCCGAAAAATACGGCTTTAAGGTAACTGTGGAAAAGGCGCGCGATAAAGCCGCCGCAAAACCCGTCCTGAAGGCGATAGATGCAGATGATTTGATTCCGGAAGATCCGCCGGAAACTCTCAAGCCTCGCGCGCCGGTCGTTACATTCCTCGGCCATGTCGACCATGGTAAGACTACTCTCATGGACTGGATTCGCAAAGAGCATGTCGCGGCAGGCGAAGCCGGCGGCATAACCCAGCAGATCAGCGCCTATCAGGTGGAAATCGCCGGCAGAAAGATTACATTCCTCGATACGCCTGGCCACGCCGCGTTCAGCGCAATGCGAGCGCGCGGTGCGCAGCTTACCGACATCGCAGTTCTCATAATCGCGGCGGACGACGGCATAATGCCGCAGACCGAAGAATGCATAAAGGTCGCGCGTCAGGCTGGCGTGCAGATAATGGTCGCAATAACCAAGGCGGATAAGCCGACTGCGAATGTAGATAAGGTAAAGCAGCAACTCCAGAAGCGTGGCCTTACGCCTGAAGATTGGGGTGGCGATATAATTTGCACGGCGGTATCCGGTGTAACGGGTATGGGGGTGGATTCGCTACTTGAGAATATTCTCGTTCAGGCGGAAGTCCTAGAACTCGTGGCTAATCCCGATCGCCGCGCCAATGGCTATGTAATCGAATCCGAGCTTCAGCAAGGCCTAGGACCTTGCGCGACGCTTCTCGTATCTGGCGGAACGCTCAAGGTAGGCGACGCGATTCTAATCGGGGAGCATTTCGGCAAGGTGCGCGCGCTTATCGATGATCGCGGCAGACGTATCAAAGAGGCGCCGCCTTCCACGCCTGTAAAGGCAACGGGACTTTCCGGCGTGCCGGAAGCCGGCGCGGAATTCCGCGTAATGCTCGATGAAAAGCGCGCGAGGACGCTCGCGGAGCAGACTGCGCAGGAGCGCAAGGAGCAGGAGCTTTCCAATTCCAAGGCGGCGTCGCTCGATGCTCTCATGAGCCGCATGGCTGCCGAAGGCAAGAGAGAACTAAATGTAATCGTGAAATCCGATACGCAGGGTTCGCTCGAAGCCATCGTCGAAGCGCTTAGAGGAATCAAGAGCGAAAAGGTCGGCCTCAATGTAATCGGCACTGGAACCGGAAACGTATCTCTTACCGATGTAAAGAGCGCCGCGGCAGGTAAAGCCGTTATCGCAGGCTTCGATATCTCCAACGATTCCGGCGTCCAACAGCAGGCGCGCCACGATGGCGTGAGGATCAACTCGTTCCGTATTATCTACGAGTTGATCGACTATGTGAAACAGTGCATGCTTGATCTCTTGCCGCCTGAATATAAGGAAGTTATCAAGGGCCACGCCGAAATCAAGGCTATTTACGATATCGGCAAGCTAGGCAAGATCGCCGGTTCTCAGATGCTCGACGGCTCTCTAGTCGCCAAGGAACGCTTCAGAATCTTGCGCGGCAAGGCGACCGTTTGGGATGGTAAAGTCCAAACTCTCAGGCACTTCAAGGACGAAGTCAAAGAGGTTTCGGGTCAGCAGGAGTGCGGCGTTTGCTTCCAGAATTTCGAGGAATTCAAGGAAGGCGATGTAATCGAGTGCTACATGCTCGAAGAATTGCCTCGTACTCTCTAGAAAGGACTTGTGGAGCATGGCGGTCGATAGACTAGAGCGCATAAATTCTCTTCTCAAGCGAGTAATCGCAGAGGGAATGTTCCATATAATGCAGGGCGATAGTATCGCGCCCGGTCTTATTACTGTCACGAAAGTCGAATGCGGCAAAGATTTGCGCGATGCAAATGTCTTTGTAAGCGTCTTCGGCGAGGATGACATGAAAGAAACTGCGCTCCAGCATCTAAAGCACAATGCCAAGCGTTTTCAAGCTCTTGTCAATAAAGAGGTCCGTATTAAATTCACCCCGCGCTTAAATTTCAAGCTCGATTTGAGTCTTGAGAAGGGCGACGAGGTTCTTGCAATCCTGAGCAAGCTTGAAGGAAACTGATGATTGCGATAGTAGATTACAAAGCCGGCAACTTGACGAGCGTCAAGTATGCTTTTGAAGCGCTGGGGGAAGAAACTCTTGTTACCGGCAACCCGGAAGAGATTGCGCAAGCTTCCAAAGTCGTCTTTCCCGGGGTGGGTGCCGCGAAGAGCGCGATGGAAAATTTGCGCAACCTCGATCTCTTGGAGATTGTAAAATCGGCAGCTCTCGAAAAACCATTCCTGGGAATATGTTTAGGAATGCAGATTCTGTTTGAAGCGACAGAAGAAGATGGCGGGGTCGAAACTTTAGGTATTATTCCCGGGCGGGTGAGGCGTTTCCCGGATAGCAAGGAGCATAAAGTTCCTTCGATTGGTTGGAATAGGGTCGAACCTATGGGTGAATATTTCTATTTCGTCCATAGTTACTGGGGAGAAATAACGCCATATACGATCGGCCGATCTACTCATGGCGATGTAGAATTCACTTCATGCGTAAAGCGCGGCAAAATGCTCGCATGCCAATTTCATCCGGAAAAATCGGGGCGAGCGGGACTAGAATTTTTGAAAAGTTGGCTCGAGATATGTTGACGAGAAGAGTTATACCTTGCCTCGATGTAAGAGGCGGTCGCGTTACGAAAGGCGTGAAATTCAAGAATAACATCGATTTGGGCGATCCCGTCGAAATGGCCGCGAAATATTCCGATGAAGGCGCCGACGAATTGGTTTTCTATGATATTACGGCTTCCGCGGAACATCGGCCTATCGACATAGGAATGGTCAGCTCGGTTGCAAAAGCGATTAGGATTCCATTTGCGGTAGGAGGAGGAATTTCGTCTCTTGAAGATATGGAGCGAGTAATTCTCGCGGGCGCAGAAAAGATTTCGGTAAATTCACTCGCCGTGAAAAATCCTTCCTTAATCGCCGAAGGCGCGAAAGTTTTCGGACGTCAGTGCATAGTTTTGGGAATGGATCCCGTGAAATCCACCAACCCTGCATGCCCAAGCGGATATGAAATTACTACTCGCGGATTTCGCGAGTGGACTGGGCTAGACGCCGTAGAATGGGCAAAGAAAGCCGCAGACCTTGGGGCTGGAGAAATAGTCGTCAATTCGGTAGATGCAGATGGAACGCGAGAGGGTTTCGAGCATATAATAACAGGACTCATTGCGCGCTCGGTCGGCGTGCCGGTCGTCGCATCGGGCGGCGCAGGCAAACCGCGCCATTTCCCGGAAGTGTTTTCGGCTACCGGATGCGATGCGGCAATCGTCGCAGGTATGATACATTCAGGTGAATATACGATTTCACAAATCAAAAAAGCCATGAGCGAAGAAGGTATTCCCACTCGCGAAATTTGGTAATGAAAAATTTTCCATGACAAGAAAAGAACTAGCCTCGATGATAGACCACACATTTCTTTCTCCGGCAGGGGAAAGCGATGCAGTGGAAAAACTTTGCCGCGAAGTCGCAGAATATGGTTTCGCGTGTGCGATGGTGAATCCTGCGGAAGTAGCAAATGCCGCCAAGGTTCTTGCCGGAAGCGGCAAGCGAGTAGGAACAGTAATCAATTTTCCCCTAGGCCAGAGCTCTCGCGAAGCTATTCTTGCCGAAGTCGATTGTGTCCGCGAGTTTGGGGTGAAGGATATAGATTTCGTGATTGACATAAGAAAGCTCAAGCGCGCCGCAAAAGACAAGTCAAAGCGCGAGGATTTGGCGAATGATCTCGAATGTTATGTCTCGCGCTCGAAAAAATTTCCGGGAAATCGCGATGACGTCGTCACCAAGCTTATAATCGAATGCTGCTATTTGACGAGAGAAGAAAAGATATTGGCATGCGAATTGGCCAAGGCGGCGGATTTCGATTTTGTAAAAACTTCGACAGGCTTTGGTTCTGGCGGCGCCACAATCGAAGATGTCAAACTCATGCGTGAAACAGTCGGCGCCGAGATGGGCGTCAAGGCGGCAGGTGGAATCCGCACGCTAGAAGAGGCTATCGCGATGATAAGCGCCGGTGCCAATCGCATCGGCACTTCGAGCGGCGTAAAGATTATCGAGTCAATCAAGAATTGAAAAGCGCTTTGGAGCTAAATGAATTTTCCGGTAACGGATTCTTTCGTCGCACGGATTTTTTCGATTGGTCCTTCAGCTACGAGATTACCCCCAGCATCGCCGCCGCCAGGTCCTAAATCGATTATCCAATCGGCGCATTTCATCACATCGGTATTGTGCTCGATTACGACAATCGTGTTGCCTTGGTCGCGGAGCTTAAGCAAAAGGGACATTAGTTTCGCGACATCATCGAAGTGAAGCCCGGTAGTCGGTTCATCGAGGAGATATAGTGTCCGCCCTGTCGAACGGCGCGAAAGCTCGGTCGCGAGTTTTATACGCTGCGCTTCGCCGCCGGAAAGAGTCGTAGAGCTTTGCCCGAGCGTTATATAGCCTAGGCCTACTTCGAGAAGAGTCTTGAGTTTTCTCGAAATAGAAGGGACGCGCGCGAAGAATTCGCAAGCTTCCGCAACGGTCATTTCCAGGATGTCGGAAATATTTTTGCCCCCATAGGTTACTTCGAGGGTCTCCGAATTGAAACGCTTGCCGTTGCATTGTTCGCATGTAACATAGACATCGGGGAGAAAACTCATTTCGAGCTTTCTTACACCGTCGCCGGCGCATGTTTCACACCTGCCGCCTTTTACGTTAAACGAAAACCGCCCGGGTCCATAGCCGCGAGCTTTCGCGGATTCGGTCTTAGAAAGCAAGTCTCTGATATCCGAGAAAAATCCGACATAGGTGGCGGGATTCGAGCGCGGCGTGCGGCCGATGGGAGATTGGTCGATTTCTATTATCTTATCGAAATTTTCCGTGCCGGAGATTTTTTTGTGTTTGCCGGGGATGGCTTTTGCGTGATAGAATTCTTTTAGGAGCGCGCGCTTTAATGTTTCATCGATCAGCGTAGATTTCCCTGATCCGCTCACGCCCGTCACGACTGTAAACGAGCCAATCGGAATATGCGCCGTTATGTTTTTGAGATTATGTTCGCATGCTCCGCTTATCGTGAGGAATTTCTTTGGCTTTGTCTTTTTTGTAGGCGCCTTATCTTCGGCGACTTTCTTTCGTCCGGTTAGATAATCAGCAGTTAGGCTTTTCGATTTCAATAGTCCCTTGAAATCGCCTTGATAAATTACTTCGCCGCCTTCTCTGCCGGCGCCGGGTCCAAGGTCTACGATATAGTCGGCATTGCGCATCATTTCTTCATCGTGCTCGACGATTACTACCGTGTTGCCGCGATCTCGCAAATCTTTTAGTGTTCCAATCAGCCTTTCGTTGTCGCGAGGGTGCAGCCCGATTGTAGGCTCGTCTAATACATACAGAACGCCGGTCAGACCCGAGCCGATTTGTGTCGCAAGACGGATTCGCTGCATTTCACCCCCTGATAGAGTCGCTGAAGCGCGATCCAAAGTAAGGTAATCAAGCCCCACATCGAGCAAGAACTGAAGACGGCGCGTAATTTCCTTTAGAACTTCTTTGACGGGCAGGAATTCCTTGCCGGAAAGGGACGAGAAGAATTTCAGCGAATCTTTTACGCTCATCGCCATTGCTTCGACAATCGTGACGCCGGCAACGCGGGCTACTCGCGATTCGGGTTTCAATCTTGCGCCCTGGCAATCGGGGCATACGCGGAAATTCTGGTATGCTTCATATTTTTGTCGCGTCTCGTCATCAGGCGCTTCATCGAGTTTTCTCTTTAACGCGGCGAGCACGCCTTCGAATGGCTTGTCTACTCGGCGCCATTCAAGAATAAGATCATCCTTGAAGCCGTGCATAAGACCATGACGGAAAGATGCTGGTAAATCTTTGTATGGTGTTCTTAAACTTACTTTATATTGCGCGGCGATTCTTGCAAGAAGCTCTTTATGATATAAAATCGCCATCTGCCCGCCGATTCTTCGCCAGGGATGAATGGATTCTTCGAGCGGAAGAGTTTTATCTGGCACTACGAGTTCTTCATCGAAATAATAAAGCTGCCCCAACCCCGCGCAAGTCGGGCACGCGCCAAACGGCGAGTTGAAAGAAAACGAACGAGGCTTTAGTTCATCGAAAGATATGCCGCAATCGGTGCAGGCGTTCAGTTCGCTGAATACGCTGGTGTTCGCCTTGCCGTTTGAATCTTTGCGATTAGGCCATTCGACATAAAGAATTCCTTTGCCCGTCTTTAGCGCGAGTTCTACGGAATCAGTCAGACGAGTCTTATCGCAGGGAAGAACGATTCTATCGATTATTACGTCAATTGAATGATTGCGCTTTTTGTCTAGCTCGGGAACTTCTTCGATAGGATAAATATCGCCATCTATCCTCACGCGTGCAAAGCCAGCTCTTTTTAATGCGGCGAGAGTATCTTCGTGTCGTCCCTTTTTCCCTTTGATAACCGGTGAATATATTATCGCCTTTTCGCCAGAGGGGAATTTGTTTATTGTATCTACTATTTGCTCTGCGCTTTGACGGGTTACGCTTTTGCCGCAATGCGGGCAGTGTGCCGTTGCGACCGACCCATAGAGCAACCTTAAATAATCGTGTATTTCGGTAACGGTTGCGACGATCGAGCGAGGATTGCCGCCTGTAGTATGCTGCTCGATAGAAATTGCAGGCGAAAGCCCTTCAATCTTTTCGACATCGGGCTTTTGCATTCTATCGAGGAATTGCCGAGCGTATGCGCTTAGAGATTCCACATATCTTCGTTGTCCTTCCGCGTAGAGAGTATCGAAGGCGAGTGATGATTTCCCCGAGCCCGAAAGACCTGTAATTACAGTGAGAGAGTTGCGCGGAATCTTTACGTCGATTCCCTTTAGATTGTGTACTCTAGCGTTAGTTATCGTTATATCGTTCATTTTGTCTTCACCGGGAAGGGCAATTGATTCTTGATTTTCCCAGAGCCGTATAATTTTCCATTGCAGATGGCGCCCGTGATTTTTACAGTATCATATTTTAATTTTGAGCCAAGTATGCAGTAAAGTTTGAACGACCCTTTGACGGTAGCGGTTTTTGCAGTATATGTAAGCTTGAGACCGGAAAGATTGGTCGGTTCTTTATTGCCGGAGTAGCTGATATACGGCTCGAGGTTTTTAGCTAGCTTTACTTTGCCGAATGTCTTCGCGACCGACCATTTGCCTTTTGCGATAGTTATTGTTTCTTCCTGCGAAGGCAAGAGCGTATAGCCATCGACTTCTTCAAGATAGCTTCTAAAGGTCGGCGTTTCGAAATCTAGCGAATAAGAGCCGTTTGCAAGATTTGTTGTTTTCCCATTCGCGACTTCTTCCCAGCTGGTATTGGTAAGATCAGTTATTTCAATCGCGTCCGAATCGTTTAGCCAGACTACAAAGCCGAAGCCCTTTTTAGAATTGATTATCGGAACAGCTATGCGCTCTTCGCCGAGGAGGGCGAGGCCGGTCGAAGAAATTTTTGTCCCGTCCTCTAGATAGCCCGTGAGCTTGGCCTTGCCTTTTGCGCTAAGCGTAAGCGAGAAACCGGCATAGCCATTGCCCGTGGCGAATGCGAAGTTCCATACGCCTTTTGGAATTTGATTCACCATCGCTTTTTCTGTAGCTACCTTCGCCTTGGTGAAATCTTTTGCTGCGTTGATTTCGTATTCATTGTAGTTGCCGCAAATTCCAAGCGCGCCAAAAATCATTCCTTCATCGGTAACGGGATTATCTTCGCTCGGAACAGAGAATTTTACTTTCGACTTTTTCCCGGTGAGCGGCGTAATAGTCATAGTAGCAGTGGAATCCTTCGAAGAATTCTTCACGGCAGTCGTCTTTATGTTTACTAGCGCCGCAATTTTGCCGTCTTTCGAGAGCCACCCATTGTATACATTCGCGTAATTGGACGAAAATTCGCCGATTGAATTTTCTTCAGAAGGGAACAGTTCTTCCGAATATGTTTCGTCATTCCCATCATCGCCGCCGTCGTCCCCGCCGCCGGATTCATTTTCTTTCCAAATCGCCCAGAGCGTTATGGTTGCGCCGTCTTCCGCCGCGAGATTTAGAACTTCAGCACTATCGGCAAAAGCGACCTCGCCATTTTCAACATTGCTCCAACCGAGAAATTCATGATTTGCAAAAGTATACGCGCATGCTGTGAGATTTGTCTCGAAATCGTATGTTAGAAGCATATCATCCATATTGCCGACTCCGCCGGCGCTTGCGAATTGGACGGTATAAGTATTTGCTTGCCAGGCCGCGTAAAGAGTGTTCGTCTCGTTTAGCTTCGTGTTTTCGCCAAACGGGTCTAGAACATTTTCTTTGTCGGCGAATTTCGCTTCGCTATTTTGTTCTAGCGCCCATCCGCCGAAATGATAACCAGTCATTGTGTAAGAGCATGCGGAAAGTCTTTGCCATTCGCCTTTCAGGAATAGTTCGCTTTCCATCGCCTCGCCATTCGCGCCATTTGCATCGTAGGCTATCGTGTATTCGCCAGATGGAATCCACTTTATTTCGTCTATCAAAAGTCTACTGGTGCCACTATTGTTCATCCATTGGATTTCGGTTTTGTCTCCGTCATTTTCAGGGGATATATCAATTTCTATCAGTTTCCATTCGTAATAAGAATCGAAATTCGAGTCTGTTTTAGATTCTCCTCCTGAGATTAATTTCACTATTAGATTATTGTAATCTTCGGAATATACCCAGAAAGTGATTTTGCCCGAGCCTCGAACGGTAGCTGATAATGTAGCACCTGATCTTGAGATTTCTATCGATTTATCTCCAGTATGTATATAATCTTCGGTATTAGGATCATCTTTGCTGATGATTTTAATATAGTTCGAATTTCCGTCGGATATTTCCAATGCTACATCTGTATCTGCGGCCTTGGATAAATCGTTATTGGTTAAATTATCTTGCCATACTGCGTAGAGTGTAATTGTTTCGTTGTCTTTATCTGTAAGATTTAGAAGATTCTCTTTATCGTCATAAACGACTTCGCCATCAGGGGCGGTTGCCCAGCCTCCGAATGCCCACGCTCCAGTAGTGCCGCGCGAGAGAGTGCATTCTGCAAGAGCTTGTTCTTCATCGTACGTGAAAACTTGGTCATCCATCTTGCCTCTGCCGCCATTGGGATCGAAAACGACAGTGTAGGTATTCGTGGAGTATTGCGCCGTAGAAGACATATTGTTTGAGACATTGACGGGGCTAGGCTCCCATTTTACGAAGGTGTGGCCAACCCAATATGTTTCCTCGTTGCTTGGAAGGGGTGAATCGTAGCCTTGCGGCACATTGTTTGTTACCCTAGTTTCCTCACCCGTCTCGTTAAAGTAGATAAATTCCACCTTGAATGTCGGTAGCTCTTGCCACTGGGCATAGAGCGTTTCGATATCGTCGCGCTCTACCTTGTCGCCGTCCTTGATTTGCGCGCCGCCGGAAGGAGAGTCGAACCAACCTTGAAAATCGAAGCCCCATCTTTTGGGCGTAGGCAAATCGTAGGTCTCATCGATCTTCACCGTAATCGATTCTGGCGTCACTTCGCCGCCTTGGGCATCGAGCGCTATCGGCATTTCTTTCTTTTCCCATATCGCGTAGAGCTTGACGATCGAGTTGTTTCTATTTGTGGAAACTACCCCGAAATCTTTGCCGGTAACCTTTTGGCCTGTTTCGAACATCGCTACGCCATTCGTAGATAGCGACCAGCCCGCGATATAGTAGCCGGTTGTTTTTGTTTTCCAGAGATAGTCGGTGCCTTCCGCCGCAAGTTGCACTTCATTTGTATAGACGATATCTTTATTCTCGTCTTCTCCCCATGGGCCGCCGATTTGCTTTGTGTTGCCGTAATATTGTATATTATATTTTAGATAAGAAAAATACGGGCAGGCGTAAAGAAAGAGTGTCCCGCCAGCAACGCTGAAATTCGGGCTCCAGTTTTGTGATGTTAAATTAAGTGTCCAGTATTGGTTTTGCCAATTGTCGAAAATCTTCGCGACTTTTCCTTGAGTATTGGTGAGCGATGAAAGGGTAAATGCGTTTGCGATGATGGTGCTATCTATCATTGCCCAGCCATCTAGGGTCATGCCCTCGGGCGGAGTCGCCTTGAAGCTATATTCCGATGAACTTGAGTAGGGAAGGTTGGCAACTCGCGGATCGATTATGCCATCGGTATCGGATTGCCTTATGTCTTCGGCAAAATAATAAAAGGCCGTATTTATGAATGTATCGCAATAAGCCGCGAAGGGGAGAATCGCCGCGAGGGCGAATATCTTAAAATTTTTCATTGTCTAATATTCCTTTCTTGTTCAGCCTACCTTTGTTCCTTTTCTCGCCCGTCCTTAGGGATTTCGGGGCGGGCGAGCGCAATCCACCGCGCTATTTGTTTTTCAAATCGAGCGCAAGGAGGAATTCCGGATTCGAATGCGTCTTCTTCAGCGAATTGAGCAGACTCTTCATCGCGTTTTCCGCGCCCGCATCCGTAAGAACTCTCCTTAGTCCCCAGGTCTTTTCTAGTTCCAGCGGGTCGAGGAGTAGATCTTCTTTTCGTGTTCCTGATTTCGTGATATCGATTGCAGGGAATATTCGCTTATCCGCTAATCCCCTATCCAACACGAGTTCCATATTGCCGGTGCCCTTGAATTCTTCGAAGATTACTTCATCCATCCTCGAGCCGGTTTCAACGAGGCCTGTCGCGATAATCGTAAGAGAGCCGCCGCCTTCGATATTGCGTGCCGCGCCGAAAAAGCGCTTTGGCCTATGGAGCGCAAGGGCATCTACGCCGCCAGTGAGGATTTTGCCGGAGTGCGGTTGCACGGTATTGTATGCGCGTGCAAGACGTGTTATCGAGTCGAGAAGAATGATTACGTCTTTGCCGTTTTCGACATGGCGCTTCGAGAGTTCAATTGCCATTTCGGCTACGCTTACATGGTGGCTTGGTTCTTCATCGAATGTCGAGGAAAGCACCATCGCCTTTGTGTTGCGCTGCATATCGGTAACTTCCTCCGGTCTTTCATCGATGAGAAGAATTATAAGAAGCGCTTCCGGGTGGTTTGTGGAAATGGCATTGGCGATTTTCTGCAACAGGACTGTTTTGCCGACGCGCGGCGGCGCGACGATCAGCCCGCGCTGTCCGAAGCCGATAGGCGTAAAGAGGTCGATTACGCGAGTGGAAAATTCATTTTGCTGGGTCTCGAGAATTATTCTGCGTGTCGGGAAGGTCGGGGTAAGGCTTTCGAAATGGACTACACGAGCAGCGACCGATGGTTCTTTCCCGTTGACTAGATTTACATTCCCGAGGCAGAAGAATCTATCGCGGTCTTTCGGGTCGCGGATTGGCCCTTCGATTTCATCGCCCGTTCTCAAGGCGTGGCGGCGGATTTGCTGCTGGATTATAAAGACATCCTCTGGGTACGCGAGGAAGTTGTTTTTTGCCGAACGCAAAAAGCCGTGCCCGTCGCGCGTGATTTCTAGGCACCCGGAAGCGAGAACTGCGCCGCCCATGGCCAGATAATTTCTAATCGCGGCGAAGATTAGTTCGTGCTTGCGGTATGCGCCGATTTCCTCGGGATCTACGCCAGGCATCATCCTATCGACTATCTGCTGGCCGGTCCATGTCTGAATATCAGCAAGACGATATTCCGGCAGTTCGGGATTTCTGTTTTTGTTGACGGCTGTATCTTGCGCGGCGCTCACGGGTTCCGTCGGGAGTGGCTCGTTCAGGAGAGGATTGACCGACATTGTTCCGTTGGAACCTCTAATCGGCGATTGGTTCACCTTTTGCGTCGGCTGATGAACGACGCGTTTATTGATAGTCGCCTTTTTCACGCCGCTCCCTTGATTTATAGGCGCGGGGGCATCGACCAATTTTGGTCTCTTGGTCTTCGCGAAAATATCGAATTCTTCGTGGTTTTCTTCTTCCATAATATATATATTTGCCTTTCTTGTTTCAAATATTGGTTTGTATTTCTGAAATTCTTTGTTTCAGCCATGCGAGGAAGGCGCCGGCGCTTTTTTCGAGCTCCTCTTTCGTCCCGTTATTCCATATCGCATAATCGGCTCTTGAAGCTTTCTCCTCGGCGTTTATCTGCGCCGCGAGCCTCGCTTCGGCTTGTTCTTGGCTGTAGCCGCGCGTTTCAATCATCCTCTTTATCTGCAAACTCCTATCGCACACAATCGCGCCGATGATATCGTAGGCGCCTTCCCACCCGACTTCATATAGAAGAGGAATAATGACAATCGCGATTTTGCCTCGAGCGAGCTCGGCCTCTTGCCAATCGTCCAGCCGCTTCTTGATTAACGGATGCAGCTTTGTTTCGAGTTCCTTGCGTTTGGCGCTATCCTTGAACACAATCTTGGCGAGCCTAGCGCGCTCCTCGGGCGGTATAAGCTCGTGCGCTACATCATCCGCATCTAGGATTTCCACCCCAAGGGACCTTAAGAGAGAAGAGAAAAGCGATTTCCCGCAAGCGATGGACCCCGTTAGCGCGATCTTGGGCATAAAATTGCCGCGATTTTCGTTAAAATCGGCCGAGGATGCTGCGTTTTCGCCGCATCGACTCGTTTTTTTGCCGGATATAGGTAAATCTACTCTCATAGACTCTAAGCGATTCTTTTGGGGGGAATTGGCGCATATTATAGCATATTTTTCCCTTTGATGCAATAGCGACTTTTCCCCTTTGGGTAACTAGGACGATTTGGCCGCATATAGGCGCTAATTAGCCCTTGACCCTAGCCACGAAAAAATGATACAATATGCGCCAACAATCATCCGAGGCTGCTAAAGCCTTTGCGCGGTTTCGGCACACTAAACAAAAGGGCAACATTAAAGGAAACAATAGACTATGAAGATTCTGAAGATTGTCGCGATTGCGATGTGCGCATGCGCGATGTTTACTGTAACAGGTTGCAAGAAAAATACTCCGGAAGCAGTTGCGATTCGCGTTATGGAAGCTCTTCGCGATGGCAAGGCGACCCCTGAATTCTTGAAAGAAAACTGCACCGAAAATGCGGCAATGCTCTTTGGCCTCGTGGCTGTTAAAGCTGGTGAAGAGATGGCCGGCGCGAAGTTCTCGGTTGTAGAAACCAAGATTGATGGCGATAAGGCCAAGGTCACGATAAAGGGGACTGGCGGCAAGAGCGACGATAAAAATGAAGACACGATAGATGTCAAGAAGGTCGATGGCAAGTGGAAGGTCGATATCGATAAGGAAGGCATGATGAAGGGTTCACAGCCCACCATTGACATCAACTAATATCATTTATTGATATATAATAGCGAGAAAGAGCCACATCTCATGGCTCTTTCTTGCTATTATTCCATTTTCGCCCCTCGATGCAATGACGGGCCCGCCTATTGCGCCGGGGCGCTAAATATGATATAATATAAGGCAAATAGATCAACAGCAAGGAGATGTGGCCAAATGAGTAAGATTGTTTCCAAGTCTGTAAAGAAAACTGCGAAAAGCGCGCAGGAATGTATCAATATGGTAATAGCGCAATCTGGCGGGCCGTCGATGGTAATCAACGACTCGTTGTGCGGCGCGTTGATGGCCGGGCGTTCTGCAAGGAAAGCCGGCAAAATAGGCAAGATTCTCGGCGCAAAACATGGTGTTGAGGGCATTTTGAAAGGCGATTATATTGATTTGACGGAGCTAAAAGATAAGGCGATAAAGCGTCTATTGGCGACGCCATCATCGGCGCTCGGCAGTTGCCGACATAAGCCGGATGCCAAGGATTGCAGGAAGATATTCGAGGAATTCCGTCGTTTGAAAGTTGGATTCTTCTTTTATATCGGCGGGAATGATTCTGCCGATGCGGCGCGAATCGTAGCGGAAGAGGCCGAGAAAGAAAATTACCCGCTTGTCGTCTATCACATTCCAAAGACAATCGATAATGATTTACGCAGCTGCGACCATACGCCTGGCTACGCGAGCGCGGCGAACTTCGTTATTAGGGCGCTTATTGGCGACGACCTCGACAACCGCGCGCTAGGCGGCGTGAAAATCGATGTAATCATGGGGCGCGATGCAGGGTTTTTGACGGCGTCGAGCGCTCTGGCGAGAGTCCGCCCCGATTGCGGTCCTCATCTGATATATTTGCCGGAAGTGCCGTTCAGCGAAGAAAAATTCGTCAAGGATGTTAAAGCCGTGCTCAAGAAATACAATCGCTGCGTAGTGGCGGTTTCCGAAGGCATACGCGGCAAAGATGGCGTTCCGATTGGCGCGAAGCTCGGCACTGGAGAGAAAGATTCCCATGGCAATGTGCAGATGAGCGGCTCTGGGGCGCTTGGCGATCACCTCGCGAGAGTGCTTAAAGAAAAGGCGGCTGTAAAGCGCGTGAGAGCAGATACTTTCGGATATTTGCAACGCTCGTTCCCCAGTTTGCAGACATCTCAAGATATGGCCGAGGCGGCAGGTGTAGGATTCTTTGCCGTCAATTATGCCTTGGCGGCGGCAGCCGGAGTAAAAGGCTCGATAAAGAAGGGCACGGTCGGTATCTTGAGAAAGAAAGGTAAAACCTACAAGGTCGATTACAAGGCGTTGCCGATTCAAGACGCAGCGAAAGAAACCCGCGCCTTCCCGAAGGAATTTATCGCCAAGGGCGGCAATGACGTAACAAAGGCTTTCGTCGATTATCTAAAGCCGCTAATAGACGATTTGCCGGAAATCGAAATTCTCCTCTAGTCTAGGGGTCAAGGGAAACATAATTTGAAATGCTTTCATTTACCGATAGTCAGAAAAAGACGATTGCAAGCGGCATAACAGTTGCTTCCTTGACTTTGGTCGGCGCGTTCGTTGCGCTGGTCGGGTGGGGGATCTTAAAGCTGTTATCCTTCGTATCAGTAGCGATAGTCCCGGTCGTTTTCGGCTTCTTCCTCGCTCTCTTTTTCAAGCCATATTACGAGTGGTGGGTGAAGATTACGAAAAACAGGATGCTGGCGCTAGCGACGATGCTAGTTACGATCTTGATTCCGGCCGGGCTTTTTTGCTGGTATGCAGGGACGATTGTAGTCGAGCAAGTTTCGAATTTGATGTCGCAAGGCTCGACGATTGTGCCGCGAATGAAAGCATGGGCGAGCGATGTATTTCCGAAGGCGAAAGTTCTGTTAGATCAATTCGGAGTTCCTTACCAGGAAATTCCGAAGAAATATGCAGATTATGGCGGGGCTGCCAAAATCGCCGGCAATAGCGCAATGGAGGCGGCCTCTATTCTTCTTACGGTATTCGTCTCGCTGATATTTTTCGTATTCTTCCTGACCTCGCGGCCGAGGTCAGGTAAAGATATCGTCGCCGAAATGCCATTCCTGAAACCCGAGACCCGTAATTTCGTAGCCGAGCAAATCGATGCATTCATTACGATACTAGTATCGTTTTTCCAGCGACAGACATTGATTTGCATTTTGGAAGGCATTCTTTACGGGACGGGATTTGCCATTGTCGGCTTGCCATACGGCTTCATGATTGGTTTTGTGCTAGGAGTCTTGAATTTGATTCCGCTATTCGGTTCGATTGTCTGCTTGCCGATAGCGTTGCCCCTAGCCTACTTTGGCGATGATGGGTCTATGACGAGGTTGCTGCTCGTTCTTTCGGTGTGGGGCTTCGGACAATTCGCCGATGGTTATTTCATAACGCCGCGAATTCAAGGCGACAAGACCGGCCTTGGATATGCCGGTGTGATATTCAGTTTCATATTTTGGTCGTCACTGCTCGGTCCGTTACTCGGGATGCTCTTGGCAATACCGCTCTCTGCGTTTTGCACCGTCCTTTGGCGGGCCATAAAACAAACTTACATAAAGCCCGTCGTATAGGGCTAGAGGAAAATCAAGGAGAAGGAATTTATCATGATACTTTTAGAAGGAGAAAACGCTTACTCGCCGTTTCGTCTTGATGCGATAAGAGAAGGAATTCTTTCTGCGGCGCCGGAACTAGGCGCGGTAGATATCGAGGCAAAGTGGGTATATGCGCTGGAAATGGCCGAGCGCGCATTCAGCATCGAAGAGCTTCAGCGCGCGCAAGAGCTTCTTAATGCAACCGGTCAAGCGCCGGAGCTCGAAGAAGGCTATGGAGTTTGGTCGTTTTATGTAATGCCGCGCAAAGGCACGATCAGCCCGTGGAGCTCCAAGGCCACGGATATTTTCCGCAATTGCTCGCTGACCAGCATATTGCGCGTCGAGCGTGGGATACGTTTTACAGTTCGCCTCCCGTATGGCGCGAAAGAAAAGGCCGCACGCCTCGGGTTTGCCGTCGCCGAAGCGCCGCGCAATCTGCCGCCGGCCTGCTTTGCCGCGCTCTATGATAAAATGACGGAAGGCGTATATACCTATATCGACGATCTATTTGAAGTAGACGAGCCCAAGCGCGGCAGGGTATACGATGTATTAGGTAAAGGCGTAGAGGCGATTCGCGAGGCGAACGAAGAAATCGGGCTTGCGATCAGCGAAGAAGAAATGGAGTATTTGGCCAAGAGCTTTGCGGCCGCCGGCCGCAACCCGACCGATACAGAGCTCGTGATGTTCGGGCAGGTGAATTCAGAGCATTGCCGTCACAAAATCTTCGGCGCAAAATTCATTATCGACGGGAAGGAAATGCCGAATTCCCTCTTCGGCATGATAAAAAACACCCATGAAAAGAGACCGAAAGATACCCTAAGCGCCTATAAGGATAATTCATCGGTCGTAAAGGGCTATCCTACAAAGATTTTCTCGATCGACCCCAAGACCAATGCCTATACTTTCAAGGAAGATCAGCTCGATCAGCTGATGAAAGTAGAAACCCACAATCACCCGACGGCGATTTCGCCATATCCAGGCGCTGCTACAGGCGTTGGCGGGGAAATTCGCGATGAAGCGGCGACCGGCACAGGCTCGCGAACAATCGCCGGCATTTGCGGTTTCATGGTTTCGAATCTCCGGATTCCCGGCTTCCCGCAGCCATGGGAAAGGGTATTTGCGGATTTCCCGACGCGTCTTGCGACGCCGCTCGAAATCATGACGACCGGGCCGATTGGCGGCGCAGCATTCGGCAATGAATTCGGCCGTCCTCAGCTTTGCGGATTTTTCAGAACTTACGAAGGCGAAATCGCAGGAGAGCTTCGCGGCTACCACAAGCCGATCATGCTCGCGGGTGGCATGGGCGTAATCCGTCATAGCCAGGTTCAGAAGAAAGACGTAAAGACGGGTTCTCTAATTGTCCAAATCGGCGGGCCGGCGATGAGAATCGGCCTTGGCGGAGGCGCTGCATCCTCGATGATGACCGGCACGAATTCCGAAGCTCTCGATTTCAACAGCGTGCAAAGAGGCAATGCGGAAATGCAGCGCCGTTGCCAAGGCGTGATAGATGCGTGCAGCAGCCTCGGCGCAAAAAACCCAATCCTTTCCATTCATGATATTGGCGCCGGCGGGCTTTCCAACGGTTGCCCGGAATTGGTAGAAGCGACCGGCGGCAAATTCGAGCTTCGCGAAGTTCATAACGAAGAGCGCTCGATGAGCCCGATGGAAATCTGGTGCTGCGAAGCGCAGGAACGCTATGTACTCGCGCTTAAACCAGAAGCGCGCGGTTTCTTCGAAAGCCTCTGCGCGCGCGAGCGCTGCCCCGTAGCGTTTATCGGCAGCGCTACAGGCGATGGGCAGCTTGTCCTCGAAGATAGCTATTTCAACGATAAGCCGATTGATATGGATATCAAGGTTCTTCTCGGCAAACCTCCGAGAATGGTTCGCAATGTAAAGCGAGTCAAGAAGAACCATGAAGCGCTTAATCTCGAAGGGATTCGTCCTTTTGAAGCATTGATGAGAATTCTGCGTCTGCCGGCAGTCGCTGATAAGACATTCCTCGTTACGATTACCGACCGTTCAGTAACAGGAAGAGTTGCTCGCGATCAGATGGTCGGCAAATACCAGTTGCCTGCGGCGGATTGCGCAGTTGCGACCATGGGCTACGCGACGTACGAAGGCCAGGCGATGGCTACAGGCGAGCGCTCGCCTGTAGCGCTGCTGGATGGCCCGGCTTCCGGTCGCATGGCAGTAACGGAAGCGATAACGAATCTTGCGGCATCCTATGTTGGCGATATATCGAAGATTCGCCTTTCTGCGAACTGGATGGCGCCTTGCGGCGACGCGGGGGAAGACGCGATTCTTTACGATACCGTGCAGGCGGTAGGCCTCGAATTTTGTCCGGCGCTTGGCGTCTCTATACCCGTGGGCAAAGATAGTTGCTCGATGCACACGGTTTGGCAAGATTCCAATGGTGAAGAAAAGAAGCAGGTCGCGCCGCTTTCGCTCGTTGTATCATCCTTCGCGCCGATCGACGATGTAAGGCTTACTCTTACGCCGGATTTGAAGCCAGATCCCGAAGGTGAAGCGACATTTTTGATATTCGCAGATTTGTCGAAAGGAGAAAAGCCTTTAGGCGCAACGGCGCTTGCGCAAGTATATTCGCAGCTTGGCGATAATCACGCCGATTGCACCGATGCGAAACTTCTAAAAGATTTCTTCAATGCGACGCAGCGAATCGTGAAAAACCGTTTGGCGATGGCATATCACGATCGTTCCGACGGCGGTATCGCAGTAACGCTCGCGGAAATGGCGATTACCGGCGGACGCGGGATTGTGGCGAAGCTTCCCGAAGGCGATGCGTTGATCGAACTATTCAACGAACAGCCTGGCGCCGTGCTGCAAGTGAGCGAATCGAACGTCAAGAAAGTTCTTCGCTATTATCATGCCGCGGGCGTAGAGGCCGAAGTAATCGGCGCGGTTACAAAATCTTCGCGCAAATTCGAAATTTTCGCCGGCTCTCGCCTTGCGATTTCGACGGATATAACGACTCTGCGCCGCGCGTGGTCAGAGACGACATATAGAATGCAGGCTCTCAGAGACAACCCCGCAACGGCAAAAGAAGAATACGATAACGCCTTCGACGAACAGGACCCCGGGCTCAACTTCCATCTTACCTACGACCCGGATGAAATACCAAACGCGCTCTTTGGCGAAGAAGCGCTCAATGCCGAGCCATACGAACAGATGTCGCTTTTCGATATGGACGAGGCGAACAGCGGCAAGAGCGCGAAACCCAAGAAGCCGCGAGTCGCGATTTTGCGCGAGCAGGGCGTAAACGGTCATATCGAAATGGCGGCGGCTTTCGCCGCGGCCGGCTTCAGCTGTCAAGATGTCCACATGAGCGACTTGATTCTCGGCAAGGTGAATCTCGCAGATTTCTCTGGGCTCGTCGCTTGCGGCGGCTTCAGCTACGGCGATGTGTTGGGCGCAGGGTCCGGTTGGGCGAGGTCGATTCTATTCAACGAAAAGCTTAAAGAAATGTTCAAGCGATTCTTCGAGCGTCCGGATACATTCTCGCTTGGCGTATGCAATGGATGCCAAATGCTCTCGCAGCTCAAGGATATTATTCCTGGCGCGGAAGGCTGGCCGAAATTCGTTAGAAATATTTCCGAACAATTCGAGGCGCGCTATAGCACGATCGAAATCGAACCTTCGCCTTCGATCTTCTTCAAGGGAATGGAAGGCTCGCGCCTGCCGATCGCCGTCGCTCACGGCGAAGGACGCGTCTGGACAAATGGCTGGACGCCGACAATCGCCGCCGCGCACTTTGTGGATGGAAGAGGCAAGCCGACTGTCCGGTATCCCTGGAACCCGAATGGTTCGCTCGGCGGCCAGACTGCTTTCACGACGACCGATGGCCGCGCTACGATTATGATGCCGCACCCTGAGCGCGGATTCCGCGCGTGCCAGCTAAGCTACAACCCCGGAGTATTCAAAGGCGAGGCAGGCCCTTGGCTTAGAATGTTCCAGAACGCATATCAATTCGCAATATCAAAAATCTAAGATCGAAATACTCGGAGACTATGAACAAATATATCATTAGAGCAGTTGCCGCGATATCGATGTTTCCGCTTACTGCCTGCGCTACGAGCCAAGAAGCGCAAGTAGCGAGCCCTGAACAGGCAGCAAGCGCAGAAACGGTAAACGAGCCCGTAAAAGCGCCTTGCGTAAAAGTTTTGCGCGTCGTGCCGGAAAGCTACGTGTCGAAAGCCTGGACTGTCTATCTCGATGGCGATGAAGAGATGCGCGTCACATTTTGGCGTCCTGACGTATTCAGAATCGAGCGCGGGTTGAAAGTTGCCGATACGAATATCGTAACGAAGACGGAAATTACGTCGACCGGGCAATATATAACGACTACGAACAACGCCTACACTGTTGCCTACGAAGACAAGCTCAACGATCCTAAGGCGACGCAGATGATTCTTGATGAAGTAATAGAAGATTCGAGCCGCGTTCGCTTTTTCGATTCTCAAGATCGCTATACTTGGAAGACTAGCGCCTTGACGCTTGTCCTCGATAAAGAAAACGGCGTATATACCTGTTTTCTCGCGGATGGCAAAGAAGTCTGGCGCGAAGCGGCGCCTGTAGAAATAAAGAAAGCCGCAACTACAAACGAGGTCGATAATACTACTCTTCGCCTCGCATCGAATGCCAAAGCGAATTATTTCGGCGGCGGCCAGCAGAATGGTTCGTTTATCCATACCGGCAAGGCGATCGATATCGTCGCCGACTGCAACTGGGCGGAAGGGGGGCACCCCAATCCCGCGCCTTGGGCGATGGCGAGAGTCGATAAAGGCGTATATTACGGAATTCTCCGCCATACTTTTTCGCCGGGCAAATACGATTTTTCGAAAGAAGACGTAGCTTCGTTTACCCATAACGAGTCGAGGTTTGATGCATTCTTCTTCGTCGGCAAGAGCTTTAACGAAATAATCGACCGCTACTCCGAATTCACTGGGCGCCCGAATTTCATTCCTGTCTGGGGGCTTGAGCTTGGCGATGCCGATGCGTGGATGACGCGCGATAAACAAACTCGCGAGCCGGAGCAAAAGGCAGATCTTTCCTACACCGAAACTACTTGCGATGTAGTCGAGCGCAACGCAGAAAAATATCGCGCCGAAAATATGCCAGGCGGATGGCTTCTTGTCAACGATGGTTATGGTTGCAAGTATATGCAGCTTGCGTGGGTAGTCGAGGCGCTTAAAGGGCTTGGCTTCCATACTGGCCTTTGGACAGAAGGCGCGCTAGATAGAATCAAATGGGAAATCGGGACAGCCGGTACGCGCGTTCAGAAAATCGATGTCGCGTGGTCGGGCCCGGCCTACCAGCACGGCCTCAATTGCAATAAAGTAGCATACGATGGCTTTATCGAAAATTCAAATGCCCGCGCTTTCATCTGGACTTGCCAAGGCTGGGCGGGAACTCAGCGCTATGCTGTATGCTGGACTGGCGATCAATACGGCAACTTCGATTTGATTCGCTATCACATCCCGACTCTCACTGGTTCCGGCATGAGCGCACAAGCTTACGCGACAACTGATATCGACGGCATTTTCGGCGGATCGAACGAAAGCTATCTTCGCGATCTCGAATGGAAGTGTTTCACGCCTGCTTTATATGTAATGAATGGCTGGAGCAATATCAACAAGGCGCCGTGGAGCTATCCTGAGCCGTACAAGACACATATCCGCGAATGGCTCAAATTGAAACTTCGCCTGACGCCTTATATGTATACGACTTGCCGCGAGGCGTGGGAAACCGGCGCGCCGATTGTAAGGGCGCTGGCGTGGAATTACCCGGACGACCCCAATGCGCTAAGCGATAAAGTGAATTACGAAATGATGCTAGGGCGCGACTTCCTCGTAGCCCCGGTATACGAATCGCAAGAAGATAGCTCGGGCTGGTATTTGCGCGGCATCTATTTGCCTGAAGGCGATTGGTATGATTATTTCGATGGCCGCAGAGTAAAGGGTGGCGCTACTATTGGCGCATATCAAGTTCAGCTTTGGAATATTCCCGTGTTCGTGAGAGCCGGCGCAATAATCCCGATGTACCCGGAAACGCTTTATTCTACTCAAGTTCCCAAAGATACGCTCACCTTCGATATTTATCCGGGCGGCGAATCTTCCTATACGGTGTATGAAGACGATGGCGAGAGCCGCGATTACGAAAAGGGCGAGTTCACTCGTCAGACTATCAAAGTCGTCGCGCCGAACGCCGATGAAACCGGTGATATAGATATTGCCCTTGAAGGCGTAGTCGGCAAGGGCTACAAGGGCCAAATCTTAAAGCGTGCTTACGAATTTCTCGTTCATACCGAAGTCGCGCCCGAGCGCGTGCTCGTCGATGGCGAGGAACTTATCGGAATTGTCTCGACCGGCAAGGTCGCCGCTGCAATCTACAAGAATTCGCCGAACTGCTGGTATTTCGACCCGGACGACCATCGCGGTATCGTCAAGATCAAGCTCGATAAGCGTTGCGCTAAAGAAGCCGTTAATGTAAAGATCGTTTCGGCTAGCGGCGTAAAAGCCCCAAGCCCGGCATACCCGACGCCGCCGAAAGAAGTATTGGAAAAATCCGCCAAGAAGGCGCAGGTTCAGACTAAGCTGATCGCGCCGATGAATTCGCCTGACCTAGTCCAGAAAATCGGTCAATCTTATACGATTGAGGTCGATGGAACCTGGAAGAGGGTATCCGGCAGCGTCGTCTGCGCGAACAATACCAATCCGAACGCGCGCGTGACATTCCGTCTAACCGATGATAAGGGCAATGTAATATTCGAGCGTGTCGGCCAAAAGGGCAATGATGCTCCGCAGATTTGCGAAGTGAATATTCCGTCTGAAGCGAAAACCATTACATTCACCTTCTCGCAAGAAGGCGAGATCGATGCTTGGGGAGTATGGAAGCAGATCAAATTAGTGAAGTGATTTCGCTCGGCAAGCGGCCTTGGTATCTACTGCATACCAAGCCGCGGGCCGAAAAGAAAATCGCCGAGTGGTTGAAATTTTACCACTACTTCTACCATCTGCCTACTTACATAAAGCGCGTCAAGGTTCAGCGTCGAAAAGTAAAGCGCATAATGCCGCTTTTCCCAGGCTATGAATTTGCTCGTCTTTTGCCGGAAGAGCGGCTTAATATATTGAAGACGAACCTTCTTGTAAGGACGATTTTCATAGCGCAACCGCGTGTTGTAATTCACCAGCTTCGGCAGATTAAAAACGCAACAAAGCATCGGCCGATCGTGAAAGTTTCCCATTCGTTCAAAGCTGGCGACAAGGTAAAAATTCTCTATGGGCCAATGAGGGGGGTAGAGGGTGTAGTCAAGCGCGAAGGACCGCAGGCCACGCTTTGCCTGAATGTAGATATTCTCGGAACGTGCGTGGAGGTCGCGATTTCGCCAGAGGAACTGGAAGCGGCAAAAGTGGAAGAATAATTTATTCATATAAAAAACTATAACTTAAGGGTAAATTGGATATGAGCGAAAAGATAACGATGAAGGATGGGGCGTTAGTAGTCCCGGATTGTGTAGAAATTCCATATATCGAGGGCGATGGAACAGGGCCCGATATCACGAAAGCGGCGATGATAGTCTGGAATGCCGCTATCGAAAAGGCTTATTCCGGCAAGCGTAAAATAGAATGGCGCGAAGTTCTCGCCGGCGAAAAGGCGTTTAACGCAACTGGCGAGTGGCTGCCGAAAGAAACTCTCGATGTCTGCCGCGAGGCGCTCGTTTCGATAAAGGGGCCTCTTACCACACCCGTCGGCGGAGGTATTCGTTCTATCAATGTAGCGATGCGCCAGGAGCTCGATCTCTACGTCTGCTTGCGGCCGGTTAGATATTTCAAGGGGGTGCCTAGCCCGGTAAAAAGACCGGAACTTACCGATATGGTAATCTTCCGCGAAAACACTGAAGATATCTACGCCGGAATAGAGTGGATGAATGGCACGCCGGAAGTCGAAAAAGTGAAAAACTTCCTCATTGGCGAAATGGGCGTCAAGAAAATCCGCTTCCCGCAATCTTCTTCGATCGGCATCAAGCCCGTCTCGAAAGAGGGCACCGAGAGGCTTGTGAAAGCTGCGCTGGATTATGCGATCGAAAACGATCGCAAATCAGTAACGCTCGTCCACAAGGGGAATATCCAGAAATTCACCGAAGGCGCGTTTCGCGATTGGGGTTATAAACTCGCGCAAAACGAATATGGTGCCAAGCTCATCGATAAAGGACCTTGGTGCGAATTCACAAATCCGAAGACCGGCCGCAATATAATCGTAAAAGATTGCATTTGCGATGCCTTCCTCCAGCAAATCTTGACGCGTCCTGCAGAATATGACGTAATCGCGACTCTGAATCTGAATGGCGATTATGTATCTGATGCGCTAGCCGCGACCGTCGGCGGAATCGGTATTGCGCCAGGCGCCAATATCAATTATCAGACGGGTGTGGCGGTATTCGAGGCGACTCACGGAACTGCGCCGAAATATGCGAATCTCGATAAGGTGAATCCGGGTTCGCTTATCCTTTCCGGCGAAATGATGCTCCGCTATATGGGCTGGAAGCAAGCCGCCGATTTGGTAATCTCGGCAATGGATAAAGTAATCGAATCAAAGAATGTAACTTACGATTTTGCACGCCAGATGGAAGGCGCAAAAGAAGTAAAATGCTCTGAATTCGCTCGTCTTCTCGCTGAAGCCATGTAAGAAACTCTCTAAGAAAAGGTGTGTTAAAATGCATAGAGGAAAATATTTGGGTTGTTTAATCGCTCTCGGACTTTGCGTCGGGGCCGTCTTCGCCGCAGAGTCCCATAAAGCCCAGTGGGAAGAAGGCATGGATGATGATGCCGGTGAAGCGAAGAAGACTACTCTTACCGATCTTCCTGCCGCCGATTTCGAAGGCGCGAGAAAAATCTATTCGAAACGCGATCGTCTTTATACGACTTCGCTGAATGGAACCTGGTCGTTTAAACTGCTCCACGGGCTCGAGACGCCGGATGAGCTCAAGGGCTGGAACGAACCTGGCTACGATGTATCGGGCTGGGATGATATTGCAGTTCCCGGCAATTGGGAAACCCAAGGCTTCAAAGCGCCGCAATATGGCAACCAAATCGATGAAATGGCGGGCTACTATGTAAGAAATTTCCGCTGGAATTATCGCTGGGAAGGCCAAAGGGTGATTTTGCGTTTCGATGGCGTGTTGTTCGGCTATGAAGTTTGGGTGAACGGTGAATATGTCGGGCGTTGGGGAAGCGCGTATAACCTGGCGCAGTGGGATATTACAGATAAACTAACCAAAGGCCGCAACACGATTGCCGTAAAAGTTCTTACTCGCTCGCACGGCTGGCTTTTCGATACGAACGACTGCTGGTGCATCGCCGGTATTCAGCGCAATGTCGAACTCTTTACCGTGCCTAACGATTATATAGAAGATATCGTTTTTAGGACGAATGATATTTCGTATGAAAACGACAAGGCGAGCGCCGAAGTTTCGGTAAAAGTCGATATGGGCGTATTTGAAGATAATCTCGCGAAAACCGAGAAAGTGTATATTTCTCTAGTCGATGAAGATGGCGTGCATGCCCTTGATTTCGAGCGCAAGCTGAATAAAGATTCAAGAAGCGTAGAAGTCGCTGGAAAAATCGAAAACGCCCATCTATGGAGCGCGGAAAATCCATATCTCTATTCTCTCGTCGTGACGCTCGCCGATAAGGAAGGGCGCAAGATAGAGCGCATACAAGAGATGCAAGGCGTTCGACTCGTGAAACTTGTCGACAAGCACCTCGAAATAAACGGCAAAGTAACATTCTTGAATGGCGTAGCCTGGAATGAAATCGATCCCGTGGAAGGCCGTGCGATTAGCGAAAAGGAGCGCCGTCATCAGATGCAGCTCATGAAGAAAGCCGGCGTCAATGCGATCCGAACGGCGCACTATCCTTTCGGTCCGGATTTTCTTCAGCTCGCGGACGAAATGGGCTTTTATGTGATCGATGAAATTCCTTTCGGTTCGCGCGGCTCTGGCTATCTTAAAAATCGTGCATATAAAGACGAGCTCATTTGCCGCACGGAAGCTACGATGAGAAGAGATAAGAATTTTGCATCGGTAATCTTTTGGACTTTCGGCAACGAAAATACTTTCACTCCGAATACGAAAGATGTCCTCGCTTACGCGAAAGAAAAGGACCCCACCCGCCCGCGCGGCCTGCCGCAGATCGGCTCTAGCCAAGCTAAAGAGACGATGTATCATCCTGAGCGCGATGTCGATTTCGTCTCGCCCCATTACCTCAGCAGAGAAAATATGCGCGAATACGAGCAAAATACGACCAAAGCTCTCGTGCAGACGGAATTCGCGCACGCCTGCGGGAATGGTTTTTGCGATTTCGAAGATAGATTTTCGCGCATGAAAGCGAAGCCCGATCTCTGGATGGGCGGCTTCGTTTGGGCGTGGATCGACCAAAGCCTGATGCACCCCGATAACGGCGAAGATATGATAAATGCCCTTAAGCTTACGCGCATTATCAAGCCGAACGGCGATTTGCCGAAAGATATGAGGCGCGATTTGCCGTTTGAATTTCAGGGTAATTATGTCGACGCTCTCCACTTTATCGATTCGTGGGGTGATAGAGCGACGGATGGCATTGTCTATGGCGATGGAACTCCGAAAGATGGCTACTGGCTCGTTAGAGCGCTTTATGGCGGAAAAGTCGCGACGCCTCGCGCGCCAATTGCGCCGCCGAAAATCGCCTTCCCGCCATCCGCGAGCGATATGATGTCGATTCAAGGCAACGAAATTTATCTGCGAATCGGAAGAAAGCTTGGCCTTGATCAGCAAATCCAGACTCTCGCCAAAAAGAAAGATTTTCGTCATGACGAATACATGGTTGCGCCTGATATAATCAGTAGGATTGCCAAACCCGGCGAAGTGAAGCTTCGCATGAGATGGCGTATAGATGGAAAGGACGATATTTTTATCGAGGGTGATGTTGTTATTACTCTTGAAGAAGATGGCAAGTTGAAAGTCGCTTACGATCTAGCGCCAAACGAGAAGTGTGCAAAGTTGCATTTTACCGAACTCGGCCTTAGCCTTTACGGCGCCGGCGATAGAGTAGATTGGGTCGGCGATGGCGCGCTTTCGAGCGTGCCGGGCAAATCGAAGATGAATGTTTTCGGTTATTGGACGATGCATGGCGATGATTACCGCTTCCCAGGCAATAGATCTAATGTAAAATGGGCGGCAATTGGTCGCAATGGAAGACCTGAAGTGAGTATTATCGAATCTGGAACCGGCAATGTAAGCTTCGAGAAAATCGACCGGCAGATTTATTTGACCGAAAATCTTACTGTCGCCGGCTACGGCGGTAAATCATCTGGCCCCGGCAGCCTCGTTGAGGCGAGTGAACTGAAGATGAAGGGTGAATTCAAGGTATACGAAGCCAAATTCGAAAACGATCGCGGCGATGTCGCGCCAGATTTAACCTATACCTATCATTACGGATTCTAAGGTTTGATTATTCCGCCGGCGAGGACTCTTTCGCCGTCGAGAGAATAAAAAACTGCGCTTTGCCCGGGGGCCACGCCAAATATGCCGCCCGGGCAAATGCATTTGGTGCCGATGAGTTGAACTCCTGCTTTCGGCTCGCCGGCCGAGCGAACTTTTACCAGCGCTTCCACCGGACCTTGTGTAGGACCTTGCGAGACCCAGACTGGATTTTCGACTTCGAATTCTTGGACGAGCGCTTCCTCGCGAAACGCTACGACTACTTCATTCTTTTCGCCGTTAATGCGCGTTACGTAATATGGCGTGCCCCCGCCGCCGATTCCTAATCCTTTGCGCTGGCCAACGGTAAAATTCCAAAATCCTTTGTGATGCGCTAAAATTTTGCCGTCCTTGTTTACAATTACCCCATTGCGTTCTTCTTGATTCATGAAACGAGTGATATCGCCTGCGCAAAAATCTTGGCTATCGGGTTTTTTACTCGCGGCGAATCCTGCCGCCGCCGCGATTTTCCTAACTTCCTGTTTCGTCAAATCGCCTAGCGGGAATATCGTTCGCGCCAATATTTCTTGCTCTACGCGATATAGAAAATAGCTTTGGTCCTTTTTACGGTCGTTGCCTCTTTGGAGAATTGCACGATTCGTCGTTTGGTCGAAGTAGGTTTTTGCGTAGTGACCGGTGGCGAATTTGTCGAATCCATTGGAAAATGCGAGTCTCGGCAAGAGGGAAAATTTTATCTTTTCATTGCATTTCACGCATGGGTTTGGCGTTAGACCCGCAAGCAAGGAGGTTTGGATGTAAGATGCAACTTCCTTCGCCCACTCCTTGGCGAGGTCGAAGACGAGAAAATCGATATCGAGTCTTTTTGCTACTTCCCTCGCCTCGGCTACTCGAGCATCTTCATCTTCAAGACCGATTTTCATCGTGACGCCGGCGACCTCGTAGCCTTTTTCTTTCAATAAAAGGGCGCTGGTGGCGGAATCTACTCCGCCGGAAAGACCAATCGCAACTCTAATCTTATTCGTCATCCGCAATTTCTTCTTTTCTCCATCCACGCCGCATATTTTACCATTTTCCCCTTCTTCAATGCAAGAGGCTGTAAGATTATTTCTTTTTTCTTTAAACACGGGACACGGAACACGAGACAGAGAAGAATTAACAATTCTACATCATCTACCAATCCATTGTTATATATATTGTTATATTCTTCTTTATATTCTTGTTTGTCCCCAGCTGCTGGGGGGTTAACTCCCTCGCTGCGAGGGTATACTTCCCTCTCTGGTTATCCGCGATAAACAATTCTGCCGTTTGCATTGCCATAATCAATTTTGGATGTGACAAAACAAGTGGTTGTTTTGGCTCGTTTGGTTTTGATTATCAGAAAACAAGCGGTTGTTTTGGCTCGTTTGGTTTTGATTATCAGAAAACAAGCGGTTGTTTTGCCTCGTTTAGTTTTGATTGTGACAAAACAAGCGGTTGTTTTGGCTCGTTCAATTTTGATTATGAAAGTGCAAACGATTTCTACAGCTTCTGCTCTAATCCCCGCCACTTTTGTGGCGCCGCTTTCGCGCGTCTACGCAAGCCCCGCCAGAAAAGTTGCGAGGGTTTCGCATATGGTCGATAGCCCCACTCCAATGCGGTGGCCCTATATACCAAAAACGCTCTCTAGCTAAGGAATATTTTGGGATAAACAACCATTTTTCTCATTCCCCTACTTGAAGCGCGGCGGGAAATATGCTAAAATATCGCTGTTCTTTGAGATGGGTAAAAGCCTGGCGACGGGTTGGAATCCGTTTCGAGGGATGATATATTCAGGCGCCGCGCGCCCCCTTAATTATACACAAAGATTTGCTATAATACCGGCTGTTTCGGTCAGGAGTATAAAAAGATATGGCAAGGTACCTCGATCCTAAAGCGGACGTGACATTCAAGAAGGTTTTTGGCGAGCATAAAAATCTCGTCATTAGTCTGCTAAACGCATTGCTGCCTCTTGACGAGGGCAAGAAGGTCGAATCGATTGAATATCTGCCGCCGGAACTCGTGCCGCGCACCCCGATCGACAAGGATACATCCGTCGATGTGCGTTGCGAAGAGACAGGCGGGCGCAAGTTCATCGTCGAAATGCAGATGAACTGGACTACGAGTTTCATGAAGCGCGTTGTTTTCAATGCTTCCAAGGCATATGTGAAGCAGTTCGAAAAAGGCGACGAGTATGCTTCGTTGCAGCCAGTCTATTTACTGAATTTGGTCAATCACACCTTCGAGCCGGATTTAGACGAGTATTACCATTACTACCGGATGGTGCATTACCTACATACCGACAAAGTGCTTGACGGGCTTCACCTCATATTCGTCGAGCTTCCCAAATTCAAGGCTAAGAACTTCACCGAAAAGAAGATGCAAGTCTTGTGGCTTCGATTCCTGACCGAGATCGGGCGCGATGGAGCAGACGAGGTATCGCAGGATCTTCTTGACAACCCGCAAACCGCTCAGGCATTGGAAATCGTAAAGGAATCCGCCTTAAGCAAGGAAGAATTGGCTGTATATGATGGATTCTGGGACTATGTAAGCCGGAAGAAGACTGAAATCGCCGATCTAGAACGCGAGCGCGACGCGGCGAATGCTCGCGCGGACGCGATAGCGGAGCAGTTGCGGCAGACCGCCCGCAACCTGAAAAAAGCCGGGATGTCAGTTGAGCAGATTGCAGCGGCAACGGGTCTTGCCGCAGACGAAATCGAAAAGCTATAATTGGGCGCCTGCGGCGCCGTTCAGGGCGGCTTCGCCGCGTTCAGAAAGTTAAGATGTTCAGGGCGGCTTTGGCGCGTTCAGATGTTTAGTTGTAGTTTGTAGTTGTAGTCGTAGAGTGGTCGCGGGGCGATGAGCCCTACCGTTGAATATCTGGACGGCGGCTGAGGAAGATTCGCTTGTGTTGGAGACGTCAGGTCGACCGATGGCGAAGCCAGAGCATCGTAGGGATCCCCAGCAAAGCAGGTAGGACAGGGGAATGTTGCCAATGTGAAAGTGTTGCTTTCTCCCAATGTTGCCAATTCCAATTTTGGCGGCGGCGGTGAGCGCTTGAAGTTGGCAGTTAGTGGGGTAAAAATGTAAAAAATTGCGAAATATAAATTACCCCCTTGACCGTAGCGGGGGAAATATGGTATAATATCGGCTCACTTTTGGTGGAGAAGGTTTGCGATACGGGCGGGGACGCCTCGCCACGTCGCGATTGAGAGCTAAGAAAGCTCACGATTGCGGCGGCAAACGTGGGCTTTTTTCATTACTAAGTGAACTGTGGCGAAACGAAACCACGCGTGGGGTGCTCAATAAGGGCCCACGGCGGCTACTCCGAGTGGAGTCCGCTGAAAGCGAGGAAAGTCGAGCTGCAGGAGGAAAAGAGAATAAATAAGGAAGAGAAAAATGCAACAACAGAGAGTCCGCATCAGGCTTCAGGCATACGATCACCGTGTGCTCGATCAGGCTGTGGGCGGAATCATTGATACGGCCCGTGGGACGGGTGCGCAGATAGTGGGGCCAATCCCGCTGCCTACGCGCATCGAACGTTTTACGGTGAACCGTTCGCCGAATGTGGATAAAAAATCCATGGATCAGTTCGAGCAGAGGACCCATAAGCGCCTCCTCGACATCATCAACCCGACAGCGCAGACGATTGACGAGCTCAAGAAGCTCAATCTTCCTGCCGGTGTCGATATCACCATCAAGGTCTAAGAGGAAAGGAGAGACTTAGATGGAAGGTTTGATTGGCAAGAAGATTGGCATGACTCAGGTATACGATGCCGATGGCAAGCGCACCACCGTTACGGTTATCGAGGTTGGTCCTTGTCCGGTCGTGCAAGTCAAGAGCGTAGAGAAAGATGGCTATGTAGCGGCGCAGCTCGGATTTGGCGAGCAGAAGGTAAAGCGCCTTACCAAGGCTGTTGCGGGGCACCTAAAGAAGACCGGCGGTCTCGAAGGTGGCGTACGCATTCTCAAGGAATTTGCGCTTGACAAAGGTGAAGAAGTCAAGGCTGGCGATGTAATTACCGTCGGCAACTTCGATGGTTGCAAGTATGTGGATGTATCTGGTGTGACGAAGGGCCGCGGATTTGCCGGCGTTTTGAAGCGCTATAATTTCGCGGGCGGCAACATGACGCACGGCGGCCATTCCAAGCGCCGCACGGGCGGCCTTGCGGCACGTGATTTGCCTGGCTGGATCGAGAAGGGCAAGAAGATGCCTGGCCACATGGGCGATGTGAATCGCACGGCGGTCAATCTCGAAGTCGTCCAGATTCGTCCCGAAGATAACGCCATTCTCGTCAAGGGCTCTGTTCCCGGCGCGAAGAACGGCACAGTAATCGTTCGCAAGAGCCTCAAGAACAATGTCATTGCGTTCAAGGCGGCGAAGAAAGGGGCTAAGTAATAATGGCAACGATTAAGACATTTACCGGTGCTGGTGAAGCGGCTGCCGATATCACGCTCGACGAGCAGGTTCTTACTCTCGACAAGGGCGAGCAGGCGCTCAAGGATACCGTAACTGCGATTCGCAATGCACTGAGAGCCGGCACGGCTTCCACGAAGGGCAAGGGCGAAGTAGCGGGTTCCAACAAGAAACCTTGGAAGCAGAAAGGCACAGGCAATGCCCGTGCAGGCTTCAGGCAGTCCCCTGTTTGGCGCGGCGGCGGCGTTGCGCATGGTCCTAAGCCGAGATGCTTCGAGCAGAAGGTCAACAAAAAGGTTGCGAAACTCGCTTTTGCACGCGCACTTTCCGATAAGCTGGTTGCAGGCGACGTAGTAGTCGTAAGCGAATTCAGCTTCGAAGCGCCCAAGACGAAGCTCATGGCCGCACTTCTCAAGAAGCTCGGTATCGAAAGAACCGTGCTCGTAGTCCAGAAGCAAGCCACCGAGACGGTGTATCTTGCGGCAAGCAATATCGCCCGCGTAGATTACTCGACGGCTGACGCACTTGATGTTTACACAATTCTCCAGAGCCGCAAGATTCTTTGCGACAAGGCGGGATTCGACGCGCTCATGGCGCGTATAGCCAAGTAATAGGAGTAGCGCCATGACAAACGAAGAAATAATCAAGAAGATTCGTACGACGGAAAAGGGCGAGCAGCTTGCCCAGGAAAATCGCTTCGTTCTCGAAGTCGCCGTCGCAGCGAGAAAACCTGAAATCGCCGACGCCGTAGAAAAGAAATTTGGCGTTCACGTGCTCAAGGTAAGAACCGTCACAGTCAAGGGCGGCCAGAAGTACATTCGCGGTACACGCCGCGTGGTGAAGGAAGCCCCCTACAAGAAAGCAATCGTAACGGTAAAGCCGGGCGAGCGCATCGAACAGGTCTAAGGAGTTCAATATGCCACTAAAATCTTTTAAGGCCAGAAGCCAGGGTATGCGATTCCGCATCGCCCCAACCTTTGAAGAGATTACCGAGGAAAGACCGGTAAAATCTTTGACAAAGGCCGTACGCAAAACAGCCGGGCGCAATAACCAGGGCCGCATTACGACTCGTCATCATGGCGGCGGCACCAAGCAGAGAATGCGTATCGTAGACTTCAAGCGCACGAAGTTCGATGTCGAGGCTGAAGTCAAGGCGATCGCTTACGATCCAACCCGCTCTGCCTACCTCGCTCAGATCGACTATGCCGATGGTGTCAAGAGCTATATCCTCGCGCCAGAAGGTCTGAAGGTCGGTATGAAGGTAATGAACGGACCCAAGGCGGAAGCCACTGTCGGCAACTGCCTGCCGCTTATTCAGATTCCTTTGGGCATGATGGTGCACGCGATCGAACTCGTTCCCGGTCAGGGCGCGAAGGTAGCTCGCGGTGCGGGCTGCGGTTGCCAGATTCAGGCGCGCGACAATGGCCGCGTTACTCTCAAGATGCCCTCCGGCGAAATTCGCATTTTCGATGGCAGGTGCTTGGCGTGCGTCGGTTCGGTCGGTAACAAGGATTGGGGTTCCGTGAAGCTCGGCAAGGCCGGCCGCAAGCGCTACCTCGGCATTCGCCCGACGGTTCGCGGCGTTGCGATGAACCCTGTAGATCACCCGATGGGTGGTGGTGAAGGCCGCACGAGCGGCGGCAGCCATCCGCGTTCGCCTTGGGGTCAGCTCGCAAAGGGCGGCAAGACCCGTCCGAAGAGGAAGGCTTCTAACAAGGTAATTGTCAAGAGGAGGAAGTAACTTTTATGGCACGTTCTCTAAAGAAAGGTCCGTATGTGGAGGCTAGCCTCCTCCGCAAGGTCGAGAAGATGCAGGCTGCGGGCAAGAAGCAGCCAATCAAGACGTGGAGCCGTCGCTCGATGGTTCTGCCTGAATTCGTCGGTTTGACGTTTGCGATCCACAATGGACGCCAGCACATGCCGATTTTCATAACCGAAAACATGGTAGGCCACAGGCTCGGCGAGTTTGCCCCCACGCGCACGTTCAAGTCGCACGGCAACTCTGCGGCGAAGGCCGAGAAGAAGTAAGAGGTAGCTTAAGATGGAAGTAACAGCTATTACTCGCAACGCACGCATGAGCGCCTTCAAGGGCAGACCTCTTGCGCGTGCTTGCCGCGGCCTTACGGCAGCCAAGGCTTTGGCGCTTATGGAATTTTCACCCAAGAAAGCGGCGGAAATTCTTTCGAAGACCATCCTCAGTGCAGTCGCGAACGCAAGGCACAACAATAACGTTCAGAACGCAGCAGACATGACTATCAAGCTCTGCGTGTTCGATGAATCCGTTCGCATGCGCCGCTACTGGCCGACGGCCCGCGGCTCTGCGCATCCGATTGCGCGCAGACTTTGCCATTGCAAGGTCGTGCTCACTGACGCGAAAGTTAAGGAGGCGAAATAATATGGGACAGAAAGTTAACCCAGTAGGTTTCCGCGTTGGCGTGAATCACGCCTGGGGCAGCCGTTGGTTCGCACCTAAGCGCACATTCGGCGCATTGCTCGTAGAGGACCAGAAGATTCGCGAAATCTGCAAGAAGAATCTTGCCGAAGCGGGTATTTCGAAGATTCTCATCGAGCGCTACATGAACCGCGTTAGAGTTACGCTCTTCTCCGCGCGTCCTGGTGTTATCATCGGCCGCAAGGGTGGAGACGCCGATTCTGTTCGCGCCGAGCTCGAGAAGGTAACGAAGAAGGAAGTCTATCTCGATGTACGCGAAGTTCAGGGAGCCGATGCGGATGCACAGCTCGTAGCCGAAGGCATTGCGCTTCAGCTCGAACGTCGTATCGCCCTCAAGCGTGCGATGAAGAGAGCGCAGAAGGTCGCGATGGATATGGGCGTAGATGGAATCAAGGTCCATGCTTCCGGTCGTATCAACGGCGCAGAAATCGCTCGCGTCGAGTGGTCCAGGGAAGGCAAGGTTCCTCTTCACACTCTGCGTGCGAACATCGATTATGGATTTGCTGAAGCCAACACGACTGCCGGCAAGATCGGTATCAAGGTTTGGATTTGCAAGAAAGAAGGTTTCCAGGCGCGTGCGCCCAGAAACGAAAGACGTGGCGGCGAGCGCCGTGAGCGCGGCGATCGCAAGGAGGGGAGGTAAGATATGCCTTTAATGCCCAAGAGAGTTAAATACCGCAAGGTATCAAAAGGTAATCGTTCCGGCTATGCGACCAGCGGCACGGAACTCGCTTACGGCGAATTCGGCCTTAAGGCGCTTACCCGCGGACTTCTTACTGCTACTCAGATAGAAGCTTGCCGCGTAGCGATCAACCGTGAAATGAAGCGCAAGGGCAAACTCTGGATTCGCGTATTCCCCGACAAGCCCGTAACGCGCAAGCCTATCGAAGTTCGTATGGGTGGAGGAAAGGGTAACCCTGAATTTTGGGCTGCCGTAATTCTTCCCGGCAAGGTACTCTTTGAAATCGGCGGCGTAAGCGAAGAAGTCGCCAAAGAGTGCCTCCGCCTCGCAGCGACCAAGATTGGCATTCACACGAAGTTTATAACCCGCGCAGGAGTTAAGATCTAATGAGCACCGAAACAACAACACGTGGTGCGCGCAAAGTGCGCAAGGGCGTAGTCGCCTCGAAGATGGGCGCCAAGAGCGTCGTAGTAAAGGTAAGCTATCGCGAACGCCATCCGGTATACGGCAAGATCGTCACTCGCACGAAGAAATATCATGCGCATGACGAAGAAGATACCGCCAAGGTTGGTGACAATGTAACAATCATGGAAACCCGCCCGCTTAGCGCGACAAAGCGCTGGCGCATCGTGAAGTAAGGAGACCGACCAATGTTACAGGAACTCTCCAATCTCGTAGTTGCGGATAACACTGGCGCCAAGCGCGCAATGTGCTTCCGTATTCTCAAGCAGCGCAAGGAATATGCCCACCTCGGCGATATCATCCGTGTAGCGATCAAGGAAGCTTCTCCGACCGGAACAATCAAGAAAGGTTCCGTCGCCACAGCCGTAATTGTTCGCACAGGTCAGCCGATTCGTCGCGAGGATGGTTCGACTGTTCACTTCGACCAGAACGCATGCGTGCTCGTCGATTCGAAGTTGAATCCAATTGGTACGCGTATTTTCGGGCCGGTTGCCCGTGAGTTGCGCGATAAGAACTACATGAAAATCCTCTCAATGGCCCCGGAAGTGGTCTAAGCCAAGGAGTAAGAATCATGTCTCTGGCAAGAATCAGAAAGAACGATACAGTTATCGTAATCAGTGGCGTAGATGCCGGCAAGACCGGTACGGTTCGCTCTGTCAATGTTAAAGAAGGCACTGCTGTCGTGGATGGCATCAACGTTCACAAGAAGGCAATGCGCCGTACCGAAAAGACCCCTGGCGGCCTTATCGATACAGAACTTCCGGTGAAGCTTTCTAAGCTTATGCCTTATGATGCCCAAGTCAAGCGCGGAACGCGCGTGAAGTGCGGCGAAAAGGATGGCAAGAAGGCAAGAGTCAGCGTTAAAAGCGGCAAGGCCCTCTAAGTTAAGGAATTGAACAATGGCTAGACTAAAAGACGAATATACGAGCCGCATGGTTCCCGAGCTTGAAAAGAAGCTCGGCACCACGAACAGAATGCTCGTCCCGCGCCTCCAGAAAATCGTCATCAATATGGGCTTCGGAATTGTCTCTAAGGATGAACAGAAGCAGCTCGTAGACGACCTGACGGCTATCAGCGGCCAGAAGCCTCTGCTTTGCCGCGCAAAGAAGTCCATCTCGAACTTCAAGTTGCGCGAAGGAATGGTAATCGGCGCCAAGGTAACGCTTCGCGGCGAGAGAATGTGGGAATTTGCCGATAGGCTTATTTCCGTAGCTCTTCCGAGAATTCGCGACTTCCGCGGCGTTTCAAACCGTGGTTTCGATGGACGCGGCAACTATACTCTCGGCCTCAAGGAACACTCGATTTTCCCCGAGCTCGTAGAAGCATCTGTTGCACATTCCGGAATGGATATTACATTCGTAACGAGTTCAAACGATAACAAGGCGGCAAGGGAATTGCTCGTATCCATGGGCATGCCTTTCGCAGGGAGGAACTAATATGGCCAAGAAATGCCTTATAGAAAAGCAGAAGAGAACGCCGAAGTTCAAGGTCCGTGCGTATAATCGCTGCCAGCGTTGCGGTCGTCGCCACGCTTACATCCGCAAATTCGGCGTATGCCGTCTTTGCTTCCGCGAACTCGCAGTTGCCGGTCTGATCCCCGGCGTCACGAAGGCCTCGTGGTAAGAAAGGAATCTTAAGTTATGACAATGGATCCAGTTTCCGAAATGCTCACGACGATTCGCAATGGTCAGAAGGCTCGCCTTCATTCCGTTGCAACTCCCGCGAGCTCACTCAAGGGTGAAATCGCCCGTGTTATGAAGGCGGCAGGTTACATTACCGATGTCGTCTTGACGAGCGAATTTCCCAAAAAGCTTGTGATTACGCTTAAGTATTCGGATAAAGCAGTTCCTGCGATTACTGAAATCAAGCGTGTTTCCAAGCCTGGTTTGCGCAAATATGTCGGCGTAGATTCGATACCTTCCGTTCTCGACGGAATGGGGCTGGCGATTCTTTCGACCTCGAAGGGCGTTATGTCTGGACAGGAAGCGAAGAAGGCGCGACTCGGCGGCGAAATCATTTGCACGGTAGCATAATTTTTCAAGGAGCTAAAGACAATGTCTCGAATCGGTAAAGAACCCGTAGTGCTCGCAGAAGGCGTAAGCGCCTCTGTCGCTGGGCAGACGGTTACAATCAAGGGCAAGCTCGGCGAGCTCGCCTACACGATGCACGAAGGCATCACTGCCAAGGTGGAAGATGGCAAGGTTGTCGTCGCTTGTGCCGACGATGCGAAGTTCGGCAATTTCCACGGCTTGGCACGCGCGCTGATCAACAATATGGTTATTGGCGTGTCGAAGGGCTTCACGAAGCAGCTCGCAATCGAAGGTACAGGTTTCAAGGCGGTCCTCCAGGGCCAGAAGCTTGCGCTTTCTCTCGGCTTCGCTTCGCCGAAGATCTTCGAAATCCCCGAAAAGGTGAAGGTGACGGTCGAAAACGACGGCCTTCAGGTAACAGTAACAGGTTGCGATAAAGATATCGTCGGCGAAGCAGCCGCACGTATTCGTTCGTTCTATCCTGCCGAACCCTACAAGGGCAAGGGCATCAGGTATGTTGGCGAACATATCCGTCGCAAACAGGGTAAGAAGGTCGCCTAATACAGGCCAAGGGAAGGAAACCGAATATGAGTTTCAATCGCAAAGTTCAGCGTCAGAAAAGGCACGTGAGGATCCGTCAGAATATTGTCGGAACCGCCGAGAGGCCGCGTATGTCGATTTGCATCTCGAACAAGCACATGTATGTGCAGTTTATCGACGATGGCGTCGGCCGCACTCTCGCAGCAGCGAGCTCGCTCAAGGAAAAGAAAGCGAATATGGAAACGGCCAAAGCGCTTGGTGCGGCGGCAGCCGCGGCTGCAAAGGCCGCTGGCATCGCCACTGCTGTAGTAGACCGCGGCGGCTTCAAGTATACGGGAAGAGTTGCGGCGATTGTCGAATCAGCCGTTGAAGCAGGTCTTTCCATCAGCGCCAATAAAGAGGAGGCGAAGTAATTATGGCAATGAACCGTGATAGACGCAGCGAGCAGGAAGATACTCTTGACGAGCACACAGTATTCGTCAACCGTTGCGCGAAGACAGTAAAGGGCGGCCGCCGTATGAGTTTTTCCGCCGTTATCGTTGTTGGCGACAAGGAAGGTCGCGTCGGCGTAGGTTTTGGCAAGGCCAATGAAGTATCTGATGCAATCCGCAAGGGCGGTGAAGCTGCCCGCAAGGATATGCGCAAAATTACTCTGCGCGGCAAGACGATTCCTCACGATGTCGAGGGTGTTTGCGATGGCGGACGCGTAATCCTCAAGCCGGCGCCTGATGGCACGGGCCTCATCGTCGGTGGCGGCATGCGTCCGGTTTTGGAAGCTGCCGGTATTCGTGATGCAGTCGGCAAGTCGCTTGGCTCGAAGAATCGTCTCAATGTGGTTAAGGCTACAATGAACGCTCTGACGAAGCTCCGTAGCGCCGAGGAAATCGCTCAGGTACGTGCGTAAGAAAGGAAGGTATCAGAATGGAACTTAATAATCTTACAAACACACCGGGAGCTCGCCAGCGCCGTAAACGCGTTGGACGCGGCTGCGGTTCGGGAATGGGCAAGACTTCTACGCGCGGTCACAAAGGTCAGGCTGCCCGCAAGGGTCATAAGCAGAAACTCGGCTTTGAAGGCGGCCAGATGCCTCTCGTCAGGCGTTTGCCGAAACGCGGCTTCAACAATGCCCGCTTCAACGCCAAGGCGCTCGGCGTAAATCTTTCGGATCTCGAGAAGAATTTCGAATCTGGCGCGGAAATCACAGTGGCGACACTCGCGGCCAAGGGTTTCAACGATCAAAAGAGACCGAAGGTAAAGATTCTCGCAACTGGTGAAGTAACGAAGAAGTTTGCAGTCAAGGTTCCTTGCTCTGCGGCCGCGAAGGCCAAGATCGAGGCTGCCGGCGGCTCAGTAGCTTAATCGCTGAAACTCAGGGAGAAATTAAGATGAAGAAAGATATACATCCCGCGTATGGCGAAGCGACCATTACATGTGCTTGCGGCAATGTAATCAAGACTCGTTCAACGAAGAAGGAAATGCAGGTCAACACTTGCTCTGCATGCCACCCCTACTTTACCGGTCAGAAGACGATGGTCGATACTGAAGGGCGCGTTGATTCGTTCAAGAAACGCTATGCCAAATTCTCGAAGTGAGTCTTTTAGATACAGCGAGAATAGAAAACGTTTTGGGGCGCCTAGGGTCTGTCGAATCAGACATGGGCGACCCCAATGTTTTAGCGGATGCGCCGCGTTATCGCGCGGTGCTCCGCGACCATGCCTTTTTGAAGCGTCTCGAAGCGGCGTGGATGATTTATAAAAAAGCCCTGGCGGATATCGAGGGCAACGAGACGCTTCTGGAAGATCCCGATTTCAAAGATGAGGCGGCCGCCGAAATCGAAAAGCTCAAAGCTGCTCTTCCTGATTTGGAGCGTAAGGTATTGGCCGCACTTTTGCAGCCCGACTCGTTAGAATCGCGAAATGCCGTCATGGAAATCCGCGCTGGAACCGGCGGCGAGGAAGCCGCGCTTTTCGCAGGCGACCTCTTTAGAATGTATTCGCGCTATGCCGAAATGAAGGGGTGGAAAATTTCGGTTATGAACATGGCCGAGACTTCGCTCGATGGTTTCAAAGAAGTCGTGTTTACCGTAATTGGCGAAGGTTCGTATGGAACGCTTAGATTCGAATCGGGCGGTCATAGGGTTCAGAGAGTTCCGGTAACCGAAGCGCAAGGTCGTATTCATACTTCAGCGGCGACCGTTATCGTATTCCCGGAAGCTGATGAAGAGGATGATCTTGATATCCCTGAAAAAGATATCAGAATCGATTTGTTCTGCGCCGGGGGCGCCGGTGGTCAGCATGTAAACAAAACGGAATCTGCCGTTAGAATGACTCACTTGCCTACGGGTATAGTCGCGGTGTGCCAAGATGAACGTTCGCAGCAGCGCAACAGAGAAAAATGTTTCGCGCACCTCAAGGCGAGAATTCTAGATTTCAAACGCCGCGAAGAAGAAGCGAAGTTAGGCGCTGACAGACTTTCGCTGCGCGGTTCAGGCGATAGGTCCGAGAGGATTAGAACATATAACTTCCCCCAGAACCGCATGACTGACCACAGAATAGATTTAACATTGTATTCGCTTGACAGGATTATCGAAGGGGAGCTAGAACCTTTAATGCAGGCGCTCGCCGCAAATGATCTCGATGAGCGAATTGCCAAGGCGCTTTCAAAATAAAATTCGGCTAAGGAGGTCAAGAAATTATGATCGACACAAGCTTGAAAAATTACGGTGAAGATGTTTTTTCCGAGAAAGAAATTCGTCTTTTTCTGCCAAAAGAAACCGCGGCGAAATTAATCGCTACGATGAAAGATGGCAAACCTGTAGACCCATCGATAGCCGATGCGGTAGCTCACGGCATGAAGGAATGGGCTCTTTCGAAGGGTGCTACCCATTTTACCCACTGGTTCCAGCCGCTCACTGGAGGAACAGCAGAAAAGCACGATGCTTTTCTTGAACCCGCCGGTGTTGCGATAGCCGTGCAGAAATTCAGCGGCAAAAATCTAATTGGTGGCGAGACGGATGCATCGAGCTTCCCTTCTGGCGGACTTCGCTCCACCTTCGAGGCACGCGGCTATACCGCCTGGGATCCCACTAGTCCTGCCTTTATCAAGCGCCATGAAAACGGCGCGACGCTTTGCATCCCGACTGTCTTTTGCGCCTATACGGGCGACGCGCTAGACATGAAGACGCCTCTTTTGCGTTCGATTCAGGCTGTATCTAGAGCTACCGAAAGGCTAATGGAAAAATTCGGCCGCCGCAAATCACATGTTACCATTACTCTTGGCGCCGAGCAGGAATATTTTCTCATAGACCGTTCATTTTATCTCAAGCGGCCCGATCTTTTACAGACCGGGCGCACGGTATTCGGCGCGGCCCCCGCAAAACACCAACAGCTCGATGACCATTATTTTGGCGCAATCCGTCCAAGAATTTTGAAGTTCATGACAGAGGTGGAAGATGAGCTTTGGAAATTAGGCATTCCCGCGAAGACCCGCCACAACGAAGTTGCGCCGGCGCAGTTCGAGCTTGCCCCGATGTTCGAAGATTTGAATCTCGCCGTCGATCATAATATGCTTATTATGGAAGTCCTTCGAAAGAAGGCGGAAGAGAATAATCTTGTTTGTCTTCTTCACGAAAAACCTTTTGAGGGCGTAAATGGTTCGGGTAAACATTGCAACTGGTCAATAGCATACGGCGGGAAGAACCTGCTTTCGCCTGGCGATAATCCGCGGGATAACGCGATATTCTTGACTTTTATTTCTGCGATAATCCGTGCGATAGATTTACATGCCGATATTCTTCGCATGTCTACTGCCGGCGCCGGCAATGACCATCGCCTTGGCGCAAATGAAGCGCCGCCGGCGATTATTTCCATATTCCTCGGCGATGAGCTATCGGCTGTAATGAGAGAAATCGAAACAGGCGTCAAGAGCTCTAGCACCAAAGGACGCGGAGCGAAGGATTCTGGACTTAAAATCGGTGTAGATACTCTGCCGCCACTCCCGCGCGATACGACCGACCGCAACCGCACCTCGCCTTTTGCGTTTACCGGCAATAAATTCGAATTTCGCGCGCCAGGCTCCTCGCAGAATTGCGCAGCATCCCAGATGGTTTTAAATACAATCGTTGCGGAATCGATAGATGCAATTTGCGATAAGCTCGAAGTATTAGTCGACCAGAATGGCGGCGAGTTCAACGAGGAACTTCAAAAGCTTTTGCAACGCCTTATCAAAAAACATAAACGCGTTCTATTTTCGGGCGACGGCTACGGCGAAGATTGGCCTAAGGAAGCGGCAAAGAGAGGGTTGCCGAATCTTAAGAATACTCTAGAAGCCATTTCGCCTCTGGAAAACCAAGTCAATCGCGACCTCTTCGCTAAATACGGCGTTTTATCGGCAAGTGAACTCGCTTCGCGCCATGAGATTGCGGCGGAAGATTACGAAAGCAGAATATTGATCGAGGGAAAGGTGACTCTTGAAATTGCCCGTTCTATGATTCGCCCGGTAGTTGCCGATGAATTCAGCCGCCTTGCTACGGCAATAGGTCAGGCGAAGAAAGATGGTCTAAAGGTAGGCTTGCGCGGACTTGGCGCCCTATCTCAGAAACTCGGCGCAGGCCTCGACGACCTGCATGTAAAATGCGAGAAACTCGAGAAGGCTTTGGTTGATGGCAAAGGCGAGAAATCATCAAAAAGCGTGCGCATAATATCCGCAATGGAAGATTTGCGCCGTACGGTCGATCGCCTTGAACTGCTCGTAGATGATAATCGTTGGCCATTGCCGAAATATCGTCAAATGCTGTTTATTTATTGATAAAAAAGGTTTTTGTCAAGTATCGAGAAAGGATTTGAAGATATGGCCAAGGAAGTAAAGAGGAAAAGCAACGAGTTGAGGCCGATAGAATTTATCCGGAATTTCACAAAGCACGCGGCGGGGAGCGTGCTTGTGAAATGGGGCGATACCTGGGTGCTTTGCACGGCGAGCGTAGAAAATAAAGTTCCGCCATTTTTGAAGGATACCGGCAAAGGATGGGTAACGGCAGAATATTCCATGCTTCCTTCTTCAACTGGCGGCGGCAGAAAAGATCGCGATATCAAGAAGCTGAAGATGGACGCTCGCTCAACGGAAATCCAGCGGCTAATCGGCAGGGCTTTGCGCGCTGCGGTAGATATGACGAAGCTGGGCGAGCGTCAAATAACAGTCGATTGCGATGTTCTGCAAGCCGATGGCGGCACGAGGTGCGCCTCTATTACCGGCGGGATGGTCGCGCTGCAAGATGCAATCGCGAAGCTGTTGGATGATGGAACGCTAACCGAAAATCCGATAATCCAGCGAGTTGCGGCCGTATCGGTTGGTGTTTGCGATGGCAAGCCGACCCTTGACCTTGATTATGTTCACGATTCTACAGCCGAAGTCGACCTGAATGTTGTAATGACCGATGATGGCCGTTATGTAGAATTGCAAGGTACGGCAGAGCATAAACCTTTTACGGAAGAGTCGCTTGACCAGCTACGTGCTCTTGCTCGCAAGGGACTTAAGAAAATCTTCTCCCTCATGGCACGCTGAATATTCGCTTTGGTCTCTTATGCCAAAGCCTGGATATTGGCAACGGACTTTTTGTAAAGTCCGAGCGTGAATCTAGCGGCATCTTTGAGCTTTTTTTCGAAGTAGCGAAGAATAGCTCCTTTGTAGGAATAATTTTGCTCGGCAGTGAAATATCGAAAGTCTCCGAATGTAAAGCATGTGCGAAGAGAAATGCTCTTCTTTTTGCCGAATATCTTCCAGTAAGGAATATTAAGGTCGTATCTTTTGCTCTCTTGGCTGTTCTCTGCGAGCTTGACCCATTTCCCATTTGAAAAAATCTCGACTATTGTATCCAGGGACGCAAGCGATTCATCAGAAAACACTATCGCCTTGCACTTGAGATCCGCCGCGCCAAAGGCGCTTACCTCGAAATTCGGTTTGATAAGCTCTTCGAGATTGATTTTTAAGCCGTCATCATATACTATCGAAAAAAGGTCCCCATTCTTTACTATGCGCGCAGATGCGGAGTATTTGAGTTTTAGAATATCGAATTTCGATCGCCACGGAAATTCCCGGCGGGAAACGATTACCTCGCCATCTACATATTCAAGAACATTTTTCAGCGCTTTGTAATATTTTTCTGCTTCTGGAGCTCCTAATATTTCAACCGGTGGGATTTTTTCTTCTTCGCGCCACATTATATCGCAAGCGAATATATTTTGCAGAAATTTCGGCACTTTGCCTTCTTCTTTGAGGCATTTTTCGATTAACTTTGCATAATACATTTCGACAATAGGCAAATACCATATCTTGTTTGTGGCTTTAGATTGCACTGCCGATTGGTTGTTTGATGAATACCTGCGTCTATAATAATAGCATGTTCGGCATATTACGCCAAGTTTTTTTCTCTTTAGCACGGCCTCGATCAGAAACTTCGAATCTTCGCAGAAGGGCATTTTCTCGTCGAAGTTCTGTGCAAGCGCGATTTCCCGTTTTATGAACGAGGAATTCGCATGAATGTGGATGCTCTCAGGTTCAGCTTCCAGGTCAACTACCCTTGTGCCTTTCGAAAATTTCCCATTCAGCAAATGGTTGCCATGGCTTAGATCGAAATATATAATGGGAATCGCAGCTACATCGGTTTCGTTTCCGTGGTGCTCAAAAAAATCCATCACGCGCCGGAAGGCTGTTTTTTCGAATTTGTCATCTCCGTCTGCGAAATTAAGAATTTCGCCGTGCGCGATTTTCAAGCCTGCGTTTCTTGCGCTTGATACACCTGAGTTTTTCTTGTGAATCGCTATTATGTTCTCGGGATATTTAGCCGCCCATTTGTCTATAAGGCTGCCGCTTTTGTCGCTAGAGCCATCATCAACCAATATAAGCTCGATGTTTTCCCTGAATCCGATATCTTGATTTACTATGCTTTTGATTAATGTATCAATATATTCGGCTACGTTATAAACGGCCGTGACAATCGAAAATTTGAATGTTTTTTCCTTGTGCATCAACTGCCCATATTATACCATATTCCTTCTTCTCGTGCAATACAGCCTGGAACCATGATTTTTATATTTGTGCGTCAAGAAGGCAATGCCTGGAGTTTACCCGTTTTTTGAGGCGAAAAGTAGATTTCGTCCTGTATTTTCTAGGGTGAAGTGGATTTCAGCAAGTGTATTTTGCTTATTGGAAGGCGAAGAAGCTATCCGTCGTCGAGCTCGAGCAGTTCAGCGAAACCCGGCAGGTACTGGGATATGTCGACCTTATCTGTTCTGGGCGTGATGCGTGTGATACTCCGTGCGAGCCTTCCGAATGCGGAGAATGCGCGTTTAAGCCCGGACGTGATTGCGTACGCGCCGAACTGCGGTACTTCGTTCAGCCGCTTGTTCAAGTAGGCGAGATGTTCAGCAAGGACCTGTCGTTTCAGGTGACGCCAGATCCACACCGTAGCGAAGTAGGCGCACGCGAGGACGAGCGATGCCATGTTGCGCCTGGCATTGTAGCTGTGTACCCGGATGTTCTCAAATCCGTATTCTTGCTTGATGAATCTGATGGTCT
>JAFSMR010000040.1 GCA_017447805.1 Kiritimatiellia bacterium | reverse complement strand
TCGCCGTCGTCGGGAAGGCGAGCGAGCACGATTCCAGGCGGGAAGAAGAGCTTTTCGCCTCGCTCTTGCCTGGCGACATGGGAATACTCGACAGGGCGTACAACAACTTTTCCGTGCTGTACCGGCAGACGCTTCGCGGGGTGTTCTTCGTCATCCGGGAAAAGGAGCCGACCAGATACAGAGTCGTGAAGCGCGTGCCCAGAAATGATCTGCCGGCACGTATCATCTCCGACGAGACGATACGGCTGACGGGCGCGACGACAAGTACGGACTATCCCCAGACGTTGCGTCGCGTCAAGGCCCTTGTCGAGGTCAAGGAGGAGATGCGCGAGATGGCTTTCTGCACGAACAACTTCGAGTGGAGCGCGTCCACGGTCGCGGGACTCTACAAAGCGAGATGGGCGGTTGATCTCCTCTTTAAGGAACTCAAGCAAACGCTCCAGCTCCAGTCGTTCTTCGGCGAGAACCAAAACGCTGTCGAATGGCAGATATGGGCGGCGATGCTCACGCATCTTGTCCTGCGCTACATCAAATGGAAGAACAATGTGGCTTGCTCGTATACGCGATTCGCGGCGATAATCAAGAACACCATCTGGCTGAAGCGCTCCCTTGAGGCGGTGATCAGTTTCTATTGCACAGCACCTGGCCAAAGTGGCCCTCCACCAGACCTCAGCATGCCGTATTTGCCGGGTTTTGAGAGGTTTGCTATTGCATAGCACCCGGCGACATATGCAATAATAACGGCGTTTAGCGTATCGCATAAACACACTCATATTGAAAACCACCTGGCGAAACCGGCGCTTTTGGCTGAAAACACGCCTAAAACGCTATCCTTTCGCATAGTTTTGAAATCCTGTTGCATGGTAGTGAATTTACTCATCATTGTTAGCGTCCTCATATAATCTCTTGAATGCTCCGGCTGTACCTTCGCCACCTTCCTCATATACTTCAGGAATCCCGTAATTACCCTCAGAACTAAAGCGATTACCGTCTTGATATCCAGTATAACCCTTACGATCCTCCCATAGATATCCATCCTCCTTGGTCGTTCCCCGATACATTCCGCTGCTATCGTAGAAGCTGCCATCATCATCAATTCTCCCTATGTAATGTTGCCCGCGATCACCATGCACCCATCCCTGTTCATCACGATAACCAATATACGTTCCAATAGAATCATAATATCTCCTAGCCTTGGATGCTCCGGCATTCGGCTCTTCCCAGCTGTTTGCAGAAGAGTCGCACCAGTCGTTATCATCGTCAAACTCTTCTTCGAACAACGACTCGTCGAAGTCATCGTAATATGCATCACTATCTGAAGTTGCATATCCTGAACATCCCGAACCGAGGGCTTTAGAGTCAACATGCACGTCGTGACAGAACTTCACTACCCCGGACATAATGATTATCAAAGTTGCGATATATCCATGATGGCATAGCATTAAAATGCCATAGACGGTCATCCAGAAGATAAACCAAATAATACTAGCCTTTATGCTTTGGTCAATTCCCAGTATGGCTTTCAGAGGGATATGCCGAAGGACCTTTCTAAACTTATCAACAACCTTCCTCTGACGACTTGGGCGGCATTTGATTGAAGTTCTATTGTGCAAAGAATGGTTTGTACGGACATTGCAACTGGAAGAATGATGCCGCGAAGCCATAAGCTTCCGCACCAGTCCGGGTTTAAACGGGTCGGTAATTACTGGAACTCTAAGTCCCCGATATATCTTCGACTTCAACATCCCTCCTTGACCGCTACTTAACTCTCTTGCCGAGATGAATCGCAATAGTCCTCGCGATAAAGCCATTCGGGATGTTATACGGGTCGCACTCGCGGCCATCTGCATCAAGTAGCCCGACGGACTTCACCTCGTATCTCATCTGCTCTTTCGTGTATCCGCGCTGCAACTTGACCGTCTTGACACCAATCGACTTCGGAAGATTGCTCGGACTGAAATCGCGGTATTCCGTCGTCTTTCGTCCCGCCTTTATCTCGTCGAAATACTCGCCCTTAAGAACAAAGAACCCCTCGCCCGTCTTCGACTTTATCTCGCCGGACTTGATGCAGTCGGCGATTTCCTGCATCCAAGTCGCATCATCGTCTTCATTATCCTCGCCTTCTTCGCACATCGCCTCAACCGTGTACTGGTAAAGGTCATCCCCCGGCTCGCTTGTTAGGACGTCATGGTGGTTGAAGATTACGCAGTAACACTCCATGTCTTCATCCTTGACAAGGTCGCAGAACGCCGTGCTGCCGCTGAAATCCATATTATCATCTTCGTCAAGAAGTTCAAGTTCATGAAATAAATCCGTCGCGAAAGCCATGACTTTCTCGTCGCCATACTCAAATGGAATCATAACGTTGAAGCAGTATGGGTTGATCAATTCGTAGTCGACATCCCTAATGTCGTACCGCTCTCGCATCTTGCTCAGCGCGTCATCTTCCTTCTTCCAGATTACTCGCTTTTGTCTTGCCATCTTTCAATTCCTTTCTAATCGTCTTGGCGTTTTATGTTGCCTGTCGTTTCGACTAACTCGCCCATGCGCTGGAGTTGTGTTTCTATTATCAGTCTATCACAAGTCTACCTGGAGCGAGGCCGAAATGCGTCAGCATTCTTAGAAAATAGTAATCTTCCCTCTCGGCGTAAGACTTGCCGACTAACTCCTTGACGCGGATATTACGTCCGACTCCAAAGCGAGGCGATAAATAACCAGAATACCGCCTGCCCGGCTCGACTCTCACAAAATAATTCCTGAAATACGGATTATCCGGCAATGAGTCGAACTTTTCAGGGAACATTTCGTTTAATTTCTCAAAGGCTGCAAGAAATGCCTCTTTCCAAGTTGTAACGACGGCTGTAATTTCGCCATCAAAGCTCACCCTTCGCCGTTTCGAGGCCTTATCGCCGCTCTCTTTGTATGTCGTCGTCTTATATGTATATGTCGTCGGCGCAGGAACTTTCTTTTCGCTCAGCCCCCCTTCCCTTAAGGCCGACGAATTGCGAACATCTTCGTAAATTATCGTCGAGAGCAGCTCTTTCGTAGCATGGCGCTCTTCCACGAGTCGTGCGGACTGGTGCTCCTTGACATCTAAGTAGAACTGTCTTATCGCCCGCGCATTGCCGAACGACTTGCCCATATTTACGCACATCTCATGAATTTTACCGCGCACCGCTTCAAGGACGCCATCGCCAAGAATAAATTCTTCTTTCTTCGCCTTTCTCGCAAAAATCTCGACAAGCTCATCCTCGGAATAATCGGGGAAATCAATATACCTCGTAAACCTCGACTGAAGCCCGGGATTCATATTGATGAAATTCCGCATTTCATTAGTATAGCCTGCTACAATTACAACAAGCCTGTCGCGGTCGTCTTCCATGCGCTTTATAAGCGTTGATACGGCTTCATGGCCAAAATCGGAATTGCTTGTATTATCTGATAATGCATACGCCTCGTCTATGAACAGCACGCCGTTCAAAGCCGAGTCTATTACTTTATCAGTCTTTAAGGCCGTTTGGCCAATGTAACCGGCGACCAGTTGTGAGCGGTCTGCCTGAACAAGATTGGTTGTTCTGATTATGCCAAGTGCGCGATATATTCTCGCCATATAGTTGGCGACAGTAGTCTTGCCTGTTCCGGGGTTGCCCGTAAATACGCAATGATACGACGCATCTTGCGAGATAGGGAGCCCCGCTTCTTTTCGCAGTTTCTGAATCTGGATATAATTTGAAAGCTTTCGAATGTCTTCTTTGACTGGCTTGAGGCCGACTAAATTATCCAATTCTTTCAGTATATCGTCAACCGTCTCCACTAACCCATTACGTCCGCTATCATCAGGAATATCATCGGCGATAATATGTTGAAGCTCTTTATCGCTGGGATTTTCAAGTGCGACTATACGCCTGCTCTGGATGCGTACCGCCTTTTCGAAAAGCGTCCTTATGAACCTGGCGTTGCCAAAGCCCTCCTCGCGCTTTGCTAGCGCAAATTCGGCCTCGGCCCTTACCGCGGCAAGCGTCTCGTTATCCACAAAGAAATTACCCTTCTTGGCGCAAAGCTTGAAAACCTCCACAAGTTCGCTCGCCGAATAGTCGGGGAAATGGATTGTATTTGGGAAACGCGATCGCACACCCTCGTTCGCATCAAGAAACGCCTCCATCTTCTTGGTGTAACCGGCGACAATGACAACCAACCGATCCCTATTATCCTCCATCTGCTTAAGTAGCGTATTTATCGCCTCCCTGCCGTTGTCATATTCGTCGTTCTCCTTGTAAAGCGTGTAGGCCTCGTCTATGAACAGGACGCCGTCAAGCGCCTTTTCTATGACCTTGGCCGTCTTTTTCTCCGTCCCGCCATAGCAGGTATCTAGAAGCTTCGACCTGTCGGCCTCGACGAAGTTGTCCGTCTTGACAATGCCAAGTTCGTAGAGTATCTTTGCATAAAGGCGAGCGACCGTCGTCTTGCCCGTTCCGGGGTTCCCCGTGAATACGCAATGATACGACATATCAACCTTCGGAAGGCCTCGCTCTTCGCGCATCTTCTGGGCCTTGGCGGAATCAATAATCTCCTTCACCTGTTCTTTGACAGATTTTAGACCTATTAAATGTTCAAGCACAAAGAACGGATCATCCCACTTTTCGGCTTCTATTTCCGCCTCGATTCTATCCAACGCATCCTGCGCTTCATCATAACCCTGCACTATAGCTTTTTTATACCAGAAAACGGCCTTGTCTCTATTCTTTTTTGTGCCCTTGCCAAATTCATACATGTCGCCAAGATTGAATTGACCTCTGGAATATCCCCTCTCTGCGACATCCTTATACCATTTAAACGCCTCCTTGAGATTCTTTTCCGTACCTCTTCCAGACTCGTACATCTCACCGAGTCTGTTCATTGACCAATGATATCCTTTGAGGGCGGCCTTCTCGCACCATTTAAACGCCTCCTTTAGATTCTTCTCGACGCCGTAACCATTGTCATAGCAATAACCAAGCCACATTTGAAGTATGCCATTGGTCATAGTTGTTTGAAGTGCCGCAAATACACCCTTCTCCCAATTTTCTTCGTCGAACGCCTTCTCTGCGCACTTGACGATTGCGTACATGTTTGTACTTGCAATCCTATCTAAGGCCTTTTTGGCGACAGCGTCGCCCTTTCGCGCGGCATCTACATACCATTCTACAGCAAGTTCAATATTTGGCTCTGCCCAGGGACTATCCTCATACATCTTACCGATGTTGCGCATCGCCTTGGCGTACCCCTGTGCGGCGGACTTCTTATACCATTCCAAAGCCTTGGCGTAATCCCTCTTGATGCCGTTGCCGGTTTCGCAACATAGCCCCATATAAAACTGTATTTCGTCGTCCTTCATATCCGTACGCCCGGCAAGACAAACCCCCTTCGCCCAATCTTCGCCGCGAAACGCTTTTATTGCCTCTAGCACCTTGATTCTCTCATCGTCTATCGTCATCTCATCACCTCCGGTACGCCAAAAATTATCGTGATATTTGCTGCATAGCTCTACTTAGCGCGCACGTATTGAAATCCGG
>JAFSMR010000003.1 GCA_017447805.1 Kiritimatiellia bacterium | reverse complement strand
TTTTTAATCGAAAAGCGCGGCGCGCTTGTAGCCTATTTGACCTTCAAAGAACGCTTCGATTGGGAGATGAATCATAAATGCAATCGCTATCTCATCTGCCGGTGGAAGAATGGTCCACGAAGCAAATACTATCTGCCGGAAGCTGAAAGTTGGCGCGCCATCGCAGAGTCCTTTAGGGAATTTCGAGAGCAAATGAAGATCGAGAGAATCAAGTGCGAAGCGAGGCATATCAGGGCGGTAGTGGATTTGGTGAGGGGAGAAGATCGCCGCGTTCAGATGTTCAGAAAGTTCAGATGTTCAGAAAGTTCAGTCTACAACTACTAATTCCTAAATTGAATAAAACCGGAAAGTTTTGTTGCGAGCATGATTAGCATGAGAATCGCGAAAGCCCATGATAGCGGCGCATCACCGAGCTTTACATAAGCGGGCATGGCGTAGGTGCCGAGAGTTAGGCGCGTTACCATTGTCGCCTGTTTATCTACGATTGGATTGCCCTTCTCGTCGCTCAGCCAAGAAATTTCGCCTTCCGGCAAAACTACACCCGTTACGCCAGAATTGCCGACTCTCACAATCGGAACGCCAGTTTCAACGGCTCTGGCGACAGCCTGCCAAGCGTGCTGCTGGGCTTCAACCGATTCAGAGAACCAGCTGTCGTTTGTAATGAAGGCGAAAAATTTTGCGCCATCCAATCGAACACGGCGAATAAGAGAGGAATCCGTATCTTCATAACAAATACCGCAACCGAAATTCGTGCCGTCCGGCAAAGTTAGGACTTTTTCGACTCCCGAAGAGCAACTGCCGACAGGTGCGAAGCGCTTTAACCAAGGGAAGGTCTTATCTAGAGGAATAAATTCGCCAAATGGCACTAGATGAACCTTATCGTATATCTGCAAAGATTCTATATCGCGCTTGCGAGAAGATGCGCCTTCTTGCATTGCGCGCTTTGAAATATAAAGCGCCGCGCTATTGTAAAGATTATCCTCGCGGTCGACTCGCGAACCGCCCGCGAGAATCGAAACGGCATTTGCGCGCATAGCGCAATAATCAGCAAAATATTGCGCGTTCTGACTATTCACATCGCCAAATTCCGACATCGCGCTTTCGCTCATCATAACCAAATCCGGCCGCCACATCGCAATTTCATCGATTAGCTTTTCGTAGACCTTGATTGGATTTTCCTCTTGCGACTTGAAGGTGCAGGGGAAATTGCGCTGGATCATAGCAATAGTAATGGTCTTGGCCTCATTGGAACGAGCGGAAAGCTTTGGATTGGAAATCGAAAAGATTAGCCAAATCAACAATACCGGCAGAATAGTTTCGATGCTTCTCACGGCTCTTGGAACATTTACCTGAAACCTCCCTTTGAAAAGCGGCGCAACTACTCTTTCGGCAATGGAAGCGAATGTCCCATTCACGAGAAAGACGAGCGCGCTAACGAGGGCGACTCCGCCGATTCTAGCAGGCGCGCTAAAGCCTGCATTGATCGCAGGCATGCCAAGCTGATTCCAGGCAAATCCGCCTCCGAAATTCGCGCGGACGATTTCCAACCCCGCCCACAATATTGGCTCGGCAAAAAGAATAGCGAGCAATCGGCGATAATAACCGCCCAATCTCACCCAACGCCAAAGCTTTGCATTCAGCCAGCCGAAAGATGCGAAATACAGCGAAAGATATAATGATAAAGCAAACCAGCCTAGAACAACGAGCGGCCAGGGTCCGCCGTTTTTCACGATGGCGACCATCCAGGCCAATGTAGCGATCCAAAACGCCAGCCCATTCAAGCCCCAGATAATCGCGCTCTTCTTTGCATCGCCTTGTCGTGATAAAAATATCATTGGCGCGAGGGCGAAGAAAGAATCTAGCTTCTCGCCCATCGGCGGGAAGGACGCCCAAAGTAGCAACGCGCTTACAAGCCAGCTGAAATTCTTCAAAAAAACCAACAACTTTTTCAATATTCTTCTAATCATTATTATTCCTCGATCGGAAAATCCCAGCTGTAATCATAACGCAAAGGGACATCTTGCGGCAAATCGAAAGTCTGCGGCTCTTCTTTGACCGTTATCCAAAGTCCGTTGGATTCATAAACTTTTATTTCATCAAGGTTGCCGGTCAATGCGCTTTTGTTAAGAGAGATAAAAAGCGGAGTCGAGATTCTAGCAAGGAACTCGATTTCATATTTGCAGTTATTGGCGAGATCCAGAATATTGCCGGCATTGTTTTCAGGGCTCGCGACAAAACGTCTTACGCCGAGCGCCGAAAGTTCTTCGAGGGCGCTTGAGTTGAACGCATAGAGAGTCCAATCAGCAGTAATATCCTCGACTCCCAGGCTTTTCAGCAATCTAAGGGTAGCCAAATCCGAAACTTCCCATTTTACAAATCCTTCGCGCAGAAGTTTTTTGACGAGCGAACGAAGATTATTGAATTTCGCCTCTTCGTTAAATACTCCAAGCGCCAAACGCCAAGATTTATCCTGCGGCCAGATATTGCGCTTTTCGATTTCCTGCCGCGATGGCAGTAGCGCGATTATTTCATCGAAACCTTGGCCTTTTATTTCGTCGCCGAGGCGGATTTTCAGTCTCTTCTTTGGCTGGGGCTTTTCATTGTTAGAGATAGAGGTATCATTTTTCGAAGAAGAAGCAATTCCGATTTTCTCCCTAATTGAATTTTCGCGCGCTTCATCCAGCCTTTCCACCCCCGCGCGACGCATTTCATTCAAAATTGCAGGAGGAATGAACAATCCCTCGGGGTCGGAAAGCGAGAAATCCTGAAGAGAATAATCAGTTTTGCCAAGACGCGAAAACGCTTTTCTGCAAGCTTCTTTCGTAAGAGCGGGATTTTTCGCTTTCTCGAAATCGCCTTCGAAGGAACTGGCGACTTCGATTCCCGAGCCATCCAGGAGAGTGAATTTCGCCTTGGCGAAATTGCCGGAAATCGAAAAAACGATATTTATCTTCTTGTCGCCCGGCCAATCCGAGGGACGAAACCCCGGCACAGGAAAGCGGCGTTTCATTTCGCCCGACATCGCGCAATAAATCGTTTCGCCAGGCGTTATATCAAGTTCGCGCTCTTGCGGCAACTCCACTTCTATATCTTCGTTCGCCCCGACCGTAAACACATTCGAGCGAGAAATGGCTCTGCGCATTCCATCTATTCCAAAACCGCGCGGATGAGCGGCTTCATCTGAAACAAACTGCAATCCATCGTGTTTTTCCAAAGCTCTAGAAGTCTTAAATCTCAACCAACGCCTGCCTTGGCGATCTAGAGTAATACGCTTTACGATGCCGATGGGGGTGCCGAGGTGTCCAGTGCTTTGCGTGTCGATTACATCGGCTTCTTTGGTTCTTCCATCGAAATAAAGGGAAGTAGTGCGGCGTGAAAATACTGTCTCCAAATCTTGTTCTCTCACAGATGGCGCTTTGCCATCCAGAATATCGCGATAATATTTCGTTACGCTCGCGACATATAGAGGGCTTTTCATTCTCCCTTCTATCTTCAAAGATTTTACGCCGAGTTCTTGAAGAACGCGGGCTTTCGTGCCGAGGCGAAGATCTTTCATCGAAAAAGGAAGAATAAGATTATCGCCCTCCTTAGCGCAAAACGCCTGGCGGCAGCAATAGGCGCACTTACCGCGATTTCCGCTTCTATTGCGCTCGATGGCCGAATAAAGGCATAGACCCGAAATAGAGTAGCAAAGCGCGCCATGAATGAAACATTCTATTTCCGTTCCGCAGCGCTTTACTATCGAAGAAATTTCTTCTTTCGTCATTTCGCGCGCAAGGACTACTCTCTTAAAGCCGAGTTCTTTCAGTGCAAGCACGCCTTCGAGATTATGTGCGACAAGCTGGGTAGAAGCGTGGAGTTCCAGGCGAGGGAAAAATCGCCGGGCAATTGCGGCGACCCCGAGATCCTGAACGATTATTCCATCGGGATTCGCATCCTCGAGCTTCGCTAGAATCTCGATCGCCGAAGGCATCTGGGCTTCATCGATAATGGTATTGAAAGTTACATATACTTTCTTGCCGTTTGCGTGGGAATAGCGAATCAATTCCTTGAGCTCTGGGAAAGAAAAATTTTTCGCATAGGCGCGCGCCGAATAATCCGCAAGCCCGCAATAGACCGCATCGGCGCCTTGACTGAACGCCGCTAGAGCCGTCTCGAAATCGCCCGCGGGCGCCAAAAGCTCGGCTTTAAAAGATTCGCCCGCCATAATCTAGCATTCTCCCTTAGAGATATTTTCCGCTTCTTGAGATTCTGCGATATCAAAGGCAATGTAACGCCGCTTTACACCTTCGCGAGGTTCGGCTTCCGGCGGAATCTTGAGCGGCTCTAGAGCCTTGTCATCCCCCGCCAACGCTTCCCACGCCGCAGAATATATCGGCATCCCTTTAGAGCGAAAATCTCTTTCGAATTCCGTCCAGACTTCTTCTGGGCGCGCCATCGGTTCCACGCGGCGGAATTTCTCGTTGCCCGAGAAGCATTCTTCGACTGTCTCGAAATATTCGCGATGATCGGTAGCGAATTCGATTCTGCCGCCGATTTCCAGGCGTTTCCAGAGCGCGGCGAGGAATAAAGGACCGAAGAGGCGGTGGGAATGGTGCTTTTTCTTAGGCCAGGGGTCCGGGAAAAACACATACACCTTGCGCGCGTGATGTTCGGGCAGAAGATAGTGAAAAGTATACAAAGCCTCAAGACGCAAAACCGCGATATTGCTCAAATGCGCCTTTTGGCATTTGTGCGCAAAGCTTCTCACGCGCCCCAGCATTCGTTCGATTCCCAGAAATTCGCAATCGGGATTTGCCGCGGCGCGGCGTGCAAGGAAGCCTCCGCTACCGCAACCGACTTCTATTTCGAGAGGTTTGGATAAATCGAACTCGAGCTTCTTGCAAGGGTCGGTTACTTTTAAAATCGTCTCTTTCATGCGAAGAAATAAATATATACGGCCCAGTTGACAGCGAGAGAATAGAGATTGGCGGCAAAATCGTCGATCGTTATTCCAAATCCTCCTTTGATCGATTGCAATGCCCCGACCGGCGGCGGCTTCAGAATATCGACAGCCCTGACCACCGCGAAGAAAATTATCATCGACCACCACGGCAAAGCAAACAAAGGAAGGCCTATCAGCGCGATTGGATAGAGCAGCCACTCATCCGCCGAAATTCGCCCGTCGTCTTTTAAGCAAAGCAATTTTTCCGCCCTGTCGCAAATCGGCACCGCGAGGAGTGTTAAAATCGCGCAGGCGAGAATCTGCGCCCATACCGGCAACAGCGCAACCAGATAAGCCAACGCGACGCCGGGGATACTGCCGAACGTCCCCGGCGCAAAAGGAACAATGAAACCTATTCCGAATCCAGTCGCCAAAAACAGGCAAATTTTATCTTTAATATCGCGCTTCATAATAGATTTGTCACCGCCTTAGAATTTTATATCCCCAGAAGCCGACTAGTTCTTTGAGATATGCGCTGTTCTGCGCTAGAGCATCTGGCGAGGGCAAGAAATCCTTGAATTCGAGGTCGCGGTCTATTGCACAAGTCGCCTCCCAATCGCAAGGCGCCGGAATGACCTCGAGATCTGGCGCATATTTTTCGAACATATATTCCGAGCGCCTCATGTGCCATGCGCTGGTGACAAGGAGGATTTTCGGATGCGCCTTGCCCCCGAGCTTTTCTTTCAGCATTTCTTCGGTGAGCTTCGCGTTTTCCTCAGTGTTGCGCGATGTGTTTTCGGCAATTATCGCTTCTTCCGGAACGCCAAGTTCGAGAAGAATCAATCTGCCGGCTCTTTCTTCCGTGCAACCGCTAACGATTACGAGCGGCGCTTTACCGGCTTTATAAAGCCTCGCCGCATGCAAAACCCTGTCGCCGCCCATCTGGAGTTCGGCGTATTCCAGACTGTTGGTCTTAGCGTAAACTCCGCCGCCCAAGACCACTATCGCATCGGCAGATGGGCTTTTGGAAGCATTCTCGATTTTATATTCTTTTTCAAGCGGCAGACCGGTTATGCGAATACTCGCGGGCAGAGAAAAGAAGAACAGCCACCCCATCGAAAGAAACGCGAAGAGAAACACGATTTTCCTGCCGGACTTCCCCTTCTCGATATCGAAAACAATCGCGCAAAATATCGCGAAAATCGCGAGCACCAATGAAAACGCCACAGGGTTCAGAAGTGCAAATACTATTTTGTTGATGTAATACATATCGCGCCTCACTAGGTTTTACAACTCGACAAACGACCAAAGCGGCGTATGCTCGTTTTTCGTATCTCCTCCCGTTTGAAGGAAAAACGCGCCGCTATCGGTCATGCCGGCATCTATATTCTTTGTTTGCGTGGTGTCGCCTGTGAAGCACGCTACTCTGACATTTACCCATTCGCCATCTTTCGAACGTGTCCTTATGCCGGAAAATTCCGCCCTTCTTACGCGCTTGGCGCTTTCGCCATTGCGCCAGAAATCCTCCACGAACGAATAAACATTTGTCACGCCTTTTACCTTATCACCGTGGCAAAGCGTCGAAAATGTCGCAAGTTTCGTCCAGGGAGTATCCTTCATTTTGATAAAACAGGTAAACGCCATTCTATCTTCGCCATCTTTGAAAGATTCGACCCTGAAAGAAACCTCTTCGCCGATTTTCCAATCTAGTCCCGCCATGGCTTTCGCGCCTGTCCCTTCAAATTCGAAACGCGACACCGTCATTTCAGGCGCGGCATAAAGGACTTTCGTTCTTCTTTCTTCCGGGACGGCTTCTTGTTTTGCGCTCAAATCATGCGGGTCGCCTGGATCCCACACGGAAAAAATCACTACATGGCCTATGCCGACTACATGCTGAATACCGCAGTAGCCAAAGTCCCAGCCGATTGCCATATAAAAAGAGTTCGTCTGGCATTGCGTTACCTTGATTGTGGCCTCGGCTTCTTGCGCCAAAGGCGCTTGCGGAGCGTACTTAAGATGCACGCTTCGCGCGGCGTTTGCCGCATTTGTCAACGAAGGCAAAAAGCAAATAGCGGCAAAAGACAAAGCCAATATTGCTTTACGGGTGGATTTCTGCATATCTTTCTTTGTTGTCATGGCCACCTCTCTCTCTTTACAGATTGCAATTTTTCAATTCGCGGCTTGTTCCACGAGGTCGGCGACTTTTTGCGCCGCATCGAATATCGCAAGCGATTTCATCCTTTGCGCCATTTTTTCGAGGCGCTCGGGGTGATCGAATTTATCAAGCAAGTATCTCGCGAGTTGCCGCGGGGTAAGCCGATCTTGAATACCTTCGTCCGCCGCGCCGGCAGATGCGAAAGCATCTGCGTTCCAGTGCTGGTGATTTCTAAGCGCGCTCGGCAAAGGAATCATAAGAGCCGCCTTGGCGCATGCCGCGAGCTCGAAGCAAGTGGAAGCGCCGGCGCGCGCGACGACGATATCGGCAGAGGCGAAGGCATTGGCCATTTCCTGCTCGAAGCCTTTCACTCTGGCAGGAATGGAAGCTTGGGCGTAAGTAGCGATAACCGGGGCCTCGTCTTTTGCGCCGGTCTGGTGAATTACATAAATGCGCTTTGCAATATCTTCTCCGCGGCGCGCGAGTTCATCTTTCATCAAAACGATCGCCTCGCTTACGAGACAATTTACCGCATGCGCCCCTTGGCTGCCGCCAGTTACGAAAATCGTAAACGAATCTGGCGGAATAAAATCGAAACGCTTGCCTTTGGCGATCGTTTCGCGAATCGGAAGCCCCGTAAGGCACGTCTTCGCTCCCTTTAAATATTTTTCGGTTGCAGCGAAACTTATCGCGACTACCTTCGCATATTTCGCGAGAAAATCCACGGCCCGGCCGGGAACGGTATTCGCCTCGTGAAGAACGACCGGAACGCCGGCGCTTCTCGCAGCCAATACTGGAGGAAGAGAAGAATAGCTGCCCATCGCGAGCAAAACATCCGGCCTATTGCGGCGGATTTCTTTTTTGCACCTTAGGATGCTGCGGATTATTCCAAAAATATTCTTGAAAGACAATTGCCTGGCTAAAGTGGAAAAGCCCTTGCCTTCCCAATTCCGCATTACGCTCGATTCGACATCTCTGCCGGATTCCCAAATCGTCACATCATGCCCGCGCTTTTGCAACTCTCCGGCGACGGCGAGGCCCGGGAATGCGTGACCTCCTGTCCCCCCACAAGCTACGACTATTTTCATATTCCCAAACTCCTTTTTGATTTCCTACCAGTCTTTTTCGTCCTGGAGTACTCTTTTCTTGAAATATTCGTCTTTCTTCTTGTTAAGTTCTTCTGTTCGTTCCTCGGTTTTTTTGAGTAGCATATCCAGAGCTTTCTCCTCTTCGGATTTCTCATCCTTCGGTTTGGCGGTCTTTTCTTCGCTTTCCTTTTCCTCGAGCTCCTTTGCCGTCATCTGGTCCTCGCCTTGCTCTTGCCCCTTATCTTCATCTTGCTCGCTGTTCTGCTCGTCGTTTTGCTGGGCGCTATTATCCTGCTCCTGCGGTTGTGGATTGTTTTGCTGCTGATTGTTTTGCTGGGATTGCGGCGGGGGAGTGGGCAACAGCTTCATGATTTCTTCGATTATACCGAGCGCTTCTTCTTGTTTCGGCGGCAGAATTTCACCGGTCAACTCCGCTTGGAGATTTTCGAGATTTTGCGCGAGGGCCGAAATTTTCTCTTTCGTTTCGGCCGTCAGCGGCGCGGCGTTGGTGTTCGCCTCGGCCATTTGCTCGTATTCCTGAAAAAGCTCCTCGAGGCGCGAGCGGAATATTCTTGTATAATCATACGCTTCGTTTTGCCAAGGACGGGAATTTATTTCTTCGATATCTTGCCATGCGTTGGACTGGGCGACATAATCTTCATACAGCGCTTCTCTCGGCGGCATTATACCTTTATAGAGCAAATGGAATTCGTTTTCTGCAGTCGCGATATTCCCGTATGCTTCGGGCGCGATATCTTCGAGATTTTTCTCGCCTTCTTGCAAAACATTTTGTGCGCCATCGAGTCGCGTCAAAAATTCTGCGAAAGATTCTTCGTTTGCGCCGGCTTTCGCCGTGTCGACGGCATTGAGCGCGATTTTCGTCATAGTCGCTTCATCTAAAATCTTCTTCGCTTTGGCGGCAAGTTGATCCGATAGGGCGATTCTGACAGGCGCTGAATTTGTTCTGTAGGTCGCGCTTTCATTCATCAATTGGCGCGTCGAATTTCGCACGTTTTTCAAAAGCGCCCTCGCATCTTTGCCTTCGGCGGCCTTTTCCAGTTCATTGATTCTCTTCGTTTCCCTAAGCTGGGCGAGCGGCGAGATGGCGCGCGCCAGATTCCGCCTCAGCCGCTCGTCTTCAGGCTTTGCCCTTAGCGCGATCTGCGCATAGACGGCGGCATTTTCGAGCGCCTCAAGAGCGTTTGTGGAATTTGGATTTCTCGCATTGTCATATTCGATCGCGCCAGAAACTTCCGCGGCCCTCGCGCCAAAATCTTTTTCGAGAATAATCGGGCGTAGAATTTCGAGCGCCCTCGCCTTTTCGCCGCTTTTGTAGGCTTCTACGCCTTCATTCCAGATTTCCGCATTGCTCTTTTGCGCTTCTTGTGCAAACACGGCGCCAAAAACGGCCAATACGGCAATGCTCGCGAGAAACTTGCTCATTCGGCTAGAACCTCCGTTTTTTCGAAAGGACGAAAAATACGGCGCCAATCAAACAAGCCAAAATCAACGATGCGCCCATTATCAAGCCAAATGCGTGAATATGCTTCTGGAACGGCAAATCGATATTCATGCCGTATATGGATGCAATGAGGGTTGGCGCAGCGAGAAGAATCGTCGCCGCGGTCAAATATTTCATCACATTATTCAGGTTGTTGTTAATGAGAGAAGCGAAAGTATCGAGCGTTCCGTTTAGAATGTTGGCGTGAATAGTCGCGGTCTCGAGCGCCTGCTGATATTCTACCAGCGCATCTTCCAGTTGGTCGCGATCATCCTCAGATAACACAAGCTGACGCGCAGTGTTGGCCCTGGCCAAAGCGATTGTATCAGCTTTGAGCGAGGTAGTGAAATATACGAAGGTCTTTTCGATCGTCAAAAGTTTCAAGAGCGCCTCGTTCGAAATCGTCTCGTGCAGCTCTTCTTCCAACGCATTGGTCCTGAGGTGGATATCCCTAAGATATCTCAAGAAGAGTACGCCGCCATGCCACAATAGACGGAATGCGAACCGATAACGGTCGGATGGAGGGCATACGCGGCGGATTTGGTCGAGAAACGCACTTGTCACGGGCGTCGGGGCAGATGATACGGTTATTACGCTTTGCGCAAAAAGAATGATGCCGAGAGGGACCGTTCGATATGGGTAAGGGCTATCCTCGTCGCGCACCGGACACGGCACATGGACGATTAACATCACCGAATCATCGTCATAATCGAAACGCGGCCTTTCATCGGCGTCGAGCGGGTCGGTGAGGAAATCTCGCGGCACGTTGGAATGCGCTATGACGCTTTCGAGCTCCGTCGTAGTCGGCTCTACGAGATTTATCCAGCAGCTCTCGGAGAAATCAGGCGTTTCTCTCAAGCCTCCATTTTCCCATTTGTAGATCGTTATCATCTGCCTGATTCCTTAGTTTGAAGTTCTTCTAGCCGAGCTGGTTCAAGAAGCGAAGATCGTTCTCGTACAGCCAGCGGATATCCGGTATGCCATATTTGATCATCGCGATTCGCTCTACGCCGAAACCGAAAGCGTAGCCGTAAACTTCCTCGGGATTGTAGTCGACGAATTTGAATACTCTCGGGTCGACCATTCCGGCGCCCGCGACTTCGATCCAGCCGGACTGCTTGCAAACATTGCAACCTTTACCTTTGCAGACATGGCAAGAAAAATCGACTTCTACCGAAGGTTCGGTGAACGGGAAGAAGTGGGGACGGAAACGTACTGTTACGCCATCGCCCATCATTTCCTTTGCGAAATACGCGAGAATACTCTTCAAATCGGCGAGGCTCACCGGCTTTTCTTTCGTATCCACATACAATCCTTCAATCTGATGGAAGTTCGCCGAATGCGTAGCGTCGGTCGTGTCGCGGCGATATGTCCGGCCCGGGCAAATTACGCGAATCGGCGGTTTATTGGCCATCATCGTTCTAATCTGCACAGGGGAAGTCTGGGTCCTCAAGAGACAATCTTCGCCAAACCAGAATGTATCGCTACGATCCATTGAAGGATGGTGCGGCGGGGTGTTGAGCGCCGTGAAATTATTGAACTTGTTTTCGAGCTCCGGCCCGTCAGCTACAGTAAAGCCGAGGCGTGAAAAGATTTGCGCCGACTCTTTTATCACTCTACTTAGCGGATGTTCGACGCCTAGTTTGCGCCAGTTGCTCGGCAAAGTCAAATCGGCATCGACCTGCGCCTCGGGCTGCGAACCACCCCCGCGCGCCTCGAGCGCCGCCTCGACTTCCGCCTTCCAAGCCTGCACCGCCTTGCCAAACGCCGGGCGCTCATCCTTGGGCACATCTTTCATGCCCTTGATAATTGCCGGTATAAGCCCGTTCCTGCCGACATATTTTACGCGCAAAGCCTCCAATGTCGCGCCTTCTGCTACGGCAATTTCCTCAAGGCTCTTCGCCTTGCCAATCTCTAACTCTGACAAAGTCATTTTGTAACCCTTTTGTGGGTTGTATTATATCATAATTTGCTACTTTGAGGCAATACCCAACAGCTAGAAAGTTCAAATTGGCTTTGGCCGGTTATTGGTGTTAATTTATATTCATTGGCACTTGTTCCGAAGCCGAAAATATGTTACAATATCCGCCACTACACCAAACTGAATGCGACTATAGCTCAATTGGATAGAGCGTTGGCCTCCGAAGCCGAAGGTTGCTGGTTCGATCCCAGTTAGTCGCACCAAGTTAAATTTAAGGATTTTCAATGATAATCGAGCATGTTTGATAATATTTCTATATGGACGGCCGTCTTTTTCGTAGTAGTGGGGCTAGCCGTATTGGCGTGGAGCTCCGATAAGTTTGTTCTTGGCGCGGCGGCCCTCGCGAAATGGCTAGGCGTAACGCCGTTCGTCGTAGGTATGGTCATTGTCGGTTTCGGAACAAGTGCGCCAGAGCTCCTGGTGAGCACTTTTTCCGGGCTTTCGGGCCATACAGACCTCTCGCTCGGCAATGCCTACGGCAGTTGCGTATTCAATGTCGCCGCGATTTTAGGTATCGCCGCCTTGATAAATCCTCTGGAAGTCAAGAAATCTATTCTGACTATCGCAAGCCCCCTCCTATTGGCTATCGTGGCTATCGCTTTCTTTCTTTTGAAAGACGGCGTGCTTTCGAGAATAGACTCGCTGATTTTGCTCGCTATCTTCGCGCTGGTGATGCCGCTTTACTGCAAATTCGATAAACCTGAATCCGATTCCGAATGCGATGAAAATAAATCGGAAAAACGCCTCTCTCTTGGCCGCGCTATATTCTGGACTCTTTTTTCCCTCGCGGCGATGGTCGTATCGAGCCAAATTCTGGTATCGGGCTCGGTAAAAATAGCAAGCTTCTTCTTTAGCGGCAAAAACGGCGATCTTATTATCGGGCTTACTGTTGTCGCGATAGGGACATCTCTTCCCGAGCTTGCTTCCGCAATCGCCGCCTCGCGCAGAAATCAATCCGAGCTTGTTCTAGGCAATATAGTCGGCTCTAACATTTTCAATATGCTCGCAGTAATCGGAATTGCAGGGGCGATTTCACCCACGGCCTCCTATTCGCGCTTTGTGTTGCTACGCGATTTGCCGGCGCTTGCGATTGTTACCGCGCTAATTCCCTTTCTCGCGCTCGCCGGCAAAAAGAAAGAAAATTCCTCTTCTCGCATTATCGGTAAATCGGGCGGCGCTATTTTCATAATGTCCTTTGCAATCTATCTTGTTTTAATGCTTATTCAGGAGGTTTCGAAATAATATGGCTAGAGTAATCGCGGTAGATGGGCCTAGTGGCGCCGGCAAATCGAGCGTATCTAGAATCGTTGGAGAAAAGCTTGGATTTCTCCATGTCGACTCTGGCGCACTCTATAGAATAATCACATGGCTTTGCATCGATGCGAAAATCGATACCCAGAATCCCGGGCAGGTCGCCAAAACTGCCGGGGAAGTCGAAATCGAACTTCGTCCCGAAAACGGCCATATAGCCTACTATGTGAACGGCGAGGCGCCCGGCGATAGAATCAGGACGCCGCAAATCAACGCTAACGCTTCCTATGTCGCACGCGTAAAGGAAGTCCGCGATAAAGTTACTTCGCTCCTTAGATCGATGACCCGGTTTGGCGATCTTGTCGTCGAAGGGCGCGATATCACGACAGCCGTCTTCCCGGATACCCCCGCTCGATTCTATCTTACGGCCAGCGCCGAGGCACGCGCGCTCAGGCGCCAGAAAGAAGAAGCGGAAAAAGGAATCGCCTTCGAATCCGCCGAGGCCGTGAAAGCGAGCCTACTCGCGCGAGACAAAATAGATTCTACTAGAAAATTCGCGCCGCTAAAGAAAGCAGACGGGGTTCTCGAAATCGATTCCAGCAATCTAACGCTTGAAGAAGTCGTCCAAACCGTACTCGCGGCGCTGCCGCAAGAGTGGAGAAAGTGAAACTTTCGGTAAAAATATGCCTCGTGGCGCTAGTCGCGTATTTCTTCGCCGCAATATTCGGTGAAGTGCAGTATCGCGTGGCTAAATTCCGCGATGTAACGCCGCAATATAATGTAGTCGATATGAATGCGCGCTATAAGGCACCTTGCGCGGAGTATTGGCTAGGCACGGATAACCTCGGGCGCTCGGTAGCCCTCCGCCTCGTGCAAGGCGCGAGAATCGCGTTTCACGTAGGCGTCATGACCTCGCTTATCGCGATTCCACTCGGCGTGATTTTAGGGTTGCTAGGCGGCTATTTCGGCGGTAAAGTCGATGCGATAGTAGTCTGGATTACCGCAACTGTCGCTTCGATGCCGGGCCTCCTCTTTATCCTCGCGATTTCCCTCGTAGTCGGCCAAGGGCTCTTCGGAATTTATCTTGGAATCGGCCTTACGACTTGGGTCGGCGTCTGCCGGACCATTCGTGCAGAAGTAATGAAGCATACTTTTCGCGCATATATTCTTGCGGCGAAATCTCTCGGCTATTCCCACTCGCGTATCATGTTTCGCCACATCCTTCCAAATGTGGCGCATATTATATTGATACAATTTTCGATAAGATTTCCTTCCGCCGTCTCGACAGAAGTATTTATCTCGTTTTTAGGCATAGGCGTGCAAGGCGAGCCCAGCTGGGGCGTAATGATTTCGAATTCGCGCCTGCGCCTATGGCAAGGGGTATGGTGGGAACTCGCTTTCACTACGGCGGCGATATTCTCGCTTGTTCTCGCATTCAATCATCTCGCGGATTATCTGCGCGACCGCCTTGACCCTGCGCTGAGGAGCGAAAGATGAAAGAAAAACTGAAAAAGCTGTGGATTGGCGTTCTTAAATTTCTCTTTAGCGGCAAGGGTCTTTCCGTGAAGACGGGCCGATATGTAAGCGAATCTATCGTAGTAGGCGCTTTTACCGGTTTTATCGTCGTAGCGTTTCGTGCGGCGCTGGATTTTACGCGCCGCTGGATTCTCGAAGGAATCGGCAAAAGAGAAAGCCTCTCGCGAATCTCGGATGGCGCGGCCATCGGGCGAATGTATTCGCTAGAGGCGCTGCTGGATTGGCATCGCCTATTGCTGCTCGTTCTGCCGGCCGCCGGCGCGCTCTTAGGCTATCTACTCATAAAAAAATTCTCCTCCGTGAAAAATGCTCGCGGCACCGGCAGCGCAATTCACGCCTATCACTACGAAGATGGCTATGTCCCAGGCGCCGTAATCCCGATTAAATCGGTTGCCTCGATAATAACGGTTGGCTCCGGAGGCTCCGGAGGTTATGAAGGCCCCATCACCTTGGTTGGCGCATCATGTGGCAGCGTAATCGCACGAGCGCTTAATCTTTCTGTCCGCGCGCGGCGCATTCTAATGGCCGCAGGCCTTTCCGCCGGCCTCGGCGCGCTTTTCCAAGCCCCGCTAGCCGGCGCGCTTTTCGGATTCGAAATCTTCTATTCTTCTAGCGATGTGGAATATGAAACGATTATCCCTTGCTTTATCGCTAGCGCGGTTAGCTACACGATATACGCTTGGTTCTACGGGTGGCTCCCGCTATTTACAATGCCAGCCGATTGCGCATTCCAAAATGGCGTTAGGCTACTGCCTTATTTCATCCTCGCGATCGTCGTCACTTTTGCCGTAAGGTTTTACATCAGTTTCTTTAGATATACCGAAGAAAAATTCTTCTGGTCTATTCGCTCCGGCGCCCTTAGAGTTGTCGTCGGCGGCTTGCTGACTGGCGTAATCGGCTACTTCGTGCCAGATATCCTCGGCACCAGCTACCAAGTTATTCAAGCTAGCTTCACCGCCGGCGCAAGCGAGTTGTTTGAAGATTTCGGCCCACTCACCATCGCTGGCTTCATTTGTTTCTTCTTTATGAAAACGGCAGCAACCGCCTTCACGGTCGGCTCGGGCGGCTCCGCCGGCGTTTTCGCCCCGGCACTCGTCTGCGGCGGCTCCTTAGGCGCCGCTTTCGGACTTATCTGCTCGCGCATCTGCCCAGCTTCTTTCGGTATTCACCCCGCTGCTTTCGCCCTCGTAGGCATGGCTGGATTCCTCGCTAGCGCAATAAGAATCCCTCTGACTTCAATCGTAATGGTCGCTGAAATTTCCGGCAACCATTCTCTGCTGGTTCCGGCTATGTGGGTTTGCGGAATAAGTTTCTGGCTGAATAACGGATGGTCGCTTTACCGCAGCCAAGTCCACAACCGCGAATCTAGCCCAGTTCATTCTTAAGTTTGCAGTTTGCAAATGTTGACAATTCCATTCTACAACTCGTAACTCGAACTAAACAAAAAAATAAAACCTCGATTTACATCGGGTTTTAAGTGGTGGTGGGGCAAGGATTCGAACCTTGGAAGGCGTAAGCCAGCAGATTTACAGTCTGCCCTCGTTGACCGCTTGAGTATCCCACCAAAGATAGGTGCCTGAGGCAATCGAGGGATTTGGTGGAGGTAGTCGGATTCGAACCGGCGACATTCTGCTTGCAAAGCAGACACTCTACCAACTGAGTTATACCCCCACAAGAGGTAAATGGTGGGCCTGACAAGAATCGAACTTGTGACCTCGTCCTTATCAGGGACGCGCTCTAACCAACTGAGCTACAAGCCCACTAAATAACCGGAAGGGGCGCGGAACAATACATGGAGTTTGTTGGTGGAAAAGAGTTTCACCTTGGCTTTGTTGCCTTGCGGCCAAGCCTACTCCTTAGAAAGGAGGTGATCCAACCGCTGGTTCCCCAACGGTTACCTTGTTACGACTTCATCCCAATCACCACCCACACCTTAGGCCGACGAATGCCGGACTTCGGGTGCAGACGGCTTTCATGATGTGACGGGCGGTGTGTACAAGGCCCGGGAACGCATTCACGGCGTCGTAGCTGATACGCCGTTACTAGCAAATCCGACTTCACGGGGTCGGGTTGCAGACCCCGATCTGAACTGGGGCCGGCTCTGTGGGGTTGGCTCCACCTTGCGGTCTCGCTTCCCTCTGTACCGGCCATTGTAGCACGTGTGCAGCCCTGGGCGTAAGGGCCATACTGACTTGACGTCATCCCCACCTTCCTCCTGCGTAAACAGGCAGTCATCTGCGAGTTCCCGGCTTTACCCGATGGCAACACAGATAAGGGGTTGCGTTCGTTGGTGGACTTAACCAAACACCTCACGGCACGAACTGACGAC
>JAFSMR010000039.1 GCA_017447805.1 Kiritimatiellia bacterium | reverse complement strand
ATGTTTGTCAAAGCGGAATATGAGACGGGCGGCGATACTTATATCAACAATGTCGCACCTGTCGCTTTCACGAATCTCATAATCGATGGCACGAACTACGCTCTTCACGTCGAAACCGTCAACAACAAAAAATACCTTATACTTTCGGAGTAAAAAAAATGAAAGCAATAATCCTTTTGTCAATCCTGGGCTTGGCAGCCATTGCGATTCTCGTCGCGGGCGTCCGCATTGCCATAAAGAAACTTCCGAAAAGACCGTTCGCGCTTTGCGCAATGGCGATTTTCCTTGCAGTGGCTATTTTATTCGGCTCTACGAAACATCGCCTGATTACCTATTTGCGCACAGATCCTACTCAGGCGTTTTTATATGACAATGGCTCGTATGTCTCAAATGATGTCGTCCATATTGCATTCAACTACATGATAGCGCCTTCGACCGCCGATTTCAAGCTGTGGTATTGGCCGGATGGTTCGACGAACGAAAACGAAATGGTCCTTGCCTATACCAATACTTTGGGCGGGGTCCCTCAGCCTTACGATTTCTATTTCCAAGGTGCCATTTCGAATCGCTGGTATGCAGCCACAACATGGACGCCCGGCCCGTCGGTAAATACCAATGGCATTCTGCAGGTAAACTGGATGACGGACCGTAAGCGCCATATCAATATCGTTCCCGTTCGAACTTCAATAATCGAGGATGGCAAGCCGCTTTCTACATTATAAAAGGAGCTACAAAATGAAAAAAATATTGATACTACCTCTCTTGCTGGCTAGCGTCGTTTCATTGGCCGATGGCGAAGAAAGCTCGCCTATCATTGCAGAAACCCTTTTGCTAAACGGAGCTACGAATACCTGGACTCAAGCCGATCTTATAGCGGCCCTCCAGCTGATGAACAGAAAGTATCATCGCGATGTGGATAATTCGCTCGCCGGCCGCCAGGCTTGGCATGGCAAATTAATCTCGCAGGAAATCGACGAAGAAAACGAAATCAAGATTTCCACCTATGAGGATGGCACGCAATTCATCGACAAGTTTACCGCTCAATCGCCCGCGCGCGAAGTCGAGAAATCCAACGCGCAACTCCCTCGCACGTTGAATACTAGAGGCATCCCGCCTGCTCTTCAGGAAGCTAGAGTTCGCCGGGAAGCCGAAAAGGCAACTACCAATGTCGTAAACAATGTTATAATCATAAACCCCGCCAATTCCGAGGAGGAATAATAGCTATGCCTATGTACACGATCGAACATATCAATTCTCTAATGGAAGACGCTGTAGTCCACAATCTCGCGGGCTGCGAGCTTTTCCGTGGCATTGATGAAGCTACCTTGCTAGTAGAATACAACGGAATCGGCCCGGAGTTCTTCCCGGCCGCTCTTCGCGCTAAAGTAACGAATTGGCTCCGCGTTTTCGAACCGGCCGCCCTTATCCATGATCTTCGCAATTATCTCTCGAATGGTCAACGTTATGATTTCAATTTCGCCAATACCGAGTTTTACGATAATTGTATTATCTTGGTAGATGCCGCCTATCCTTGGTGGCACTGGCGCAGATATTGGCTTCGCCATTTGGCGCGCTGCATGTACGATTTCGTTTCGTCCGCTCCAGGCTGGCGCGCCTGGATGGACTGCTATGAAAAAACTTTGTCCAACTCGTCCGCTCCAGGCTGGCGCGCCTGGAAGGACTGCTATGAAAAAACTTTGTCCAACAAAAATAAACTCCAATAAAGGAAAAATAAAAATGAAAAACGCAATAACATACCTAAAAGCAATCTTCGTGTGCGTCATTGTCATCGCACTCGAAGTCGTTATCGCTACAGCTTTCTCGGGCTGCCGCGTCGTCAAAATCGAAAAGAACCAGGAAGGTTACCGCCTCTATCATAACTCACACTGGCTCTCGACCGAGGCAGACCAGCTTTCCGGCTCGATGGATCAAAACGGCACCTTCAACTTCTCTATGAACGGCGTCAAATCCACGCCCTCCGAAGAGTTCAACAAGATGATGCAGACCAACATGGGCGCACTTACCACTATCGCCCAGCTCGCCGCAACCGCCTACAACCCGGCCGCCGCTCAGGTCAAAGCGCCCGCCGCAACCCAAACCCCTAGCGAAACCTCCGCCCTATCCGCCGCCCCATCCGCTACCCCGTCCGTGAGCGCCTCCACCGCCGGCAGTGATGGTCAATCTGCGATTGACCAATGCGCCGACGGCTCCTGCAACATCGCCCCATCCACCGCCGGTAGCGATGGCCAATCTGAGATTGGGCAAAACAATTAAGAAAGGCCGCTCTCGCCATGACGCCAGAAGAAGTCATTCTCCGCAAAAACCTCGTCTCGTCCGTTCGCCCGGACGGTCGCGGCATTTCGTCGGCCGAATGGGCCTCCTTTTCCGCCGCCGTAAAGGATCGTGCCTTCTTCTCGGCTAATGTCGAATCTGTCCGCTTTCTCGATACCGCCCGCTCCCGCATCGCAGAGCTGCTCTCCGCGGCCAAGAACCCGGATAGCGATACATTCGTCTCGCGCGCCCAGGTCGTTTCAGATATTATGCAAGCCGCGCGCGAATCGGGCATCGCGCGCGGCACCAATCTCATAACCGACCCGGGCTCCGCCGCCCGCGCCAATGTCATTATCGATACGAACGCGGGTCTCGCCGCGGGCTACGCAAAAGCCGAAATCTCCAACTCCTACGGCGCCCGCCTCGCATTTCCGGCCCAAGAATTAGTCCGTATCGAGGAACGCCTGAAGCCCCGCGACTGGCGCTCTACCTGGATCAAAAAAGGCGGCAAGCTCCTCGCAGGCCGCATGATCGCCCTTAAAGACGACCCCATCTGGGTCGCAATCTCTCGCTTCGGCGTCCCTTATCCGCCTTTCGACTTCAATTCCGGCATGGGCCTCGAAGATGTCTCTTTCGACGAAGCCGTCTCCCTCGGCCTCATCTCCGACGACTACCAGCCCCCGCAAGCCTCCCCCATCGATAACTTCAACAAATCACTCGAAGCCGAAATGTCAGTTCCTGGCCCCGATAGTGATTTGGAAAGAATGCTAAAAGATTCTTTCGGTGAGCAGATTCAATATAATCCCCATACCAAGCGCGTTTATTTCTCGGGCGCTTTTGTTCAGGATATTGCGAAGAAAGTGAAAGCCGAATTTGATGCAGGCAAAAAAACTACCTCCATCAAAGCCAAGCCGTCTTTGGGCCGTCCATCGGAAAGGTTTTGCATTGCGGCATCCCTGCCGCAAGATACAAAATATACTCTTAATCTTCCACCGGCCAATATAATGCATGTCATTAAGGATCATGTCGAAGTCGATAAAGACCCAAATAACAACATTCCTTTGGATATGCGCGAACTTGATATCATTCCTCATGTTTGGCGCAAACCAGATTCTGTAGCAAAACAGGACGAACCGAATTTTTGGATGTTGACAAAAAAATCAGCTGATGGCAATATTTACAGGTTGGTTGTATCCTTAGAAAAAAACGGCGGAATCACATTTCACACTTTCTATAAGAAGAAAGGTAAAAAATGATCGGACGAACAACCCACAACCGTTCATGCCTTGCGGCCAACCTTTTGTCATGGCATTCCCCGTCCGAACGCCACATATTATAACAAATCTATTTCCTAAAAGCAATGGCCATTCCAATTTTAAATATCGATAAAAAACTTCTTGAAGCCTCTTCAAAGGCTGTTGAAAAGCGCATTTCAACACTCGATACAACCGCCTCGAGAAAAACCTTGATCGAATCGGCTACTGCTGCACTCGCCAATTCATTGCGCCGCCACTTCCGCGAAAAGGAACAACTCCCTCATACTACATCCGGCTTCCCCTGGTATGGTAAAAACTACCCAAAGCGTTATTTCTGGTATGGCAATCACGGCACATCTATCGCAGAATCCATTAGAAGCGAGTCTAATCCATCCAGCCTCACGGCCAATGTCAACATCAAATCCCCGCCATTAGCCCGAATGCTCGACCCTCAAGCCGCCCCGATTACCCCAAAACGCGCTAAATACCTCGCTATCCCGGCCTCTCTTGAAGCCGCTTCATGGCGTGGCATGCCTCGCGACTTCCCTACCGCTCTCTCTCTTGCCTACTCTAAAATGCCCGATGGCCACTGGCTTCCAGCCCTCGTAGCGCAGGCTAAAAACTCTAAATCCTCCGCTACAGTTCATTACTGGCTCGTCCATCAAACCAACCCCCGCAGCGATCCTCAAGCCATGCCTTCTCGCGCCGTCCAGACCGCCGCCGTCGCCTCAGCCCTCAAAACGGCCCTGCGCAAACTCTTCTCCCCCTGAATTTTTCCCAGATACATTGGAAATCACCCTCTAAACGCCTCTTTTTTCCCAGATACCCCTCTTAGGCCCCAAAACGCTCCTCACCCCCTGTTTTCCGGCCTTTTCCGCCCTCTTTCCACCCTTTTCCCATTTCCCAAAAGCGATCTGATTTACCAGAGAGCACAATCAAACTCTGCGCAATCACGGAGATGAAGCAAGAGAGAACGCAAAAGTCCGATTTCACGAAGCAAAATGGACTTTGCCGCTTTAGAGAGACAATCCCATCTGCGTAGTTGACCGAGCTGACTGCGACAGGGATTGATCCTCCGGCGGACGGAATCGACGCCCCGCGCCATCTCATACCGGTGCATCCGCATACCGTTTACGGGTTTGTAGAAGGCGTAGAGGTCGCACGGAAATACCGTTTACGGGTCTACGGGATAGGGTATACAATACCAGTCCGAGGACGGTATTCCGCAGACCGTCACTACACGCGCTCGACGTTACATCAGTTCCATCTCAGAGTCATCGTGCGCTCGGATGCCTCAAAACAGTATGATAGCATCTCATTTCACAACGTCCGAAATCACCGTACGCGCCAAACCGCGCAATAAAGCCACTACAACGCATACGGGTGGTAGCGCAATAAGCCCAAATGCGCCTTGGAGGGCTGTAGACATAAAATAACAGCGGTTCTTTCCCGGGACTCTCCAAAATGAGACACAAGGGAAGTGCGATGTTAAAATGTCAAGTTTAGTTAACTAATAAGAACAGTGATGCACTAAGGGCACTAATAAACATAATGATAATGCAGTTTTACGCTTATTCTGCATAATGCCCCACCTGCGCCATAAGCGTAAAAATCCTTTATGCTATCACGCAAAATGACATCACCTTGCATGATAAACGCAAATAGAAACTTACGCTTTTGACGCGTAATGCCCCACCAAACCCAAGGCCAGCATAATCAAAGGAGCTTGAGAACAAATGATTAACAAAATCGATTTTGTATTGCCTTGGGTTGATGGATCAGACTCCGAATGGCTGAAGCTTAAACGTAAATACGAGCAAAATGGCGCAGCCGAGGTTTCCTGCGATGCAGATGCAAATGCAGATTGCCATTATCGCGACTACGGAATTCTTCGATATTGGTTTCGCGCAGTGGAAAAATTCGCTCCTTGGGAGAATCGAGTATTTTTCGTAACATGCAACCAGAAGCCGGATTGGCTTGATGAATCGAATCCTAAACTTCGGTTGGTAAATCACGAAGAATATATTCCGCGTGGACATCTGCCCACATTTCACTCGAATACGATCGAGCTGAATCTTCATCGCCTCGCGGATTTATCTGAACAATTTGTTCTTTTCAACGACGATATCTTTCTATTGCGTCCTGTAGAGCCCAAGTTCTTCTTCAAGAAGGGCCTTCCCGTGACCGCATGCGAACTTGCCATTCCGCGCTGGCTAGGCGCGAGCAATACGAGCAGAATGGTTCTTAACAATACAAGCGCGCTCAAGCGTTGCGTAGATGTCGAGAAATCGATTCGCAAGAATATTTGGAAGTTTGTCGATGTCGGCAAGCTGGGTTTGGGAAGGGCGGCCAGAAATCTAGCTTCATTTGCCGTCAATAAATGTTATATCCCCGGGACATTCGGTCACTTGGCAAGTTCTCATTTGAAATCGACTTTCGATGAAATATGGCGAATTGCGCCGAGCTTTGTAGAGAAGACTTCGCAAAGTCGCTTTCGTAGCGACGAGTGCGTAAATCATTGGCTTCTTTTGGCCTTGAACATGGTCAGGGGCAACTTTATCCCATGTAACGAAAAGCATCGCGGGGCGTTTGTTGCGCTCAGAGAAGGCGAAGAGAAGGGGATTTGCGAGGCAATCCGCCGTCAGGCATATTCCGAAATTTGCATCAACGATAAAATCGCAGGCGTGAATTGCGAGAGTATATTCAAAGAATTGCGAGATGCTTTCGATTATATCTTGCCAGAAAAATCATCCTTCGAAAAGTAAACGAACGCTCTTTTATAGAAATTGCCTAGCGCAAGCTATCGCGAAGGCGAGTCAGAGGATTATATAAGAGCGAGAAGAATAGGTCCGTGACCAATTCCAATCGCGGATGACGGACGCCGAATTTTATGAAAGATCTTGCGATGCGTCTAGCAAGGGTAGTCGAGCGGCAGAGCAGCTCGAAATTCGAAAATCCGTTAGCGAATAGAATCCTAAGGGTATCGTAGCGATGCTCGCGCGAAGCGGTTTTCATTACTCGCGGTGCAAACCAGTAGTAGCAAATCCAAGTTAGCCAATGGCGCGCCCAAAGCTTTGATATTTCTTTTTTGAAATCCGGCGAAGATGAAATTTTGTTATGGAAAGCGAGAAGCGATTTAAGGATTTCGGCGTAGTCTTCGAGAAAATAGTTGGTCGTTTTAGCGAGAGTCGAAATAGAACCTTGTCTTATGCGATAGATGTAGAAAGGCTCGTGCAAAGGCCTTACGGTTTTTGCCAGATACAATGCGCGCGGAGAAAATTCGCTATCTTGCCTTTTGCGACCATGCAGGCACTTGAGATTGTTGGCGACCAGGAATTCGTGGCGGAAAACCGTCATTTGCAGCATTGGACAGGGTGCGCGGTTGCGCGAATAGATCATTATTGCGGCATCCGGTCCTGATAATTCGCCGGAAAAACCTTGCGGGTAGTTATCGCGCAGTTCTTCATTCTTGCCGGTTATTTCGTTGAAGACCTGTATTGCGCATGGATATAGGTCGGCGCCAGGTTGAGAAGCGATTTTATCGTGAAGCCGCTCTAGCGAGCCATCTTCTATATTATCGTCGCCATCGAGAAAAATTATATACTCGCCAATCGCTTTATCGATTCCAGTGTTTCGCGAAGCCGAGCACGAGCCGGATTTAGGGGCCGTAAAAACTTTGAAGCGACTATCGAGCTTTTCGTATTCGCGGGCGATTTCAAGTGTTTCATCTTTGGAATCTTCTACTCCTAATATACACTCCCAATCATCGAAAGTCTGCGAACGAACGGAATCCAGGCTTTCGCGCAGATATTGCGCTACATTGCAGCATGGCACGATGATAGAGAAAAACGCTTTCATAATCCGTGATATTCCTTATACCATTTGGCGAAGACGGGGATGCCTTCTTTAATCGTAGTCTTTGGCTCGTATCCAACCGCATTGCGCAGTTTATCGATGCTCGCGTAAGTTGCGTATACGTCGCCGGATTGCATCGGCAAGTATTCGATATCCGGTTTCACGCCGAGAGAATCGGCGAGAATATTGATTACATCGAGCAGCTTCTCGCAGCGATGGTTGCCGATATTGTAGATATCGTATTTCGGCAGAGTTTTGCTTTCTACGACCCTGACGATTCCAGCAACGATATCATCTACGTATGTGAAATCGCGAAGCATATCGCCATTGTTGAATGCCTTGACTTTATAGCCGTGGGTCATGGCATCTGCGAAAAGCGTTAGCGCCATATCTGGTCTATACCACGATCCGTATACCGTAAAAAATCTAAGGCCAATCGTCTGCATATCGTACAGATGCGAATAAGTATGGGCCATCAGTTCGTTTGCTTTCTTCGTTGCGGCGTAAAGGCTGACTGGCGAATCGACGGAGTCGGATTCCTCGAAGGGCATCTTCTTGTTGCCGCCATATACAGATGATGATGAAGCATACACGAGTTTAGGTTTGGGGCTTGAGTTGCGGCAACATTCCAGGATATTGAGAAAGCCTTCGATATTGGTTTTTTGATAAACGAATGGATGGGTAATAGAATATCTTACGCCTGGTTGCGCGGCGAGATTAAGGACGACATCCGGTTTTACTTCATGAAAGACGTTTTTTAAATTTCGCAAATCGCAAATATCGATTTCCTTCATAGTGAAATTGCCCGGTGCGTCTATCAAATTGCGCATTCTAGAACGTTTAAGCTCCGGTGAATAATAATCGCAGAAATTATCTATTCCTGTAACGCTCCAGCCGCGCCGCATAAACTCGAGCGCCGCATGCATTCCTATGAATCCAGACCAAGAGGCTTTCGAGAAGTTTTCTATCGGTCTTGGGATTCATAGGTAGCCCTATAATTTCCCAACCGGCTCTCCTGACATTTGCAATCATTCTCTTTACGCCTTCAAGGTCTTTAACTTGGCGTTGAGTAGAAATGCAAAGCCCCAAGGTAGACCTGACATCTCTTTTCGTCTTTAATATCCTTATTTCGCTCGGCCTTAGGAATATTGCCGAATCGGCGGTAAGTTTTGCATCCTTGTAGCCCATCGTCCCGAGCATCTCGCGGCTTTCTTCATCTCTTAGCCATACCCCCTGACACTTTGGCAAGATACGCTTGATTTTGCTCACTAATCTCTTCTTAAGCCAGTTTTCGTATACTCCAACTAAACCGAACAGCTTCAGCAAAAAGCGTCTTTTGCCGCGAACTTTGAAAAACACGGGGTTAAGTTCATCATCCATCCCCACGCCCCAGATAAAAGTCGCCTTGCCGGCCTTTTGGGCTATATCGAGAAGCTTTAGCGGGATATGCGGGTAATCAGATAACCCCGTTGCGCCGCACCAAATAAACGCATCGTAATTAGCGATTTCTTTTTTAAAGCCGCTAATTTTGACACCATCAAATCCGAAAGCCGGGACTACTTTTACTCCCAATGAGGCGGTATTTTTATCTTGAGTGGCAACAGTCAGTTTTATGCCCGGCACCGATGATTTCAGAATTTTCACCACGCAAGCGATGATTGCTTCATCGCCGATATTGTTGCAGCCTAGAGGAATTCCGCCTAATAAAACTTTCATTATGCCTCCTTAGTATGCCATACGGCGATGTCTTGCGCCTTCAAACGAGGGGAGGCGGCGACATCGAATTCATCAGGCGGAAGGGCGCAGGCTATCAATATCACAATCGCCTCATCTTGTGGGATATTCGTTAGTTTATGTACTTCCCTATCCACTGAGGGTGAAACGCTCCAATGTAGAATGCAATGTGCGATTTCACAATAGTGAAGGGCGTTGACAAGATTCATGGCGAATATTCCGCCGTTCGTATATGGGTCGTGCCTTTCCCATCCCCATCTGATGCATTTGAGCGATGAAGTTACGACCAATACTTTATCTGCGCTTGTTCCAAAGCCTCTGCTGCCAGCCTGCAAAGCGAGCAACTTTTCCAATGTTTTGCGCTCTTCGATGATATGCACCCTCGCCGGCTGCCTATTGCATGCGCTTGGCGCGCAAGAGGCGATTTCTATTGCCTTCATCAAAGTTTCGCGTGGAACCGGTTTTGCAAAATGCCTAAGCATGTGGCGGGAAGATGCGAATTTAGGATAAGCGGGTTCTTTGAAGGCAAAAAATGCGGCTTTCGACATGTGCGGCTCGATTGCTGGCGCGAGGTTCTTGCGCTCGGCGAGGAAATTTTCAAGCTCCTTGAATTCCGGCAGGAGAGTTGAATTTTTTTCACCATACGCTTTCAAAACCGTCGCGGCATGCGCGACTTGCGCATCTTGGCCAAATCGCGCCTCGAAAGAGTTGATTAGATTGATTAGATGTTTTACAGCCGCGGTCTATAATGCGGCATTGTCAGGCCTTTTTCTATTACATGATAAGCCATTATTATCTCGGCTCTAGCGGCATCTTTATCCAATTTATTCAGCGCACCCGCATATTTCGAGAACACGCGCCGATCATAGTTGAATGCCATTCGCGCTTCAACTCTCGCCTTCACGCGAAGCTGCCAAGTGTTCACTGAACGCTTTACCTTGCGTGCACAACCGATAATTTTATCTAAACATCCCATTTTGACTGGTATTATAGCATTTTTTCGTCCTCTATGCAAGAGCGACTTTTACGCTGGTACTAGACTCGAAAAGGAAAATATGGTAAAATATCGGCGCAACAATGAGAGGACTTCGAAAAGCGGTATGGATGTAAAGATCGAAGAATCTTGGAAGGCGGTTCTTGCGAATGAGTTCGAAAACGAATATTTCGTTCGCTTGGCTCAATTTGTGAAAAATGCCTACAGAAATGGAGTCGTGTACCCGCCAGGCAAATTTATATTCGAAGCGTTCAACAGGACTCCCTTTGATAAAGTCAAGGTTGTGATTATCGGTCAAGATCCGTATCACAATCCCTCACAGGCGCATGGGCTTTGTTTTTCCGTGCCTCAAGGGGTTGCTCTTCCGCCTTCGCTCATTAACATCTATAAGGAGCTTGAAAGAGAATACTCGAAACCATATCTCGCTCGAAGCGGCGATTTGTCGCATTGGGCAGATCAAGGGGTATTGCTATTGAATGCGACCTTGACTGTAAGCGGCGGTGCGAATATGGCAGGTTCCCATCAAGGCAAGGGGTGGGAAATCTTTACCGACGCCGTCATACGGAATCTTGCGACAAAACGCGAAGGTATAGTATATCTTCTTTGGGGCTCTTACGCCCAAAAGAAAGCGGCGTTTGTTGATAGAGAAAAGAATCTAGTGTTGGAAACGGCACATCCTTCACCGTTATCTGCTCATAGGGGCTTTTTCGGTTGCGGTCATTTCATAAAGTGCAACGAATATCTGAAATCTCACGGGAAGGAGCCGATAGATTGGTAATGGCGAGGGAGTTTAAGGCTAGGGGAAATCAAGAGAGGTCTTTAGAGAAGCGAAAGGCGCTAAAGCATACGCCAGTGAAGCTCGCGATCATAGGCGGGGGTGCGGCGGGAATGTATGCTGCGGCAGTCGCCGCAGAGCGTAAAATCCCCTGCGTAATAATCGAACGCAAGGCGCGGCTTGGTTCTAAAGTTTTAATGACGGCAAATGGCCGCTGCAATTTTACCAAGGATATCCCTCCAGAGCAATTTCTTGAAGATGTAGGGCCTGGCGCCAAGTTTGTAGAAAAGGCGATAAAGGAATGCAGCCCGCGAAAAATCATCTCGGGCTTTAGGTCGATGGGTGTTTCTCTCAAACGAATGAGCGATGGAAGAATGTTCCCCGCGGATGGGAAAGCCGCAACAATCGTGCATGCTTTTGGCGATTATTTGCGCGAGAAGGGCGTGCCGATTATCGTAAACTCTCCAGTTGAAGGTATCCAGCCGCAAAAGACGGGCTTTATTGTCGCAATGCAAAATTTCACTCTTTGGGCAGAGAATATATTGCTTGCGACGGGTGGGGTAAGCTATCCAAAATTAGGTTCGGTTGGTGATGGACAGCGCTTTGCCGCCCAGCTCGGGCATAGTATTTTGCCGTATCGTCCAGGGCTAATTGGCATCGAGACGCAAGAAGCGCTGGTAATCAGGCGCGCAGGTCAAAGATTTGAACGCTCGGAAGCGCGAATACTATCTAGGGATGGTGCGATTCTTTATGAATATCGCGGTGAAATCGATTGCGAGAAATTCGGTCTCAGTGGCGGCGCAATTTATAATTGCCAGCGTTTTCTAGAGCATTATCTCAGGCAGAATCAAGGCTCGAAGGTAGGCGACTATATTCTCGAAGCGTTGTTTGATGGCGAAAGAGTTGCGATTCAAGGGCCCAAGGCTCGTTCAGTAAAAGAGGCTATTGTTACAATTGGTGGTGTTGCTCTTGATGAGGTAAATCCTTCAACGATGGAATCGCTTAAAGTACCGGGATTGTATTTTGCAGGCGAAGTCTTGGATATCGATGGGCCTACCGGCGGATATAATCTTACGCTTGCTTTTGCAACAGCTCGCCTAGCTGTTACAAGTCTGCACATCTGAACTATCTGAACATCTAAACTATCTGAACATCTGAACGCGGCGAAGCCGCCCTGAACGCGGCGCTAGCCGCCCTGAACATCTGAACTTCCTGAACGGCGCGAAGCGCCATTTCATTTCATCGAGGGCAGTACGATGCCGCGGAGAATGATTTTTTGGCAAAGTAGAAATACTATGGCGGTCGGAATCGAGACGACTACAAAGCCAGCCATAACGCACCAAGGCTGGTGAGACATCGTTTGGTACATTTGATACATCCAAACTGCGAGAGTCCAGTGAGATTCCTTTTGGCAGACGAGGAATGCCCATTCCCAAGAAGAATATGCGTGGATAAAGCTGTTAAGCGCATTTACGGCTAGGATTGGGGTTGTCATCGGAAGGGTAATTTCGCGCAGAATTTTCCATTCGCTAGCACCATCGATAGCCGCAGCTTCATAGAGTTCATGCGGCAGGGCATCGAAGAATCCCTTTAGAATGAATATAGACATACCGCTAGCGACGCCAGGCAATACGAGGGCGGCGAAAGTGTTGAGAAGCCCTAAATCGCGAATCAGAAGAAAGCCTGGAATCGCAGTTACTGCCGCGGGGAAGGCCATTGTTGCCAGGAGGAAGAGGATGATCTTTTCGGTTGATCTCATCTTGAATCGAGAGAGCGCATAGGCCGCGAGGGGGTTGACCGTAAGCGAGGCAAGAACGCTCAAGATTACGAGAATGATAGTATTCACAAACGCTCTGCCACGCAAAAACAGATATTCGCCGACTATGCGATAATTCGAAAATGCGTCAGAAAGAAAATCGCTCCATCCATGATCGATAAATTGAACAGCGAGAGCATTTCGAATTCGAGAAGAATTTTCTTGAGTAAGCGGCCAAGGTAGAGTGCGCGATATGTGGTCGCCGTTTTCTATGGCCTTTTCGATATAGTGGCGTTTTAATTCGAGCCAAGTAGCATATTTTTCATCGATCGAGCGAGGGCGATCCGGCGGCGCTTTGGATTCTGCGGAAAATGAAATATCGAAGAACGATTTATGCGGTATTGGCCAAGCTTCATTCAGCGCTTCGATGGTACCGTATTTTGCTTTTACGAAAGATGCGATATCGCGAGAATCGAAGGTGCAGGAAGTTGCGCTTGGCGGTGCTTCGGCTAGAGCGCGCAAGGCTTCGTCGGCCCTCGCGCGGCTTGTTTCGAGGAATTGCGCGTCTGAGTAAGGGGCTAGCTCCTTTTCCACAAATTCATGTACTTGGTCGGTATCTTGGGCGACTTGCTGCCAGGTTGTCCAACTCTCTGGCGCTTCCGGATAGATTGCTCGCGGGAAGGTCGGGAAGTATTTGGCGACTGAGCGCATAAAGCGCTCGGAGCGCGAGAAAAAGCCTTTATTTACTACATCATGGCGCTGATAATCATACGCCGATGATGTGCTCGCCGAGAGCATAACCGCGAATGGATAAATCATCGTCAACGCGCCGAGAATCAGCGCGGAGTATATGAGCGCGAGGAATACCTTCGCCTTGGCCGAACGCCTTTCGCTTTCTAATACTACTGCCATCGGGGGATATTTTATCAAATTTTTGCGCCTACCCCTTGCACAAAATGAAAAAAAAAGATAATATCTACACCGCATAGCTAATAAAGAATCAATTGGGAGACGGCTATTTGAAGATATTGGTAACAGGCTCGAGAGGTGGAATCGCTAGCGCCTTCGTCAAAACGGCGGCGTCCGTTGGGCATGAAATCATTGCGCTCGAAAGAGGCGATTTCGAGCGTTTGGAAGAAGTTTCTTCGGCGTGGCAAAATCTCGATGGGGTAGTCTTTACGAATGGTGTTTGCCCGATTAAGCCGATTACGAAATTGAGAGATGAAGAATTTGCCGAGACTATGCGAATCAATGTAACGCTATTCTTGCGCGTGATGAGGGAAATCGTAGCGAAGAAGGCGTATTCTTCCAACGGCATGAAGGCAGTGGCGATATCTAGCGTTTCAGCGCGCGAAGGCTGGGCTGGCGGCGCGGCTTATTGCGCCTCGAAGGGGGCGCTTAGCGCGCTCGCGAGAGCTTTGGATGAAGAATTGAAAACAAGGAAAATCCGCGTAGTAGCGCTAGAGCCAAGATATGTAAATACTCCGATGTTCCAAAATGGCGCGAAGAAGATGGGTGTAAAAGAAGATGCGGCGATGGGCGCTGAAAATTTTGCCCTTGAGATTATGAAGGAGCTGGGAAGCGGCAATAGCCAGTTCTAGAAGAACACAAGATTTAAAGAAGAAAGGAAAACTACAGTGAAGAATGAATTCCCCGATTGGGTTGCCTTAACGCCGGAAATGGCGGCAGAAAAATTGCCGCGCCTCGTAGAAGAAGCCGAGAGCGCGATATCCAAGATAGAAAATAGCGAAGCCGCAACTTACGAAAGTTTCGTTTGGGCGCTAGATGATGCAACTCGCGAACTTTGGCACCTTTGGGGCGAAGTAATGCACATGCTGAGTGTAAGAAACAACGAAGCGTGGCGAAAACTGGAAGAAGATTTCCAACCTAAACTTGTTGCGTTTTCTCTGAGGGTAAGCCAGAGCGAAGCAATTTACAAGAAGTCCAAGGCATTGACGCAACGCGAGACAAATCCAACGCGAAAGCGCATTCTCGAAAAGATGTGCGAAGGCGCGGAGCTCGCTGGTGTCGCGCTCGAGGGGGAAAAGAAAGCTAGATTCAACGAAATTTGCGCGCGTCTAGCGCAACTTTCCACCGAATTTTCCAATTCTGTGCTTGATGCGACAAAGGCTTTCAAATTGGGAAAGGATGGCAAGACATATACGATTGACGACGCCGCTTATTTGCAGTCGATGAAACATTGCGCCGATCGCGAAGTAAGGGAAGCGCTCTATCGCGCAAGGACTACCCGTTCACCCGATAACACGCCGAGAATCGCCGAAATCCTTTCGTTGAGAAAAGAGATGTCTTCCTTGCTCGGCTTTAGCGACTATGCTCATCTATCCATCGCGTCGAAATGTGCGCCGGATGTAAAAGAAGTCTATGCGATGTTCGATGAACTTGATGCTGCTACGAAGGAAATTTCAGAGAAAGAAGATGCTCTTCTCGGAGAAAATCCAGCGCCTTGGGATATGAGCTACGAGGCGGAAAGATTAAGAGAAAAGCAATATTCCTATTCAGAAGAAGAGCTGAAGAAATATTTCGAATTCAATGAAACATTGGCGGGGCTTTTCAGAATTTCCAAATTCCTCTTTGGTATCGATGTCGAAGAGCTGGAAGGCGAAGAAAAGCCAAGCGTGTGGCATGAAACGGTTAGGGTTTTTGCGATAAAGGATAATGGCGAGACGAAAGCAAATCTTTATATCGATCCATATGTAAGACCTGGCGAAAAACGAGGCGGCGCGTGGATGAATGAATTCAGAAACCGCTCGGTGAGAAACGGCGAGATTATATCGCTTCCTCTTTCTGTAATCGTTCTCAATAACACCGTCCCCGGCGAAGATGGCAAGTGCTACATGCCGATGAGAGAAGTCGAGACTCTCTTCCACGAATTCGGCCATTCTTTGCAGTGCATGCTTACTGAAGTCGATGAAGAGGATGCGGCTGGAATCAATTTGGTGGAGTGGGATGCCGTAGAAGTTGCGAGCCAATTCATGGAAAACTGGTGCCTCGATGAAAGAACTCTCATCAAACTTCCGCCGGAGCTAAAGGCGAAAGTTGAAGCTGCGAAGAATTTCCGGGCGGCTTCCGCTTGCAGGCGTCAGCTAGGCCTATCAAAGGCCGATATGGATATTCACGCCGAGGGCGGAATACCGGAAGGTGAAAGCGCCAATGACGTGAAAAACAGGGTGTTCAAGCATTTCGGAATGAATATCCTTGAAGACGACCTATTCTTAAATGCCTTTACTCATATCTTCGCGGGCGGTTATGCGGCTGGCTACTACGGCTACAAGTGGTCGGAAGTAATGAGCGCAGATTGTTACGGCGCATTCGAAGATGCGGGACTAAAGGATGACGAGGCGATGAAGAGAGTCGGTCGCAAATATCGCAGCACGATTCTCGCGCTTGGCGGCAGTGAATCGGCATGGGATGTGTTTATTCGTTTCCGTGGAAGAAAACCGACCTCGCAAGCGCTTTTGAGGCAACAAGGATTACTCTCGCACTAGACCTCGGGCGCAAAAAATGTTATAATACACCGAAATTTTGAAAGCAATTTAAGGAAGCAGGGCAGAAATGAAGAAACTTTTGAGCGCCAATGAAGCCGTAGCACATGCTGCGGCACAGGCTGGTTGTGTCGTCGCAAGCGCATATCCGGGAACGCCATCTACGGAAATTCTCGAAAATATCGCGAAGTTTAAATCTACAATCAAATGCGAATGGGCGGTTAACGAAAAGGTCGCGATGGAAACCGCGATAGGCGCATCGATCGCCGGCGCTCGCTCGCTTACTGCGATGAAGCATGTGGGCCTGAATGTGGCTATGGATCCTCTTATGACCTTTACTTATGTCGGGGCGACCGGCGGCATGGTAATTATTTCTGCCGATGACCCAGGCATGCATTCTTCGCAGAACGAGCAGGATAACAGGAATCTCGCAAAATTCGCCCGCGCACCGCTCTTCGAACCCGCAGATAGCCAGGAGGCATACGATTTTACGATTAAGGCATTTGAAATTTCCGAGAAGTTTCAAGTTCCGGCAATCATCCGTCTAACGACGAGGACGAGCCATTCTTCCGGAATCGTGGAGCTTGGCGAGTTTGATACTAAGCCGCATGAACTTATTCCCTATAAGAAGAATATCGCAAAGACCATCCCTGTGCCGATGTTTGCGCGCGGACACCGCGCCAATGCCCAGAAGAGAAGCGCGGCAATGGAAGAAGCTGCGAATATCTCGCCCATGAATAAGGTATTCGAGGGCAAGGGATCTTTCGGCATCGTTACAAGCGCGGTGGCGTTTCAGTATGTCAAGGAAATATTCCCGGAATTCCCGATTCTCAAACTCGGCTGGACTAATCCATTGCCTAAAGCGCTAATCAAAGATTTCGCCGCGCGCTACGGCAAGATTCTCGTCGTCGAAGAGCTGGACCCATTCCTCGAAGAGCAAATTCGTGCTCTTGGAATCGAGGTCGTAGAGCATACTACAGAGCTGAATATGTATGAGCTTAATGCAGATAGATTGCAAAACCTCAGGCATGAGCTGGTCGGGGATGTGGAAGAAGCGAAGAAGCCCGAGGATGTCGGCCAGCTCCCGACTAGGCCCCCGGTTCTTTGCGCTGGTTGCGGGCATCGCGGAGTATTTTATGTCCTATCCAAACTAGGCGCGATTGTAACTGGCGATATCGGCTGCTATACCCTCGGTGCATTCCCTCCCTTGAACGCAATGGATACTACGATTTGCATGGGCGCTTCGATCGGAAACGCCGCAGGCATGAAGAAGGCGGGGCTCAAGGGAAGAATCTGCGCGGTATTGGGCGATTCTACTTTCTTCCATTCCGGTCTTACGGGTATTCTTTCGGCGCTATACAACGGAACGCCGGTCACTACCGTAGTCTTGGATAACAGAATTACTGCGATGACGGGTCACCAAGACAACCCCGGAACAGGAAAGACTTTAGCCGGAGACGCGGCGAAGGTAACTGAAATCGCCGATGTCGCCAAGGCGATGGGTTATAGCAAAGTCGTGAAAGTATCTGCCGATGATTTGGGCGAACTCGAGAGAGTTCTCAAAGATTCGATGGATGGCGATGAATGCGCGCTTGTAATCGCATACGCGCCTTGCAGAATTGCGGCGAAGTTGACGAAAGAAGGTCTTTGCGAGGTAGATAGCGAAAAGTGCAAAGCTTGCGGGGCTTGCTTCAAAATGGGGTGCCCTGCAATGAGTCGCGGCAAAGAAATCCGGCCTGGCGCCTTCCAGATGGTCATCGACCCGAGCCAGTGCGCGGGATGCATCCAATGTTCGCAAGTTTGCAAATTCGGCGCGATCAAGCGCGTTAGATAATGTAAGGAGCAAAAAGGCGTGATCGGCATAGTACTAAAGCCAGGAAGAGAAAAATCTATCCTTCGTCATCATCCGTGGGTGTTTTCAGGCGCGATTTTTTCTGAAGGCAACGGTGACGAGGAAGGGGAAATCGCGCTTTTGAAAGTCTCTTCTTGGCGAGGTGAAGTATTAGGCTGGGGCGTCTATTCGCCGAAGAGTCAAATTCGCGTAAGGATGATTTCGTATGACGCCGAGGTTTATCCCGATGATGAATTTGTCGCGAAACTAGTAAAAGCTTCTTGCTCGCGAAGAATCGAGAGCGGCGCCTTGGCGGCGGGTAAAGCGGCCTGCCGACTGATAAATGCAGAAAACGATTTCTTGCCGGGTGTAATTGCGGATTTTTATTCTGGGTTTATCGTTTGCCAATTTACTAGCGCGCTTGGGGAATTTTGGAAGAATATAATCGCAACAACGCTATTTGAATATGTCCCTGGCTGCAAAGGCGTTGCAGAAAGAATAGATGCAGATGCGCGGCGAAGAGAAGGCTTGAAGGTCGCCGATGAAGGCGAGGAGGCGCTAAAGCTTCTTGAAGGCGATATGCCGCCGAAGGAAATCGAGATAGAGGAAAATCAAGTAAAATTCCTAATCGACCCTTATCGCGGCCATAAGACGGGCTTTTATCTCGACCAGCGAGAAGCGCGCAAGGCTCTCGCCGCTTATGCGAAGGGCAGAGATGTATTGAACGCATTTTCCTATTCCGGCGGTTTTGGCCTTTATGCGCTTAAAAATGGCGCAGCATCCGTAATTCAGCTAGATGCATCGCGTGATGCGTTGGAACTCGCCAAGCGGAATTTCGCGCTGAATTTCCCCGAGGGTGGAAATATGCAATTCATTGCGGATGATGTCTTTAAATATCTCAGAAAGTGCCGGGATGAGCGCAAGACATTTGATTTAATCGTTCTAGACCCGCCGAAGTTCGCAGAGTCGAAATTGCAGATAATGAAAGCGGCGCGCGGTTATAAAGATATCAATCTTTTGGCGATGAAACTATTGAGGCCGGGCGGAATTCTTGCTTCCTTCTCGTGCTCCGGGGCGATATCGCCCGGCTTCTTCGACCAAATCATCGCTGAGGCCGCAATTGATTCGGGGCGCGACTTCCAGCTAATCGAAAGAACCCTGGCCGCAGGCGATCATCCGGTTGCCGTAACATTCCCCGAGGGGGCGTATCTAAAAGGCGTAATTTTGAGATGTATTATTTGACACAGAATGCGAAACGCCTGTCGAAGACATCTAAAAGGCGTAATTTTGAGATGTATTATTTGACCCTAGACCGCGGGGCCAAAAAATGCTATAATATTACGCAATGAACGAGTCAGATACATCAAGGCATTTTTTGAGGCAGTGGATTGAGAAGGATGTTGCCGAGGGTAAAACCGGCGGCAAGGTCGTTACGCGATTCCCGCCTGAACCTAACGGATATATTCACATTGGCCACGCAAAGGCGGTCTGCGTAGATTTTGGCATGGCCAAGCTTTTTGACGGGGAGTGTCATTTAAGGCTTGATGATACGAATCCCGCGAAAGAATCGGATGAATATGCCGAAAACATAAAGCGCGATATCCGCTGGCTAGGCTTTCAGTGGGCTGGCGAAGGCGATGGCGTGGAGCCAGGTTTCTATAATGCATCGAATATGTTCGATAAGATGTATGAAATCGCCGAAAAGCTTATCGAGAAGGGCTATGCCTACTGCTGCAATCTAACGCAGGAGGAATGGAAAGAATATCGCGGCGTGCCCGAAAAGCCCGGGCGGCCGAGCCCGAATCGCGAAACGAGCCCTGAGCGCAATCTCGAAATTTTCCGCGAGATGAAAGCTGGTAAATATGCCGATGGCGAGTGGTGCTTAAGGGCGAAAATCGATATGGCTTCGCCGAATATCCATTTCCGCGATCCAGTAATTTATCGCATTCGTCACGCAAGCCACTACCATTTGGGCGATAAGTGGTGTATTTATCCGATGTATGATTTTGCGCATCCAATCGAAGATGCTCTGGAAGGCGTAACGCATTCCATGTGCACGCTTGAATTCGAAGTCCATAGGCCGCTGTATGATTGGGTAGTCGATAGGCTTGATGAATTTGGTATGCTGGTCGAGCGCGGCGGAGTAAAGATTAGGCCGCAGCAGAGAGAATTCGCGCGCCTTAATATTACCTACACGGTAATGTCTAAGCGGCTGCTCCTGAAGCTCGTAGAAGAAGGTCGTGTATCCGGCTGGGACGACCCGAGAATGCCTACGGTTTGCGGCATGAGGCGCCGCGGCTATACGCCAGGCGCGATTAGGGAATTTTGCGATAGGGTTGGAATAAGCAAGGTGGAATCCGAAAGCGACCCGGCGCTTCTCGAATGGTGCGTTCGCGAAGAGTTGAATAAGACTGCCCTTCGCAGAATGGCCGTCCTCGACCCAGTTAAAGTAGTAATCGATAATTTCGAGGGCACGAGGGAAGTAGAATTGCCGAATAATCCAATCGATGAATCTCAAGGGACGAGAAAAATCGTCTTTGGCAAAGAAATTTGGATTGAGCGCTCTGATTTCCAGGAAGAGCCCGATAAAAAATTCTTCCGCATGGCGCCCGGCAAGGAAGTTCGTCTTCGCGGCGCTTGCATCTTCAAGTGCAATAGCGTAGTGAAAGATGATACCGGCAAAGTTCAGGAAATCCACGGAACTTGGGATGAAAATTCTTGGGGCGGAAATGCCGCAGATGGAAGGAAGATAAAGGGGACTATCCATTGGGTTGATTGCGCCACGGGCAAGAAGGCGCGAATATGTCTCTATGATAGGTTGTTTACTGAAAAAGACCCCTTGAAGGATGGCCCTGAAAGATATCTCGAATACTTGAATAAAGATTCGCTGAAGGAAGTCGAGGGCTTTGTTGAGCCGCTACTTGATGAGGCTGCGCAAGGTCAGAGCTTCCAGTTCGAGCGAATCGGCTATTTTGTAGCCGATGGTAGAGTTAGCGCAAGCGGCCAGGCTGTATTCAACCGCACGGTAACACTTAAAGATTCATATAAACCAGCTTGATAGTAAAATGTTCGAAGTAGCAATTTTAGGTATATTGCAGGGAATCGCGGAATTTTTGCCGATTTCGAGTTCGGGGCATCTCGTAATAGCGCAGAATTTTCTCGGCGTCAACAAGGCGGGAATCCGGCTTGACGTATTCTTGCATTTCGGAACATTGCTCGCGATCTTCGCATTTTATTGGAAAGTTATCCTAAGGTTGCTAGGTGCGATAATCTTGCCTAAAGCGAATAAAATCGAACGCCTCGCCGCTTGGATGTATCTTGCTAAGATAATCATAAGCGCGTTGCCGGCGATAATAGTCTATTTTTCTTTTCGCGAACAAATCGAAGATTTATTCGAGAATTCGAAAATGGTAGGCGCGCTTTTGATGTTCACAGGCGCAGTAGTGCTTGGCACGCGATATTTGCCGCGCGGCACGAAAGATGTAAGCCTTTTGAGGGCGCTGATCATGGGCGCGGCGCAAGCAGTCGCGCTACTGCCCGGAATATCGCGAAGCGGCATGACCCTCGCTAGCGCCCGTGGCGGCAGGGTGGATGGCGATAAGGCTGCCGAATTTTCGTTCCTTATGTCTGCGCCGCTTATCATGGGCGCGGCAATACTGGAACTCGTGAAATCGCTTAAGAATCCGATTGCGGACGAAACTTCGTGGCCGCTTGTAATCTTTGGCTCGGCGATTTCTGCGGTCGTGGGCTATTATTCGCTTGTCATTCTCGTTAAAATGCTCCGCGGCAAGAATTTCTGGCTATTCGGAATTTATTGTATTTCGGTCGGTTTGATAACGCTCGTGTTATCTCGCTAGCCCTGGAACAACCCTAAATGAACGACACAAAAAAGAGAGAAAGGAAACAACCCAACATGAAGACTCCGGCAAAGATCACTACAGCAGCCATCGCGGTAGTTGTCTGCGGCGCGATACAGGGTGCCGCGCTAAATGTAATCCCCGCGCCCAATAGTATTGTAGAAAAGGAAGGCGTCTTTACGGGCAATATCGCCGAAGCTATTTCTTATGAGATGGATGGGGCTATCCCGGAAGAAGGCTATAGGCTCGTCGTCGAGACAAATTCCCTTAAGGTAGCATATTCAACCGAGGCCGGTAAATTTTATGCGATGCAGACTCTCGCTCAGCTTCGTTCTCAAGAAGGCGTCCCCTGCGTCGAAATCGTAGATGCCCCGCGTTTTAAGTGGCGAGGCGTTCACTGGGATGACTGCCGCCATTTCATGGGTAAAGAAGCGCTTTTGAAGACTCTCGATGCAATGGCGCTGAATAAATTGAATGTCCTTCATTGGCACCTTACCGAAGATCAGGGCTGGAGAATCGAAATCAAGAAATATCCGCGCCTTACCGAAGTCGGCTCTATACGCCCAGGCAGCCCCTTGCCTGTCGTTTTGAAAGATCCTTCTTGTCAAACATATTGGCAGAATAACAATATTCCGTATGGGCCGTTCTATTATACGCAGGAAGATATAAAAGAAGTCATCGCCTATGCAACCGCGCGGCATATTACGATTATCCCGGAAATTGAGCTGCCTGGTCATGCGCTTGCGGCAATTTCCGCATATCCTCAGCTTGGCTGCACAGGCGAGCAATTCGACCCATGGTGGCATTGGGGTGTAAGCGAGCATATTTTCTGCGGCGGCAATGATGATACAATCAAATTCCTCGAGGATGTTCTCGATGAAGTTTGTGAACTTTTCCCAGGCCCCATCGTCCACATCGGCGGCGATGAAGCGCCGAAGAAAGCTTGGAAGAGCTGTCCAAAGTGTCAAGCGCGCATCAAGGAACTTGGCCTTGAAGGCGAAGAGGGCTTGCAGGGTTGGATGACCGATCACTTCACGAAGTATCTCGCTTCGAAGGGCAAGAGAGCCGTAGGTTGGGATGAAATCCTCGATGGAAATCCCGGCAAAGATACGATTGTCATGAGCTGGAGAGGCCCGGGTGGAGGCATCAATGCCGCAAAGCGCGGAAATGATGCGGTAATGACCCCGATCGACCCTTGCTATCTCGACCAGGTTCAGGGTATTGCCGATGATCCCTATGAATATATCAACTATGGCCTCGTGATTACTCTCGAGAGATGCTACGGCTTTAATCCGACTGCCGGAATTCCAGAAGAAGAGCAAGCGCATATTCTCGGCGGACAGGGAAACAACTGGACCGAATATTCCTGGAACCCTAGCGAATACGAATGGAAGCTTTGGCCTCGCATGTGTGCACTCGCGGAATGCCTCTGGACAAATCTTGAAAACAAAGATTGGCCGGATTTCAAGCGCCGCGCAGCAGTAATGCGCAGCCGCCTAATCCGCGAACGCCACATCAACTGCGCACCAATCGAATAAACGATAGGTTGTTGATATGAACCAAGATTATATTAATAACGAGACAACCGGGCTAGACCCGGTTGTCGGCGCTCCTACGAGAGAAGAATTGAAATCAAGACGCATTAAAGGCTGGTTTGCATTCTTTCTCTTCACCGTTATACTCAGTGGATTTCTTTCCATTGCTACGGCAGCAAAAGAGTTTGACGAAAGCGCAATGGCGATTTCTCCATTTTTGGGTAGCCTTGATTTTATTATTGCCGGAACTATTCTTGTCATGGGTTTTTACGCCGTAATCCGTACCGTGCGCAGAGATACCGATGCAATATTTTGGCTGAGATTTGTCCTTTTGTATTTGCTCGTTTATAATGCCGCTACTACTATTGTTTCGTTCTATATGGGTAGTGGCGAAACGGCGGGGCTTTCGCAAAATTCCGCTATAGAAGTCAAAAGAGGTTTTTTCTACCCGATTTTGTGGCTTGCATATCTTGCCAAGTCGGCGCAAGTTGCCGATATATTCCCTAAGATATACCGTAAAACTTCAAGCCAAACAAAATTTATCGCGATACTTCTTTTTGCATTGCCATTAATCAGTTACGGCATAGGATATTTAGGAATAAAGGAGCGTGCGGAAAATTGGGGTAAGGCAGAGTATTCCCAAGTTGATATGCCGCCGAACTTTGCGACTGATGGCCATGTGAAGTTTGCTATTCCTTCCGGTGCTATCCTTGCATATACGCCAGATCCTGGTTCGCACGATGTCGCGGTTGTCACCAAAGAGGCTGAATATTTTGGATGTGTGTTTTCTTCGCCGTATGGAGGGGAAGATGAGAGCGAATTTGAAGAAATACGCCTCTCGAATCGCGATGAGTTGTATGCCGATGCGCTGGAGGAAGTAATTTCGAGTCGCACTAATACATCTAGCGGAAGGCTTGTTCGCATTAAAGAATGCTATTTGATACAGCATAATCAATCTATTATTTGGCGATTTATCGCTATTTACGACCGTGACTCGCGCAAGACGGCTTATCTATCATTCTATGATAATAACGAATCCGCCTCATATCTCGATAGCTTGATAGAATCTATCCAGTTTAAGTAAAAAATGACGAATGGCGGCGCCGCGCGCCGCCGTAGTTCGAGTTTCGAGTTGTCGTTGGAGTTTTTGTCTAACGCTCAAGGCGCTGAGGTTGTTCGGTCACCCCTCAGGCCACCGCGAAGGTGCCGCCAGAAAAGTGGCGGAGGTTTCGTTTTTGGTCGATAGCGCCACCGCAATGCGGTGGCCCTGTCGACCATGGTAGATAGCTCCATTGCAATGCGATGGCCCCGTCGACCATGGTAGATAGCTCCATTGCAATGCGGTGGACCTATCTACCAAAGATTTTCCCTCCATTAGGAATATTTCGAGGCAAACAACCATTTATAGGGGGATATTTGAGGTTTTTGATAAGTTTTCAAATGAGAATATAGGACCCAAATTCTCACTTGGGAATAACGAAGAGAGGTTGAATGGTAGGGCGAGCTGACCGACCCTGAATACCTGAACTTTTGAACAGACGCGAAAATGCTGAAAATAGCTTGGCCATATTGAAATACGAGGCAAAATATGCTATAATATCGGCGTTTCCGGTAGGAGTAAAAAAGATATGGCAAAATACCTCGATCCTAAGGCGGATGTGACATTCAAGAAGGTTTTTGGCGAGCATAAAAATCTCGTCACGAGCTTGCTAAACGCATTGTTGCCTCTTGACGAGGGCAAACAGGTCGAGTCGATAGAATATCTGCCGGCGGAAATGGTTCCGCGCACTCCGATCAACAAGAACACTTCCGTTGATGTGCGGTGCGAGGAGACTGGCGGGCGCAAGTTCATCGTCGAGATGCAGATGGAGTGGACGACATCGTTCAAGCAGCGCGTTCTGCTCAACGCTTCAAAGGCATACGTTAAACAGCTTGAGAAAGGCGACGAGTACGAATTGCTGCAGCCGGTTTATTCGCTCAACCTCGTAAACGCAACCTTTGAGCCGGATTTGGACGATTACTACCACTACTACCGCCTTGTCCACTACCTGCACTCCGACAAGGTGCTGGAAGGTTTGCATCTTGTCTTTGTCGAACTCCCCAAGTTCAAGGCGAAGAACCTCACCGAGAAGAAGATGCAGGTTCTATGGCTCCGTTTCCTCACCGAAATTGGCCATGATGGCGCAGACGAAGTGTCGCAGGATCTTCTCGAAAATCCACATACGGGGCAAGCGCTGGAGATTGTGCGGGAGTCTGCCTACAGCCCTGCGGAGATGGATGCATACGACAGGTTCTGGGACATCGTGAGCAGCAGAAGGACGATTATCGCCGATGTCAAGAGAGAGGCGCAGATGCAAATTGACGCGGCACATGCCGAGCGCGATGCGGTGAAGGAAAGATTAAGGCAGACCATTTGTAATCTTAAAGAAGTCGGAATGTCAGTTGAACAGGTTTCAAAGGTTACGGGTTTAACGCCTACTGAGGTAGAGACTTTATGGGGCTGCACGAAGTAAAGATGACACCAGAAGAGGTGGACGCTCACATCGCCAGTCGAATCACCGACTTGGCTGACAGCATTATAAACATCAAGAAGTATGTTGAAATGCTGGAAAACAAGCCTATGGTCAAGAAGGATTGGGAACGTTGTGACAATACGATTGACCACTTTCGTGATACAATTATGCTGGAATGTCATTTTCTAAGCAAGGTGCTTCGAGAACCAATTTCCAGTTCAATTGACAAGGAATTCAGACGAGTCTTTGATGCAGGGGAGCGGCAAGGTGCTGTCATCTGCGCACGTCGGATGTTGTCCAAGAAACTTCCAGCGGATAGCATCACAGAACTGACCGGCCTTTCCGCCGACGAAATCGCCGCGCTCTAAAACCAATCTCAAATCGTAAAACTGGAAATGAAAGGAGAAAGCCCATAGACAGTTAAAACGATAAGGCGGGGAGAAATCCGCCGACAGCAATTTGCAATGCTGCTTGTAGTCGTCCCTGAAATGTGAGAAGTTTCAAACCTGACGGCACAGAGCAGGAAAGCGCAAACGCGCTTCCTCTCTTAGTGTTTCAGGTAAGGTAATTCTCACAACCTCAGGGAGACACGGAGAGAGGTTTTTTATATTCTCGATTCGTGTCCGACGGTAAGTGGCAACACGGAACGAGGACAGGCCCTATCCTTGCGAAGTGAAACGAAAACAGGGCGCAAGGAAAAAGTAAAATGAAGAAGAAGCTCGGATTCAATCGCTTAAAAGTAATTGGTCTTGTTATAATTGCGATGATCGCACTTTCTGCCATTGCAGAATTAGTTTGGGTAACATGTCCCCGATGCAACGGGCGAAAGTTCCTATGTTCGTATTGCAACGGAACAGGGCAAATGAGATGCACCGTCTGTAATGGTACGGGGACATTTATGGGATGGGCGTGTACTGCATGTTATGGTGGTAAACGGATGTGTACGAACTGTGTAATGGCACCTGCATGTCCACAATGCAATGCCGCTGGTGGTTGCTGGGTGAATAAATAATCGAGGTAGCACCATGAAACTATTGCTTACATGTTTTGTTTGTGCGCTTGGATCGGCTTATGCTAAAGCAAATATAGCCCAAGGCAATTCAGGATATAAAACCAGTATAGATGCTAGAAGGCCGCAAAGGTCGCAACAGGCAACCCAAACCAATTTTTCGCCTGGACGATCTTCACGAGCAGATTGTGATCAAACTCGCATGGTTGGAACCACTGCGCAAAAAGCATCGTCAAAATTGGGTGTTCGCACCGCTCTTGCTGCAGAACGACTTAAGTATGAACCGCAAAAAGACGGATCATATAAAGTGAAGGTGTCAGTTGGAAATCGCCGGCAATTTGTGTATGTTTGGCCCAATAGGAGGCTTGAATCAATAGCCTACATTGTTCCAGAGGAGAACTATACAATCCCTAATGGTTGGATAAAGACATTGAACAGAAATTGCATGGTCGAGGGAGAGTGGTTGCAAAAGGAAGTAACTGTTGAGGTGAAGAGAGAGAAAGTTGAGCGTAACGCCCTTGTGTTTGTTTTCTCCGCAGCCGACGCAGAAAGAAGCAAAGATTTGGCAGAAGCTATACGAACAGTAGCGAAGATTGCGGATGATGCAGAACAAGAATACTCAGAATTTGGTGATTTAAATTGAAAAACGTGAAACCGCTTCGTAAAGTTCTGTCATGTTTAAAATGGTTCGCTACTCTTGCGATAGTGCTTGGCGTAGCAGTTTTCTGCATAATATATGTCATTAACGCGGTGCATAAAGCCTGCCGCGCCGGAATTTTTTCACAACAAAACGAAAGTGAATTGATTGGTAAAAATCCATACGAATAAGCTAGGAAAGATAACTATGAATAAAGATGATTGTCAAGAGGGAAATCCTAAGATGTCAACTCAAATTTGGGAACGCCCGCCATATACTGGACGAAGAACTTGCATGCTTATGATTACCCATGCATGTAACTTGAATTGTACTTACTGTTACGAAAAACATAAGTCTAACAAGACTATGTCATTTGACCTTGCCAAAGAATTGATTTTAAAAGAATGTCATGTCGTTCAGACAAGCCCTCTGTTCCACGAACTTGAGATTGATCTCATGGGAGGAGAACCCATGATGAATTTCGATCTCATTAAGCGTCTTGTTGAATGGACCGAGGGGAAGCCGCTCCCTGTGCCATGGATATTTTTCATTACAACCAACGGGACTCTTTTCGACGAGGAAAGAAAGAATTGGTTTCGTAAACACAAACATCTCATTTCAGTAGGTGCTTCATATGATGGCACGCCCGAAATGCAGAAAAAGAACAGGGATACCGACAAAGGTTCTATTGATATGGACTTCTTTCATGATACATGGCCGAACCAAGGTTTCCACATGACCATATCCCAGGAAACATTGCCTCATCTCGCCGAAGGAATTTTGGAGTTGCAACGCAAAGGGTATCCCTTGGAAGCGGCACTTGCACAAGGTGTTGATTGGGATAACGATGATTCAGAAGCCTATCTTAATCAGCTGCATGCTCTGAGCGAGACCTATTTGAATGAGCCTGAATTGAGACCGATAAACTTGCTATCACGGGCGCTCAATATTAAAGCATCAAATAATATACGAGATTTGAAACAAGAAAAATGGTGTGGAACAGGAACACACATGGTCACATATGATGTTGATGGGAAAGCGTATGGTTGCCACCTTTTTGCGCCCATTGTCTTAGGAGACCAAGCAAAGGAACTCGAAAAATTTGAATGGAGTTGCGCAGAGGCAACAGAGGATCCATATTGTAGAGAGTGTATATTGAAAAGAGTATGTCCTACATGTGCCGGTTTTAACTATCGCTATCGTGGCAATGTTGCGAGGCGCGACCATAACTGGTGCAAGATGGTTTTTGCAGAAAAATTTGTTGCTTGCGAATTTCAAATCAAGATGCTTGCACAGAGACGAGAAGTATTAGATGAAACAGATGCGATACATGCTAAAGGAGCAATTGAAGCATACAAGGTCTTAAATAAACTTGATCCGTTTAAGGTAACATCGCCTTTTTTCGTTTGACTTCAAGAAGAGGAGGATAGTAGAAATGAAAATAGATGAGCAAGAATTAAGGTACTTAGAAATCCTGTTGAACTCTTTCCAAAGACAGAGTGGGAATGTAAGAATTGAACAAGATGCGACTAACTGCGGTGGTGCATGCTATATGAGTTGTGTTCATACATGCCGATTTTGCTGTTTTGAGAATCATTGTATGGGAAGCTGTTCTGGAACATGTGTTAGAGCGTTCCGTTAGGTTAAAATGAGGGATTCAAAGATGAAGATCCATATCAACGAACTGCTGGTAGTTGAAAAAATGTTAGGTTCTTATTGCGAGTATCAGGGTGATATCGCTATAAAGCATGATGTTACCAACTTGAATTGCGATGGTGGTTGCTACAGCGCTTGCGCTGGCAGTTGTTATATGTTCTGCATGAGCCGTTGCGGTGGAGGTTGCGCTGGTAGCTGTAATAACATCTGGCGAGATAATAAGGTAGCTAGAATCCAATCCTGAATACAAATAAAAGAAATGATAGTTGTAATATGAGTTGTAGTAATGCTTGTCGAGCTTGTCGCTACGAAAATCTAGAAATGGAAATTGTCGATTATCCATATCCATTCTAAAAACAATTAGACCAACAAGGTCGGAAAGGAGGTGACAAATATGAAGATCAATGCAAATGAACTACAGGCCGTTGAAGCCATGCTTGGTGCTTATTCTGAGCATCATGGTGATATCGCCGTAAAGCATGATGCGACCAACTTCGGTTGCGATGGTGGTTGCTATATGTCTTGTAAGAATGGTTGCAGTGGTGGTTGCCAAGGCAGCTGCAGCGCATGGGCAAGGTAAGAAAAAACTTGTTCATAATGCAACAGAACTTGCAACAATGAAAAGTCAGTGCTATGGCAGGACGAACAAAGATCGCACTGTCATAGCACTGTGTGAACAAGTCGGATTGCGAGATTGAAAGTATGTATTACAAAACAGATTTGGGAAACACAAAGACAAAACAGGTTGTTTTGCTTGTTACACAAGCCTGCAATCTAAACTGTAGATATTGCTATGAAAGTTTTAAAACGACATCATTCATGTCTATTGAATGTTGTCGCGAAATTCTGAAGATGGAATTTCAAAGTACTGCAAATGATAATAGGACATCTGCCCTTGCCATATCTTTTCTCGGCGGCGAACCTTTTTTGAATTTCAGGTTGATTAAGTCGGTTTCGGAGTGGCTCTGGAGCGAAGAAATGCCGGTGCCATATAGTTTGGACGTTAGAACAAACGGGACATTGCTCACCGATGAAATAAAGGAATGGCTACTTGCGAATCGTCAACGGATCCATGTCGCACTAAGCCTTGACGGATTGAATGAGACGCAGAAACTGACAAGAACGGACAAGTCCATAGATTATAGATTCTTCACGAATAATTGGCCCAAAGAACGTGTCAAAATCGTACTTTTCAGGAATACATTGCCATTTTTTGCCAAAACGATTAAGGAAATGGTCGCAGAAAGGATTTCAATTTCTGTCGATGTAGGCATTGGATTCAAATGGGAAGATAGTGATATTATAGTCTTCGAAGAACAATTGGAAGAATTGATGGAAATGTACATTGATGATTTACATGAAGGCAAACTGTCTGGGATTTTTCCATTTGATGTCGGGTTGTTTTTCAAAGAGACTCCTGATTACTATCCATTTTGCACATTTAATAACAATCTCGTATCTTATGATGCAGATGGCACACAATACAACTGCCATTTGTTTTCTTCGTGTGTAATAGGGAAGGAAAAGTCCGACTGGATTAGACGCAATGGAAAATTAATAAAGCAAATTCCTGTTGATCCACGATGTAAGAACTGCCCAATATATGCTGTTTGTAAGCAATGTCCGGCCATGAATCTGAAGATACATGATGATATTGGCATCTCGGCAAGTGCCACAACATTCTGCAAGATGAAGAAAGTTCAGGCGAGAGCGTGCGCTACATTATTCTTAAGGCATGTGCAGAAGTTGGTGGCGAGGAATTTTCATCTAGACGAAGACATGGTGCAAAATGCGAAAAATGCCATCCGTCTTCTAAAAACAATACCAGAGGCAAAGTATTTATAAAGATCGAGGTTCCATTCCATGTGTGACGCTTGCAAATACATCAACTTCCCTTTGCCCGTCACGGCAATAACGGCGCAAGCGCTGATTGATACACTAGTAGACAAGGTCCCTGATGCGACAAAGGAATTGCATTTGCTCATTAATTCTCCGGGTGGCTCTGTTCCTGTTGCAATGGGGATAGCTAAAATCCTAGAGGGTTTGTCTTGTAAGCTAATTACATACAATACAGCGAGGTGCGACTCTGCCGCGCTTGTAATATACGCAGCAGGTATTGAAAGAATATGTATCCCCGAAGGAGAATTTCTTGCTCACACCGTAAACATCGAACTCTCAGGGAATTACTCTCTTGATGCACTTGGTCTTGAATATAGAAAGTTACGCCAGGAATACAAGAATGTCATTTCATACTTAGCACGGAAAACCGGAATTTCCAAACATAGTTGGCAAAACTATATGACAGAGAAAGGGCATGTTTTCTCATCCAAGGAAGCGTTAAGACGAGGGTTGTCAACCAAAGTTAGTGAGCTTTCTCTTCCACGACATTCAGAATTATTGACGGTTGAAGTTAGAACAGAGAATAGGCCATCAATAAAGTCATTGCCGAAATGAGAAAATACTTGAATCTGCTTGTCATTTGCTGGTTGATCGGAATGTTTCTGCCGATCTGCCAGTCATTCATTGAACCAATGGCGCTTAAAAGCGTAACTGATGTGTTGGCGCATTGTAAGCTAGATAGCGCATCTCATATTGTTAAACTTATGCTGTTGTTCTTGTGTGCTGTCATTGGAAATGTAGTGGCGCGGACGTTTTCTTCTGTCATTCGAGGGAAATTGTCTGTAATTCAAATATCCGACTGGACAATCAGGCTAATGAAAAAAATTCTTTTCACTCGAAATGACTTCCTACTTCAGAATGAGCCAGAAAAAGTCGTTCGACGCATATCTCGTGATACAGAAACTGCGACAACATACAATCTTTCTCTTTGGGTGGATGCGCCACTTGCAGTACTAGGCTTAATAATCAGTGTCTACTTAATGTATTTTGGTTCTCCATATTTCTTAGAAAGTAATTTCAATTTCGCCCATCAACAAGGAAATGCATTGCTGGCTTCCGTCATTATCGGCATGACACCGCTTCATTTGCTATTTTTGTTGGGAAACAGAAAGGTGATGTCAATTGACCAACGACAGGCAGACGCATCGGAAAAAGAGTTTCTTGTCGCTACAGAAACATTGCGTGGTGTGGCCGATATTAGGGCCTCTTATTCATTTCCATTTGCAATCAAACGCCTAATTGAAACAATCACACCATCCCGCGATATGCGTATCCGTCTCTTTACCTTGCACATTCTTTTCGGGAATCTTGGTGGGTTAGTGTGGGGGATTTCTCAGTTCACAGTTCTTTCAGTAGCGGCGTGTCTCATATTTCACGAAGGAAATGGATTCGCTTTTTCAGATTATATGGGCTTTTCCGCCTTATGCGGCGCATTTAATATGTCAATGGTTCAGGTCGTAGAAATTGTCCTTGGTTGGCAAAAGTCAAGGAAGGCGATTCTACGGCTAAAGGAACTTGAAGCACTGCCCGATTCATATGGTCATACCGTAGGACGATTGCCTAATAATATCAAACCAAGATTGGCCTTACAAGATGTCCAATTCGCCCTTTCGGATAAAGTAACAATTCTTAAGCATATAAGCATTTCCGTGGAACCGGGAGAGCATATCGCAATCGTAGGCCCGTCTGGGTGCGGTAAATCAACTCTGTTACGATTGATCATACGCCATCTTACGCCAACATTCGGTGCGATTTGTTTAGGCGGGGAAAACATTGAAGAAATAAACTTTGAGTATTACACCAGACATGTTGCCTATGTCTCGCAAAAGCCGTTCATTTTTCAAGGGACAATTCGTGACAACATTTTTGTCGGACGCAATCTTTGTCTTGGTGATAAGCAGTTAAAAAGAATACTGGATTCCGTTGCGCTTACTGACGATTTGCTGCAGAAGGATGAGGATGTCCTAAAGGCATTAGATTATGGAATCGGAGCGGATGGTCAGGGGATTTCAGGTGGGCAGGCATCAAAGATTGCACTAGCTCGTGCTTTGGTCGGGAACCCAGACGTTGTTCTGCTCGATGAAGTAACTGCGCCTTTGGATGAGCTTTCACAAGACAGGGTAATGCGCATGTTTGATGAAGAATGTCGGGATAAGACCATAATCTTTATAAGTCATCGTTTGTCTGCTGTTCGCAATATGCATCGTATCATTGTCATGGAATCAGGGCATATTGCCCAAGAAGGAGCATACAACGACCTTGCGACAAAACCGGGGTTATTTGCTTCGCTCGTTTCGCGTGAACAATCAGGAGTTACTTAACCCACAAAGGAGGTTACAATGAATCGCTATAAAACCACAGTTTTTATAATAGTTACTAGTGCGATTGCTTTTTGTGCTTATGCCAAGAGCGAAAATCTGCAAGAAAATAATGCCAAAGGTACAGGTAAAGAACGTGGGGTTGCCAAAAAGGATGCAGAACGCTACCGTAAGGCAGCCGAAGCGGGAAATGTCGAGGCACAAGAGATGATGGGCTGGGCCTACTACGACAAGGGCGCCACGGTTGCGGACAAGGCCGAAGCCATGAAATGGTGGTGCAGGGCCGGGCATCGTGGTTCGGAAATGATGAAGGCAATCCTTCGGCTGGCGTATCACGGCAATGAAAGAGTCCTGATCGAAAATGCAGCTGATGCCATAACAACGAATGGTGGTCGGCCATTGCCAGTTTCGAACGAGCCGCTTGCTTTCCGCGTGGAGTGCGGGAGAAGAGCGTACATAGACAAGTGGCTTGGATTCACGGATCCAAGTTGGAGTCCGTTTCCCACCTTGTTGTCCGTCACGAACGCTACAGGACTTAATCTTGACTTTGCCAAACGATTTGAGACCTCGATCAAGGGCAAACTGGCACAGTTCCTAGACGGTGAGATACGCTGGAGCGAGGATGGCACGAACGGACTTTCCTTTGCCAGTACTTCCGCAAAGATGAATGCAGCACAAATTGATATTGTAAGGGAAATGATGCGAAACTTCGAACAGAAACACGGTAATAGACCCGATGACACATCAAGTGCGAAATGGATTCTTAACGACGATTTCACTTTCGGCTACTTCACTATTCCCCACAAAGGCGGGAGAGACGAGGTTTACTATGTGTTTACGACGCGACATGAAATGAACGGGATTTCGGATAAGACATCTGTACTTGTTCCATTCGCACCAACACAATTGATATCAGATTCCATCATGAGATACTTCCTCGGTGACAAAGTAGCGCAATTAAACTTCAACGCATTGAAAGATGTTGGGATTGTCATGCTAATCGAGTAAGTTTATAACATATCAACGATTACGCGAGTCGCCGTCCATTCGGGCGGCGAACGGGTGTAGGACGGTAGGCGAGTGCTTCCTGTATGGATTGGGGGTAGGGCATAATCCCGGCGAGCCGTTGAAGGTTTTTGTTTAACACCTGGGATTATTCGCGGCTAACGCCGCTCACGATGCGAAGGCTAGCGGCGGCGGCGGGGCGACGCGCCCTACCCTGAACGCGGTGCGATAGTTATCCCTTAGGGGGTAGACCGGAAGGGGAAAATATGGTATAATATAAGGGTATGAGCGAAGAAGATAATGTCGACAAGAATGAAGCATTGGATGAGTCCATTGCCGGTACATTAGAGAATGTAAGCATAGAGGAAGAGCTTTCTAGGGATTACATCGATTATTCGATGAGCGTAATCATCGGGCGCGCGCTACCGGATGTGCGCGACGGCCTAAAACCTGTGCATAGGCGCTGTCTATATGCGATGCACAAATTGGGCAATACGTGGAATACGAAGCACTTGAAATCTGCGCGTATCGTAGGCGATGTAATCGGTAAGTATCACCCGCATGGCGATACGGCGGTGTATGATACGATTGTGCGAATGGCGCAGCCGTTTTCGCTGAGAGTTCCGCTTGTGGATGGCCACGGCAACTTTGGCTCGATAGATGGCGATGGCGCGGCGGCGATGCGTTATACCGAAGTAAGGATGCAGAGGGTCACCGAGGAGCTTTTGGGAGATCTCGAAAAAGATACTGTCGATATGGCTCCAAACTACGACGAGACTACCGAGGAGCCGACCGTTTTGCCGGCGAAATTGCCGAATCTCCTTTTGAACGGAACGCAAGGTATCGCAGTAGGCATGGCGACGAATATTCCGCCGCACAATCTCGGGGAACTTTGCGACGGTATAGATTATTATATCCAGAATCGCGAAAGCTGCACGGTAGAAGATTTGATGCGCTATGTAAAGGGTCCTGATTTCCCGACCGGCGCGCAGATTTGCGGATATAACGGGATTGCTTCCATGTACAAATTCGGGCGAGGACAGCTTACCGTGCGCGGCAAGGCGACAATCGAGCATTTGCAGAACGGTCGCGAGCGCATTATCATAACGGAAATTCCTTATGGCGTAAACAAGGCCGAAATGATCAAGCGGGCCGCTGATTTGGTCAAGGAAAAGATTATCCCCGGCATAAGCGATATACGCGATGAATCGAAGGCGGATATCAGAATAGTAGTCGAGGTAAAGCGTGATGCAATGGCGGAGGTAGTACTAAACCATCTCTACAAGCACACGCCTCTACAATCGACATTTGGCGCCATAATGCTCGCGATCGATGGCGGACGGCCGAAGATTCTAAACTTGAAAGATTTCTTCCGCGCGTATACCGACCATCGGTTCGAAGTAATTACCCGCCGCACGCGTTTCGAGCTCAAAAAAGCGCAGGCGAGAAAGCATATTCTCGACGGGTTGCTGCTCGCTATCGACAATCTCGATGAAGTAGTTTCGATTATACGCTCTTCGCAAAACCGCGATGAAGCGAAGGCAAGGCTAGTAGCGCGCTTTGGATTCAGCGATTTGCAGGTAAATGCGATTCTTGAAATGCGCCTCTATCAGCTGACGGGGCTAGAGAGAGATAAACTCACGGACGAAATGGCCAAGCTCATTGCGGAAATCGCGCGACTCGAGGCGATTTTGGCCGATGCGAACGAGGTATACGCGATTATCCGTCAAGACCTCGCCGATATCAAGGCGCGCTATTGCGTCAAGGCGGATGCCGCGCGCCGCACCGAGATCGTCGCAGACGAAAACGAAGTTTCGATAAAGGATTTGATTCCAGACGAACCTTGCGTAATTACTCTTTCGAACCGTGGATATATCAAGCGCGTCGCGCTTACCGAATATCGTCAGCAGAATCGTGGCGGCGTTGGCGTAAAGGGCGCGCAGGTCAAGGAAGAAGATTTCATCCGTCAAGTATTCGTTGCGCAGACTCACGATTCGCTTTTGTTCTTCACGAATACGGGCCGCCTCTTCAAGAAAGAAGCTTATCAGATTCCCGAAGGCGCAAGGACGGGCTTTGGAAGACCGTTGATCAATTTCCTCGAACTTCAGGAAGGCGAGCAGGTTCTCGAACTATTGCCGATTCGTGAAATAACGGAAGATATGGATGTATTCTTCGCGACTAAGAGGGGTACGGTAAAGAAGACGCAGCTTACGGAACTATCGACCGTCAACAAGAGCGGCAAGAGGGCTCTCAATATCGATGAAGGCGATGAGCTAGTTGATGTAAGAATCGTAATGCCGGATGATGATATTATCATGTTCACGCGCCTTGGGCGCGCGATGCGCTTTGCATCAAGCGACGTAAGGCGTATGGGCAGAACGGCTACGGGCGTTCGCGGCATTAGGCTACGCGATGATGATGTAGTAGTTTCGTTGGACGCGGTCGATGATGAAAAGACCCTCTTTCTCGCTACTGAAAACGGTTATGGCAAGCGTTGCGAATTCAAGGAATTCACGAGGCACGCGCGCGGCGGAGTAGGCACGATCGCAATCAAGATTGCCGAAAAGAATGGCGAAGTAGTCGCGGCGCATGCGGTATCTGACGATGAAAGCGTAATTTCGATTACCAGCGATCAGCAGATGGTGCGCAGTCCCGTTTCGCAATTTACGGTCTACAGCCGCTATGCAAAGGGCGTGAAGCTCGTCAGGCTCGCAGAAGGCGCAAAGCTCGTATCTGTTTCGGTATGCGCAAGCGAAGAGGTCGATGAGCAAGGCGGGGCGGGGGGTGCAACCGAAAACGCACCCGAAACCGCTTCTGCGCCTGAAGAAAACGCTCCGAAGCAAGCTAGCGAAGAGACGCCGCAGGAATAATTAATAATGAAGAAATTATTAATTATTCTCGCGCTCGCGTTACTGATTTCACACCCCGCCCAATCGGCGGGTGTGAATTTAACGGGGCTTAGTCTTGACGCCGCGGCTTTGATGGAAGGAATTCCGCTTGCTCTCGAGGCAATCGATATTTCCGCAAAAGCCCGCCAGCGCGAAGCCGCGCATGCAGCGGAGTTGGCGAAGAAGGGCATAGCGGAAGTCCCGCCTTCGACCGCCGCGCTGAAATACACAATCAATACCGGGGGAGCCGGCAATTTTTTGTTCGATGAATGGGGTGAATTATATATCGATCGCCGATTCGTCACAGATCAGGAGCTTGAGCGTATTAAAGTAATGGAAGCATTCTTCCTTAAGCATGTAATCGAACCATTTCTTGCCGCTCAAGGGATAAATGAATTACCTCCTTCGCCTCGCAGCACAAATGGCGCAAATGGAAAGCTCGCGGTGTTCCGCGGATTCGAGGATGCTCGCTATCAGGTGCACGATGAATTGATCATCAAGATGACAAATGATTTCAATGCGAATAAAGCGACTTGGTGCGGGGGACTTCCCGAGCAAGCCGCGAAAATCGCCGATATAAAGCCGGAACTCGTGAAGTCGCACATGATCGAAGAATCTGGCGGGAATGGTCCGCGATCGAAAGCCGCATGGCTCGCCGACCCCTTGCAGGTAAACGTTCCCGGCGATTGGGGGCGGGAGAAGGAGCTAGTGGGGCTAACGAAGCCGCTGAAGCGCAATGAAGGGAATGTAACAAACAATGTGAAAGCCGCGATTATGTATTTATCGCGCAAGGGCTTCGGCGCTTCTGCGAGACCCGCGAAGGAAAGACCCGCCGGATTTTTCGATGGTTGGCCACGCGCGCTTCAGCGTTACAATGCGCGGCGCGATAGGACCGAAACAGATCGTTGGTATTCAGAGGAATATGCCGATAAAATTATCGAAAGAGCTGAGAATCCCGATAAGTTTATCCCGATTGAAATTAAACTCAAGGCGAAGAAATCCGAAAAATGAATCTTGAGCGCTGCGAGCTGTGTCCGAGAAGATGTAAAGTCGATAGACTCCATAGCGCGGGCTTTTGCGGCGCAGGAGATAAAGTAAGGTTATTTCGCTGGGGACCGCATTTTGGCGAGGAACCTCCGATTGCAGGCGAGAAGGGGTCTGGGTGCATCTTCTTTTCGCGCTGCACGATGAAATGCGTATATTGTCAAAATTCGCCGTGGAGCTGGAAGGGCGAAGGGACAGATAAGAGCATTGAAGAATTAGTCGCCATTATGCGCGATTTGGCGCTTAAGGATATGGTAGAAAATTGGAATCTCGTATCGCCTACGCCATATCTCGGCTTTATCCGCGAGGCCGCAGAAAAGCTTAAGGAAGAAAATATACGATTGCCTTTCGTATGGAATTCTTCGGGATATGAAAGAGTGGAAACGCTAGAAGAATATCGCGAATTTTGCGATTGGGCACTTTTCGATTTGAGATATTCTTCTCGAGATAGTGCAAAAAAATATTCTTTCGCTCCGGATTATGTGGAAAATGCGAGAAGCGCCGTCAAATGGGCTTACGAGAACACGAAGCTAATCGTCAGAATACTCGTGTTGCCGGGCCTTGCGGATGAAGCGATAGAAAATCTAGCGTGGATCGCTACGGATTTATCGAATGAAATTCCAGTTTCGATAATGAGTCAATATACGCCAGCTTACATGGCTAAAAATCTGCCGCCGTTAGATAGAGCTATTACGCATGAAGAATATGAAAGCGTATGTGAAGCCGCGGCGGATTTTGGCTTTGAAAATGGTTGGATACAAGATTATTCTTCTTCAGACCCGAAACTTGCGCTCTTAGGCGAAAATATGCGCCCTGAGCATGGGGTAGTTGGCTAGGGCGCCTGCGGCGGGGCGGCCGCCATTCGTCATTCGAATTCGTCATTAAAAAATCCGGGGTGGGGAAGCCACCCGGATTTTTTATCTCGGCATGCTAGGTCATGCCAGGTTCATGGAAAAATTCCTTTTAGCGAACTTTCTTATAGCCGTATACAGCCTTGGCGCCGAGCTCTTCTTCGATGCGGAGGAGCTGGTTGTACTTGGCGATACGATCGGTGCGGCTCATGGAACCAGTCTTGATCTGGCCAGAGTTGGTCGCAACTGCGATATCGGCAATCGTAGCATCTTCTGTTTCGCCAGAACGGTGCGAGGTGACGGAGGTATAGCCGGCACGGTGCGCCATTTCGATTGCATCGAGCGTTTCGGATAGCGAGCCAATCTGATTGACCTTGATGAGAATCGAGTTTGCAGCGCCAAGCTTAATGCCTTTTTCGAGGTACTTGACATTCGTCACGAAGAGGTCGTCGCCAACGAGCTGGCACTTATCGCCAATCGCCTTGGTGAGCGCAACCCAGCCATCCCAATCGCCTTCGGCCATGCCGTCTTCGATGGAGTCGATAGGATATTTCTTGACGAGGCCTTCTAGATACTTGACCTGCTCGGCGGAAGTGAGCTTCTTGCCCTTCTTGCCTTCCTTCCAGGTGTAATCGTAGATTCCATCCTTGAAGAATTCGCTGGAAGCGCAGTCCATAGCGATTGTCACATCCTTGCCGGGCTTGTAGCCAGCCTTCTTGATAGCGGCGATGATGCAATCAAGGGCGTCTTCGATAGAGTCGAGAGCAGGTGCAAAACCACCTTCATCACCGACTGCGGTGGAAAGTCTGCGATCTTTGAGGACCTTCTTGAGGTTATGGAAAACTTCAGCGCCGCAGCGGAGACCTTCCTTGAAGGACTTTGCGCCAACGGGGCGGATCATGAATTCCTGGAACGCGATAGGCGCATCGGAGTGGGCGCCGCCGTTGATGATATTCATCATCGGGACGGGGAGGGTGTAGGTATTCGTCCCGCCGATGTAGCGATAGAGGGGCATGCCGAGCGAGTTAGCCGCGGCTTTCGCGACTGCGAGAGATACGCCGAGGATGGCGTTGGCGCCGAGCTTGGACTTCGTAGGCGTTCCATCGAGCTTGAGCATCAGCTTATCGATACCGCGCTGATCGCAAGCGCAAAGCCCTACGAGCTTGGGAGCGATGATTTTGTTTACATTGTCGACGGCTTTGGATACGCCCTTGCCGAGATAACGCTTGGGGTCGCCATCTCTGAGTTCGAGTGCTTCATTTACGCCTGTCGAAGCGCCCGAAGGGACGGCTGCTCTACCTAGAGTGCCATCAACGAGCACGACGTCGACTTCTACTGTCGGGTTGCCGCGTGAATCGATAATTTCGCGAGCCTTTACTTCACTGATCTGCATATTAGTAGTTTCCTTAAGGTTTATCCAGGAAGGTTACGCCTCCGCCGGGATTTGATTAGTGTGAATTTTATCATATTGGCTGGGCGCGGTCAATGGGGGAATTTAATATTTCTGCTTTGGATGAAACGGCGAGTTTCATCATTTCGCTTCTGCGCGGCGGAATTCTACACGCCTCAAGAAGCGGATTTGCAGGTAGGTGAAGGCGATTAGCGCTATACCTAGATACCACGCCATAGTGGTAGCTGTTGAAAAGCGCAGGTTATTATAGGCTTCTTTCCATATTTGCAGAGATAGCACTTGGGTCGCGTCGCCGGGGCCACCGAAAGTAAGAAGGAATATGCTGCCCATTCCTTGGAAGGCGGCGATAAAGGCGCCGACGAAGTTGATGACCATGAGAGGCGCGAGCTGTGGAAGGGTAACATGGCGAAGGCGCGCGAGGAAGCCAGCTCCATCTATTGCTGCGGCTTCGTAGTAGTCTTGCGGCAGACTCGAGAGCGCCGCGATATATATGAGCGAGCTTATGCCGGCGCCTGCCCATACGCCGGGAAGAATGCAACAGACCATCGCCCAATCGGGATCGAGGAGCCATGAATGGCGCGCAATTCCGATCGTCGCGAGAATTTTGTTGAGGATTCCGTTTTCCGTCGGGTCGAACATCAGCTTCCAAAGAAGAGTAACTACAAGCGCGCTTGTGAGATGTGGGAGGAAGTATAGAAAGCGGAAAAATACTTTGCCGCGGGGAATTTCACAAAGCATTACCGCAAGGATAATCGGGGTAATGAAGCCTAGCGCCAATGTAATTGCGACATATTCGAATGTCCTCCCCCACGCCGCCCAAAAACCAGGGTCGGTCGAGACGCGAATAAAATTATCGAGTCCCGCCCAGGAGCTTTGGCCCACGATGCGATAATCTTGAAAAGCCATAATTGCGCCTTTGAAAAGCGGGTAGTAGCTCCATAGGAGGATGGAAAGAATAGCCGGCGCGAGAAACAGCCAAGGCGCAATGGCGCGGAGGAACGATTTGCCGCGCCCGATATTGCCGGAATCTTCTTTTTTGCGATTATCGCATTCTCGCGAGCCGGATTTAAGGATAATCAGCCAAGAGGCTAGAATACAAGCGATTACAATACCGAAAATCGTGCGGGCGAGGGGACGCGCCTTTTCGATTCGCGAGATATCCGAATCGAACATCAGGCCTCTATTCGCATCGGCATTTATCGTTTCAAGCGCTTCGCGGCAATTCATCGTTGCGCCGGAATCGGAAAGAAGTATTCCTAAAAATCTACGCTGCACCAAGTCGCTCGCAGCCTGCCAAAAGCCTACCCAAGGCTCGGTTACCGCTTTGATTTCGCCGCGTTCCAGCTTCGAATACATTTCGCGAATTCCTTGCGGGACGAGGGCAAGCTCTTCTTCATAGCCAAGGCGTTTCAAGTCGGTAGGTTTGCACCACATGGCGCGTCCCTCGGCCACATTGCGGTGAATATCTTCATCGGCAAGTTCATTCGAGGCGAGAGCCTGAAGACAGCGCCAAACCATATCGCGCTCGTGTTTGGGACGGTGCGCCACTGATTCGCTCATTGCGTAGAAGTGACGGTGAGCCTGAAGAACTTGCATGCCTTTAGCGTCGCGCGCCGGGAATGGCATTATTCCGATTAGCTCCGGCGGGAAGTTTAGCGTTTCTGTTAGACGCAAAACCAAATCTTCACCGCCGAATACTGCCGCTATTTCACCTGATGCGAAAAGCTGGCCTACTTCATCGGCGATAGAAAGCGTCGGCAAGCCTCTTACCACGCCCTTTTGGACAAGCGATTGCAGATATTCAGCCGCGGCAACGGCTTCTTCAGAATCGAAAGAAGCTTTCCATTTCCCATTTTCATCTTGTGTAATTACGTCGCCGCCAGCAGATTGCACCCACGGCAGAAATCCCCATGGACGGTTTTCTATCGCGAAGGCGAGACGTCCTTTTACCGTGAGGTGTTCGCACCAGTCGCTGAATTCGCTCCAAGTAGCAGGAGGCGATTCCGGGTCTAGCCCTGCTTCGCGCACAAAATCTTTGCGATAAATAATACCATAATACGAGCATCCGGGGGTCGGGAGCGCCCAGACATGGCCATTGAATGAGCGCACATGGTCCCATAGGTCGCGAGATGCGGTTTCTTCTGGGAGAGGAGCGACCCATTCATCCAGGGGATAGACAAACCCTTGTGAAATATCGTGGCGGAGGATATGAAACCACGCCTTGTAGATATCTGGCGCACTGCCGCCTGCAAGCGCCAGCATAAATGTAGCGCGACCTCCGGCGCCAGGCAGCACGAGCCCGCCCCATTTCGAAGGCAGCAGCTCGGGAGTATCTTTCGCAAGCGCGAGAATGCGTTTTGTTGCAGGCTCTTCTGGGCGGTCGGGATTGTAGCAAAAGAGAAAGCTTACGGGGACTGGTGGTCGGGTGGCCTGATCGTCGGATTGTTGGATATCCGCATTGCTGGGTGGTTGGGACGACTCGACAGATTCGCCTTTGGAATAAGGCGATAGAAAAAAAGCGAGCGCTAGGCTCAGAAGAGGCGAGAGGAAATTTTTCACTTAGGCCCAAAGACGTTCGAGGGCGTAATAGGCGCGCGCTTCCGGTGAAAACACATGAACGACTACATCGATATAGTCAACAACTATCCAACCGCTTTCCGGATCGCCGCTTGTTCTATGGCTCATGATGCCGAGTTCTTTCATCGCAGCTTGCGATTCTGCGACAAGCGCCTTGAGATGCGGCGCGGCCGACCCTGTCGCGACTACGAAGAAATCCGTGAGAGGGCTTTTGCCCCTCACATCGTAAATTTTGATATCTACGCCCTTGCGCTCTTCCAATGCTTTAGCTAGGGCCTGTGCCTGTTCTTGTGAAGTCATGAGGGTATTATAGCATATTTGCTTATACTAGTCTAGGGGGTACTAGACCAAATGAGAAAAATATGCTATAATTCCCGCATGAAAATCAGTTCTTTTATATACGCCGCGATATTCGCAATAGTAGCTCAAGTGGCAATTGCCAAAGAACCAAAGCCCCAAGAGCCAGAAAGCGCAGTTGAAAATGTGCCCAAAGCGGCGCATACATTCGAGCTTTCGTATGAAAAAGACGCTTTCCTTTTGGATGGCAAGCCTTTCCTCATAAGGTGCGGTGAAATACACTATGCGCGAATTCCGAGTGAATATTGGCGCCATAGGCTCAAGATGCTTCGTGCCATGGGGTGCAATGCGGTTGGTTGCTATATGTTTTGGAATTATCATGAAAGAGCACCTGGCGTCTACAATTGGAAGGGGAATGCGGATGCCGCGGAGTTTTGCCGTATAGCGCAAGAGGAAGGTCTCTGGGTCATATTGCGTCCTGGGCCGTATTCGTGCGCGGAATGGGAGGGCGGCGGCGCCCCGTGGTGGCTTTTGAAGGATGATAAGATTTCGATGCGCTCAAGCGACCCTAAATGGTTGGAACCTGCGAAGGAATGGATTACGGAAGTCGGCAAAGAGCTCGGCGGATTGCAGATTACCAAAGGCGGGCCGATTCTTATGGTCCAGGTCGAAAATGAATATGGTCTTCACGGAAATGACGTAGAATATATCAAGGCGCTTCGCGAGGCGACAATCGCCGCGGGATTCGATGTTCCTCTTTATGTTTGCAATCCACCCAGAGTTATACAAAACGGATTTGTGCCTGAGCTTTTCCAGGCTGCGAATTTCGGCGCGGAACCAGAGCAGAGATTCCAAATTATACGAGAATGGCAGCCGAATGGTCCGCTGATGTGTGCAGAGTATTATCCCGCCTGGTTCGATACGTGGGGGCAGGCGCACCATTATGCGAAGAGCGACCGCGAATTTTTCGGGCCTATAGATTGGATGTTTGCCAATAACGTATCTTTTTCTCTGTATATGGCACATGGCGGAACGAGCTTTGGCGGCTGGACTGGATGCCGAAATCCATTCGTTCCGAATGTAACAAGCTATGATTTCGAAGCTCCCATATCCGAGCAGGGGAGGGCGAACCCTTCCTTCGCAAAATATCGCGATAGGGCGAAGAAGAAATTGAATGAAGGTGAAGAAGTAATCGAGATACCAGAGCCAATCCCGGTTAAAGATTATGGACGCGTGAGATTAGAGAGAATTGCACCTGTCGACGCGCTCGTAGCGAGAGAAATCAAACTTGAGAACGGGCCGGAATTTATGGAAAAACTCGATCAGGGTTTTGGCCTTGTGAGTTACGAAAGAGAGCTTAAACCCAATGAAGGCGGCGTTTTGAATGTCGATGATTTGCACGATTTCGGCTATGTCTTTATTGACGGCGCGAGAATTGGAACTCTCGACAGGCGTCATAGGGGAATCAAGCCGAGGATATATCGCTCGAAAGAGGGCAAGACGCGCAAGTTGCAGATTATAGTAGAAGCAATGGGTAGAATCAATTCTTCCACCGGCATGGAAGATAGAAAGGGCATGAGCGGCAGAGTAAGACTCGACCGCACGAATATTTCCGATGGTTGGACTGCAAAGATGATGCCTTTCGACCCAGACTATAATTTATTCGATTTAGGCGACTGGATGAAACTTGAGGATTCCCATCCGAGGAGCGATGAGGATTACCCTTCTTTCTATGCTGGCGTACTGAGTATTTCAGATGAAAATCCGGCAGATACTTGGATTGATATGAGCGGCTGGACGAAAGGCGTCCTTTGGATCAATGGTCGTAATATAGGGCGTTTCTGGTCAATCGGCCCGCAGCAGACATTGTATGTTCCCGGGTGCTGGCTGCATAAAGGAAGAAATGATATATTGGTCTTGGATTTCTTTGGTCCGCGCCAGAAGCGCGAGGTTGCGTTTCTCGACCATCCTATTCTCGATGTGCTGAATCTCGAGACCGACTTCAACCAGAAGCAACGTTGGAGCGATAAGATGAAAGGTGGCGCGCTAGTAGCTTCTGGAACATTCTCGCCAGGCGATGAAGCTGCGGTCGTTATGTTCGATAAACCTGTTCGTGGCAACTTCTTTACGCTAGAAGCTTGCTCCACTTACGATAGAAAGAACCTCGCTTCCATTGCGGAATTCGATTTTCTTGATAAGGAGGGCAACCCGATTACTTCGCTTGATCTTCTCGTTTCGGGCGTAGATTCAGAGGAGGAGATTCGAGAGGATGGCGTAGCCGAAAACGCGATTGACGGGCAAATCGAGGCGTTTTGGATTACATCATCGAGAGAGTTGCCGCATTGGATAGAGTTTTATTCTCAGGAAAAAGTCGAAATATGCGGCTTTCGCTATACGCCACGTCAAGTCAATGCGGTAGGCAGGATAAGAGACTGGAAATTCTATTCCAGGTAATGCTAGATATCATCTTTAGGCGTGCGTGAAATCGCGGCGCCTAAAGATGAAAGTTCTTTTTCGATTGATACATATCCGCGGTCGATGATTTCGGCGTTGCGGATTTTCGATTCGCCTTTGGCGGCAAGCGCGGCGATCACTAGCGCAATGCCTGCACGGATATCAGGCGAAGAAAAATCTCCGCCATATAGCTGCGAAGGGCCGGTAACTACAACTCTATGAGGATCGCACTGAACGATCTTGGCGCCCATCTGACGAAGATTATCCACGAAATACAGGCGAGATTCGAACATCTTTTCGAAGAAAAGGCAAGTCCCGCGAGTTTGCGTAGCGACTATGATGAGAATCGACATCAAATCTGAAGGGAATGCCGGCCATGGTCCATCCGAGACGCTTGGAATCGCGTCTCCCAAATCATAGTGCATCTTAAGACGTTTTTTCTTCGGGATGTATTTGAGAGTTTTTTCGCGCGCATCGATAGACCAGGTTATTCCAAAACGTTTGAAAACGCCTTCTAGGATTTCAAATGGCGCAGGGTCTACTTCTGTAAGCGTTAATTCCCCGCCAGTAAGAGCTGCTGCCGCGATGTAAGAGCCGGCCTCGATATAGTCGCAACTTACTCTAGCTTTGCAACCAGATAGCTTTTCCACCCCTTCGACTTGAATCAGATTCGTGCCGGCGCCGGAAATCTTTGCGCCCATCGAATTTAGCATGTTCGCCAAGTCTACAATGTGAGGTTCGCAGGCTGCATTGTAGATGGATGTCTTGCCTTTAGCCGTAACGCAGGCCATTAGAATATTCTCGGTGGCAGTTACGCTAGCTTCGTCCAGCAGTATTCTCGCGCCTTTCAATTCCCCTTGGAAACTAAGCGACTTTCTGCCGGCTTTTGCCTTCGCACCGAGCGCTTTAAAGCCTGAAAAGTGGGTGTCGAGGCGCCGGTGGCCTATCGCATCGCCTCCGGGAGGTGGTAGCGAAACTCTTCCTGCGCGGGCAAGGAGGGGCCCGGCGAAAAGAAAACTCGTCCTTAATTTCGCTGCTGTCGCGGCATTGAGCCTAGCGCTTTTCAATTTCGGCGTGGATATATGAAGAATATTTTCCTTTTCGTCGCGCTTGATTTTTGCGCCAAACAATTCGAGTGCTTCGAGCATCACGGCGACATCGGCAATTTGCGGAACATTTCCCAAAATCACTTCTTCTTCCGTAAGAAGTGAAGCTGCAATCATCGGCAGGGCTGCATTTTTATTACCGGATACCCTGTGCATCCCGCTTATTATTCTCGAACCTTGTATGGTCAAGGAACTCATTGCTTCAACTCTAGCTATTTAACGAATCGAGTTTTTTCGTTTCGCCGAATACGATTAGCTTATCTTCGTTCATCAGCAGATCTTGCGCCTGGGGAATTACGACTTTTCTCGGCTTCATCGGGTCGGCAATATCCGCACGTCTTATGCAAAGCACGGTAAGACCGGTAGCGTTGCGGAAATTCGATTCTGCTAGAGTCTTGCCCCTCATGCCATTCGGCACGTCTATTTCCGCGATCGAATAACCTTCGGAAACTTCGAGAAAATCAATGACATCGCCTTTTGCAATTGCGCGGGCAAGACGATGCGCGCTATCGCGATCGGGGTAAACTACAGTATCGGCGCCTAGGCGGCGCAGAATCTTGCCGTGGAGTTCGCTTGCAGCCTTGGCTACGACATTCGGGATTCCGAGTTCTTTGCAGTTTGCGGTAGCCATGGTAGAAGCTTCAATATTGCTGCCGATTGCGACAACGACCAAATCGCATTCACCAAACCCGGCTTCCTCCAGAATATGCGGCTGGGTTGCGTCGCCTTGGATAGCGTCTACATACTCGCTTGCCGTCTGCATCGCGGGGCGATTCCGGTCAATCAAAATTACTTCTAGTCCCGCATTTGCCAAAGATTCGGCGAGTGCAAGCCCAAACCTTCCGGCGCCTATGATGCCAATTCTCTTCATTGCGGCCTCTTGTTAATATTCCAGCTCCATTTTCCTCGCTTCGCGAATCAGCGATTGGGAATAAGGATGCTTGGGTGAAGCGAAGAATTCTGCCGGATTATCGGATTTTTCGATTACCCTTCCGTTTTTCATGACGGCTAGTTTCGTCGCCATTTGGGAAACGACGCCCAAATCATGGGTAATAAGCAACACTCCGGAATTGGCTTGGTGCAAATCTTTCATCAGTTTCAGAACTTGCGCCTGAACAGTAACATCGAGCGCAGTAGTCGGCTCGTCTGCAATTACCAGGTCTGGGCCGAGCATGAGGCCCATTGCAATCATTACGCGCTGCTGCATGCCGCCGGATAGCTCATGAGGATAGGCTTTGGCGATAACAGGGACATTGCGGATTCCGACTTTTCCAAGCCACTCTAGCGCCATGTCGTTGGCGGCTTTCTTCGACATATCCTCGTGGAGGAGGATAGTCTCGACCAATTGGTCGCTTATTCTATGGAGGGGAGAGAGCGACCCCATCGGGTCTTGGAAGACAACGCCGATTTTTTTACCGCGCTTTTTGCGCAAGTCCTCGAGTTTCATCGAGAGCATATCTTCGCCATCGAAGAGAATTCGCCCTTTTGGATAGAACGCGGGGGGGCTCGGCAGAAGCCTAGCGACGCTCATGGAAACAGTGCTCTTGCCGCTTCCTGACTCGCCAACCAAACCCAATACTTCACCACGTTCCAGTTCAAGATTAACATCAATCGCCGCGGCGTTGACATCGCCGTCGTCATTCCTGAACGAAACCGAAAGATCTTCTATCTTAAGTAACATAGCGCCGATATTATACCAAATACTGCTCTTCGCCGCAATGGGGTAGGTGAAAGCTATGGCAATTTGGCTCTCTTCAGCCTTCCCAAGGACGCGGTGGGGGCGGAGCTAGATATATCTTGTCATTCGGCGTAAATGTTGTATCGCTTTGCGGCAGAATTTTCGCCAGCTCCGATAGGAATCCTAGATTAATGGCTACTTTGCAGGTTGGCCCGAGGTCGACAGAGGCAAGACTGCCATCATCGAAAGCAATGTCGATATGGAGCGGCAGGTTGCCTGGAAATCGCGAAGCAAGAGCTTTTATGCGTTCTACCTTATCGATCGCATCTTTATCGTTGCGCGAAATCTTGAGCCTTAGCGCATTAGATATTAAGGGAAGAGCTTCTTGAATCGGATATGCCTCTTTTATCGTGAAACTTAGTTCTCCTACGCTGGGATGCAGCCGCTCGACATCGGATTTATCATAGTTTATGCGATGCGAAATTTCACCGCAAAGCATAACAAGATTATCGACCTCGGATTCGATCTGGGAATAGCTTTCCCATGCTTTCTGGAAGCACATTCCTTCTATCGTTCCAGTTCCATCGTCTAGCGAGAGAATCGCCCATTTGCCCGGCGGCTTCCCGTTCGGACGAGGCTTGCCCATTTTTACGGAGCAAGAAGATAGAACGCCAACCAATCTTACGTCGATATGGGTTAGAAGAAGCACATCTTTAAGATTAGGGTCTCTACGAAGCTTCCAGCTATCGTAATTCTTTTTCGGGATAGCGCGAAGTTGCTCGTCGATTTGCTCTTTGTTTTGGTAATCACTTGCCTTCATCGTGGAGACTTCTGCGATTAGGCGCCGGCAATGTTGAAGAGGATGGCCAGATACGAAGACGCCGAGCATTTCGCGCTCGTTGTTCAAATCTTCCACGACCGTGAAAGGCGGGGAATCCGCGAGCTCCGAATCATCGAATTTTTCTTCGCCTCCGGCCATGATATCGAAAAAGCTCGTTTGGACACTTGCTTTTTCTTTGGCGCGCTGTTGCGCTTTCTTGAGCGCAAACTCGATATTGTTGAAGAGTTTTGCGCGGTTTGCGTCTAAACTCGAAAAAGCGCCTGTTCTGGTCAAGTTTTCGAGTACGCGTTTATTGATTGCGTTAGACCCCGCAAGGCGCATGCAAAAATCAAGAAATCCTTTGTATGGACCATTTGCCTTACGCTCGTCGATTATCGCTTGCGCGGCAAGTTCGCCTACGCCTTTAATGCCTGCCAGGCCATATCGGATCCCTTTAGCATCGGGCGTCGGCACGAATCTCGAGCCAGATTCGTTTACGTCAGGCAGCCTTAGTTCTAGACCTATTTCCTGTGCCTCGGCCACAAAGCCAGGCAGTTTATCGAAGTTGCCGATTTCCGAAGAAATCTGTGCGCACATGAATTCTGCGGGGTAGTGGGCTTTCATGTAGCCTGTTTGATAGGCGACCCACGCATAGCAGACGGCGTGGGATTTATTGAAGGCGTATGAGGCGAATGCCTCCCAGTCGGTCCAGATTTTCTCGATTAGCTTTTCGGCTTCTTTTTCATCTTGCCATTTATCTACGCGGAACTCGGGATTCGAAAGGCAACCCTTTACGAATTTTGCCTTGAGTTCGTTCATTATATCCATGAGTTTTTTGCCCATGGCTTTACGCAGTTTATCCGATTCGCCTCGCGTGAAACCCGCGAGAAGCCTTGATAGAAGCATCACCTGTTCTTGATAAACCGTTACTCCGTAAGTATCTTTGAGATACTTTTCCATTAGCGGATGGTCGTAGGTTACGGGTTCAACGCCTTGTTTTCTGCGGACAAATGTCGGTATATATTCCATTGGCCCTGGTCTATACAGGGCGTTCATGGCTACGAGATCGGTCAAGCGCTCAGGTTGAAGCGCCATCAGCCATTTCTTCATTCCGTCAGATTCAAACTGAAACAGGCCGGTAGTTTCGCCGCGTCCGAATAGTTCATATGTCAGCTTGTCGTCATCAGGAATTTTATCCGGGTCGAGATCGATTCCTCGCTCTTTCAAAAGTGCAGCACATTCTTTTTCGACTGTCAGCGTTTTTAGGCCGAGAAAGTCCATTTTCAACAGACCCACCGGTTCTACATAGTGACCATCGTATTGGGTTGTTAGAAGTTTATCTTGCTCGCTCGAGTCTTGGGAGGTTTTCGCATTGCCTTTTTCCGGCGTTGGCATAACAGGCAACGTTTCAATCAGTGGGTCGCGCGATATGATTATACCGCAAGCGTGAACGCCAGGTTGACGGATTGAGCCTTCCAGCCTTGCTGCGCGTTCAAGTAGGGTTTGCACGACTTCCGGGCCCGAGTCGAAAGCTTCATCTAGTTCTGGCGATTCGGCACGCGCCTTCTTTAGCGTAATCTTTGGCGTGTTCGGCACGAGGTCCGCGAGTTTATTGGTGTCCGAAAGGGGATAATCCATTACTCGCCCGACATCTTTGATTGCGGATTTTGCCGCCATCTGGCCGAAGGTCACGATATGGGCTACATGATCTGCGCCATATTTTTTCGTAACATATTCGATTACTCTTTCTCTTCCCGCGTCGTCGAAATCAACGTCTATATCGGGCATTGATATTCGGTCTGGGTTGAGAAACCTTTCGAACAGCAAATCGAATTTCAGAGGATCTACATTTGTAATGCCAAGAGCATAGGCGACTGCGCTGCCGGCAGCAGAGCCTCTGCCCGGTCCGACCCATACTCCCATTTTGCGAGCTGCTGAAATATAATCTTGAACAATCAGGAAGTAACCAGGAAATCCCATTGTCCTTACAGTTTCCAATTCGAATTTCAGGCGCTCGAGAATGTCGCTATTCTTTTCGAAATCCCCCCAGCGTTTTTTCGCGCCCTCCCATACGAGGTGTTCCAGATACTCCGCTTCGAATTGTATTCTTACGGTCTTATCGTAGCCGCCTAGCTTTTCCATGCGCCCCGGCGGGTACATGCTCTCGAGGGTCGCTTTGTCGTATTTTTCCCTCGTCTTCTCTTCAGATCCGAAGGAGGCGGGAATTTCGAATTTTGGCATTATTGGGTCGGAATCCAGGTTGTATTCCTCGATCCTATCCGCGACTTCGAGCGTATTTGAAATTACTTCCGGGCACTCTGCAAAAAGCGTGGCCATTTCATCGGGCGTTTTGAAATATTCCTCGCCTGTATAAATCATGCGCTTTGTATCTGAAAGTTTCGTTCCCGTAGAAAGAGCTAGCAACACATCATGGCTATCATCATCGTCTTTATCAAGAAAATGCACATCGTTTGTTGCGATTACGCGAATGCCAAGCTTTTTGCCGAGCTCGAGAGAACCTTTTACGACGCGTAGTTGCCTTTCGTAAAGATCGATGAAGTCATCCCTCGCTTCGCGCGGAATGTTCTCACCAGTCTTTGTGGATTTATGGAGCATGACCTCTAGCGAGTAATCATCGCCAAAGAGGTCCTTGTATTTTATTGCGATTCTTTCGGCTTCATCCATTCTGCCTGCGGCGATTAGGCTAGGTACTTCGCCTGCGATGCACGCCGCGCTGCAGTGAATACCCTCGTGATATTTTTCAAGAAGATTGAAGTCGATTCTTGCGCGCGAATAGAAGCCGTTTATGTGGGCTTCAGAGATAAGCTTCACTAAATTATGGTAGCCTTGCTTGTTTTTGGCGTGCAGGCAGAGGTGATGGCGTTTTTCGTTTTTGTCGCGCGTAAGGTAGTTGCCGGTAGAAGTTACATAAGCTTCACATCCGAGAATTGGCTTGATCGTCGGCAACCCCTCGAATTTCTTTTTCTTTTGGCGGCATGTATCATAGAAAGCCTTCAGCGCGAATAGGTTGCCGTGGTCGGTGACCGCCAAGGCCTTCATGCCGGCTTTTCGTGCGCGTAATACGAGCGGCTCTATCTGGCACTGTCCGTCCAGTAGCGAATAGGTAGTGTGAAGATGTAGATGTACGAAATCGGCCATGTCGAAGAATTATTTTTTCTTTGTCCTGAAGAGAATCGAATATACAAGAACGACCGCGAAGCAAATCGCCGGAATTGCGAAAGATCCTCTTAGCGCAGCCGCGGATGTATTTAATTCCCAATTGACCTCGCTGGAGGCGGGAACGAGTTTTAGGAACCACGATCCATCCTTGACAATACCTTTAACGATATTGCCGCCATCAATAACAAGTTGCGAACTTATGACATTGGCCATCCATTTTGTAAGAATGGCGCCTCCTACAATTGCCATAATCAAGCCGGCCGCGCCTATCTTATGAGCCCGTTTATCTATTCCTCCAAGCGCTATGCCGTAAATCGTAGGGAACATCAAGCTCATGCAGCCGCTCATCAAAATGAGGCAAATAATATTCCACGAGAAGGGCAAGCCGCCAATCGTGAAGAGCACATTCCCCGGAATATACATGACGCCCGCAGTAAAGCCGATTGCCGCAGCTGCAAACCACGCCATGAGTTTTGCGGGGTCTACATATTTCATGAGGAATGTCGCAATCCAGCGGCATACGATAAATACGGAAATCGATATTACATAATAGTTAGCCGCTTTCGCTTTTGTAATTCCGAATTCATATTGGCCATAGAGATTGATGTATGTCCATGCGGCAATCTGAACGCCTACATAAAATACCTGTGCTACTACGCCGAGATACCATTTCGGGGATTTGACTAGAATACCAAAAATCGTCCCGAAAGCAGCGCTTTCGTTTTCTTCTTGTGCGGCAGTCGATTTCGAACGGAAGAAGAATATCCAAATCAATGCGGCAATCGCACAAAGCCCTACATAAGGCACGCAGACCCAGAATAGTTCTTTATTGACAATACTCTTCAAGACTTCTGGGCTCATCATTGCTCTTTCTTCAATCGTTGCAGGATTGAGATTCGCCAAAATCAGTTGCTGCGCGAGAATGATGCCGGCAATCGAGCCGACTGGGTTGAACATCTGGGCAAAGTTGAGCCTTCTTACCGCTGTAGCTTCGTCTCCGATTGCAAGAACATACGGATTGCAAGTTGTTTCCAACACCGCGCAGCCGCCAGCGACGACGAAAATGCCTGCGATATACAGCCAAAAGCTTTGCGTAATACACGCCGGAATATACATTAGCGCGCCGATTATGTATACCCCTAGTCCCCAAAGTAGCCCTGCTCGATAGCCGGCTTTCTGAATTAATATTGAGGCGAAAACGGCTATTGCAGAATACGAGCCGTAGAAAGATACCTGAACATATACGGCGGTAGAATCAGGAAGATTAAAAATCGTCTTGAACGCCGGCACCAGATGGTCGGTCATGTTGTTCAGAAGTCCCCAAAGCGCAAAGCAAGAGACGAGCATTGCGAAAACGCCATACATTCCCTTGGGTACTACGGGTATCTTTCTTTCGCTAATATCGTTTGTCATGTTTTGTAACCTTCCTATATTAGTTTTTAATATCTTCCGAATTTTCTATCGAGTTCTCTATTGGACGTGAAAATCATCGTCGCTTTGCCGCGCGGGCAAATGTATGGCATTTTGCATTCGACAAGCTCTTCTACGAGCCTTTTCGCAGATTCGTTTTCTAAACTAGTCGAACTGCCGGCGTATGATTTCGCGATGGATTTTGCAATTACATCTTCGCGCCACCTCGCGCTTGTCTTGGGACTTGCCGAGGCGCTTGCCAGGTCTGATGCGATTGTCGCAATTGTTTCTTTACAAGGAATTTCGCCTAGAATTTGCGGGACAGCTTCGATTTTGAATGTGGAATTTCCGAAAGGCTCTAACCTAAACCCGATAGCGTTTATTTGTTCCAGAGATGTAGCTATTCTATGCGCATCGGCAGGTGGCAATTGGATGACTTCCGGGAAAAGTAGTTCTTGGGAAGAAGCTTCTTCTCCAAGGCGCGACATCATGCTTTCAAATGCGATGCGTTCTCTTGCGGCACGTGGATTCACCGTTACAATGCCAGCATCTGTTTCGATCAATATGAAGCCTGAATCTGTAATTGCGAGGAATTTGAACCAAACCCAAGGCTTCGCTTTTTTGCCGCCAGGCGAAGATAGTGGAAGGCTTTGTTCGGTCGGCACGGCTTTCGGGAAAGAGCGCTGGGGAATATCGATAATATTGGTATTCGCGAGAACGCTATTGGAAGTCGATTCGACTTTCGAAACAGCCTTTTCCGATGCTATACTTTCAATCTTCGAATCGATCGCCCCCGCTCGCGTTACTTCCTTATGAATAGGTGTGGCAATAGCGATGGCATTATTGGAGACTTCATTCGCTCCTTCGCTATCGCCGGCAGTTTCGGCTTGTCTATATTCATTCTTTGTATCGCCAATCCCGATAGCTCGCTTTATTGCGTTTATTATCGCGTTCTTTACGGCCGTCCCTTCGCGGAATCTGACCTCCCGTTTTTGCGGATGAACATTTACATCGAGATCTTTCGGCGGAACGGAAATGAATAGTATTGCTGCCGGGCGACCATCTCCATGCTGACGAGGATAGGCTTCTTTTATCGCCGCGTGTATCGCGCTAGATGTTGCGGGTCGCGAATTTACGAATATATATTGGTCGCGCCGCGTCGGAATAATTTTGTTAGGCCGTTCTATAAAGCCGCTCACTGAAGCTTTTTCGCCACTTTCTTCTACGCTTAGCAGAGATTCGCTAAAATCATCTCCAAACAATTCGCGGATGCGCTCCATCGGTGAGCGCGCTTCTCTAAGACGGAAAGATTCTCTGCCGTCTACATAAAGAGAAAAGGCGATTCCAGGATGCGCGAGCGCATTGATTGTGAAGATATTTTTTACATGTGCTTCTTCCGTAGTGTAGGCGCGCAAGAACTTTTTTCGCGCCGGCACATTGCAGAATAAATCTCTTACTTCGACGATAGTGCCAGGCGGACATCCTGTTGCGCCAACCGATGCCAGTATTCCTGCATTTACCTCGAGGCGCGTTCCTTCTTCCGAATCGCGCCGGCGGGTGGAAATCGAAAATCTCGAGACGGAAGCGATGGAAGGGATCGCTTCGCCTCTAAAACCGAGAGTGTCGATTTCTTCGATATCGCAGACATCCAATATTTTCGATGTCGCTTGACGCTCTAGCGAAAGTATCGCGTCATCACGCGTCATTCCGCAGCCATCATCTTGAACGCTGATGAGTTTTCTGCCGCCTTGGGAGATTGAAATCTTAATCGATTTCGCTCCGGCATCTATTGCGTTTTCTACGAGTTCTTTTACGACCGAAGCTGGACGTTCCACTACTTCCCCCGCCGCGATTTTGTTCGCGACGTGAAGCGGTAATACATGGATGTGCCCATCTCGCTCTTTCATGGCCGTTTGATTTTAGAAGTCTAGAATTATATTTTGTCTAAGGTAAGTCGGGATATCGAGGTCTTCGCCACGCCAAATAGTTGGAGCGGAATTGTTGAACCTTCCACGTCCCTGGGGGCTGGCGGCGAGTGCGTTCTTGCCGGAGCGGGTTTTCCTCGAACCTCGCGCTGGCTTTTCCGCAACTAGAGTTTCTTTGGGAGAATTTTCGAAGAGCATCAGTACAACCGATAGAGTGCCGGAGAACGATTCTTCATCGTTTACCGTCGCTAATTCGAAATCGGAATTTGTTCCGTATGCGATTTGTACGCCTTGGGCTATTTGCGCGATTTCGCTAAGTCGTAAATCGTCCCCTGCCAATACTCCGCAAAGCATCGATTTTACGTTGTTTGTTCCATCGCTGAGAAGTCTCGAATCGCTCAGCGCGTCGACGCATTTCCTAGCTCTATCGCTATCGGCAAAAGTAACCGAGGCGAAGCGTCCGCGTCCCGCTCCTTGAACGAGCTTGCGCATCTTCTCGGAATCGAGTCGTATGTAGCCCGGTTTTTCGATAAGGCGCCAGAAAAGCGTAACCGAGGCGGCTAGAGTCTCGATAGCTTTAGCCATTGCCTGCTCCATATTATCGATATTTTGTGCGAGCTTGTCAAGCTGTTGAAAGAAACTCGCGCTGGCGACTTCTGCGATCATGGGTATCATGCCGCGCGAATTTCTGTGGCGCGCTTCACCTTCGAATGAAAACGGGCGGGTCGCGAATACGATGCAAGCGATGCCCAATTTTTGTTTAAGGTGCTTGGCGATTTCGTATGTGGCGCCAGAACCTGTTCCGCCGCCGAGACCCGTCACGATGCATGCGAGGCGTATGCCGGCAAGATTTTTGTCTAGTGCGCCCATAGAATCTTCTGCGGCCATTCGCGCACTTACGATTTCTCCGCCCGCCCCGCGTCCAGATAGTCTTTCTCCGCCAAGAAGAAGGCAAGGTGAATCGGAATTGTCGAAGCTCTTGTCGTCTGTATCGACGAGAAGAGTTTTAATTGGTCCGTTGAAAAGTTCCACTATTCGGCGCGCTATTCTGCACCCTGCGCCGCCTACGCCCATAAGAAGCATGGTAGAAGATTTTTCGCTCATTTCCTGAATCCTCCAAATAGAGTCTGCAAGAAACTCTTTTGTTCGTAATTCCTGTGTGCGTATAGGAGGGCGCCAGAAATAGCCGCGAATCTTTCGGTGTGGTTTTCGTCTTCCAGCCCTCCGATATTAGGCACGCCAAAACGCACATTTGCGCCAAGTTCGCGCTTCAGAAGCTCGTTGAGGCCTCTCATCGCCGCGCCGCCGCCCGTTAGAATAATTCCCGAATGAAGGCGATGCTGCATATCGGCTTCTTCCAGCGCTTCGCGCAAGATATCTACAATTTCGCGGCATCTTGAATTTACGACAGTGTTTAGGGCATGACGTGAAATCGTTCTCTGGTCCATCATTGTGGAAAAGCCCGCTAGGTGAACCCTTGGAGAAGCATCCTCGCCAGTTGCGCCTACGATTGCAGAAGCTTCGCGCGTTTTAAGATCTTCTGCTTGCGCTTGGGTAGTTTGAAAAGCTGTTGCGATATCATTTGTAATATGGTCGCCGCCAACGCCTATTACGCCGGTTGCTACTAGTCCATTATCGGAATATATAGCCCAGCCGGTGGAACCGCCTCCGCAATCTATTACCATGCAGCCATCGCGCTTCTCTGTTTCATCGAGTACCGCATCTGCCGCGCATGTCACGGCGAATAGTGGATCGCGCAGTTCGAGGTGCGCTTCTCCTGCGGCTGTGCGTGCGTCGTTTATTCTGTTCGCCTCGGCATGAATATGGAATGTATCGAGTTTGAGTATTCGCCCAGCCATGCCCTTGGGGTCGGCTACCCCGCCGAAATCATCGATTGAGTACGCCCTCTCTACTATATCCAGTCTCTCGCGGTCACGCGGAAGGGGCATTGTTGTCGCACTTTGCTGAACTTCTTCGATATCTTCGCTGGAAACTGTTCTTCTGGCGATTGGCACCGAGCCTTGAAATGGATCGGCTTTGATGTGTTGACCGTTTACAACCAAAAAAGCGTTGCCAATCGTAATAGAATCGCCTTTGGCCAGCTGCTTTTTCTCGATTTCCCTAATTACGCTTCTAACCGATTGCGCGGCTTGCGAGATATCGAGAATTTGACTTTTCCTCACGCCGGAAGAAGGTATTTCTGCCCAGCACGAAAGTTTTAATTTTTGACCGGTCGGCGCTTCGCCTATCGCAAGAACCGTCTTAGAGGTTCCGATTTCGAGCGCTGCATAGATATTAATCATAATTACTGCGGTTCCTTGGTATCGATTGTTACTATACCCTGCTCAAGCACATTCCATGTGAGGCCTTGCCTCGTGACAACTTTAGATTCGACTGCGCTTCGCAGCTGCAGGAGCTGGGTCTTTAAAATCTTTCTCGATTCATTCGTGGGTTTCTCTAGCATGCCTTCCCAAGCGATTTTCACGAGTTGGCTATTGCTCATCGCGCCTACGAGATAATCGTTTTTCGTGGCATCGATCGTATTTATTCTGATATTCTCGAAATCATCTTCCCTGCCGAAAAGGACGAGCTCGAGCGCCGCGCGCGCAGTGCCATTCAGCTTTTGCCCTTTGGTGGTTGTAGAGCCTTTCTTTTCGAGTATGCTCGGCAAAAGCTCGACGCCTTTACGCCTATCGAACACTACGCCTTCCGAATCTACGACGAGCCCAGTAGAAACTCTCTCGCCTTTGATTTCCAGTCTCGCTACAGGCTCTCGTTCTTCTACGAATATTTCGACTTTATCCGGCAAATGTCGCTCGACGATGATATTCCTTATTACAGGATATTTTGCCATAGTTTCGCTTCGCAAATGGTCGAAATCTTTTTCCGCTAGATTTTCGCCTTCTTTGAGCCCGAACGCGAGTTGTATCGCTTCTTTCGGAATGTGTGGAGCCGAATGTATCGTTACCTGCGCTGAAGCATCCGTTATTATGCTCTGCTTGAGCCAAGTCGCCTTCATAGCTTTGAACGCCATGAAGAGGCCTATTAAAGCTGCAAGCCCCGCCAGCGCGCCAATTGTGCAAATTATTATTTTGGATGTAGTGCCGTCATCCGAACGATTCGTCTTTATAGAAGCGTGAAAAATGCTTTTTGATTTTCTATTCTTCCTCATTGGTCAATATTACCCTTTAGCGTTGGCATGTGTCTTCTTGCGAATCGTATTTCGCGCATGATAATATTTTATCTACAACCTCGGCGAATGTAAGGCCAGTCTTCATGCCGGCTTTCGGCACAAGTGAGTGTGCTGTGAAGCCAGGGCTGGTATTGAGCTCAAGGACGTACGGTCTTCCGAGAGGGCTGACCCTGAAATCTACCCTAACAACCCCGCGGCAATTCAGTGCTTTTGCCGCCTTTAGGGCTATACGCTGAAGCTCATCAGAAAGCGCCTTTGTTTTTTCATCGTTCTTTTCGTCTAAAATGAAGGGATAGCGCGTTTCGTCTGATTCGTATTTTTCCTGCCAACCATACCATCCCCCTTTGGCGACGATTTCAATCACTGGAAGGGCGACCCCATCTATTATCCCGACTGTCATTTCACGCCCGGGGATGTATTCCTCTACTAGAATATTCCCTTCGCCTCCTTGTGCCGCGAGCGCTTCTTCAAGCGCTTTAGACCAATCTTCTGGCTTCGATACCTTGGAAATACCTACCGATGAACCATCGCATGGTGGTTTTACGACTACCGGTAGCGGCAATGGCGAAGATAGTGTTCCGCGTGAAGCGAGCGACCAATTCGCGGTCGGCACGCCATTCATTTCGAGGATAAGCTTCGTCTTGATTTTATCCATTGCTAGCTTCGAAGCGAAGGCGCCAGGCCCAGTGTAAGGGATTTTGCGCGCGTCTAAAGCCGCTTGCACGCCTCCATTTTCCCCCCAGCCGCCGTGTAGCGCTATATACGCCGCATCTATGTCTTCTGGCAAGCCATCTAAATCTTCAGAATCTAGAATAACTCGTATAACTTCATATTTGCCGAGACTTTCTAGCGCTTTTGCCACATTTTCTCCACTCGTGAGCGATATTGTGCGCTCATTCGATACCCCGCCCATTAAGACGGCCACCTTCTTTATACCATTTGTTGACATCCCCCATATTATAGCATTTCTAGCCACCCTCCGCTAGGGGGGAGTTTAGAGAATTTGCAGTCCGAGAAATGAGCGTGGTTTGCAAAAAATGCGCGCAGCCCCCTTGCATTGGGACGGAAAATTTGGTACAATACCCGGCAATCTGCGACTGTCTAAGGAGGTTTATCCCTGCCGCGGGTGCTTTCAATGGTTGAAAGCGTGCTTTGCGCCTCATGTCGAGGCTGTGGGCGGGGGATGAGTAGACTTCCCCGTTCGCAGTAATAATAAGGAAAAGAAAAATGCAACTCGATAAAGCCGCAATTCGCAATGAGTATCAGCGTCACGATCGTGATACGGGGTCTAGCGAAGTTCAAATAGCGATTCTCACGAAGCAGATTGAAGCGCTTACCGCACACCTCAAGGCGAATAAGAAAGATAATTCTTCCCGTTACGGCCTTCTCCGCAAGGTCCAAAACCGCCGCAATCTTCTGGACTACCTGAAGCGTACGAACGAAGAAAGCTACAAGGAACTCATCAAGAAGCTTGGTCTACGCCGCTAAACGAAAGGCTGCTAAGCGATAGGTAAATAAACAATGGAAGGTGCAAAACAATTTAAGGTCAATATCGCGGGGACCGACCTCGTGTTCGAGACCGGGCTGCTGGCGCAGCAAGCCGCAGGCGCCGTTATGGTGTCTTACGGCGATACTTCCGTATTCACGGCCGTAACGAATACCGATACGCCGCGCGAAGGAATTGATTTCTTCCCGCTGCAATGCGAGTATCGCGAGAAGTTCTACGCTTCCGGCCGATTCCCTGGGGGCTTTTTCAAGCGCGAGGCGCGCCCGACCTCCAAGGAAATTCTCATTGCGAGAATGTGCGATCGTCCGATTCGTCCACTTTTCCCCGATGGTTATTATAATGACGTTCAGGTGAACGGAACGCTCATTCAGTCTGATGGAACTCGTGAAGCAGATTTTCTCGCGGTCAATGCGGCGTCTGCGGCGTTGCACATCAGCGAAATTCCGTTCATGGGGCCGATTGGATGCGTTCGAATCGGCAGAATCGATGGCGAATGGGTAATCAACCCGACGCACGAGCAGAAGGCAAAGAGCGATATCGATCTTCTTTATGCGGGTCTTCGCGGCAAATTCCTTATGATGGAAGGATCTGCGAGCGAAATCAGCGATGAAGATTTTGTCGCTGCCCTCAAGCGTGCGCATGAGGAAGTCGAAAAGATTATCGATTGCCAAATCGAGATGCGTCGTGCGCTCGGCAAGGCCGATAAGGTTATCGAAGATATTCCCCAGCCGCCGGAAAAGATGGATTTCATGCGCCAGGAAGCAGGCGAAGCGCTAAGCGCCGCATTGCTTATCAAGGGCAAGCTCGAGCGTCAGGGCAAGGTTACGGCGATTAAGGAAGATTTGCTAAAGAAAGTCTCCGAGAAATGGCCGGAAGTCGATGCTGTCGGCTTCGTGCATCTCTTTGATGCGCTCGAAATCGAGACCGTTCGCAAGAATGTTCTCGAAAGAGGACTTCGTATCGATGGACGCGCCCAGCACGAGATTCGTCCTCTCGCGGCGCAGGTAGGTGTATTGCCTCGTATCCACGGTTCGGCGATTTTCTCGCGTGGCGAGACGCAGTCATTCGCGACGGTGACTCTCGGCACGAAGAAAGATTCGCAAGAGCTGGATTCGGTCACGGGTGGAGATAAGTCGAAGCGCTTTATGCTTCACTACAACTTCCCGCCATATTGCACGGGTGAAGTCGGCAGACTCGGCTCTACAGGAAGACGCGAAATCGGTCACGGCGCACTCGCCGAACGTTCTATTGCGGAAGTTTTGCCGGATGATTTCCCGTATTCAATTCGTGTGGTATCCGAAATCATGGGGTCCAACGGCTCGTCTTCAATGGCGTCGATATGCAATGGCTGTTTGGCGCTAATGGATGCCGGCGTTCCTCTTAAGGCGACCGTCGCGGGTATTTCGATAGGTCTATTCACAAATGCCGATCAATCGAAGAAGGTTCTCGTAACAGATATTCTTGGCGCTGAAGACCACTGCGGCGATATGGATTTCAAAGTCGGCGGAACTCGCAAGGGTATTACCGGCTTCCAGGTCGACCTGAAGCTTCGCGGTCTTACGTGGGATCTCGTCGAAGGGGCGGTAAAGGCCGCACATGACGCGAGATTGAAGATTATCGACTTCATGGAAAGCGTAATTCCCGCGCCTCGCGGCGAACTTAATAAATACGCTCCTCGCATTGAAGTTGTCAAGATTCCAGTCGATAAGATTGGTGCGCTCATTGGCCCAGGCGGCGCGAATATTCGCGAAATCTGCGAAACGACCGGCGCGCAAATCGATATCGAAGAAGATGGAACCGTTTCGATCTTCGCGAATACCGCAGAATCTATGGCTGCGGCCAAGAAGGCGGTCGAAGGAACTGTCGCTGAAGCGGAGCCCGGCAAGATTTACGAAGGCGTCGTTACAGGAATCAAGGATTTTGGCGCATTCGTCAATATTCTGCCTGGTATTGACGGTCTTTGCCACATTTCCGAGCTTTCCGATAAGAGAGTCCCGAGCGTTGAAGCAGTTTGCAAGGTTGGCGATAAGATGTTTGTAAAGTGCCTCGATGTGGATGAGCGCGGCAGAATCAAGCTTTCGCGCAAGGCCGCAATGCAGGAAATGGATGCCAGCAATAATGGTTAATTAGGCAAAAGCGCCTAAAAACCTAAAAAACCGCCACTCTTTGACGAGCGGCGGTTTTTTCATGGCGCGGCGGAGAAGGCGTCCGCGTCGCCTAATACCAGGGGGTACTAGACCCGGAGGCCAAAATATGGTATAATATATGGCCTATGAGAAGACTAGGTCTAGTTTTTTTCGCTTTAGCGGCGCAGGTTAGTTGCGCAAGTTGGTATTGGCCGTTCGGTAGCGATGAGGATGATACAAAACAACCTCGTATATCCGAATTGATGGAACCAGCGAGTATTCTTATAGATAAAGCGACGGATTTTGCCGATGAAGGCAAGATAGAGGAAGCTGTTGCCGAGTATCGCAAGGCGCTAGCGGAACTAGATCGCATTGAGCTTGAAAACCCCGAGCGCGCGGCAACGCAAGAATTCGCGACGCTGCGCAACAAGCGCGCGTATGTCAATTCGCACATAGATACCCTCTTGCTTGAGGAAGTAATGAAAAATTCGGCGCAAATCGCCATAACCGATACTACAGAGCTCGAGAAGCTATATGAAAAGATGAAGGAAGAGGAGCGCCGAGCGAAAGAGGAAGTAAAGCGCAAGAAAGCCGCGAGGAAATCTAAAGGCGATGCAAAATTCGTAGATGATAAGATAAATGGCGGCAAAGACTCCAAGTCGAAGTCCAAAGATGATGATAAAGATTCTGCCGACAAGGATAAAGAAAAAAAAGAGGATGATAAAGAATCCGAGACCACCAAAAAAGGGCGCAAGGCAAGGCTTGCTTTGGCGGTAGAAGATATAGAAGTAGGGGATTTTGCGGCGGCAAGCGCCATAATCGCCGAATTGCTCGAGGAAAAGCCTAATGACGAAGCCGCTCTTAATTTGCGCGCGAGGCTGGAAATGTTGAGCGGCGATAATGCCAAGGCGCAAGATACTTTATACCAGTGCATCATTTCAAATCCCCAAAGCTATTATGCCTATTATAATATGGCGCGCATCATTCTCGCCGTAAATGGCAAGAAGGGCAGAAAGACAGCCGGGGAATATTACAAAATGGGACGCGAAATGGGCGGACCGACAGATGAAGATATCGAGGAGGGCTTGAAATGAAGAGATTCCTGATAATTGGCGCTCTTCTTTGTTCCTCGGCGGCATATTGCGCGGAGACTGTCGAATTGCCGGAAGTTTTGGATAAAAATGAAGTGTTCGTGAAAGAAGCGACGCCGGAAAATCTAGTGGAAGCTTGCAGGACAATGGTTCCGGAGCATGTGCAGATTGAAGGAAGAATCATCCTAAGAAACAGGCGAGGAATCGTTCAGGCGGAATATAATTATATCCTTAGGCGCGATCTAGGTGAAACGGAGCTAAAGATTTTCGATGAAAACGGCAAGGATATTCCATTCGAAAAGCGCGGCAGAATTCTTTCTACCGATGTGACATGGAGCGACCTTACGCTCGATTATCTATGGTGGGATGATTTCGGCTATGACAGCGAAAGGGAATCTGAAAGCGTGCATGGTCAAGTTTGCAGCATAATTCTTATGCGCAAAGATGATCGTGTAGTCAGGGTTTGGGTAGATAAAAAGACTGGCGCAATGATGCAGGCGGAAGAACTTTCCAAAAGCAAGCCGGTAAGAAGGCTTTGGGGAACCAGAATCAAAAAATTCGGCGATCGCTGGGCGCCAAATGTTCTCGAAGTAGAGACGATTGGTTCTGGTCATCGAACAAAAATAACAGTGGAGACATTAATATGAAAGCAATAAAGAAATTCTTTAAGTTCATCTTCTGGCTGGCAGTATGGCTGCTGGTCGCGATAGTTGCCGCAGTGCTGACTATCCCGCTTTGGATTGGGCCTGTAGTAACGCGTGTAGCGAATTGGAAGGTGCCTGCGATTACCGGAACGGCGTTCCATCTCGGCGAGTTCCAGTTGAATCCTTACACGGGCCGCCTGCACATTGGCGATATGCAGCTTCAGAATCCCGAAAGCTTCTTTACGGCTTACGAAGCCAAGGCGAAGAGCTTTTCTGAAGTCAAGGGCGATGGAATACTTGATGCAGCGTGGGAGCATACGAAAAATGTCGGCCAGATGGTGGGCGATGCAGTTGCCACGGTTGGCGATACATTGGCTTCGAGCGAAACAAACGCGGTTAGCTTCACGGCTATCGATGTTCGGTTTGATACTCTTTCGTTTGTTTCCGATAATATCCATATAGAAGAAGTCTATGTAAAAGATTTGTATTTCTACGGCGATTTGACATTCTCGAATATACGCGAGATTGCCGATAACGCGAAGAAGGGCGGCAAAGATCAGTCTAAGGTCGAAGAGCCCAAGGCGGAAGAGCCCAAGGCAGAAGAGCCATCTCCTAAGGCACCTCAGCCAGAAGCGAAGAAGCAAAAGAGGGTCGTAATCGACAGAATCTTTATCACCGGAACTCGCATCCAGTGGGGTCATGTTGCGATACCTGTGCCGGATATCGAGCTTAAGGATGTCGGCAAGGGCGAAGATATGGATGGCGAAGCAGTCTTCAAGCAGGTAATCGATGCAATCTGTGATGCTGCCGATAAGATAGCTGGCGGCGCTGGTTCTGCGCTCAAAGTCGCAATTGAAGGACTCGACAATGTTGGCGAAGTAATCAATGGAGGCATCGATGCCGCGAAGGATGTTCTCGGAACGGGGATGGACGCGGCTACCGACGCGCTCGGCGCCGGAATGGACGCGGCTTCCAATGCGTTTGGCGCCGGGATGGACGCTGTAACAGGCGTTTTCAGCTCAGATAGCTCAGATAAAGATGAAAACTCCGGCACTATTGGCTCTGGTGTAGAAGCGACGACAGGCGCTATTTCTTCTACTCTAGAATCTGCATCTGGCGCGGTCGGCACGGGTCTTAACGCCGCTACCGGCGCCGTTTCTACCGGTGTAAATGCAATCGGCTCGGGGATTGGCGCAGGGGTGGATGCTGTCGGCTCGGGCATCGGTTCTGCGTTCAATTTCATAACAGGTTCCGGCGACAAGAAAGAAAGCGATAAGTAAGCTAAAGTTCAGCAATTGGGAAAGATAGGAATTTTATGGAAAAGAAGATAACATCGACAAAGAAGAAAGACCACCGCGTAGAAATGTCGGTCCAAGGCCTTAAGGAAGACTTCGACTGGCATCTTAGATACACAATCGCAAAGGGCGACGACCGCATGACCGAGCGCGACCAATATACCGCGTTTGCACATGCCGTTCGCGATAGGATTGTAGAAAGGTGGATCAATACTCAGCAAGAATACCGCCGTCAGAACGTAAAGAGGGTCTATTATTTAAGCCTTGAATTCTTGATGGGAAGACTTCTCGGAAATAACGTAATCAATCTCAAGGCCGATCAGCTTTGCCGCGATGCGTTGAAGGAATATGGAATCGACTGGAATACATTGAGAGATTGCGAAACAGATGCGGGTCTTGGCAATGGCGGTTTAGGACGTTTGGCGGCTTGCTACCTCGATTCCATGTCTACGCTCGATATCGCCGGAACAGGCTATGGCCTTCGCTACGACTACGGTATTTTCCGTCAGAAGATTGTAGACGGCAACCAGGTAGAAGAGCCGGATGCATGGTTGAAAAACGGCTATCCATGGGAAATCGAAAGACCCGAACACGCTCAGACCGTTGGTTTTGGCGGGCATGTAGAATATGCTTCGATCAAGGGTCATCAGCAGTGGCGCTGGGTTCCGAGCGAGCAAGTTCAGGGCTTCCCTTACGATCTTCCGATTGTAGGCTATTCTAACGCCGTAAATTCACTTCGTCTTTGGAGCGCCAAGGCGGTTGATGAATTCGACCTCGCGGACTTCAACAAGGGTTCGTATGTCGATGCTGTGGAAACCAAGGTTTTGGCTGAAAACTTGACGAAGGTCCTATATCCGAACGATAATACGATGGCCGGCAAGGAACTTCGCCTTCGCCAGCAGTATTTCTTCGTCGCGTGTTCGCTGAAGGATATCCTCAGGCGTTATCGCGAGACGAATGAAGGCTGGGATGCGCTTCCTGATAAGGTCTTTATTCATCTCAACGAAACACACCCTGCGCTCGTAATTCCTGAGCTTATGCGTATTCTCATCGATAATGAGGGAATGGAGTGGGATAAGGCCTGGGAAATTACGACAAAATCGGTAGGCTACACGAATCACACGATTCTTCCCGAAGCGTTGGAAAAGTGGCCTGTTTCGATGATGGAAAGAATCCTGCCGCGTCACTTGCAGATTATTTACGAAATCAACGGCAGATTCCTCCAGAACATTTCCGCTATGTATCCTGGCGATATCAAGCGCCTGCAGAGGATGTCGCTTATCGATGAAAGCGGCGAAAGATATGTTCGCATGGCGAACATGTGCCTCGTTGCGGCATCAAGCGTTAACGGCGTCGCCGAGCTTCATACGCAGATTTTGAAGGATTCGCTCTTCAAAGATTTCTATGAACTTTGGCCTGAAAAATTCATCAATGTAACGAACGGCATTACACCCCGCCGTTGGTTACTTAAGGCGAACCCGGCGCTTGCGCAGCTAATAACCGAATCGATTGGCGAAAAATGGGTTACCCACCTCGATGAACTCAAGAAGCTCGAGAAGTTTTCTTCCGATAAGCAATTCCTCGCGGCGCTCGCGAAGATTAAGAATTCGAATAAGAAGCAGCTCTCGAATTGGGTAAATCGCAACCTTGGCGTGCAGCTCGATCCTGAGGCGATCTTCGATGTTCAGGTAAAGCGTCTTCACGAATACAAGCGTCAGCTTCTGCTTGCGCTATATATCATAATCTTCTACAATAAGCTGGTGAACGATCCGAAGTTCGATCCTGTACCGCGCAGCTTCATCTTCGCGGCGAAGGCAGCGCCCGGTTATTATATGGCCAAGCTTATTATTCGCCTTATTCACGGCATTGCAGGCGTAGTGAACTCGAATCCGAAGACCCGTGGAAAGCTTTCCGTCGCGTTCCTGCCGGATTATCGCGTTTCGCTCGCTGAAAAGATTATTCCTGCATCGAACGTATCCGAGCAGATTTCGCTTGCTGGCATGGAAGCTTCTGGCACGGGCAACATGAAGTTCATGATGAATGGTGCGCTTACGCTCGGAACTTACGATGGAGCGAATGTGGAAATCAATCAGGAAGTCGGCGATGAAAATATGTTCCTCTTCGGTATGCGAACTGAAGATGTAGCAAAGCGCCGCCCGACTTATGTTTCGAGAGATTACTACAGAAAGAATCCTCAAATCCGCGAGGCGCTCGATATGATTAAAGCGAATGTATTTTCGCTTCTCGACCCAGGCCTCTTCGATCCAATTCTTCGTTCGCTCCTCGATTACAACGATTATTACATGCTTCTTGCGGACCTCGAAAGTTATATCGCGGCGCAGGAACGTGTTGATAAGACGTATCGCGATCAGAAGAAGTGGAATAAGATGTCACTCGTAAACATCGCAAGATCCGGAAGATTCTCATCCGATCGCGCGATTCTAGAATATGCCAAGAATATTTGGCATGTGGAAAGTGTAAAGTTCTAAGGTGACTCAAGCTGCCAGCGAGTGGTATTTTCGCAGTGCCGACGGGAACATTTTTGGTCCCGCCGGCATTGACGACCTTATCTGCTGGGCGCAAGAAGGGCGCATTACGCCAGACGGGTATGTTTCTCGCGATCGCCGCCGTTGGCGAAGCGCACCCTCGTTAGCACAACTCGGTATGCGTTATGTTGTCGAATCGGAGCGAGGGAAAATCTTCGGCCCTTTTCATGAAAACGTAGTGCGTAAAATTAGAGAAGAAGGAACGCTTCCTAAATCCGCAAAAATCTATTCGCTTCTCGATTCTTTTCCGCCGGAAGAAAAGAAAACTCGCGCTGCCAAGACTAAAGTAGTCGAAAAGCGAGTCGAAGTTCCCGTTGAGAAGATAGTCGAGAAAGTCGTCGAGAAGCGTGTCGAGGTTCCTGTAGAAAAGATTGTCGAGAAGGTAGTCGAGAAGCGGGTAGAAGTTCCCGTAGAGAAGATAGTAGAGAAAGTTGTCGAGAAACGGGTAGAAGTGCCGGTGGTTAAAATAGTTCCTAAGATTGTCGAAAAGGTTGTAGAAAAACGCATTGAGGTTCCAGTAGAGAAGATCGTTGAAAAGGAAGTGTTTGTTGTTGCCTCGATAGAGGAACCTAAACCAGAGAGCAAGAAATTTCAAGAAACGCCCAAGGTAGTTGCAAAAGAAAAGAAGCGCGGAATTTTTTCGGGTTTGTTTGGCGGTGCAGACCACTCAAAAATGGCAGAGTTGGAAGCTGCCGCCAGGCGAGAACTTTTCGCCGCAAAAAAACACGGTAAACATTCATTATTTTTTGGCAGGAGTTAACCAATGAGCGAAGAAAACAAGTGGTATCTTAGAACACAAGATGAAACATTTGGTCCCGAGACAGAAGAAAAGCTCGTGGAATGGGCCAAGCTAGGCCGCATTCAGCCTGGCCAAGAAATTTCCAATGATAATGAAATCTGGCGGCGAGTAGAAGAAGTGCCGTTTCTCGATATGCGCTTTTCGATCGATTTGGGCGATGGCAATCCTCGCGGTCCTTTTAATAAAGCTGCGGCCGAAGCTCTTCTTGCCTCTGGACGTCTTCCAAAAACCGCCACGCTAGTTGAAGTAAGATCGCCATTCGATTCGCAAGAACAGATAAAAGAAAACATCGTAGTTCCCGAACCAGTCATTTCTGAGCCTCAAGAAGCTGGGGAAGAAGAAAAAGTTAAGATTGTCGAAAAAATTATCAAGGTTGAAGTTCCTGTAGAAGTAGAAAAGATTGTCGAAGTCCCCGTTGAAAAGGTCGTCGAAAAATTAGTGGAAGTCCCAATTGAAAGAGTAGTTGAAAAGCTTGTCGTAAAAGAGGTCCCTGTAGAAAAGATTGTCGAGAAGGAAGTCGAAAAGGTAGTTGTAGACGATAGGCGAATCAAGGAACTGGAAGGGCTTTTGGAGGCAGAGAGGCGATATACAAGCGAACTTCGCAATAGGCTAGATACTCTTAGTGAAGAAGAGAAGCGGCATGTTTGCGATTTGCAATCGCGTTTAGATGCGGCAACAAAAGAATATGAAGAGCGCGAAGCGCGTTTTCGTCAGCAAGCTGAAGCCGCCAGCAAAGAAGCAGGTCGCCGTGAAGATAAACTTCGTGAACAAATCAAGGCGCTCGAAGATGAAATCCGCCGCTTGCCTCAGACTGCGAGTGAAGTCGCGAGTATCCAGGCCGCCGTCTACACGATTATGACGAAAGAAGCGGAAGAACTTTCTGCAGAGTTGGAGCTCGAAAAGAAGGAAGCAGAAGAGCTTCGCCGCCGTCATCAAGAGCGCTCTTCGCGTCTTCTAGAAAGACGGCACGAATTGCTCAAGAGAGCCGGCGCAAATATCGAGGAAATGACCCGTAAGGCGCTGATTAATCGGCCTGAAGATCCTCGCACGGCGCAAATAAGGCGTGATTTCGAAGAAGCGCAGCAAATGTTCGAGCGCCGTCAAAAAGAAGATCAGCGTAAAATCGCCGAACTAACCGATACATTGCGCCTTCGCGATGCCGAACGTCTACGAGCGGCGGAGAAGATGAAGGATATGACCGAACTCCAGCGCGAAATGCAGAATTTGCGCGAGCAGCTTCAAAAGAGAGAGCAAGACCTCATGAGCGAGCGTCAGCGCAATGAGGAGCTAGAGAGACAAAATGCAACAAGTCATCAGGTAATGATGGCGAGAATTGCTTCTCTCGAATCGCCTTCGATTGGTTCCAGTAAATCGCTTGCGACAAACCAGAGTCGTGAAGCGAGAATGGTTAAATTGCCGAGCTGGATGAGGATTGGCAAATGAGCGCATTCTTTTCCGTAATGCTTGCCGTTTTATCTGTGTGGGATTACCCGCCTAGACAAATGGCGCATGAAAAGCTTAAAGCACAGTTTATCGAGGCCTTGCGAGAAGGCGATACTGTTACTCGAACAGAGACATGCCGCAAAGCTGTTCAAATATTCCCCGACGACCCTACTTGGCGCTACAATCTCGCTTGCTCGCTTGCATATTACAAAGACCCTGCCGGCGCCTTTACGGAACTCGAAAAAGCGATTGACCTCGGGTTTCGCAATGCCGATACGATAGCCGCCGATAATGATTTCAAGAGTCTCGGCAATGATAGACGTTTCAAGGAGCTGGTTGAATATGCGCGCAAAATGTCTGGCAAACAAATTCTCTCGGGTCCGCTGGTGTTTACCCCGGCGACGAGCGTATTCGGCAAGATTGTCACTCTTGGCGAGCAGAATTTGGTATGGGATTTCGAATCTGGCGCGTTTAAAGCGAATTTGACATTAGCGAAAGCTTCCAGCGAAGGTAACACGGGCGACTTGTATATGAATCGCGATGGCGCCCATTCTTTGCCCGATTTCAAGAAATGGCCTGGCCTTACTATTGTTCGGCTAGATGCCGAGGGACGCGAGAAGAAAATGGATTTAAACGAACCTAATATCCTATTCCCCTATCCCGTCTTCGGCAACTGCAGCAGGGCATATACGAAAGGTGTCTATTGGAGAAGCCTTCCTCGCGCGCTAATGACATCGCAGAGCTACAAAATAAAGACGATGGAGCGCTTTTGGAAATCGAATCAGGTTTGGGTGTTTCCGGCAGTAGATGATTTCGATTTTTCGGAAAAAGGCAAAGGCGATGTTTTTGCTTCCGTAACGCCATATTGGATTCAGACGGAAGGGCGCAGCTGGAGCGATTTGCCGTTTCTCGAAGCAGCGCTTGAAGCTAGTCGTTCGTTTTCTCCTTCTATCAAGCAGCAGCTTGTTGCAAAAGGGCTGCTCGCGCCTACGATGCAGATGATATTGCGTCGTTCGATAAAAGGCGTAGAAACAGATGAAGATTACCTTACTTCCAAAGCCCACCCGACATGTTTCAGCGCTAAAGACATGGATTTTGGGCGCGTTAAGACTATCGCGAGCGAAATGAAGATTGAAGATATTCCGCCTGTCGCGAATATTCCTGTCGTAGCGCCGGAAAAGCTTTCTTATAAAGGCACATTCCCCGAGCTTACATACGCAAGCAATAATGCTTGGGCGTTTGTATTGCGCGCAGAAAAACCAGAGCGCTCGTTTCTCGTGAAAGCTACGGGTGGTGAAGCTTATGCTTTTAAAATCGTTCATGATGATTTAGGTGCGGCGCACATCGAGCAGCCTAAGAAGGATGTAGCGAAAATCACGCTCGATAAAACTCTAATGACGCCATCGAACAGGGTAGATCTCGCGGTCTTTGCAAAGAGTGCTACTTCTTCGTGGGGTGCGCCGAGTTTCGTGTCGTTTGCCGTTGTAGATCCCGAGGCGGCCTATTCCGACCCTGTCTTGACGCCCCTAAATCAACCAAAGGCGGAATAGAAAGTGTTCCCGGTCGAGGAAAAAATTGGCGAAATAAAGCGCCTTCTCGCCGCGAATAAAAGCGTAGTGTTGACTGCTCCGCCAGGAAGCGGAAAAACTACTTGCGTCGCCCCGCGACTTCTCGATGAAGATTGGCTAGGGGACAAGAAAATAATAATGCTCGAGCCGCGCAGACTCGCCGCGAGAAATTGCGCGTCTTTTATCTCATCCAATCTTGGCGAAAGAGTCGGTGAACGAGTCGGCTATCAGGTTCGCCTCGAGAAGAAAATTTCAAGTTCGACAAAGCTGGAAATTCTTACAGAAGGGCTGCTCGCCCAGCGCCTAATTAACGACCCTATGCTTGAAAATGTAGGGTTGGTTATATTTGATGAATTTCACGAGCGCTCACTCGCTTGCGATCTTGCATTTGCGCTTGCTTTGGAAGCAAGAAGGGCGCTCAGGCCTGATTTGCGTTTGATGATAATGTCCGCAACTTTGGATTCGGAAGAAATCATAAAGCATATAGGCGAAGAAGCCCGTCTCGTTTCGGCTCAAGGGCGTATGTTCAATGTAGAGACGGAATATCTCGGCGATGTATCTATAATCGCGGCTATCGGCCGCGCTCTCGAAAAGACGCAAGGCGATATTCTTTGTTTTCTTCCGGGCGAAGGTGAAATCAGGCGAGCATGCGAGGGCGCAAGAAATTTTGATGCTCTAATTCTTCCTCTTTACGGTGCGCTTCCCAAAGAAGAACAAGATAGGATATTCGCGCCTTCAAACAAGAGAAAAGTAATCCTCTCTACTTCCATCGCCGAAACATCTCTAACTATTCCCGGCATAACTTGCGTTATAGATTCCGGTTTAATGAGAGTAAATCGTTTTTCTCCTGCAACCGGCATGTCTGGCCTTGTTACATTGCCGCTTACCCTAGATCGCGCAGAGCAGCGCCGCGGGCGTGCAGGACGTCTCGGCCCCGGCATCTGCTATCGGCTTTGGCAAGAATCCGCCAATGCTTCGCGCTCGAAAAAAATGATGCCGGAAATTCTCGAAGCCGATCTCTGTTCGCTTGTTCTTTCTAGTGTAGTCTGGGGCGCGAGGCGGCGGCTGGATTTGCCGTGGCTTACCCCGCCTGCCGCCAGCGCATGGGATCAGGCAGTTCGGATTTTAAAATCGCTTGGCGCGCTTGATGATGAAGGGGCTATTACCCCGAAGGGCGAGGAGATGGCCAAAAAAGCAGTCCATCCGCGCTTGGCTAATATGCTGACAGGAGCAGGGAATATAGAACTTGCTTCATTGCTTGCAGCAATAATCGAAGAAGGTTCCAAAAGCCGCGAAACTTACATCGGTAAAATCGTCGATGAAATAAGAGAAACCCCAAACCGGCCATACTCGAAAAGAATACTAGAATTGGCGCGGCGCTTTTCTTCTGGAGTCAATCGCTATAAAAGCCAAAATTCTTCCAGTATTCCCTTCGTGAATTCAGAAGGCGCGCTTCTCGCCCTCGCGTTCCCGGATAGAATCGCTCATAATAGAGGGAATGGAAGTTTTCGCATGGTCTCGGGGCGCGGAGTATATCTAGATAGAGAAGATGAGCTTGCGCGCAAAGAATTTATCGTCTGCTGCGAAGTTGATGATAGACCAGGCAATGCGAAAGTTTTTCTCGCTTCTCCCATCCTAAAAGAAGAAATAGAAGAATTATTTTCTGATAATATAAAATCTTCATTCGCTTGCGAATGGGATCGCGAAGGGGAGAGAGTGAAAGCGATAAAACGCCGCACGCTCGGCCAAATGCCTCTAGATGAATCGCCATTGCGCGAAGTGCCGAAAGAAGAGTTGAAGCGAGTAATGCTTGAGGCTATAAAATTCAAAGGCGTCGAAAATCTTCCTTCATGGACTAAGGAATCATTGCATTTATTAAGCCGCATCAGATTTCTCTCTCGCAATGCCGGTTGGCCGCAAGTTACCGATGATGATATACTGGCTGCCCTTGAAGGATTTATCGATGATATCGGTAAATGGCGGGAGCTAGAAAAAGTCGACATGGTTAAGGTTTTGGAATATATCATTTCTTCGCGAGGTTTCTCGCGGCGAGAACTAGATCGCCTTGCGCCTCAAAGAATGGAAGTGCCGACGGGCAGTAAAATGCTTGTTTCTTATGATGGCGAAGAGCCAACCGTAGAAGTTAGGCTTCAGGAATGTTTTGGTCTTCTCGAGACCCCGAAAATCGCAGGAGGGAAAATTCCGATTGTAATGACCCTCTTATCCCCGGCGCATCGTCCTATTCAGATTACGAAAGATTTGGCAGGCTTTTGGCGCGAAGGCTATCAGCTAGTGCGAAAAGATATGCGAGGCAGATACCCAAAGCACTATTGGCCCGAAGATCCGCTCTCGGCAACTCCAACCCGCCGGACGCGTCCTTCGTAATAGTGTTACTGGCTATTATCGAACAATATGCGCCTAAGCGCGCGGCTAGAGTTCGATTCCAAGTTCTTTCAATGGAATAGTGACGAAAGTTCGCGCGGCTGCGCGAGGATGTGGAACAATCAATTCTGGAGTATCTATATGCTCGTCGCCGAATTTTATAATGTCGATATCGATTGTGCGAGGCCCGTTTCTTACTAGCCTTATACGCCCGAGTTCATCTTCGATTTTGTGCATGAGGCGCGAAAATTCGAATGGATCCAAGGAACTGGAAAACACCGCGACTTGATTGAAAAATTTCATTGCGGCGAATTCTTCCGGCACGTCAATCCCTTCTGTTTCGATTATGGAGCTAGCGGCGAGGAATTCCGTCTGCGGCAAATTCGAAAGCGCGTCTAAAGCCTTTGCGAGAAAAACGCGCCTCGGCTCTATATTGGAGCCGAGGGAAATTATCACGCGTTTCGTTGGCAAAGGACTATGCATTCGGCCAAAGTTCCTTGGCCATTTCGCGAAGTTTGTATTTCTGGATCTTCTGCGAAGCGGTCATCGGGAATATATCGAGGAAGTGAATGTACTTGGGAATCTTGAACCAGGAAATCTTATCCTTGCAAAATTCCTGAACAGCCTCTTCGGTAAGCGTAACGCCATCCGATGGAATGATGAAGGCGGCCGGCTGCTCGCCATATTTCTTTGATGCGCAACCAACAACTGCAACATCTTTTACGCCGGGCATTGTTCCGAGGAAATCTTCGACTTCTTTCGGCGAGATGTTTTCTCCGCCGCGGATAATCAAATCTTTCAGGCGCCCTGTAATATAGTAGTAACCTTGCTCGTCCATGCGCCCAATATCGCCGGAATGCAGCCAGCCATTGGGGTCGATGCATTTCGCAGTCTGCTCGGGCATATTGTAATAGCCCTTCATATTGCCATAGCCGCGGCAGCAGATTTCGCCATCTTTGCCGATTGGCGCGATTTCATTTGTCTCGGGGTCGATAATCGCGACTTCTACGCCAGGAAGAGCCTGCCCGATTGTATTGCACTTTCTTTCGATGGAAGGTTCGAAATAGCGAGTCATCGTCATAACGGGCCCAGATTCCGTAAGCCCGTACGGGTTTGTGATTTCGCGCATGAACATCTTGCGCTGCGCTTGTTGCATGCGGTGCACGGGGCAAGCCGAGCCCGACATTATACCCGTCCTCAAGCTTCTGAAATCGAATCTTTCGAATAGCGGGTGATCGAGCATCGAAATATACATCGTCGGCACGCCGTAAGTAGCAGTGCATTTTTCTTTTTCGATGGAACTCATTACCTGCACGGGGTCGAATTTTTCGAGAAAGACCATTGTCGCGCCATGATTTACGCAGCTCATTACGCCCAGCACGCAACCAAAGCAGTGGAATAGCGGAACAGGTATGCAGACCCTATCGCGACTCGAGAGATTTTGGCAAGCGCCAATCCAGAAGCCGTCGTTCGCAATATTATAGTGAGTAAGCTGAACACCTTTCGGGAAGCCGGTTGTGCCAGAGGTATATTGCATGTTCACGACATCGTGAACATCGCATTCTTTTTGACGCGCGAAATATTCTTGGTCGGTAACTTCGCAAGCGAGCGACTTTACTTCGTTTAGAGAATAAATTCCGCGATGTTTCTCGCCGCCTAAGAAGAAGACTCTCTTGAGGTGTGGATATTTCGCGCACTTGAGCTCGCCGCGCATTGTCGTTGAAAGCTCAGGTATGAGGTCGTTCAGAACTTTTACATAATTGCAATCGCGATAGCCGTTGATCAGGAATATGTTCTCGGCCTCGGATTGTTTAAGGGCAAAATCGATTTCTGCGGATTTATAGTTGATATTGAGCGGCAGAAGAATCGCGCCGATTTTCGCAGTCGCGAACATCAAAACGACCCAGTGCGGAACATTTGTCGCCCAGAGGGCCACTTTTTCGCCGCGCTTTACGCCGAGCGCCATCAGGCCTTTTGCGACTAGATCTACCTCTTCGCCAAATTCGAACCATGTAAGGCGAAAATCCCTATCGGCATAGACTACGGCATCATTTTCGCCGCAGCGTGCGATTGTCTGATCAAGTAGTTGCCCGAGTGTATAATCGCGCGTGACAGGCAGGTTGTGCCAAGCTACGCCAGTAGAGACGCTTTGGCTGAACGGCGGCTCGGTTGGCGCCGTTCCGAATGGATCTGATAATTTGAATGTGCTCATAACAAAATTTGGTTCTTTAATTACGGTGACTAGTCGTTTACTGTTGATTTTGCATCTACGATTTTCGGCTGAATGCTAAGGGCTTCGCGTCGAGTAATCGGATTGTTCTTTTTGTGCGAGTGATGTGAGAATTGGTTTCTGCCGCGCAAAACTGGCACGCCGAGATGAAAGTGAATCGCGAGCGCGCGGATTGCGAAAATCGAAAGCACGCAAATGCAAGCGCATGGTCTTTTGCCGACTCCTGCCATATTCAGTATCAGATATACTACCCCGCCGGCGGCACACGCCAATGCGTAGAGTTCTTTGCGGAAAATGAGAGGTATTTGATTTATACAGATATCGCGCAAAATGCCGCCGAAGACGGCTGTAGTAACGCCCATGAAAATAGCGCACCACCATGGGTAGCCGTTGGTTAGCGATTTTTGCAATCCGATTACCATGAAGAATGAAATCGAAAGGGTATCCCAGATATACCAGGTAATTTGGCCATCGATAAAGCGTCTGCCAAAAAGCGAAATGCAAATCACCGCGGCTAAAGAAACTACCACATAAGTCGGGTCGGCCATCCAGAAAGGTTCGACTCTAAGTAGGATATCACGAAGTGTTCCTCCGCCGAGCGCAGTTACAAGGCCGATTACGTAAGCGCCAAACCAATCGAAACGTTTTATGCTCGCTAGCCTCACGCCTGAAATCGCGCCGGCGAACGTCCCGGCGCATTCCAGCAAGAAGAAGAATGGATCTCGGCCCACTAGATTGTGGAGCGATATATACCAGTTTGGCACGTTATTCCTCTCCGTTGCCCGCGCTCGCCTTGGTGTTGCGGGCTTTTTGACGCGCTTCTGGATCTACGCCATCATCTACCTTTGTGCCATGGGGAATAGGCTTCCACGTCTTTGTGGGGAAAAATAGCGTATATAGGACAGATCCGCAAAGGATTAGCGAAAATATCGGGAAGAGCGCTACGGCAATCCATTTCGGGCGGCGCTTCTTCTTTGATAGCGCTACTGCCGATATCGAGGTAAACCAACCCATTACGAAAACGAAGCCGAGAATCAGGAAAAACACCAGCCACGCGATCGAGTTATCGGATTGAGAGAAGCAAAGCTTCACTGAAAGCGCTACGACATTAAAGAGCAAGATAAAAGCTACCGACATGCCGGTTAGAATCGCGAAGTAACTATCGAACAATCTGAGAGATGGGTGAGTAAACATTCCTTTAAGCCACGGCCAGCAATAGCTGCGCGCGACCTGCCAGCTGCCAGTCGCCCAGCGGCGAAGCTGGCGCCACATGTAGACTGCCGTAACGGGCTGTTCATCGGCGTAGTCGGCCTTCGGGACATATGCTACGCGTTTGCCGCGTATGTTCGTTTGTACCGTAAATTCGACATCTTCGACCATTGTATGGGTTTTCCAACCCTCATTGCCCAGCGCGGAAATGAGGAACGCAAAGCCTGTGCCGGTAAGTTTGCCGGAAAGCCCGAGATTCGTCCTGACTCTATTGGAAAGTTCATTCATCATATCCCAATAGACGGTATACCATCCGGCGATTACATTGGCTTTGGCGTTGGAAGAATGACGGCGGCCTGTTACTACATATTCGCCATCGTTCAGCGCATCGTTCATTTCATCGAAAAATCTATCTGAAGCGATATTATCGGCATCAAACACGCTTATGGCGTCATAGCTGCCGTCTGCGAGTACTTTATTTATGCCCCAAGTAAGAACATCTCCCTTGCCATGGCTCGGGATTGTCTTTTCCCAAACGATCGCGCCAGCCTCGCGAGCCTTTTGCGCGGTGTTGTCTGTGCAGTTGTCGGCCAATACTATTACATCGCGCTTATCTGCAGGATACGTCCCGAGGAGAATGCTTTTTACAGGCAAACGGATTACGCTTTCTTCGTTTCGCGCACAAATAAGGACGGCGAATTTCAGCTTCTTGGCAGCCTTCGGGTGCTTCTTTTCCTTCTTTATAAGGCCAATAAGCACTATCGTAGTCGACCAAAAGAATACTACACTCAAAAAGACACAAATGAAGTCAAAAATATTCGCGAATGTCTGATTAGTCATTCGTAGGGCTCCTTTCGCCTGTTCTTGCTATATCTACTCATAGCCATTGTGACAACTATTATACCATTTTTTTGCGGTCGTTGCATAGGGTAAAAAATAAACTTTTTGAGGAAATTTTCTTACCCCCTAGACTAGCGAAGCCAAAAATGATACAATATGCGCTTCAAAACAGGGGTAAAAATCATGTGGAACTACTCTGAGACGATGATGGATCATTTTCGCAACCCTCGTAACGTCGGGAAGATAGAGAATCCTGACGGCGAGGCAACGGTTGGCTCGCTAGCTTGCGGCGACGCGTTGAAATTTCAGTTCAAGCTAGGCGAAGACGGCAAAATCACCGAGGCGAAATTCCAAACTTTCGGTTGCGCAAGCGCGATAGCTTCTTCCAGCGCGCTTACTGAAATGGTAATCGGCAAGACTCTCGAAGAAGCAAAGTCGATTACAAATCAGCAGATTGCGGATTATCTCGGCGGGCTACCGCCCCAAAAGATGCACTGCTCAGTAATGGGGCGCGAGGCTATGGAAGCGGCGATAAAAAATTACGAGACTGGCGCGAATACCGATAGGAACCTCGAGGACGAGCTTCTTTGCACATGTTACAATGTATCGGAAAACGAAGTTCGCCGCGTAATAACCGAGAACCAGCTTACAAGCGTCGAGGAAGTTACCAATTATACGAAAGCCGGCGGCGGATGCGGCAAGTGCATACCGAAGATACAGAAGATCCTAGATGAAATCAACGGGAGCCACTGAAATGAAACTCGGTTTTGACAACGAAAAATATCTAAAGGAACAGAGCGAAGAAATCCGCAGACGCGCGAGCCAGCACGGCAAGCTCTATCTTGAATTCGGCGGCAAGTTGATGAATGATAATCATGCCGCGCGATGCTTGCCGGGCTACGACCCTAATGTAAAGTTGCGGCTTCTCCAGAGCCTCGGCGACCAGGCGGAGCTCGTCCTTTGCATTTATGCCGGCGATATAGAAGCCAAGAAAAAACGCGCAGATTACGGCACTACCTACGAAGAGGAAACTCTTAAACTTATCAATGCCATGAAAGAGCATGGCATAAGCGTTAGGGGAGTCGTAATTACGCGCTTCGATGGGCACCCCACCGCGCGCGAATTTGCGAAGATTCTCGAAGAAGGGGGTGTCGCAGTATTCTACCATTACCCGATCAAGGGCTATCCGAACGATCTAGAGACAATCGTGAGCGATTCAGGCTACGGAAGAAACGATTATATTCCTACGGAAAAGCCGATTGTCGTCGTAACAGGACCAGGGCCAGGCTCGGGCAAATTCGCTACTTGTCTAACGATGCTCTATCACGAGACTAAGCGCGGCAATAAAGCCGCTTATGCGAAATTCGAAACATTCCCGGTATGGAATTTGCCTCTGATGCACCCGCTGAATGTAGCATACGAAGCTGCGACTCTGGATTTGCACGATGAAAATCAAATCGACCCCCACCACTTCCTTTCGTACGGCGGCGAGATGAGGGTGAATTACAATCGCGATATCGATGCATACCCGATTTTGCGCGAAATCTGGGAGCGTATGATGGGCGAGGTGTGCCCTTACAAGAGCCCGACGGATATGGGTGTGAATAGGATTGCAAGCGGCATAGTAAACGATGTAATAGTTCGCGCGGCGAGTCGTGAAGAGTGCCTAAGGCGCTACGAAAGAGTCAAAGTCGATTTCGATGAGGGCAGGGCTGATATGCAAATGCTCGCACGCGCTCTTTCGGTAATGGCCAAAGCGGACTAGCAAGTTGGTTAGGGGCTTGGAAATTCTAGCCGAGGATGAAGATTTTGTCGTCGTAAACAAGCCGGCGAAAATCTACACTCATCCATCCCCCGGTCATGAATCTGGAACCTTGAGCGATTTGCTCGTTGCCAAATATCCAGAAATGCGCGAAGTCGGTAGCGCCGAGCGGCCTGGAGTCGTGCATCGGCTTGATTACGGCACGAGCGGCGCGATCGTCTTTGCGCGAAATCGCAAAAGCTACTTGAAACTGCGCGAAGCCTTTGAAAGCCACGCAAAAGTCACGAAGACGTATCTCGCGGTCCTGCATGGCGCGCCGGGAAAAAAGAGCGGTAGACTAGATTTTCTCGTCGGCAAAAAGCCCTGGGACCCTAAGCGTATGGCGATAGTCCCAGAAGGCGGCAAGAAGGCAATCACCTATTGGGAAATCTTGTCGAAAAACGGGTCGCTAGCATTGGTCGAATTTCGTATCACGACTGGCAGAACACATCAAATTCGCCTTGCTGCGGCCCATTTGGGCCATCCTATCGTCGGCGATGAGCTGTATGGCGATAGAAAAGCCGATTTGCGTCTTAAGCATCCCCAAGACCATACCTTGCTGCATGCGGTGAAACTGGAGTTCCCTCATCCACGCAATGGCCGAATCGTGAGTTTTTGTGCCCAGCCGCCGCCAGAAATCATCTGGGCAATGTAAATTTGCCCTTGCCAGAAGGGGCAAAAAGATGGTATAATACCCGTCAATTTGTGGGGTTGTAGCTCAACTGGACAGAGCGACGGTTTCCTAAACCGTAGGTTCCGGGTTCGATTCCCGGCAGCCCCACCAGTTGTTATCAGAATGAATAGTCGATAAATGATAGGCAATTATGAATAATTTGACTGCGGATGAGCTGCGCTCGGCATATTTAGGATTTTTTGAATCTAAGGGCCACAAGATTATCTCTGGCGCAAGCGTAATACCCGAAAACGACCCAACAGTTCTTTTTACGACGGCCGGCATGCATCCACTTGTGCCATATCTCATGGGCGAAATGCCCCATCCTGCCGGCACGCGCCTTACCGATGTACAGAAATGCGTCCGAACAGGTGATATCGATGAAGTAGGCGATTCGGCGCATTTGACATTTTTTGAAATGCTCGGCAACTGGTCGCTCAATGACTATTTCAAGAAGGAGGCGATTAGCTGGAGCTTTGAGTTTTTGACTACAAAGCTAGGGTTTTCGCCCGATCAGCTTTCTGTAACCGTCTTCAAAGGCGAGGGCAAGGAAGGCGAGGAAGGGTATATTCCTGCTGACGAAGAAGCCGCCGCGATTTGGCGCAGCCTCGGTATCCCAGACGAAAGAATCTATCGCCTTCCGCGCGAAGACAACTGGTGGGGACCTGCCGGCACTACAGGCCCATGCGGACCAGATACCGAAATGTTTATCGATACCGGCAAGCCGAAATGCTCTGAAAACTGCCGTCCTGGATGCCATTGCGGGAAATATATCGAAATTTGGAACGATGTATTCATGCAATACAACAAGAATGCCGAGGGTAAATATGAGCCGCTTGGTCGCCATAATGTCGATACGGGAATGGGCGTAGAAAGAACGGTATGCATGCTTTCCGGCGCGCCAACGGTATATGATACGGAAATCTTTGCGCCGATTATGGCGGCGATAGATGCTCTTCGCCCGGCCGAAGGCGGTGCATCGGGCCTCTGCGATGATGAAATTCTTCGTGCGCGCAGGATTATCGCCGACCACATGAGGACGGCTACCTTTATTCTTTGCGACCCGAAGGGTGGCGTAAAGCCGGGCAATGTCGGCGCGAATTACGTATTGCGTCGCCTCATTCGCCGCGCAGTGCGTTACGCGCGCCAGCTTGGTATCGCGCCGGGCTTCACCCCGCAGCTGGCCGATGTGATATCGAAGAAATACGCCCATGTCTATCCGGAACTCGCGGAAAATCTAGCGCAGTGCAAGGCGGATTTGGCCGCAGAAGAAAATCGCTTTAATCAAACTCTCGATAAAGGCGAGGCGATGTTCAATAAAGTCGCCGAGCAGCTTAAGCTTCATGGCCAAAATCAAATCAGCGGCAAGACAGCCTTTAAGCTTTACGATACTTTCGGCTTCCCATTCGAGATGACGCTCGAAATGGCCGCAAAAGCAGGCCTCGGGGTCGATAAGGAAGGCTTTGAGGAAGCCAACCGCAAGCATCAAGAGCTTAGCCGCACGACGAGCGCAGGTTCCTTTAAGGCCGGCCTCCAGGATAATAGCGAAGTCGTTACGCGTATGCATACCGCTACTCACCTTTTGCACGCGGCGCTTCACAAGGTCCTTGGCCCTACCGCGAATCAGAAAGGTTCGAATATTACCCCTGAACGCCTGAGATTCGATTTCACTTGGCCCGAAAAGATGAGCGACGAGCAGATTAAGGAAACCGAAAGGCTCGTAAATGAATGGATTCAGGCCGGAATCGACGTAACGAAAAAGACTACGACCGTCGAGGAAGCCAAGAAAGAAGGCGCGATGGCCCTCTTCGGCTCGAAGTACGGTGAAGAGGTAACTCTTTATACAATCGGCGACATATCGAAGGAAATCTGCTGCGGCCCCCATGTAGCCAATACGAAGGAACTTGGCTCGTTCAAGATACAAAAAGAGCAATCTTCTTCAGCCGGTGTGCGCCGCATTAAAGCCGTAATCGGCAATATGTAAAATATGGACGAAAAAGGCTCGCTTTCGAAATTGATGCTTAAAGCCGCCGGAATCTACGGCGACGATAAAATCGAGTATATCATTGCGCGCCGCGCGGAAAACCCGGGAATGGGGCTTGCCGAGGCCGCAGTGAAATTCGGTGGTGCGAAGGAAGCTGAATTCCTCGAGGCTGTCGCAAAATCGCTCGATTTGAAAGTAATAGATCTAGAAAATCGCGAGCCTACCCCGGATGCGCTTACTTCAATTCCCGCCAGCGCCGTTTATCAGTTCAATGTTTTGCCGTTTCTCAAAGATGAAGCTGCGCTCACGATTGTAACAGGCGACCCGTTCGATACGAAAGCCGCCGATGGCCTCAGGTTGATGACCGGCCTTAGGGTGAATACTCTTCTTGCCCCTCACGAGACGATTGAAAAGGCCATTAAGAAATATTATGGCGTAGGCGCAGATGCAATCGAGAAAATGATCGATGATGGGCGTTATTCCGTAGATGAAGATCTCGGCGCCATGACGAAAATCGATGTCAATGAAATGGGCGAGGAAGCCTCAATCGTCCGTTTCGTCAACCAGATTATCGCCGAAGCCGACCGTCAGGGCGCAACAGATATCCACATCGAGCCGCAGGAAACTGAGCTCAGAATCCGCTATAGAATCGATGGCATGCTCCATAAGGTGGATGTTCCGCCGCAGCTCAATAGACTTAAATCCGCAATTATTTCGCGTATCAAGGTAATGGCCAATCTCGATATAGCGGAAAAACGTTTGCCGATGGATGGCAGAATCGGAATCAAGATTGGCGGACAAGATATCGATATTCGCGTCTCTACCATGCCGGCGGCGTATGGCGAATCTATTTCGCTTCGTCTTCTTGCCAAGAGCGGCAATTTCGTAAAGATGCAAGACCTCGGGTTCAACGAGCGCGATTTTGCAGTCGTCAATAAAATTATCCATAGGCCCAATGGAATCTTCCTCGTGACCGGCCCTACAGGTAGCGGTAAATCTACCTCGCTATATTCCTTCCTTTCGGAAGTGAATACGATGGATGTTAGGATTATGACGGCCGAGGACCCTATTGAATATCACATGGCCGGCATCAATCAGGTTCAGATGCAAGCTGATATCGGCATGAATTTTGCGCGCGCTCTTAGGGCGTTTTTGCGTCAAGACCCCGATATCATAATGGTCGGTGAAATCCGCGACCGCGAGACGGCCGAAATCGCAATTAACGCTTCTCTCACTGGTCACATGGTGTTTTCGACATTGCACACCAATGATGCCGCAGGCGCATTCCCGCGTCTAATCGATATGGGCGTAGAGCCGTTTTTGATTGCATCTGCCGTAGCGGGCGTAATGGGTCAGCGTCTTTGCCGCCGCCTTTGCCCGAAGTGCAAGCGCGAGGTTCCGATCGATCTTAAATATTATAATCTTCCATATCCGCCGGCAAAAGATACTGTCTTCGAGCCGGTCGGCTGCGATCAGTGCGCGCGTTCGGGCTACAAAGGACGCCGCGCGCTTTTTGAAGTCCTTGATGTCGATGAAGATATAGAAGGGGCGATTGTAAGACGCGAAAACGCGACTCAAATCCGCAATCTTTCGCTTTCAAAAGGCATGAAGACTCTTCGCGAGGATGGCTGGGCAAAAGCCTTCGCCGGCGTTACATCTGTAAAAGAAATCATGCGCGTTACAGAAGAAAGCTAGGGCTCACCGCCGGGTTCGGTAGGCTGCGCTTGTCCCGCCCGTTTCTGGGAATTAGGAATTAGGAATTGAGAGGTGGGCGAAAGTAGGTTCAAAATTTTGACGGTACCTTCGTCCACGGACGCAAGTACCGTTTATTTTTTGACGCTACTTTCGTCCACGGTCGCAAGTACCGTTTATTTTTTGACGCTACCTTCGTCCACGGTCGCAAGTACCGTTTATTTTTTGACGCTACCTTCGTCCACGGACGCAAGTACCATTTATTTTTTGACGCTACTTTCGTCCACGGCGCGAAATGATGAAAAAAACGCTATTTTTAACGCTGTGGCCATTGACAGGTGGGCAGGGAAAATGATATAATATGCGCTCAATTCGAGTTCGGGGAAGAACCGGACTTGAGCTTGCAATGTAAAAGTTGCATGTGAAAACGCGGACAAAACCCTCCGGGGGAGGGCACAAAAACGCAAGAAAAGGAAAGATAAAGTTGATGCAAAAGAGCTATCGAGCCCAGAATCCTGGCGAAGCACGCCAGTGGTTCTTAGTTGATGCAAAAGATCAGCCGCTCGGCCGTTTGGCGGTCGTTGTGGCCAATAAGTTGAGAGCGAAGGATTTGGCTACGTTCGATCCTTCCGTTGACGCGGGTGCGTTCGTTGTCGTTACGAATGCCGCGCTCGTCAAACTGACCGGCAATAAAGAGACGCAGAAAGAATATCAGCGTTATTCTGGCTATCGTGATGGTCTCAAGCGCTTCAGCGCGGCCACGATGAGAGCCAGCCATCCTGATAGAATGATCAAGGAAGCTGTTTGGGGTATGCTCCCTAAGAATACGATTGCGCGCAAGATGATGACTCGTCTGAAAGTCTTCGCTGGTGCGGAACATACTCATGCGGCTCAGAAGCCCGTCGAGATTAAGCTCTAAGAAGGGGGTAGATAGATATGGCAACGAAGAAGACTATCGCAGCAGGAACAGGCCGCCGCAAAACCGCAACAGCCCGCGTCAATCTCGTCGAGGGTAAAGGCGTTTGGACGGTTAACAAGGTAGCGCTCGAGGAATATATCCAGAGCGAAGCGCTCAGGGATTATTTGAAGCAGCCTGCGGCAATTTCAGGTTTTGATCTCGAGAAGGTAGATGTCGTAGCTTATGCAAAAGGCGGCGGCATTTCCGGTCAGGCTGGCGCGATTCGCCACGGGCTTGCCCGCGCAATCGTCGCAGCTGATGAAACGACAAGAGCCGCGCTCAAGAAGGCTGGATGCATGACTCGCGACAGCCGCATGAAAGAGCGTAAGAAACCCGGTCAGCCCGGCGCTCGCAAGCGCTTCCAGTTCTCGAAGCGTTAATCCTTATATGCATTTCGCGCTCTTGCGGCTCTCGATGCCGCATGAACTGCGGCAAGAGCGCAAGAGGCGAGGTGCGAAGATGGGCGTCACATTCAGAACATGGCTTTTGGTTTCATAAGGAAGATTGTCGGATTTTTCTCTCGCAAGGCGGATTCCAAAGATTCGTCTTCTCGTGATGGCGGCAGAAATAATGCGAAGGGGCGTGGCGGCAAGCGCTCGAAGGGTGCGCAGCAAGATTCCTCGCAGCATCGCGGCAAGCAACAAAACCAACAAAAGCGTCAGCAAGCAAATGGTGGCGGCCAGCAGCAACAGCAAAATGGACGCAAGGGCGCCAATCTGCCTAGGAACGAGCGTGATTTTCGCAATAGGGATAGGAACCGTTCCCGCAATAAAGGTCGCCAGCAGCGTCAAAATGTAAATACAGCTTCGAATATAGCTAGACCCGGCGGTGAAATTTCGCCAGAGGAATTGGCTCGTCGCAAAGCGGCGCATGCCGCTTGGGATCCAGCGAGTTTCGTAGTAGAAGCGCAAGAAGGCAGAAAGCGCTTCCATGATTTCGATTTGCCAAGCGAGGTAATGCATGCGATCAGCGACCTCGGGTTTAAATATTGCACTGAAATTCAGGCGCTTTCTTTGGAGCAGGCGCTTGTCGGCAAGAATATAGCCGGCAAGGCGCAGACTGGAAGCGGTAAGACGGCGGCGTTCCTCGTCGCAATTTTAACACGCTACCTCAGATCGCCTGAATCGCGTGCGAAAGAAGGCGGCCAGCCTAGGGCGCTGGTAATTGCCCCGACGCGCGAATTGGTCATTCAGATTTGCAAGGATGCCGATGCAATCGGCAAATATACTGGCTTGAGGTGCCTAGCGGTTTATGGTGGCATGGATTATGACCGCCAGCGCAAGGAAGTATCGGGTCAGCCGATGGATTTGTTGGTCGCTACGCCCGGCAGACTTCTCGATTTTGTAAAAGGTCATGTAATCAACCTATCCAACATCGATACGCTCGTAATCGATGAGGCGGATAGAATGCTTGATATGGGCTTTATTCCAGATGTTCGCAGAATAATGAACCATCTGCCGCCCAAGGATAAGCGCACGACGATGCTTTATAGCGCAACGCTCAATGATACAGTGATGCGTCTGGCGATGAACTGGATGGAGGAGCCTTACCGCGCCGAAGTAGAATCTGAAATCAACGCTACCGATACCGTGAGGCAGGTTGTTTATATCGTTCGCTCTGAAGATAAGTTCAAGGTTCTCTATAATCACATTGCGCTTCACCCGGAAGCTAGAACGCTTGTGTTCTGCAACAGGAAATCGACTACGGAAGATATCTATCAGTCGCTTAAGGTTCGCGGAGTAAAGGCAGAGATGCTCTCTGGCGACGTAAGCCAATCTAAACGCCTGCAAGTTCTCGATTCTTTCAGGGATGGTGAAGTAAAGCTCGTAATTGCAACCGATGTGGCAGGACGTGGAATACATGTAGACGGGATTGAATATGTAATCAACTTCGACTTCCCTTACGAAGCAGAAGATTATGTCCATCGCATCGGCAGAACGGGGCGCGCCGGCAATACGGGAATCGCTATTTCATTTGCAGATGAAAATGAATCGTTCGCCATTCCGGAAATCGAGGAGTATATCAAGGAACCTCTTAAGTGCACAATGATTCAGGAAGATGATCCATTGCTCAAAGCTTTGCCGCCTCGTGGCTCGAAGCTCGGTAAAGTCGATGGAGAGGCGCGCGCGGCCGTAGATGCGCGCGAGGCGGTTACCGATGATGAGCGCGCTGCTGCCGCGGCAGTTACAGGACTAGCTTCAAATATTAAAGCAAACGCCTCTATGGCCGATGGGAAACCTGCGGTTTTGCGTGAAGAAGCGCCATCGAGAGAGATGCCGAAATTCGAAAATGCCTTAGAAGATAAGGCCCCGCCTCGTGACGAGAGCGATGTATACGAAAGGCCGGTCGACCAAACAGCAAAGTTTAACGAATGGAATTTAGGTGAGGATGAAAGCGCGAAAGAAATGAGAATTTCTTCTCAGCCTACTTGCGCTGAACCACCAAAAAATGATACAATATACGGACAATTTTCGGGAAAAGCAAAGGAAAAGCAATAAATGCCGACAATTAATCAGTTGATTCGCAAGGGTAGACATCCCTTGGCAAAGCATTCGAAATCGCCCGCGTTGAAGGCGTGTCCTCAGCGCCGCGGTGTATGTCTCGTCGTGAAGACGATGACTCCTAAGAAGCCTAACTCGGCTCTTCGTAAGGTCGCTCGTGTGCGTCTTACAAGCGGCTACGAAGTAACGGCTTACATTCCTGGCGAAGGCCATAATCTTCAGGAACACTCCGTTGTTCTCGTTCGTGGTGGCCGTGTAAAAGACTTGCCTGGTGTCCGTTACCACATCGTTCGTGGTAAGCTCGACTCCCTCGGCGTAGCAGGTCGTAACCGCAGCCGTTCGAAATACGGTATGAAGCGTCAGAAGAAGGAAGGGAAGTAAGCCATGTCACGCAGAGCTAGAAAAATAGTAAAACGCGTTTCTTTGGATCCTAAGTACAACTCCGAGCTCGTCGCTCACATGATTCGCGTAATCATGAAGGACGGCAAGAAGTCTGTCGCCGAAAGAATTGTCTATGGCGCCATTGATAAACTCAAAGAAGCCGTAGAGAAAGATCCTGCGAAGTTCACGAAGGAAGAAAAGGCCTATACAGACCCTCTCGAAATCCTTTCTGCGTCTATCGATAACATGAAGCCGCAGGTCGAGGTTAAGACTCGCCGCGTTGGCGGAACCACCTACCCGGTTCCTGTACCGATCGCCCCGAATCGTCAGCTCTCGCTCGCGCTTCGTTGGACGACTCAGTATGCATCTGGCCGCCACGGCATGGGCATGCCAGCAGCTGTCGCCGCAGAAGTTATCGATGCGTTCCTCGGACAGGGCAGTGTAATCAAGAAGCGTGACGACGTCCATAAGATGGCTCAGGCCAACAAGGCGTTCGCTCACTACGCTTGGGGTAACTCTAACGGCTAAAGGGACCTACTGCTTTTCCCGTTCACGATTCGAGGCGTCGCAATTGCGGCGCCCCGTTTCTTTATGGCCTGAACATCTGAACATCCTGAACGCGCGGCAGGAGCCCAAAAATATTTAAAATTCCCACTAGACATAGCCTAACAAAAAATGTTATAATATGGCTGGAAAGTTGAGAAAGCGAAAGTAATAGCAATCTTGACTTTGGGCTCGAGCGAGAACTGGACGAAGTTTCATATTACGGGCCAAGAGAATGGAAACGTCATTTGGGCGTGACTCTCTTGCGTATGTAATAGGCTGTTCCAGGGCCTCGCTTGAAACGTAAGGTGAGTCGCGCCCTTTATATTGTGTAAAATTATGCAAATTTGTGATATTCCGGAAGTTAATAAAGCCTTAAAGAAAGAATTTCAGAGTCATTCGGCGCCTATAATAGAGTTGATTGAGGCGCATACCCATGATCCATTTTGCGTCTTAGTGGGCACGATTCTTTCTGCGCGAACCAAAGATGCTTGCACGACAGGCGCAGTGAAGCGCCTGTTCGCACTCGCGAAAGGGAAGCTGTTCGTTCTAGAGGACCTTGAGCGCCTCAGCGAGGATGAGATTTCTAAAGCCATATATCCAGTAGGCTTTTATCGTGATAAAGCGCGGCATTTGAAGGAGCTACCCAAAGTCTTGCGCGAGCGCTTTGGAGGGGTCTTGCCAAAGACTGTAGAGGAACTTTGCGAACTTCCGGGGGTGGGACGCAAAACCGCTAATCTTACTGTTGCCGTGGGGTTTGATTTGTCGGCGATTTGTGTAGATGTTCATGTTCATAGAATTTCGAATCGGCTCGCGCTCGTCAATACCAAAACGCCATTCGAAACAGAAATGGCCTTGCGAAAAATTCTGCCAAAGCGCTACTGGAAAACTTGGAATTCATATCTTGTATCGTTCGGACAGACTCGTTGTGCGCCAGTTCATCCGAAATGCGATGGCTGTCCCATCGCAAAATTCTGTACTCAGTCGAAATCGAGATAATTATTATTCCTACTTGCAGGAACAGCCAGAAATAGTGTATAATATGCGTGTTGATGAAGATAGAAGATAGGATACTAGAATTTTTGCCTAATCGCCGCGAGGTTATTTGGGGTAGTGAAGATTGGCTTGTAAGTATTCACAAGAATTCGCCTTGCAGGGTAGCGAAGGGTATTTACAAAGGGCGCTCGCTTGCCGAAATCGCCCCCGATTTGCATATTTTGGTAAAAACCATTAATGCAAAAACGCGTCTATCTGTCCAGGTCCATCCGAATGAAAAGACCCAAAAGTTTTTCGGCGGCGAAGCGAAGACGGAAATGTGGTGCGCGCTTAATGATGGATTCGTCTGGGCGGGGTTGAAGAGCAGAGTGAAGCGCATTGAAGTAGAAGAGGCTGCTCGCAATGGTACGATTGAGCATTTGCTCGTGAAGAGAGAATTAAAGAGGGGCGATGCCATCTTCATACCAGGCGGAATGGTCCACGCGATTGGCGATAATACTTTTATATACGAAGTTCAGCAAAGCGCCGATACTACATTTCGTTTCTACGATTGGGGAAGACTCGGCACGGACGGCAAACCGCGCGAACTCCATTTGGCCCAAGCCCTCTATTCGATAGATTACGATATTGAGGAGCCTGAAATCTTCCACGATATATCTTGCAAATATTTTGATTTCAAGCGAATAAAGATAGACCCCAAACAGAGAATCTGCGGCAAGGGCTATACGATTCTTTACGCATTCTCGGGGTCGTTTTATCTCGCGGGCGTCGAATATCCACAAGGCTCCTCGTTGATGGTACTCGATGGCGACGATTTCGAGCTGGATGGCGATGGCGCCGAAGTTCTTGTTACAAAATCGGATTGTAAACTCGAAAGGTAAAGATGGCGAAAAAGACCGTAAGCTCATCCGGCTATTCTTTCGGGACTTTTCAAGGTGTCTTTACACCTAGCATATTGACGATTATAGGCGTAGTTATGTATCTACGCTTCGGCTGGATGCTTGGTAATGTAGGGCTAGCCTCTTCGCTTGCGATTGTTACGATGGGAAGTATAATTACTTTCCTTACCGGGCTTTCGATTTCTGCCCTCGCAACGAATATGCGCGTGAAATGCGGCGGGGCGTATTTTATTCTGTCGCGTTCGCTAGGGCCGGAAGCCGGAGCTGCGTTTGGCTTGCCGCTAGCGTTTTCGCAAGCGATAGCAGTTTCGTTTTATATCGCCGGCTTTTCCGAAGCTTTGATTCAATCGAATCTTCCATTTGTGTCGACTCTCGATGTTCGCCTATTATCGATGATTACCCTAGGCGCAATCGTTGTCGTATCTACGCTATCTGCCGATATAGCGCTAAAATCGCAATATGTAATCATGGGCGCCATAGTGCTTTCTTTGATATCGTTTTTTCTTGGCTCGACGCCGGTTGATATGGAATCAATGAGCGCGGCGGCACGCGAGGCCGCGGTTCCGCGAGAAGATTTCTGGGTAGTATTCGCCGTGTTCTTCCCGGCAGTGACCGGTATTCTTTCGGGGCTTGGAATGTCCGGCGACCTAAAAGACCCGGCAAAATCAATCCCTCGCGGCACACTCACGGCAGTATTGGTAGGCTGGGTAATATATATGACAATCCCCATAGCCTTGAATTCTTTCGTCAGCGATGATTATCTTCTTAGATACGATACGATGATCCTCGGCAAATGCGCTAAATGGAAGACGCCTATTTTGCTTGGAGTATTGGCCGCAACATTATCTAGCGCAATCGGCAGTTTTCTTGTAGCGCCAAGAGTCTTTCAGGCGCTAGCTCGCGATAGACTCGCGCCACGCATTTTCGCAAAAGGTTTTTCGCAAACCGATGAACCGCGATATGCGGCGATTTTCGTGTTTGGGGTCGCCGCGGTTGCGGTATATTTTGGCGATATCAATATCCTTGCGCCTGTCCTGACGCTATTTAATCTTTCGACATACGGATTGTTGAATCTTTCTGCTGCGCTGGAAGAAGCGATGTCCAATCCGTCGTGGAGGCCTTCGTTCAGAGTAAAAGCGTGGCTTTCTTTCATCGGCTTTTTGGGGTGCCTAGCCGTGATGTTCATGATCAGCCCTGGCTGGACGCTTGTTGCGCTTATCGTGGAGCTTGCAATTTTCTATATTGCAAAGAGCCGTTCGCTTAGAGCGGGCTGGGGGGATATGAGAACCGGTATCTTCGCCAGCATGGTGCGCTTCGGCTTGCGGCGCATTAGCGGCAAGTCTGCCTTTTTAGAGCGCAACTGGAGGCCGAACTTCCTCGTGATGCTTCGCTTGCCTGTCCAAGGTACGAGAATGCTCGAACTTGTCCGTGAAATTTCTTCTGGTAGAAGCTTGATTACGCTTGCATCAATCATACCGGAAAATGCCGCGTCTCGAGCACTGCCGAACGAGATCAAAGATTCCGTTTTCCGCACTGCGGAAAAAATCGGGATGGAAGCGGAAGTGAAAATTCTGCCGCATCAAAATCAGTGGCAAGCAATGGAAGAACTCGTTCGTTGCTATGGCTTCGGACCAATTACGCCCAACACGATTGTATTCGGCTTCCCAGAACAAGAGCATTCGTCCGATTTTGCATATCTTTTCCGCCAAATCGATTCTTATGGCAGAAATCTGATAATCGTCGGCGACAAGAAAGAAGAAGAAGGTGAAGAAGAAAAGCCCTACATTGATATATGGTGGCGTGGGGCGAATGAAAATGGCGGCCTCATGCTAGCGCTAGCCTATCTCCTCGCGCGTGGCGAAAAGTGGCGAGGCAAAGAACTTAGAATCAACACTATTATCCAACGCCGCACCCCAGAGGAAGTAAGGGGAATACTTGAAGCTTTTCTGCAAGAAGCCAGGGTAAAGGCGAAGATCAGAATCGTCGAATCTAGCGAAAGCGAATATTTCCTCGATGCAATCGTCGCAAACTCCAGCGAATCTGCCATAACTTTAATGGGACTTCGCGCGCCTGCGAGCGATGAGGAATTTTCTTCATGGCGAGATTATTTCGAGACCATGCGCCAAGGCGCGGCGAGACTCAATTCGCCAGTATTCGTCTTGGCCGCGGAAAACGTGAATTTCAAGAGAATTTTTCTACAATAGGTAACTAGCCGAAGATAAGAGAGGAAATTTTGATATGGCCGATATTGATGCAGTAGTCGCTGGAGCGGGAATTTGGGGCTGTGTAGTAGCTAGGCGCCTCGCCGAGAAGGGCAGAAAGGTCCTGTTGATCGATAAACGCTCGTTTATCGGCGGAAATGTCAGATGTGAAATCGATGATGAGACGAATATCGAAATTCATCTATACGGCTCGCATATCTTCCATACGAAAATTCCGAAAGTTTGGGAATTTGCCAATCGCTTTACTTCCTTCAATTCTTATCATCACAAGGTATTGGCCGCCTATAAAGGAAAGATGTATTTCTTGCCGATTGGGCTGGCATTGATAAATAAATTCTTCTCTCGCGAAATGGGTCCTCAAGAAGCAGAAGAATTTATGAAAGATACCGGCAATCAGCAGGCGCTTTTTGACGCTTTCTTCCGTGGCTATACTTCGAAGCAGTGGGGTAGAGCGCCAGAGGAAATCGATTCTTCTATTATTTCTCGTTTGCCCGTAAGAAGGAATTGGAATATCGATTATTTCAGCGATCCTTGGCAGGGTATTCCTCTAGAAGGATATAACGAATTCTTCCGGCGGATTGTCGATCATCCTTTAATTATGCTCAAGCTCGATACGTCGCTAGTGTTGGAGGCAGGTCTCTTCAAAGCCGGCGGGGAAATTCTGCCGCGAGTCCCGATTTATAGCTCTGCGCCCATCGATGCGCTTTTTGCGAATAAATTCGGCGCTCTACCTTGGCGTTCTCTTCGCTTCGAGCAAGAAAAGCTTCCTGTTCGCGATTGGCAAGGCACAAGCGTCGTGAACTACACCGAGGGCGATATTCCATACACGCGAATTCACGAATTCAAGCATTATCATCCCGAAGACGAGCGCGCGTTCAATTGCCCGAAGACGATTATAATGCGTGAATACCCTAAGTCATGGCAGATGGGCGATGAGCCATATTATCCGATCGACGACGCTTCTTCGCGCGAACTTGTCGCGCTATATCGCAAAGAAAAGGAAAAATATCCTCTTTTGCATATCGGCGGTAGACTCGGCGCCTACAAATATTTCGATATGGATCGCTCAATTGAAGCCGCCCTCGATCTTGATATCGAGTAAGTTCAGGGCGCTTCGCGCCGTTCAGTTGTTCAGAAAGTTCATAGAAATTAGAAATTAGAAATTAGGAATTAGAAATTAGAAATTGGAAATGGCAACAATGGCAACATTGAATAACCTCTGCGTCTCTGCGCGAGGAATTTATTCCCATATTCGACCTGGACGGCAACCAGACGCTCGTAAGGACTTCGACCGGCGTGTGGCAGGTGCCTACAACGGGGAGAACAGGCCGGTATCCTGGACCTGCGGCTCCACGAACATTGTGATGAAGTTCGACCGGATGGGACGCAGGGTGGAGTATGTAGAGACAGTTGGCGGTACTACCAACACCCATCATCGTTTCGTATATGACGGGTACCTCTGCGTCCAGCAACTAGATGCCGCGAACAACAACGCGGTTGACCTCGCCTTCGGATGGGATCCAACAGAGCCAGTGGCGACGCGTCCGCTCGTCCTGCAGAAGTACGGGCAGTACTCCATGTTCTACACGCACGACGGAAACAAGAACATGTCTGAGCTCGTCTTCTTCCAGCAGGCGAACGGAATCGCGGCGTACTACGAGTACGCTCCCTTCGGCGCGGTCACTGCGGCGACGCGTAGCACACCCGTGACGGCGTACGACTTCCGCGAGTACAATCCGTTTAGGTTCAGTAGTGAATATGCAGACGACTTATTAGAACTTATGTACTATAATTATAGGCACTATGATCTATCGGATGTGCGATGGCTTGGTTATGAAAATGAAGAATTAGTAAGTGTATCAATCAACGAATATCTTTTTTTACTGAACAATTCATCATTGTGGGTAGATTATCTTGGCATGCATACATCATCGTATTATAATAAATACAACAATCCGACTTATGCGGTCCGAAGAAGAGGGCGACATATAAACCCTAGGGCAAAGCGTATGAATAGAGAATTTTGTGGATGCGTGTGCAAAATCTGTGAAAAGGGCAAATGGAAATACTTTACTACACAGACCATGGGAAATCTCAGTAATTGTCAGCCAAGTAATGCCCCATGCCCAAGTGATAGTATCTGGGTGGCATCATGGCACACACATGGAGGCAACGATCCTCGTTATGACAATGAGAATTTTTCCAATGACGATAAAGACTATGCAAAATTCTATAATATAGATTTGTACTTAATCACACCGGGCGATCAATTCAAACAATATATTCCCGGCGAGGGCGAGATTAATAGAGGGAGGTTGTAGTCATTATGAAACCTAAATGTTTAGTTCTAGGCGTTTTCTCTATATTAGCACTGGTGATTCTTGCAGATCAATATAGCAGGAGCACACCGATGGCAAATTCTGAATATGCGTTGAGACTTAGCTCTGAACATGCGGTGGGACTTAGCAACGTGGTTCAAAAAGCTGAGAGCTATATGTCTAAAGAGCATAAAGAAGGTGATTGGGAAATTTGCGAAATATCATATCATAGGATTTATATGAAATCCAAGAATACAAAAATATCTGAAGTGAAAGATAAAGAATATTATTGGGTTTGGGCAGTTTCTTTTATCCGGCGTAAAAATATCGGCAAGATGGTCGGAGGAGGTCGCACGGTGGTAATGGCTGACACACCAAATCTTGATTTAATAAAGATTCAGAGGGGAAAATAGAACTCCAATGTCTATCCACATGAGGACGCTTACTATAGATGCGCCAACAAATAAGTTTGATCTTGTTTTAACCGTGTAGAACATACAGAACATCTAGATTTTATGGTCCCGACGCTTCTTTCTATGTGTTTCTACACGTTCTACACGGCTAAAAATCAATGTTATTTATTGCCGGAGCAATAATTGTAAATGCTTACGATCATATATGCTGAGCAAGAGCATCGAGTATGAGGCGGACACCTCGAGGATGAAGCGTGTTATGATGGCGGGCGTGTGGTTCACATACTATTACCTTCCGGGGACGGACCTCAAGAGCCGCCTCCAGTACGGCAGCTCGGGCTCGACCTACTACACATACATCAAAATCTCCAATCTCTGCGACTCTCTTAGTGCGAGATGAAGATTGAAAACACCATTCTACAACTGCGACTACATACTACAACTACTCTCCAACTGCAACCTTCAACCTTAAAACCTTCACCCTTCAACGCCGCAGCCGCTCATGCGGCCGCGGGGCATGTAACAGCGTGAGCTAAGATACCGAAATATTCCAAATTAGCAGTAGCAGAAAACCGCAAAAAATGGTATAATTTGCGGCATGAGAAAAGCAATAGTCAATGGAGATGAAATCAGCGCGGAGGCGGTGCATTTCGAATTGGATAGGTTGGTAAGGTTTTATCTGACTCACGGCATGAGTTATGATGAAGTCAAGAACAATATGCCTAAGCTCGAAGAGAAGGCGCTTGAGCAGGCTATCGGCGCAAAACTTCTGATAGAGAGGGCCAAACAACTGGATCTTCCGGTTAGTGCTTCCGAGATCGATGCGGAAGTTGCGAAGGTTGTCGAGCAGGTAGGCGGTGAAGAAAACTACAAGAAGGCGCTCGCGGCGCAGAAGATTACTGATGAAGCATTTCGCAAAGAGCTGGAAAAGGGTGCGCGGGTGAATAAGCTCGTGAATCAGGCTTGCGCAAATGTGCCGGAGCCGACCGAAGAAGAAGTCGCCGCGTTCTATGAAGCGCATAAGTCAGAGTATGTAACGCCCCATCAGGTCCTTTGCCAGCATATTCTGGTCAAGACGGAAGGAAAAGATTTGCCGGAAGTAAAAGGCGCGGCATTCGATAAGATTTGCGCTATTCGCGATCGTATTTTGGCTGGCGGAGATTTTGCGGCAGAAGCCGCGGCTCACTCCGATTGCCCCTCGAAAGCGCAGGGCGGCTCTCTCGGCTGGTTTTCGCGCGGCATGATGGTGCCGGAATTCGACAAAGCGGCCTTCGAGATGAAGAAGGGCGAAGTATCTGGCGTCGTCGCTACCCAATTCGGCTATCACATCATCTACAAAGCCGATGAAAAAGGCGGCGAGACCCAGACTTTGGTCGATGTCCACGACCAGATCAAGGACCTCCTTCGCCATGAAGCAAGAGGCCGCGCGATGGAAGTTTTCGTCAAAGAACTCAGGGATAACGCAAAAATCGAATATCGGTAAATGGAAATTACCTCAACATCCAATCCGAAATTGAAGCATGTCGTCAAATTGAGGACGTGCCGCGAGCGTGAAGAGAGCGGCGAGATGATCGTGGAAGGATACCGCGAATGTCGCCGCGCTCTCGATAACGGCTATAGGCCAACGGCGATTTTCCACGCCCCAAGCCTATATCTCAAAAACGAAAACGAGCCTGCGCTAGTAGAGGAATGTTCACGCCTCGGCGCGCAAGTTTATACATGCTCGAAGATATGCTTCGAAAAAATCGCCTACAAAGAAAGGCCGGACGGCCTTTTGATGATCGGCCCGCATATTTCAATCAAGCTTAAAGATTTGAAACTCGATGAAAATGCGCTTGTAATCGTAACCGAAGCGATAGAAAAGCCAGGGAATCTAGGAACTATTCTGCGCTCTGCCGATGCCGGCAAGGCCGCGGCGGTAATCGTTTGCGATAGGACGGTCGATATCCACAATCCTAATGTAGTTCGTGCTTCTACAGGAACTATGTTCTCCGTCCCTATCGTCGAAGCTGCAAGCGAAGAGGCGCTAGAATTTTTGAAGGCGAACGGATTCAAGATTCTCGCCGCTACCCCACATGCTGAAAAGCTTCATTTCGAAGTCGATTTGACGGGTAGAGTCGCGATCGCGCTTGGCGCGGAGCAATACGGCCTTACGGCGAAGTGGATGGATGGCGCCGATTTGAGAGTAAGAATACCAATGCTGGGGCTTGCGGATTCTCTTAATGTATCTGCCGCGGCGACAATCCTTGTCTATGAGGCCGTTCGCCAAAGAATACAAGCGAAGCTGGTGGAAGTTCCGCCGGCGGAAGCATGGCATGGTGAAGGGGTAATAGATCACTAAATGGAAAATCCTTCGCTAGAACAGACTCTGCCAGACGGAACCCATTTCGGGAATTTTACCGTCACGCGCCTTTTGGGTAAAGGCGGGATGGGTGAAGTCTATCTAGTCGAAGACCCAGTAGCGAGAGAATTTTTTGCGGTGAAAATTCTCTCACCCGGCAAAGGCGATGAAGCGGAGTCTCGATTCATAAACGAGGCGGAGTTTGCCATGAATTCGCCGCATAAGAATTTGCTCGGCGTTTATGACGCCGGCAAAGACCCCGAGACCGGGCTATGTTACATGACGATGGAATATATGCCGCGAGGCTCGCTCAAAGATCTTATCGAACGAAAAGAGAAACTCGATATTTCCGAGGTGGTTTCGATTTCGAGCGATATAGCTTCGGCGCTAGCGGCGATAGAATCGCGCGGCCTCGTCCATCGCGATATCAAGCCGGGCAATATTCTAATAGCTTCGGATGGCCACGCGAAATTATCGGATTTTGGAATTTCCAGGTCGAAGGAATTTTCGCCTGATGCGAACGTGACGCAGGCAGAAGATATTCTTGGCACGCCTGCCTACATGGCGCCAGAGCAAATGCTCGATTCGCGAAAGGTGGATATACGATCTGATATTTATTCTCTCGGCGTGGTAATGTATGAGATGCTCGCATTGGTTAGGCCATACGAAGGCGAGGGCGCGATGACTACTCTCGCGCGTGCGTTGGAAGGGCGGCGGCCGCCAGATGTCAGATTGAAGAGAAAGAATTGCCCTGGACCGCTCGCGAGATTGATCGCGGCGATGATGATGCCAGATGCCGATAGCCGTCCGGCGGATGCTGCTACGATTGTCGCTTTGCTGGCGCATCCCGAGCAAATCGGCCCGGCAAGAGAGCAAGAGAGCGCGAAAGTCCGCTGGTATGATGATAGAGCGACTCTCTATGCGCTAGTCGCGTTGATATTTTCGCTAGAGGCGCTTTTTGTAGCGCTGGTAACAATATTCACGAGGAGGCCCTGATGAAAATATTCGATTGGCTTTTTGCGCCGCGACATAGACTGGAAGTCGATGTATTTGGAATATCCGATAAAGGTCTCGTGAGGCCGGATAATCAAGATTGCATGTTCCTCGATTCGCGCCAAAGATTGTTTTGCGTAGCCGATGGCATTGGCGGCGGCGAAGGCGGGGCGCAGGCGAGTTTCATGATCTGCAAAGCTATTGCTCTTGCTTCAAAGCGAAAATCCTGCTTCGCTTCTTTAATAAACCGCACGGCTGAAGCTATACATCAGGCAAATACGGAAATTCGCGCCTACGCCTTGAAAAATTCTTTGCGCCAGATGGGCACGACGCTCGCGGCGATGTTTATAAATCACGATAGGCCCTTTGAAGGCGTGATATGCCATGTGGGGGATAGCAGAATTTACCGTGTTCGCTCCGGCGCCTTCGAACTTCTTACCCATGACCATACAATCGCCGGCGAGATTGGCCGCAGAAGTTCGCTTAAAGCCTACTCCGACGAAATATCGAGAAGGGCGGGCGGACTATCGCACGTCTTGACGCGCGCAGTCGGCATAGAAGCGAATGTTACGCCGGATTGGCGAAAAGTAGATTTGAGAAAACGCGATAGATACCTGATTTGTTCGGATGGAATTTATGATATGATACCGGGCGAAGCAATCCAGCAAACTCTATCGAAAGATGCGAGCGCAAAAGAAATCGCAGAAGAACTTTCGCGCCTCGCGATTAAAGCAGGCGCTTGCGATAACTATACGGCCATAGTATTGAAAATCGGAGGTATAAAATGAGCGATAACTCCCAGGCGAATCACGATATTTTCAATGCAGGCGATAAATTTCGCGGTTATGTAATCGAACGGCTTCTCGGCAAAGGGGGGCTGGGCGCTGTTTATTTGGTCAAGCATGAAACGCTTGAAACTTACTTCGCGCTCAAAGTGCTTTATCCTGAAGTCGCCAGCTCCAACGAACATTACGTAAAACGATTCTTGCGTGAAGCAAAAATCGCTTCGCGAGTGAGGCATCCGAATTTAGTCGCGGTTTATGATGCGGGGCTAGATGAGGAAAGCAATCTTTATTATATTATCATGGACTGGGTATCTGGCGGAAATCTTCGCCAGGCGATCGCTTTTGCCGGCTGCTTTACACCCGATCGCGCGGTTGAAGTAGTAATGCAGGTGGCAAGCGCTCTCGAGGCGGCGCATAAATTCAATATCGTCCATCGCGATATCAAGCCGGAAAATATAATGATTCAACCGGATGGTTTGGTGAAGCTGGTCGATATGGGAATCGCCAAAGCAGATAACATAAAAGATTCTCTTTCAACTTCAGCCGAAAGCGTATTCGGGACTCCGGCGTATGTCGCGCCGGAGCAGGCCGTAGATGCCGCCGGGGTGGATATCAGGGCCGATATATATTCGCTTGGCGTCGTATTGTTCGAGATGATTGTAGGCAAGCCTCCTTACGAAGGACCAAACGCGCCGCAAGTTCTCGCGCAGGCGCTTTCCGGCGATCCATTCCCGGATATACGCGATTTTAAGAGCAATGTCGATCCGATGCTCGCGGTTTTGATAAGGCGTATGTGTGTAAAAGAAAGAGATCGCCGTATTGCCGATCCTACGGAGCTGCTGAAGGAATTCAAACGCCTTGGATATAAGCTTGACGAGCGCAGCCCTTCAAACGTTCAATTTTCCGATTCCGGCGAAAGCGCGCAAACTCATCTTTCGATGAAGACTGCGCTCGCGAATATTGCGAAAGACGCGAAAAAGACTCTGTCGTTCGATACGACCGATATCGAAATCAGAAAATTCGTCGAAGAACTTAAGAAGAGGAAGAAGATAAAGCGTATAGCTACAATTGTTTCGATGATAGCGTTATCTCTGGTTGCGTTTATCGTTTTGCTCGTTCTTCTTCTAAAATGATTTTCAAGAAAGAGAGGATTCTAGAATGTCGAAATCAGATATGGATGAAAATACGCAGAAAGAATATTTCGAATTGCTTAAATTCGAATCTGTCGGCGCCGACCCCGCAAAGCTAAAGGACTGCACCGCTTGCGCGATGTGGCTGAAAGATTGGCTAAAGAAATTGGATTTTGCCGGCGAGTTGATTTTGGCTAAAGGCAGTTTCGCGCCGCCGGTTCTTTTTGCCCAAAGGCCTGGCGACGAAGGGGCGAGCACGATTCTTTTCTACGGTCACTACGATGTTCAGCCGGCCGATCCGATAGAGAGCTGGAAAACTCCGCCATTCGAGCCAACCATTATAGGCGATAGAATTTATTGCCGCGGCTCGCAAGATGACAAGGGACAATTTTTCGCGTTTCTGCAAGGGCTTGCCGATTATCTGGAAACTGCGCCTGAAGGCAAGAGGCCAACGATTAAAATCGTGCTGGAAGGGCAGGAAGAATCCGGTAGCGAGGCGCTGATGAAACTTGCCCAGACCGATCTCAGAAAGAGTCTTGCGGCGGATGTCCTTTTGGTTTGCGATACATCTGCCGCCGCGGGGCTTCGTCCTGCGATTGTAGCCGGGCTTCGCGGAGTGAGTCATTTCACGGTAAAGCTGTTTGGCGCGAATCGAGATCTCCATTCCGGTGAATATGGCGCGATTGCGCCAAATGCCGCGCAGGCGATCGCCGAGCTTGTCGCATCTCTCCATACTCCCAGCGGCGCTATCGCCGTAGCCGGATTTATGGATGGCGTCGAAATGCCTAGCGAAGAAGAAAAAGCCGAGGCCGAAAAGAATGCGCCTAGCGCCGAAGATTACGAGAAGGATATCGGCTGCGCGCCAGTCGGCGGCGAAGAAGGCAAGTCGATTGTGGAAAGAAATTCATTCCTTCCTACGATTGAAGTAAACGGCATTCATTCCGGTTACGGCGGCCCTGGTGCAAAGACTGTTATCGCGCCGGAAGCATTTGCCAAGATTTCGATGCGTCTTGTTCCAGGCCAAAATCCGCGCCGCGTATTCGAAGCCGTGAAAGCCCATCTTGAAGCGAATACTCCACGCGGCATGAGGCTTGAAATCGAAGATTGGAATCCTGGTGCCGGCGGTTTCAGATTGCCGCTTGCTTCTCCGCTATTCCGTCTAGCTTCAGAAGTTCTGAAAGAAATGGATCCTAGGGGGCCGGTATTCCATTGGGATGGCGCATCTATTCCGGTTGTCTCCATTCTCAAGGAAGCTTCCGGCGCTGCGCCTCTAATCGTAGGCTGGGGGCAGCCGGAAGATAGAATCCATTCACCGAACGAGAGTTATTCGTTTGCACAGTTTGCGCTCGCGCGCGACTGGGCGCGCAGAATTTTGGAGGCGTTGTGATAGCATATATTAAAGGGGTCCTCGCCGAAAAATCTCCGAGCCTCGCAATCGTCGAGGCTGCCGGAGTCGGCTATGAAATGCAAATCCCCATATCTACATACGATAGATTGCCGAAGACGGGCGCCGAGGTAAAGCTATTTGCATTCCATAGCGTCAGAGAGGATGATGAATCTCTCTATGGCTTCGCTACTCTTGCAGAACGCGAACTTTTTACGAAATTGACTGCCGTATCTGGCGTAGGACCGAAAATCGCGCTTTCCATTCTTTCTGGCGCGAGTCTTTCGGAACTTTCTTTGGCGATTGCCTCTTCCGATGCAAAGCGCATTTCGGCCATAAAAGGCGTAGGCAAAAAGACGGCGGAAAAAATCTGCATCGAGCTTAAGGATAAAATAAACGCGTTTGAAGCGATGTCGCTTGCTTCTTCGAAGAACGGCCAGAAGGAAGATAAGGCGTTTCTTCTCGATGCGAGAAAAGCGCTTAGCGCGCTTGGGTTTTCCGATGAAATCGCCTCGTCCATGGTTTCGAAGACTCTCTCGAAACACCCCGAAGCGACTACTACAGAAGAAATCATCCGCCTCGCATTAAAAGCCTAGCCTAGCCGCCCTCCCTTGAACATCTGAACGGCGGCCACGCTTTGGCCGCCCCACTACCTTCTGGGGCCGAGAATTTTTTCTACGCATTCTACCGCGTTAGAATGAATATCTCTCATGAGAGGAATTGGCGAAGATAATGTAATCGGACGATCGAGACAGGGTTTTTGATAGAAGCTTAACTTCAACTCCGGCTCATGCGCAAATAATTTTGTGTGATTCGCTTTGATGGTATTGAAATCTTCTTCGATATTTTTGAATTCCTCGATATCGCTAGAGCAAATATCGCGAAGATATCTTAAATATCTATATCGCCAAAGCGCGCCATCCAAGGCTTTAGAGCAGATGAGGTGGGTTTTAAGCCAATCGGTTCTGATTGTCAATTCCTCAAGCCACGGGGCGTTTGGTTCGATTTCACGAGCCGCATTTATTGCGAGCTCCATCTTATTGACGCATTCTAGAGCTTCATCTTTTTCTCCGACTACGAGCGCGATGTTTTCTTTCGTAGGCTTAAGGAGTTCTTGTGAATCTTTTAGATAGTAGCGGTTTGTATATCTTAGCAAATCTTCGCGCCGCGAGATATTCGAGGCGAAGCGCGATTCTGTCGGCGCGCCAAAGCCGAGCGGCGAAAATGAAATCGTGCATGCTTTTTCGCTTAGCTTAAGCGCTTCTACTACTTGGCTTGACGCCTTGCCATAGATTGGCCGCGCCCACTCCATCCATATATCATCGATATTATCGTTCGGATTCCAAGATAGCTCTCTCCAAGCGTAGATATTTATCGAATTCATTATATCGTCTAGCGCTTCGTAGTCTTGGTTGTTGTAGCCGCCGGCATACAGACAGATGCCGCCATTTTCACCGACTTTATCTAGCGCTTTGCGCATTGTCCATTGAGTATGATTGACGACCGAGGCTGGTAGCCAGCCGAGCCCGAGTGTTTGGCCGGTAATTTGCCATTCGGCCAATTCCGTGAACCCGGCCTTGGTCGCTTCGCCTAGCAAAGGAGAGAAGGGCGCGTTCGGTTGGCAATCGGAATTGTAGACTTTCGTCTGTATAATGGTAGAATTTGAAGCTTCGTTGAAGCTCTTGCCCCAAAGACTCATCGCGTCCCCGCCGCTCCCGCCATAGCCAGGCGCATGAACCCATTCCTCGCCTAGGAAGTGCGGACAGCCGGATGACCAAGTTCTTACAATCAACTTCTTGCCGATTTTATTTAGCGCTTTCTCGTAGCATTTTATCGCTTCTGCAACTTGGGCGTCAAAGGAATCAAGTCCTTTCGCCCTGCATTTTTTGCAGTGGCAGTTAAGACCATAATCATCCCAAAATGTAACGACGACGCCATCGAATGGCGCATATTGAGCTAATTCAGTAATGGTAGATGCAAAATATTGCCATGTATATTTATCGCTTGGGCACATAATACCTTTTTCCCAAGATCTGCCGATATCCGAACCTTTCGCGCTAGGATGTGCCGCGAGGAATTCCTCGCATTTCTGCTTATTCCATTTCATTGGGTCGCAGCCATAGAGAAACGCATAGCATTCTACATCGGCATTATGGCAGGCTTCAACCATTCTCGCATTGGTTCGCCTAGGCAGTTCTATATAATTGCAACCGGTCGCGGCGACCCAATATGCAACATCATATTTGCGCCCGGTGTAATTGAGCATTCTTAATTTGAAGGGACTTTTGCGCTCCAGCGGAAACCTAGATGTCTTCAAGCGTTCGATTTCTCCAGCCGCATATAGAAAGCTCCTAGGCCTTAAACCATATATTTTGATAACGCCATTATCTTTTTCGGCGCGGTATCCATCGTCTTTTCGCGAACTATCGATTATAAGTTCGATTGATTCATCGCATTTGGATTCGATAATTTCCTTCGCGCGAATTGCAGCAGGATGCTGGCAATCTGTCGTGACCGATGCTAGTAGACAAGTCGGTAAAACTATAAGCGAATAAATTGCAGCTATCTTTTTCATGGCTACATTATAACATTTTTTTGCCTTTTAGTCTAGTACCCTTTAGGCTAGTAGATTTGGCGAAGTTCAGATGTTCAGAAAGTTCAGTGCGCCTGCTGCGCAGTTTAGATGTTCAGGGTAGGGCTTATCGACCCTCTGTCCGCCGGGGAGTATTATCCTGGATTGCGAGTTAGCGCCTTCCTGTTGCTGTCTTCAAGTAAATTGCGAAAAGTTCGTTGCGAAAATTTCGCAATTTCCCCTTGCGCTCGCTTAGGCAAATTTGCTATAATATCAGCATGAAACGTACAAATCCATTTGTGATAGTCGGATATGAGGGGCCGGAATACTTCTGCGACCGCGCAGAAGAGACATCTAAAATTATTGATGCGGTAAAAAACGGGCGAAATTTAACCCTTATCGCGCCGAGACGATATGGCAAGACAGGACTTCTCCACAATGCGTACAACTCATTAGGAGATGATTACATAAAGATATATATTGATATTTTCGCAACCAGAAACTTAAACGATTTTACAAAAACACTCGCTTCAGCAGTAGTGGGGGCTATGGATACTCCTATAGAGAAAGCGATGTTGCAGGTTGGTAAATTCTTTAAGAGTTGCCGTCCAACAATTCTACCACAAGAAAATGGGATGCCAAAGTTTTCGTTCGATATTGCTCCTCAGCAAACAGAGACTACATTGAAGGAGATATTTGAGTATCTGAAAGACCATAAAGGGAAAGTTGTTATTGCGATTGATGAATTTCAGCAAATACTTGAATATCCCGAAAAAGGTACGGAAGCTTTGTTAAGATCGTATGTGCAAAATGTTCCTTGGGTACGATTTTTATTCTCTGGCTCAAGGCATCATCTAATGGGCGAGATGTTCCTTTCTTCCAAGCACCCGTTTTATCAATCTACAGATATTCTTTCACTTCCCGTTATTAAACGGGAAAAATATGCAGAGTTTGCATCTTGCCATTTCGCAAAAGCCGGACATAAATTCAATAGAGAAGTATTTAATGTATTGTATGACCGCTTTCGAGGAGTAACATGGTATATACAGATGTTGCTTAATAGGATATGGGGAAAACAAGAAGGACTTAAGGATGTCTCGCAAATAACGGATGTAATAAATGAAATGGTAGCAGAGCGCGCGTTTGTATTCCGTGACCTGTATTTTTCGCAAAACGAAAGCAGTCAGTTGTTGTTATTGGCTATTGCGCGTGAAGGGACGGTAAAAACTATGTTTTCCAGCGAATTTATTTCGCGCAACGCTTTAAAAGCTACTTCTACCGTTAGATCGGCACTGAAAAATTTGGAAAACAGCGAATTGGTATATCATGATGAAAAGGGCTATGTTATTTACGACCAAGTTTTTGCGCAATGGTTAATTAAGTATTTAGATTCGCATTAAGTCGTTGTTCAGATGCGCAACATTGCGCGGCTCATCGTCCCTCTGACCGCCGTTCAGATGTTTAGTTCGAGTTTCGAGTTGGAGTTGGAGAGTGGAATTGTCACGATTGTTCACTTTCACCTTGATTCTTCACCTAAAACTGGGTTATCCTACAGCACAACCCTCTTCTCTGTTCCGTGACTCGTGTTCCCTGTTACCTGTTTAGTATGTAGGTCATGTAGAATAATTGTGATTTTCCGCAATTGCGAATAATCTACATGTTTCTATCCTACACGGCCAATTATTGGTCATTGGCAACATTGGAACTGGCAACATTTTCACATTGGCAACATTCTACAACCTTCACCAATTCGTGAGCTGAGCCAGAATGCGTCAAAGAGAAAGATCGGAATGTGTTCCGGTATCGGCGAGGGTCAATACTAGAATATTGTCTTGGTAGTAATACAAAAGAACCCAATCGTTTTCAATATGGCAATCGCGAAGGCCGGTCAGATTCCCGCTTAGAGCATGATCGCGATATTTCGTGGGTAATTGCTCGCCTAAGGCAAGCATACGCACAACAGCGACAAGTTTTTTCATGTCCTTGCCGCGCTTCAGCATTTTCTTGAGGCTTTTCTTGAAGCGTGCAGTTTGTTTGACTGCAAATTTCATGACTTTAGGAACTCTTCAAGCTTGTCTTCATCTGTACAAGCTGGGATGCTGGGGTCGTTTGCGGTTTCTTTGGCTTCATTGAGAGCGGAGAGTAGTCTTGCTTTTACTCGATCACTGCGGCCAAGCCTGAAGGGGATTTCCCCTATATCTAGGCACTTTTTGAAAAAGCATGTGATTGCTGTAGTCAAATTCATGCCAATATCTTCAAAGAAGTCCTCAGCTTCTGCTTTTAGGGCTTCATCCATTCGGATAGTAAGCGATGTTGTCATTGCGATGCACCTTTCCTTTGTAAAATCCGCGTGCATTGTATCATATTTCGCGTGCAAAATCAAGTGTGATTCGTTATTTTTCTTCATCCTAGGCATGGTCGTTCGACCGCAAATCATCTCTTTCGTCCCCTTTACTCGTTACCTATAGTTTAACCATGCAGATCATGTAGAGTATGTAGAATGATTGTGATTTTCTGCAATTGCGAATAATCTACATGTTTCTATTCTACACGGCCAATTATTCCCCCGCTACATTGGCCATTGGCAACATTTTCACATTGACAACATTCCCCATGCCCCTCTGTCCGCCGCGTGGTAGGGCTTATCGCCCCTCTGTCCGCCGCCGCGTGGTAGGGCGCATCGCCCCTCTGGCCGCCGCCGCGTGGTAGGGCGCATCGCCCCTCTGGCCGCCGTGAAAGTGCCGCGAGAATTGTGGCGGGGGTTTAGTTTTTGGTAGATAGCGCCATTGCAATGCAACGGACCTGTCGACCGTGGTAGATAACGCCATTGCAATGCAACGGACCTGGCGACCATGGTAGATAACGCCATTGCAATGCAACGGACCTGTCGACCATGGTAGATAACGCCATTGCAATGCAATGGACCTGTCGACCATGGTAGATAACGCCATTGCAATGCAACGGACCTGTCGACCATGGTAGATAACGCCATTGCAATGCAATGGACCTGTCGACCATGGTAGATAACGCCATTGCAATGCGGTGGCGCTATCTACCAAAAAATCTCCCTCCCCAGGGAAAATTTTGGTGCAAACAACCATTTGTAGGAGATATTTTATGTTTTTGATATGTTTTCTGGCTGTTTTCGGAATATATTTGATTTTTGACCGGTTCATCAACCTTATAGGATAGATTGTTATAGATACTCGGCGCATATTTTATCTTGCTACGAATTGTTTGAATATTTTCAAATATTTCATGTTCCCCCCTTGTCAGCTGCGGGGAAATGTGCTAATATATCCACAGACTCGTGAAAGCCTTGGCATAACCACAATGCGAATAGAGAGACACCAAAGAGGCTTTAGAGGCCATATTATAGAGGTTTACCGCCTCTTGTGTATGGTTTTACCCGCGAGTCCACCTCTTCCCGGAGAAATTGGCGCACCCTACCACCAACCACCCGCGCCATAACCAAATCACCAACCACTTAACCACATAACCACATTTTACAAAGAGAGAGGAAAACAAGAGAGATGAAGAATATCCTAAAACGAATCATGGCGGCATTGTCGCCAATGCATGTCACGCGAGCGTTGCCGCTCATTGCCGCAATCTGCGCGACAACCAGCGTCTGGGCGGAAGCACCTGTGCCGGTAGTTGTTTGGGATGGAGATTTTAGCAGTTTGTCTAAAACGGTCACTGTAGGCGGAGATTCGGTGACTTATAGTATCGGTAATGTTACTGGTTCTGGAGCAAGCACGTCAAGCGCTAATAGCGTAGGCAGTGACAAATCATATTTGCAGATAGCAGCAGGAGCTTCAAACAGCGTAGACAATAATGTTGCCGCACCGACAGTGACGGCAGCCGGTGGCGCGTCGCCATTTGGCTCGGTTGAGGAGGGCTCGACAGTGCTCGTGTTTGTGAGCGGGTTGCCGTCAACGGCCGGGTCGAACCGCGCTTTGCTGATGCTCATGGACGGCGACCATACTTATGGTGGCGGTGGTAGCGGCCATGCGCGTTACGGCATTGCAAGGGCGAGAGGCAGTAGCGGCAGCAGTAGCTATGGAGGAGCTCTGTATGGCGGGTTTATTAAAGACGGCGCAATCAACACCAGCGTGTACAACCCTGCTAAAGTATTCACAGAAAATAAGATGAGTGTGGCGCTCACTTATAAGGCGACATCTGGATTGTCCTATTATGTGGATGGCGAGCTGAAGGGCTCGTACAATCCGTCCGCAACCGATTTCAATACGATTTCAGGAGTTTGTATAGGCGGCGTGGACTATACGTCAAGTTCGTGGTTCTACAGGCAGAACTCGATGAAGATTCACACGGTCGCCATCTTCAATCGTGCACTATCCGCATCTGAGATTGCAGAATACGAGTCACAATCAAAGTGGCGATATTGCGATGCGATTGCGTGGCGCAACACAACCGGCGACTTCCATCAATCGACTTATGCGCCAGTAAGCTCGGTCTCTGCCACTGCGAGTGCGTCCAACACTAGGAGTTATGCTACATCAGGCGAATTCCTGTGGAGTACATACCTCCAAACCGGCGCAACGTGTCCGATTGCGATTTTTTATGATACAAGCGGCCAACAGCAATCAGTAGGTGGCGATTTCAGTAATCTTTATATTGGAGGCTTGAATGTAACAGCGACGCCATCATCAGGAACAATTTATACTTTGACAGGCAAAAATACAAACGGTCAGCGCGAAACAATGCTTGGCGACCAAACAGGTAATCATGAAAGTTGGTTTGTGTTTAATGAGAGCTATACAATATCTCGTGCGGGTTCTGCCAATACTACCGCTTCTCTCCTATATGGCACGGTTAATATGCAAATCGCGGACGGTAAAATGTTCTCTTTCAACTCTGGAGCAAATACTGCCGCGTCCAATCTTGTAATGACGGCTGGTACTTCCAATACCGCCGCGCCACAGCTCAAGATGATTGGTGCTGGACAGTTCACGTTGCCGCATCTCAATGCGTCAACTGGCAAGTTGGATTATTCGGCGCTAGATCCGTCTAGTCAGGCAACAACGCCATTCATAAATGGTCTGCTGACGGTTTCTGATAATACGACATATGCTTTCCCTGCGCTTAGCGGAGCCGCCACATTCAAGGCTGCTAATAAGCTTTCCGCCGATGCTACGCGCACAACTACCTTTACGATTGGCGAGAACGAATATACTGCGCCTCTTACATTTACAGCCTCAACGGGCGAAATAGCATTCCCTGCCGTGGCTACATTGGCAGAGGGGGCGATGGAAGTTGCCAATGTCTTGCAATGGGACAATATTGTCTGGGATGCCAAGCCAGCTACAATTTCTTCGACAACACCTGTCGTGATTAATGTGACTGACGATACATTGCTTATGCTGTCTTCACCTCTTTCGGTGAAAAGCCTTGTATTTAATATTTCAGCTGGCAAGACACTGAGAATCTACGCCGTTGGCGCAGTTACGGTGGTTGACGGATTTACTGTAACGGGCGGAGGTACGCTTGAGATTTATGGCGCCCAACTCTATGTTACTGGGAATATGACGTTTAGCGAAAATGTTACTTTGGCTTTCCACGATATGACAACCGATCGTCTTACTGTTAACGGGACATTGACGGTTCCAAGTGGCAAGACGCTGACGCTTGCCCCGGCGACGATTGAGGGCACCTCCGCAACGCTCGTCTCCGCAACTTCCATCAGCGGCACGGTCGCGCTTTCCGCGCCGGCGGACGCGGCCAACACCTACGACATCGAAACAACCTCCACTGCCGTGACGCTCAAGCGTTCGCCCGTCCCCGGCCTGACCTACAAGGCCGTCCCCGGCGCGTCGCCCAGCGGCTGGTTCTCGAGCTGGGAGTACGATGAGTTCACGACCGCGCTGCGCGTCGGGCCTAGCGCCTCGCATCATCTGGTGTGGGAGGTCCTGAATTCAGTCGCCGATGCGAACGGGCCTGGTTCTGCGGTCGCCAGCCATCTCGACGGCACGAGCGACTTCACGCTTTCCTTGTATGCCGACGTATCCAAGATGGTGCAGAACGATACCACTAGGTGCATCATGCTGGGCGTCACGGGTTCGACTTCCAACGGGAAGGGCGGTTTCCTAATCTACGAAAAGAACGGAACTGTGTATGCGACGGGATTCAAGAACGGCAACTTTTACCCGACAGCGGACACCGTGGGCATTTCCGCCGGAGCGGGCTACCATCTCTGGACGATGACATACGATGTCTCCGAAGGGACGCTCACGCTCTACAAGGACGATGGCGGCACAGGCAAGGTCGCGTCCGGCACCGTCGACAGCGCCGGCAGGGGCTTGCTGGGCGATGTCACCGCGCGCGGACTCCAGATCGGAACCTGGTGGACGGGACTGCCTAGCGCCGGAAACTGGGCGAAGGGCAACAAGATGGCCGTCGCGCAGGCGAACGGATACGCTGCCGCTTTGCTTGCCGAAGAAGTTGCGAACATCGCGACGTTCCAGTATCCCGCCACGGACGGGACGACATTCAACCACTCTGTCATCAATACGACGGCGGATACGACGCTGACGGTGTATTCCAGCACCACCACGGAGGCCACGGCATATTTCGGCGTGTCGGCCGGCACGACGACGATTCCGTCCGGCGAGACGGTGAATGTGGTGAACATGCGCAACGGCACCGACAATGGCACGGGTTCGGTAGGAACGACCAGCGGAACCTTGACGATCGATGGCACGCTCAATGTCTCGGCGGTCTCCACCGTTTGGGAAGTGGCGGGCAGCGGCGGCAACAGTGGCATCGTCAATGGCTGGTGGTCGTCCGGCACACAGACGATTACGGTAAATGACGGAGGCGAACTCATAGCCAACAACGCCAACGTGGAAATGCCGTATTCCGCATATGCGACATCCTCTATTTTGAATGTCAGCGGCGGCACGGTGAAGGTCAACGGACTCTACAACAACCGCAGCAATGGCAGCGGTGTCGTGAATCTTGCCGGAAACGGCGTTTTGCAGGTGAATGAGATTACGGACGGGGGGTATGCCATAACCAAGAACTTTGGATATGGCACGTTCCGCGTGACGGCGGATGCGACGGAGACGAGGGCGATCAACTTCTCCGGCACCGCCGCCGCGCCCACCACGCTCGACCCCTACGGCCACACGCTGACGCTCGAAACCGCCTCGCTCACGGGTTCCGGCTACATAACCGTCGTCGATTCCTCGGAGTACGGCAACGGTACTGTGGTGTTTCCTGCGGTTGGGACTTTCACGGGCTATGTCATACTCACTGATGCCAATGCGGCGAACATAGACCTTTCCGCCTACACGGGCAAGGTGCTTCTGCGTGGCACGGCTGCTGCAACACTCACCAAGCTAGACAACTTCGCGGGAACCGTAAAGATCGACCAGGCGGGGACATACGATGCGCGTAGCGTCGATCTTTCATTTGCAACAGTGGAGGTCAGCAACGCGGGTGCGACGCTTCAGGCCACGGCCGGGCAGGAGGGCGCCGTCACGGTGGTCTTTGGCGCACTCCAGCTCTACCTCTCGAACGCGCAGTTCCTCACGGACGGCTACGTGTTCAGGGGGATTGTCAACACGACGGGGGGCGCGACGCTGACGTACTTCCACGGCGAGGCTCGCGCGACGGGGACGGTGACATATGACGCCGGCGACGAGCTTTCCGCAACGGAGCTTGCGGTCGTCCAGGCCGGCACCAGCATTGCCCCGTACTACCGCATCTTCGTGGGCGACAGCACTGGCGAGGCCGGGACGCTTTCAACCCTGGCGCACTGGGCGAACTCCCCGGAATCGCTGCCTGTGAGCGGCAACATGGCGATCAAGGTGGAGAGCAACAAGACGCTTACTGTCGATATCGACAACACAACCACCTTCGGCGAAGTCCTCGTCTTCGGCTCCGGCACGGTCGTTTTCACCGGCTCCGGCACGATGACGGTGTCGCGCGGCATCTACGCGACGAGCGGTACGTCGTTCTCCATCGAGTCCGGCATCGCGGAAAACGTCAACATCTACGCTCTGGACACGGGGACGGTTGCGCAGATCGACTGCGGCACCGAGGCCGATCCGTTCGACGTGACATTTGCCGGGACTGCCGGAATCGTGATGGTGGCGGCAGGGAAATACGCTAATTTCGCCGGCGCGAGCGTGGACGACCTTGTCGTGAACGGCACCGCGAACGTGGGCGAGACGAGCAGCTTCCGCGTCAGCGGTTCACTGTCGGTCGGCGCGGCCGGAACGCTGAACTTCGCCTCGACGACATTCGATTGCTCCTATGCAATCGTTACCGTCGCGTCCGGCGGCACGGTCAACGCCACCGGTGCGTCGTCGCTGACGTTCGCCACCCTGAACAACGACGGCACCGTCGCGCTCGATTCCACTTCGTCGCTCGCTATCACGACGGCGACGGGGACGGGCCGCGTGGAATATGCCGGCAAGCGACCAGACGGCAATGCGTGGGCGACGGGCACATCCTCCAGCGGCTGGCGCGGCACCGTGGCGGTCAAGGATTGGGATAACAGTTCAAGTGATTGTTGGACTCCCGCAAACTACGGCAACGCGAATTCCACTCTCGAGGTTGACGATTGCAATGTCTATTACTTCGCAGATTCGACCACCACTGCGCTTCCCACGCTGAAACTGGCCGGCGATCTTACGGTCAACAACGGATCGTCTACGGCTGTGAACAGCTTTGCCGGACTTTCCGGCACCGGGACGCTGACCGTCGGAACAGGCTCCGTTAGCCAGACGATGAAGTTTGCGGACGCCTCGACATTCGGCGGATCGATTGTCAACAACAGCTTCAAAGTCGTCATCGGCTCGTCCGACGGCGCCAACGGAACAATTACCATCGACGCGGGGAAGACGGTGAATCTCGCCTCTGGCAAGAAGCTCCAGTCCACGAACATCGCCCTCAACGGCACGGTGGCGCTTGCCGCGTCCGGCACGCTCCAGGGAGCTGTGACGGCGGCGGGAAGCGCGAAGGTCGTCCTGGCGTCTTCGCCGCTGACGGTCACCGGCACATTGACGGCGACGGCGCTTGAAATCGACCCTGGCAGCATTGCGTTGAACAAGTCCACGGCGACGGCGCTGATTACGGGCTTGACGAGCGAGCCGGCGGAGGCAACGATCTCGGCGATAACGGTCGATGGCGCCACGGTCTCGAAGGCAGAAGATAGCGGGACCTGGAATATCTGTGCGAAGCTGCGCGAGACGGAGTGGTCGATGGGCGACGGCACTTGGACTACGACGTCGTTCAACGGGTCGAGCGACTATGTGTCTGGGTTGAATGTGATGTTCGCAGATTCGTCTTCCGCCACGGCGACGGTGACGATTTCCGGCTCGCCCGCCCCCGGCACGGTGTCGTTCAACTCCACCGCCACCGCCTATACGCTCACGGGCGGGACGTTTGCGCCCGGCGGCACGGTCACGCTCGCAGAAAACACTTCCGTGACGATCGGGTCTGCGGCGACTGGCAAGTATTATGTCAATTCCGGCGCTACCCTCACGCTCACGGACGCGACCGTCACCTCCGTCTCCGGCGATGGCACCCTCCACATCCCAGCCGGCGGCGTCGTGACGCTAACGGCAAACACTTCGCTGAATAATCTCGCGAAGATTACGGGTTCTGGTATGCTAATCATGCCGAATGGTGCGATTCCCGCCGATGGCTGGAAGACAATCTTGACTGCCGGACCCTCGGTTGCCAATGATGACTCGACAGGTTGGATGGGAACGGTTGCAATCTATAATAAGACAAGTTGGACACAGATTAATCCGAATCTCTACGGCAATGCAAGTTCAAAGGTATTGCTCTGCGGTGTGACTGGGTATTTTGTCAATCCTGCCGATACACGAACAATTACTCCAGAGGTCGTATTTGAGAACTTTGTCGGTGATTATTCCACAACATTCGCTTTTGACACCACAGATGGTTATTCCTACAGCAGTTACTATGCTGGCAACACCAATGTGTTTCTCAAAATCTCAGGCTCGGGCACATTGCTCCAGAGCGGATTAAACAGCAAAACTCCTTCGCAGGGTTATGTGATTCGTGATGGAAGCGGCTTTACAGGGTCCATCAACCGCACCATGTCATCTGGCGGCACAATATATATGTTCGCGGCAACTGGCGGGCCGAATGGGTGGAGCTCAGATTATTCGGCCGGCATGATCTATGTCTTTCCCAACACCTCGGCTACGCTTGGTGACGGTAGCCAATGGTCGCCTGGTTCCGCAATCAAGATCGCTGGTACGGTGGAGATGCTGGGGATGGCGACGATGACAGGGGCGGTGACGCTTTCCGATGGTGCGACGCTGAAGTTTGACGATATCGGCACGAGTGAGTCGCCGAAGAAGCTGACGCTATCCTCCACGCTGACATTCGCGAGCGGCACGGTGAATATCGCGTTTGGGGATGGTGTGGCTGCTGCGCCGTATGATGGTGCGACGCTGATTTCCTGGTCTGCTGCACCGGATGGCGTGTTCGCGTTTGCGGATGATGCGCTGGATGACGATTGGGTGCTGTACAGGGATACGGATGGTCTCAAGGTTTACAGTGCGCACATCATGGATGGTGCGGCCACACCTGCTGAAGTCGGCACGATAAGCATGGAGAGCGATGGATTGCTCAAGGCGACTATCTCGCCGACAAGCGCGGCGGTAACTTTGCCGAATTACGTAACCAAGCTTGATGTAGCCGTAACGCCCAATGCGTTTGGGGCAATCACAGCGTCTGGAGTTGCGGATGGCAATGTCACGGTCAAATATGGCGAGACGATTACTACCGGCGCGTATTTGATAACGAAGACGGGTGATGTCTTCTCGTTCGACTTGAACACGAGCGGCACGGTCGGCGGTGTTTCGGTGACGCCCGCCCTGGGCGATGATTCACCGATAGGCGTGGAGGCCGCAACGATGAAACCGACATTTGCTGTGAAGGCGATTCCGGGCCTGTGGTATGCGCTTGAGTCGTGCGACACGGCGACGGGGGCGTTCACGGCAGGGACGGCTGTGCAGGCCACGGGCTCCTCTATCACGCTGACTGCTGCCGAAGCGCCTGCGACGGTCAAATACTACAAGATCAAGGTCGGCGCGACAAGCGCGATGTAATGATGATGGATTCCCAAGTGAGAATTTAGGTCAAGACCGGAATTCTCGCTTGGGAATTTTCTTTAATAATACACGGGACACAGGACAGATGGGAATGCGCTTCTCGCGAGAAAATATGTGACAGTTTGGAAGATAATTTTAAGTTTCCGCTTGAACGGTGCGGTATAAATATGTTATAATATTCGCGAATTGCGAATAAGAAGAATTTATGATAAAGGCGCAGGATATAGTCGTTCTAGTATCGCTGATAGGCGAAAATTCCGTCTCATCTTATAAAAAGTTGAGTGGACGTGTCCATCTCAGCGTTTCGGAGACTCATGCCGCAGTAAAGCGCCTTGAGGAAGCAGGTCTAGTTAATTCAGATCGCCGCCTAATCAACAGGAACGTATCCGAGTTCTTGACTCATGCGCTCAGATATATGTTCCCGTTCAAGCAATCGGGTTTCCTCGCAAAAGGCATGCCGACATCGTATGCTGCGCCTGTTGCAGAAAATAACTTTGCCTCAACCGGGGCGGTTCCGGTTTGGAGCGGTTCTAAAGGAAATGTGTATGGTATGGCTTTCGAGCCTATATATCCTAGCGCGACTGAAGTGGCCATCCAAGATCCAGTATTGTACGACCGCCTTGCTCTCGTCGATATGTTGCGCGGCGGACGCCTTCGCGAGCGTATTTTCGCGCAAAACAAGCTCAACGATATCTTGAAATGAATGCTATAGAAGATGCTATATTGAAACTGGATAGTAGATTGCAGGCCGTCCCTTTTGATTTTGCGTTTATCGGCGGTTCTGTATTATCGTTGCTGGTAACAGACCCAGTCGTTGATGCGATAAGAGTAACAAAGGATGTGGATGTTATTGTCGACGTGAAAAGTCGCAAAGAATTTCACAAGGCAGAACGACTTTTGGAGCAGATTGGCTTTCGCCATGATACTAGAAAGAATTCTCCAATTTGTCGTTGGGTGTGCGATGGAGTTACTGTGGATATACTGCCGATCAGGGAAGAGGTTTTAGGATGGAAGTCGAGGTGGTTTTCCGAGGCATTGAAGTCGGCAAGATTAATGAAATGCGGCGATAGGAATGTAAAGGTGATTTCACCGGCTTATTTCGTAGCATTAAAATTGGAGGCCTTTGAGGAGCGGGGGAAGAGGGATTTCCTTATGAGCACCGATTTTGAGGATGTTATTTGTCTGTTCAATGGCAGGGAGAATATTGCCAACGAGATTCTTGCAGATGCAGAGTTACGCGATATGTTGTCTAAAAAGTTCCGCGACTATTTGAATTCGTCAGCGATGGAAGATGCTATAGATGGTTTCGTTCAGACGGAGTGCAACCCTGAACGACGCAAAGAAGCGATAATAAAGCGTTTCCGCAGAATTGCCGAGCTAGGTGATGACAAGACAAACACATGATACAAGACACGAGATATGGGACATAGGAAAGCGCTCTGCGCGAGGTGAAGTGATTAGTTGTAGACTTTAGTTGTAGTTGTAGAAAGGAATCGTTCCGGTGGCGGCTGAGGCCAGCCGCGCTCCCGCGTGAAGTGCTCTACATGCTCTACATGATCTACACGGTTAATAAACCCATCAAAATCGCCAACCCCCAAAACTTTTAAATCTTCGTGGGTGTTATGCTACCACCTTTGTTTGCAAATTGGGCTGTTCAGAGAAAAAGTCGTCGGGTAAGTCTTCTTCCCCGGAGCCAAATCTTGCAATGCGCATGAAGTTATTGCCGAAATATTCTGCAACGCGTCGCCGGGTATTATGAATGCGTTCTATAATCGTATCGAAAGAATCGTTATTAACATACATTTCTATTGTGTCATTCATAGTTAAGTTCCTCCATATACTTTTCTGGCGTAATAATTACAGGACAACTGTAACCAGCCGATGTTAGAACAGAATAAGTTTTAGGCAAGGCCGAATAATTCGCCAAATGCTTGCAATTCCATGTCAAAAGGTAATTCATTTTGCTGACAGTCGCAGTTGCGATGTGAAAAGCGTCAATGATTTCATTTGAGGGCAATGCATGCGCTGCCACTGATTTTTCTGCTAGAGATGCTACTTCTTCTGCTGGTGGACGCAGCTCTGTGATCCCTTGCAAAGCAATTCTTCTGCGGGCCACCGCTGCCGGGTCACCATCTTCTGATTCAACTCGCACCCATCTGGAAACAAAACAATCGACTTTGGGTTTGTGATTTTCCCACCATTGCAAAGTGAGAGCTTGCCAAAATGCGGTTTTAGGAATTGCACTTGGTCGTCCCGTCAAGTATCCGAAGAAACTTGATTCAAGATATACTTTTATCCTATTGCTATCAAGCATAAGTAATTCTGCGCGTCAATAAATGGTTAACAACTCATTTTTCACGGATATTCTAACATATTTTTCGGTTTAGTTCAAGTAGCTCCGAAAAATTAGTCTAGATTTTTGCGGTGCGAAGTCCAAATGTAAATGCAAGTTTCTCTTGCGTTTAGTCCTTGAGAATACTGGGTGGGATTGAAATGTAGGACTTTCACCTTCATTCCTTCCTAGGAAGGAAACTAGCGTTTACTTTCGGACATGGATATTGTAT